>CAZMWB010000035.1:0-29056 GCA_964569955.1 uncultured Klebsiella sp. | reverse complement strand
TGGCGACCCGGGAGGGAATCGAACCCCCAACACTCAGTTCCGAAGACTGATGCTCTATCCATTGAGCTACCGGGCCATTCAAGCGGATTATACCATACTGCTGATTGCAGACGCAACGCAGACAAGCAATTCAAAAACCGTTACAATGGCGTGGTACGAGAAAAAAGAGGTTGGTTGTGCAGATCATAGTCGCCGGAATTCCAGTCACACTCCACCGTAAACGGGTCAAATACCTGCGCTTGCGGGTTACGCCTGCGGGAGTGACTCTCAATGTGCCGTGGCACTGTGCGATGGCGGTGGCTGAAACATTTGCGCACGCCCACGCAGACTGGATCAACGCACACTATCACCCGCACCCTACCACGATGCCTACCTCCGTCACGCTCTTTGGGCGTGAAATGCCCGTACGGCTCACAGTGGCGGCACGGCGCAGTGTGTCTATCGAAGGTGATGTGGTGGTAGTCGGCATCCGTCAGCGTGATGATGCCACACAGGTGGCACGCTCGTTGCAACAGTGGTATGCCGCCCAATTGGCCATCGTCATGGCTCAGTTGGTGCCCCACTGGCAGCAGGTGATGGCTACACCACCGGTGACATGGCGCATTCGTTCGATGCGGAGTCGTTGGGGGAGTTGTGCACCGCGTACCGGCAAATTGGCCTTTGCTACGGGTCTGGTCCACTACCCGCATGACGTCATCGCATATGTGGTCATCCACGAGCTTGCCCACCTCTTCCATGCCAATCATGCCACACCATTCTGGCAGTGTGTGGCACACTATTGCCCACAGTGGCGTATGATGCGTGCCGCACTACGCCACCCTGCGGTTATGCGATGAACGGAGTAGATAATGGCACCACAAAAGACATCCGACGGCTACCTGCGCTTTCATGCCCCACTGATATTTGACGTGCATCCCGATCGTTTGGCCAAGTATCCCGACGGGATGCAGGATGCCTTGAATGGTGCCCTGAGCCGGATAGTTGAGTTAGTAGAAACAGATGCCAAACTTCAGGCACATCTCAAACGCCATGCCATTGACTTCGGTTGGGATGCCCCCACCTGGGAGGAACAGCCGCCGTCGTCGTAACAAGGCAGGAGTGCGATGAGTGACCTCGTTTACGATAAACCACAGATTATTCGGATTATGCGCGACATCATGCGTCGGTTGCGTCAGCACCGTGTCTTTGTCGTAGACATCCTAGAGACGATGGCACAACATGATGTGCAGTTATCACGTGCCCGCTTCGATGACATGTTTTTGACGCGCTCCGCCCGCGATGTCCATATTCCACTCGACATCTTTCACCTCTTCTTTACCATCGTATTTGATTGCGACGCAGATATTGTGCGTGCCGATGAATTCCTTGCGCTGATTAATGCGGCGCGTATTCCGATTCATCAACTCCACCGCTATCAGCGCTATTTTTCTGCCCAAGATTGGCAATCTGCGTTGCACCAATATGGATTGCGCACCCGACCAGTGACACCACAACTCCCCATGTTGATTGGGCGTGACACCATCCTCAATCGTTTGTATGCGCTGATGACCAAGCAACGCCACATGCTGCTTGCTGGTCCCGCAGGAATCGGCAAAACGGCGATTGCGTTGGAGTTGTTGCGTCGCTACGAAATGTCGCATGGCCAGCCCCTCTATTATCTCGATGTGCGTTCCATTCGTACACTTGCCCAACTCTACGAGCACTTGGCCGCGTTGTTTCATGTCAAACCGATAGCCAATGAGCCGATTCTGCTCCGTCTGCAGATGGTGTTACACCGCACATTGGTGTATGTGATACTTGAGCACATTGATGAATGCGACTCGGGGATTTCTGCACGGGTGATTGTGACGCAGCTCCAGGCCCATCTCCCCATGCTCCGCTGTGTGGCCATCGCCCGCACCAGTGGATTGCTCGCTAGTATGTCCGAATTCCACGAAGAAATCATCCCTGCACTCGATACGGCACATTCGCGGGCATCGGCCTGTCAACTCTTTATGCAGATGTATCACCAAGCCGGTGGGCACAATGTGAATGCAGAATACGTGTTGACATCGTGTCGTGCTGTACATGGCAACCCACTCGCCATTAGCATGATTGCAAATGCGATGGCAGGGACTGCCGATGTGCAGGTGACCGATGAAGTGGTGCACAAGAATATTGCGCAACTCGATGCCATTGATACGCAAATTGTTACACTGTTGTGCAAGAGTACCACCCCATTGACACGACGATTTCTCTGCCTGATTGCACCCGCTATTTGGGGGATGCATGCGCCCGCCTGTATTCATCGTATTGAACAGCTCATCCAACGGCGCATCGTCTATGTGGTGGGTAGCGACGAACAGATGCGTATCGAGGTCAATGCGGTCATTCGACAGGTTATGATGCATCATGATGCCACTCATGAAACCCAGCAACTTTTTCAGCACGTTGCTAGCGCCATTCACCAGCTCGATTTGCGCTGGGAAGTGACCACCGACCATGCCACGGAGCGTTGTGAAACCAGTGATTTATGGTGTGTACTGGGGTGTACCACGGTCATGTTGACGTATCACATGTATGCGGAAACCGCCCAAATCCTTGTGATGGGGCGTTCGCAGTGGATTCGCCACGGATTGAGTGATGGGGCAACTCCGCAAGTCGAAGAATGTGTGTCTGCGTTGCCTGCCACACAACCGTTGGTACCCGAGCTCCTGTTTACGCTGGGTTCGCTCTATAGTGCACGTGGCATGATTTCGTTGGCATTGACATATCTCCGCCGTGCATATGCAGGTGCGCAATACCGCAATCAGCAACCGCTCATGTGTCGTATCGCGGCAGAAATCGGCATGAATGGTGTGATTGACACGAGTGAGCCGCCGTTGATTGCCTATGACACGATTTGCACCTATTTGGATGGGGCACTCCATTTCCTACACACACACGACGATATCGTATTGCGTGCAAGCGTATTAGATCTCTACGCCTATGTCTGTTTGAGTGCGGGGGATAGTGCGCGTGCCATAGCGTACAACGATCAGGCGTTGCGCTTCTATACACAGTGTAAATCTGCACACGGCATCGTAGAAGCCAACTTTAACCGGGGTTTGATTTACTTGGCACTTGGTGCCTTTGATATTGCGCAGCCGGCTCTTGTGTATGCGCGTGCTGAATATGCCCGCCTACGCATCGGCATAGGCGAAGCGCAGTGTAATTTGCGTTTGGCTGCCATTGCCGTCTTGGGTGGGGCGGTCACCCAGGCTCGTGCCTTGTTGGCGGATGCGATTGAGCCGTTGCATCGTGCTGGTGGGTTACAAGATATGCTGTATGTGATGGATATATATAGTGGCATTCTGTTGTTACAAGGGGCGTTCCACGATACCATTCAGCTCTGTGACCGTATCGAACATTTCCGGGCTGAACGCCACATTTACCGAGGCAAGCAACTCGATGCCATCTTTCAACAACAACGCCACATTGCACACCAGCAGATAGTAGCGACTCCGCCGGTGACTCCGCATCCGATGGCGCATCTGACGTTTTATGATGTGATACGCCTGATTCGAGATGATTTGTGCACACAGTAATCATTCACTGTGCGGTGTGGCTCGACAACGACACAAATAGACCCATCCAGTACGCACCGCTACGTGGGGGCGGTTGGTGGTGCGTTGAATCCACTCAGCAACCTTTTTGCTCGTCCACCTCCCTCCTTCTAGGGGCGGTTGGGTGAGTGCCTCGGTGAGTAATGCTACTTGGTGCTCGGACAAGATGGGCTGCGCACCGACATGGCGCTGCTGTTGGCGCTTGACACCAATATTCCCTAGTGCGTTGTAGCGCTTGCAGATGTGCCATATCCAGGTGCGGCTCATGCCAGTGCTCGCAATGATGGTGGTAATAGGTGTATGTGTGCTTAGCATCCACAAGATACGCCAGCGTCGCGCCTCTTGTGCATCTTGGCAATAGCGATATCGTCGTTGGAGTTCCTGAGGGGTGTGATGTGCGACTAAGTCGATTTTTTTCATGTGATACCCACTCGCTGTTTGTGTGATATACATAATTTACAATTAGGTGATGCTTATTTTTCGGAAATATTCAACGAAAATGTGGTATATTTCGTGTATCTTCCTTGCGTAAATGTGAAATGATGTCTGTATGTCGAGTGAAATGTTCTACGATAAACCGACCATCAACACGATGATGAAACGTGCCATGAAGCGTCTGCGTGCGGTGGATGTACATGTGCCTGATGTGATTGCCGCACTCAACGCTCAAGGGATTGAACTGACGCGATCACGCTTTGACGATTTGTTTTTGATGCGTCCTGAACGTGACATTACGGCATCATGTGATCTCTTTCTGCGTGTACTGGCGGTTATCTTTGCGCATCATGCACAGGCACTGACCACGAGCGAATTCTTTACGTTGGCGGTAGCGATGCGCCTGCCGATTAGTTATTTTATCGAATGCATGCGTTACTTTCCTGCGGATGAATGGCGTCAAGAAATGCGAAATTATGGCTTTGATATCCCAGTTATGCCGTCTTCTGGTGCACTTATCGGGCGTGAAATCGAGCTCTCTCAGTGGCATGATGCGGCGGTAGCGCGGCACAACCTGGTGCTGTGTGGTCCTGCTGGTATCGGCAAGACTACTGTTGCATGTGAACTGTTGCGCGCATACGAAATGGCACACGGCAAACGTGCCTATGTCGTTCACGCACATCAGATACACACATTTGCAGATTTTGCGGTACGTTTGGCACGGGTTTTTGGTGTGGCCACACACCTTCCCCACGTCATGCAACTTCACTTGGCACAGTTTGTTCACCGTGAGCAGCCATATCTCTTGATTATGGATATTGATTATTGTGTGGGAATCACGCCGACACAACTCCTCGATGCCATTCACACCGCACTACCATCGCTTGCGTGTATTGTGACTGCTCGGCAGTGCCATCCTGCTGGGTATGTGGTGATTCCACTGACCCCATTTCGCTATACCCATGCACAAGCGGCTGCCTGCCAACTCTACCGTCATCAGCGCACCATGCGCCAACAACCGATACCGAGTGACCAAGAGGTTATGCACATGTGTGCGGCGACGGATGGCTTGCCACTAGCCATCCTGTTTGCTGCAGATGCACCAATGTCGGATACGCACCCGTTCCAACTCGCGCACGCCATTCATCACCGTCTCGATACGTTGAGCCCTATCGAATTGCGGATGTTGTGCGTGGTACACCTGTGGCCGGCAGGGGTGACCTACCGCTTGTTACAGCTGTTGCTCCCTATGTTCAGTGTGGAAGATTACATCCAACTACAGCGACATGTGCGCCACTTGCACCAGCACCACTTGTTACTCGTGCGTCATTTTAACGACGACGAAACATATCAACTCCATACGCTAGTTGCGCAACAACTCCTGCAACGCATGCCAGCCGATGTGGTACTGGTCACCGCCTACGATGTAATCGCCGCATTGCTCCAGGTGGATTGGCGCTGGGAAGACACCGCTGGCGATACACTACGCCTGATTACGCCAACAGAGGTGCAACTGGTCTATGAATTTGTAGTGAGTCTCGTGGCTCACCAACATGTTGAATTGGCGAGTCAACTCCTGACGAGTTGGCACAGTGTGTGGCGTCGTTTTGGCATGTCAGGTGATATCCGGCCACTCCTCGAGCGATGTGTGCAACAGAGCACCACTCCTGCCACGCGCTATGTTGCCGAATTACACTACTTGATGGGATGTGTCATGTGTGATTGCGGTGACATGCACCAGGGACTACAGTTATTGGAGGCGCTGTTGGCGCAGGTGACGCACTTGCCGTTGCTGTATGCACGTGTACGATTTGACATGGTGTACGCCTTCATCTCTCATAGTGAAACGATGACATCGGCGCATTTTGCAACGTGTCAGGCGACCCTTGTGGCCGCACAACAGATTATGGCAGACCATGTCCTGCCACAGTGGAGTGCGCGTTTTGATCTACTGATGGGAGTCCTTGCATGGCATATGGGCGATTTCCGTGCTGCACTCGAAAAAAACGATGTGGCCTTGCGTGTGCATCAGCGGAGTGGTAATCCGATTGCGATACTTGACACGCTGTTGCAGCGGGGCATCATTCTCACCAGTATGGGGGATTTCCGCAGTGCACGTACGTACCTCATCCAGGCACAGCGGGGATATACGCAACACGGTGTAACAATCGCGCGTGCCCAATGTGTAATCTGGCTTTGTTATGTGGCGATTTTTACGGCAGATGGTGCGAGTGCACGAACACACATTGGCCAACTCCTAGTCGATGGTGAGTATGCAACTGCGCATGCGAGTGTATATGCATTTCTTGATGCCGTTGCCGCATACATGGCGCTTTCTGCACGCGATATCCCCGATGCACAACAACTCTATGCGCTTGTCAATCAATACCGACACGAGAGTGGTATTGCGCGTGCGTCCCAACTCGCCACGAGTCTGCATCGGTGTATTATGGAGCGCCCGACATTGGCCACACCGCCACGCCTTTTCAAGGCACACATGTCGTGTGTACAGGTGGTGACGATTATCATGCACCATTTTGCGTAAGTAGCATGCGTGTCACGGTTTGGCAGGAGGTACACTGCCAATCAATGCCACACTCCGTGTCACTAGCCTATCCGCGATGCGAACTGCGGGGGGGGGCGTGCAGATGCCACAACACACCTGGGTGGGTGCGTCCATGCGAATTATGTGCTGTTGGTTCCTGTTCCATGGGTCACATTCGTATGATATGCTCGTTGTATGCACTGTTTTGGACGAGTAAACATAACATATGCCGTATTCGCGCACGATTTTTGAACGTATTCGTGAACAATTCCCACATGCGCCGACGAAGCGCATGTTCGGTGGTATTGTCTTTTTTGTGCGTGGGCACATGCTGGTTGGCGTCTTTGGTGATGCGATGATGGCGCGTGTCGGGGGCGAGCGGGCTCAGCAGCTCCTCACGCAAACTGGTGTGTCGCCCCTTGCCAAAAATCCACGCCGTATGCGTGGTTTTGTCAAAGTGGATGAATCGTTTATTGATCGTGAAGAGGATTTTTTGGCGCTCATCAGATTCGCCCTAGAGTGGAATGCACAGTTAGAATAATCAGCTACGCTACAGTCAATGCCGACGAGCCCCCCACCGTCACACGGTGGGGGGTGATGATTACGGAGTAGGGGTATTTGCAGGTGCTGTGGTCGCAGTTGGAATCGGTGTATTCGTCGGAACGGGTGTGTCTGTTGGCGATGGAGTGATTGTGGGCGTTGGCGTATGCGTTGGGGTGAACGTATATGTACTGGTCGGCGTATTCGTGCGTGTGCTCGTGCGTGTTTTGGTATGGGTGGAACTCTTGGTCGGTGTACGTGTAATTGATGGTGTACGCGAACGAGTACGACTCACTGTAATGGAGCTTGTGCGGGTACTTGAGCGTGTTGTGGTTGCCGTGATTGGTAACGGATACGCAGACATAGTAGGAGTGAGTGCATCCGATGTAGCAGTCAATGCTGCAGCCCGTGTTTCTGTTGGGATTGCGATAGCTGTTTGAGTTTTGCCCAGATTTGCAGCTGCGGTTGCAGTGAATGCGGCTGCGGTCATCGTCTGTGCACCGTGAATCGGACTGAGAATGACCAGCATCGTCCGGGTAATCATGAGTGCTGTGCTTGTCGGCGAGAGTGTGCGTGTAGGTGACACGGTGGCAGTAGATGGTCGCACTGACGTGATGGTCGCGTTGCGGGTTCCTGACGGTGTGCGTGACATGGTGGCGCTCCGTGTAGGTGATGCGGTCAGCGTCATCGTCGGATATTTGGGCATAGTCGCTGTCATACTTGCCGGGAGTCGTGTTTTGGTGGCTGCATTGGTGCTGGTACGGCTTGCGGTCACTGTGCGACTGAAGGTGGGTGTGGGTGAGCGCGATCCTGCGACTACTGTGAGTGTGGCAATGCGTTGCTCCGGTGATGTCGCATTATAGAGTTGGGTGATATGTGCTAGTGTGAGGGGTGCATTATAGAACATAAGGTCATCCACGTATCCACTAAAGCCTTTGGTATTGAGGATACTCTGACCAATCACCGTATGACTGACTGCACTGTAGGTCACATTCGTTTGCGTCGCAATCGATATCCCATTGACAAATAACGTCATGCTCCGTGCACTCGTGTCGTAGTTACATGTGACGTGGTGCCAGGCACGAGCCATCGGATTACTGGTCTGTAGACTTTGATTGGCAATACGACAGTAGATGTGTTGATTGTTGGTAAAGCCAACTTCCACACTTGTTGCGTCGCTGGTACCGTGTCCAACGACCACCATCGGAGTATTGCTGGAGCGCGCATTTACCCATGCTGCAATTGCAAAGCCACGTGTTCCAAGTAAGGTTTCACTAAAGCGCAGTCTGCTTTCACCGTTCATTTCAATGGCATGTGCATTGTGATTGCTTAACTGCACGGTGGGACATTGTGCAAGTGTAGTACATGTCAATGTGCTTTGATTGCTGCTCCGACTTTGTAGTTGTTGATATTCAAATTCACTCGTCAGGAGTGGGTTGGTAGCATCAAGGGTCTGATAGGTGGTCAACTCGCTGGTGAGTTCACGTTCGTAAATGGCCAAGCCATCAATGCTGCCTCGCAGTCCTTCAGCACTATCGTTGCGCCAGCCAATGCTTAGTGGTGCGGCAGTTGCCTGCAGTGGGGTAGTACTGCGATCTTGGGCAATGATGACACCATCACGGTAGATACGTCGTATGAGTGTTGATGCATTGAACGTACACGCATAATGATGCCATGCGGTATCCGTGTACCACATGCCACTACGTAAATCATCACCAAAAAAGTTACAAAAGACACGATTGGTTGCATCCACACCAATCGCGAGGTGTTTACGCAGACTTGGCTGGCCGTAGCTCAATGCAACATCTGCCTGGTTGATGCGGTCACGACGCATCCAGAAGCTGACGGTGAACGATTTGTTCGCTAATGTGAGTGTGTGGTTGCTCACCAACTCATCACCGAGTCGATCATCGAATTGAGCAGCACTGCCTCGTACGCCGTCTGTGACCAAGGGGCATGTTGACCGCGGTGTGCAGGTCAATGTGCCGGTGCTAGTGTTCCAGCTGTTAGGCGCAACGCTCTCACTTGCGGTGAACCAGCCGATTTGATTCGCGGTTACATCTCCCACGATGGCGGCGCTGGTTGGGGTGGCACTGGCTGCGCGGGTGGCGCTGGGAATAATAGTTGCACGTGGGATACTGTTATTGCTGAGTAACGCAATGGTGTGGTGCTTGGCATAAATTGCAACGACATTGTTTGCAGCATTATGCACGCTGAGTGCACTACTCGTACCACTCGGCAGATTTCCCCATGCTACCACTGTGCCGTCGTTGCGTAGTGCGAGCGAAAAGGTGTCTCCAGCGGCAATCGCATACACATTGGACAGCGCTGCGTATGGTACATCTGCTTGCCCAACGTCTTGGTTGTCGCCATCTGCTCCCCAGGCGAGTACTGACCCTTGGCTGGTGAGCGCCAGTATGTGGTGGTCGCCAAGGGCTATATCGCTAATTGCAGTTGCGTTGCTTGGGATCTGGGTAATACCACTACTGTCGTCACTACCCACAATCGCCATACTTCCGTTGTCATAGAGCAGTGCACCATGCGTCTGATTGGCAGCCACATGTATGATCGGTCGTGTATTCGGGATAGTAAATTTGTTTGACCATGCCTCACCTGCACTATTGATAAGCATCAGGTGGTCGGCGTATGCGGTGATTTCGGTCGCCGTACTACGCATATGGTCAGGAATGACTGGCGCCTGCGGTCCCCATGTCAATACGCGGCGGTTACGCGTAAGGGCGACTCCAAAGTCACCCATGGCCACTTGCGCAATATTACCAGTGCTAGTAATTGCACTGGTCAGTGCCGTATTGACTATACCCGCCCCTGTTGGGAAGGTAATGACGCCACTACTCGTCAGTAGGGCCATGGTATCTGTGCCAATCGCAATTTGGTTAATATTTGCCTGGTTTTGGCTGAGATTGCCACTCAGAGTTCCCCAGCTATTTGTGGTGCCTTGGAACGGACTCTGCGCCATGTCAGCGATACCGCTGATTTGGCGTGGGATTTCGAGTTGACGATAATCGTTGCGTCCCCACGCTAGCAACCGTCCGTCTTCACTGATGGCATACGACGTGTTGCGCCCTGCGGCGATTGTTGCAATGCGCCCCATCCCACTGGGGAGCGTGGTTGCGCCATAGGCTGCTTCACCCCATGCCACCACATCACCAGCACGGGTGAGTGCAAGCGCATGGGTTGGTCCCGCATCAATTGCCACCACATTGATTGCACCAGCGGGAATACTCAGTTGCCCATGTGCATTACTACCCCAGACACGAACACTCCCGTCGGCGCGTAGCGCCATACTATAGTTGCCCCCAGCAGCGATGGCGATGGTCGGTGTTGTGTCACCCGGGATGGTGATTTGACCATCCGCATTTTCACCCCAACCAACAATGCTGCCATCATCCTTTAGGGCAAGGCTGTGTGTGGCTCCTGCTGCCACGGCAATTACTCCGCTGAGACCAACAGGGATGTTTGTTTGCCCTGCGCTATTTGCGCCCCATGCATGTACCGTGCCACTATTTGACAACGCTACTACATGTGCGTCGCCGGCTGCAATTGCCCGAATCGGTGGTAACCCGATTGGGACGGCGCTGATTCCATCACCCCATGTGGTGATTACGCCGAGATCATTGAGTACCACGTGGAACTGATTACCACTGGCTACTGCGATAATATTGCTGACGGTAGGCACGCTGAGTTGGCTGTTTGTGTCGTTGCCCCATACCACCACATCACCATTCACGGTCGCAAGTGCACTCTCACTCCCTGCTGCCACCCGGTTAAAGCGCATGTTGCGTTGCTCACGGGTTGGTTGGGGTGTTGGTGCGACAAATGCGGCACTATTGGGGACCAGTGCTACGCTGAAATTACTACCACCAGCTAGCATTAGTGCCCGTGTCAATGACGGTGGGATACTGGTCTGATTATTTGTGTCGAGTCCCCATGCAACTGGTCGTCCTGATGCATCAATTGCGAGCAAATGATTGAATCCTGCTTCAATGTGTTGGTAAGTACCCGGAGGCACGTTTTGTTGGTCGTCACTATTGAGTCCAAGCACGGTGATGCGTCCGTCTCGGTGCAAAAACATGCTATTGGCGTTGCTTGCTGCGATATCCACGACGTTGCTGAGTGATGGGAGTGTCAACTGGCCAAAACTGTTACTGCCCCATGTGAAAATTTCACCGTTGCGCAACAACGCTAGGTTATGAAAGTAACCACTTGCTATTTTTTGTACCCCAGCGACTTTTGGCACTGTAATCTGACCAACACTATTGTCCCCCCAGCCTATCAACGTGCCATCATTTTGTAGTGCGATGGTATGGCGCGCGCCTGCACTGATTTGCACGATCGGTTTGAGTCCAGCTGGGACTTGCAGTTGGCTGAAGGTGTTATCCCCCCACACAATCATTTCACCATTTGCACGAAGTGCCACACTATGGTTGCCACCCGCAGCTACAGCGACTACACGCAAGGGATCATCTGCTGCGCGGACATCATCGACGGTGGTAGGTACCGTACTTTGCCCGTACATGTTGTCCCCCCACGCAACTACTACACCGTCGTTGCGTAGTGCCACAATATGGTAACGACCAGCAACCACTTGAATGACAGTGCCATCGCGTGCGTTACTTGGAATGGTGGTGACATCGCTATCATCGCCCCACGCTACCACAGTACCCATCTGTGTAAAACGTTCGGCTACGAGGGTATCTAATTGTAGACTGGTGGTGGCTGTGGGCTGCTGGTCAATTGCCGCATAACTGAGTGCGATGCCGCAGCTGTGGTTGCGATGCATACCCAAAGTGACAATCCGTTGATTGGGGAGCACAGGTGCTTGTTGTGTATAGTATGGAATCGTGATAGCCACACCACTGCGCCGCACGAGCGCCATGCCCCATTTGGCACTCTCTACGTCAATGATACCCGTCATATTCGGTACCACGATGTATTTTGCCCCACCTTCGTCGAGCCGAGTCGCTCCACTCACCGCACTAATATCTAGATTTTCGACGGCACCCCAGATAATAAGTGTTCCGTTTGGATTGAGTGCTGCATAGATGTTGCCACTGGCAAATACCTGCACCATGTCGGTGCGTGCAACAGTGGGTACGATGCGTGTGCTGCCCCACTGAGTGATGGCGCCATTGGCACTCAACACCACACTACTGTCACTGCCAGCTGCAACGGCTACAGCAGCATATGCCGCATTGCACAGTACTGTACCACCACAGTTAAATTCATTCGGAACAGCGCGTTGCGCCGTGGTGCCACCAGCCACAATGATGCCACCACCACTGCGCAATAACACGACATGGGCATCACCACTCGCGATTTGAACGATATTGCTAAAGTTTCGCCCTTGTTTAAGCACGTTGGCATGACCCCAAATGGTCGCATTTCCTGTGGCATTGAGTGCCGCACTGTGGGTAATACCAGTAGTGACTTGGACAATGTTGCTCAGAGTACGTGGAATGGTGAGTTCTCCGTTGAGGTTGATGCCCCATCCAACTACGGTGTTGTTTGTCGTAATCGCGAGTGCGTGATGGTCGCTGACCGCAAGTTGTTTGACACCACTTTGTGTGCTGGCAGGCAAGCGATGCAAATTACCACTGGTTGTACCCCACGCAATGGCTTGGCCACGAAATGTGGGCGCAACGATGCCTGCAGTTGGCAATGCCACTGTACGTGGGATTGCAGCAACAGTGCCGAGGCGATAGAGACTAGTGGTTATGAATGCGCACATACAAATGATAGCGATACTCATCCATGCTATAGAGCGGTATGTATGCATTAGCGTTCACCTACTGGGGCGACAGGCTCCGCCCAACTCGTGATAAGCGGAATAAAGACTTGGCTTCGTGCCACACGACTAAAGAAGACCCCCTCTTTAATAGTAGTTCCCATGGCATTGCGCGCCGTAATTATGTAGCGATATCGCCTGCCGGGTTGAATTCCTTCGACACTCATGACCCGGTATTGGACATCACCTGAGGCGGGCAACACGAATTCGGGATCGCGCGTATACCGGAACGGCTTCCATTCCATCATCGTTGCCTGATAACCGAGTGCAATTATGTTTACACTGCGCGGTGCCGTGATACGGTTACGCCCCCAGATGACCACGGTACCATCACTCTGGACTGCGGCACTGTTGTAGGCGCCGGCACTGATATAGACCACATCGGTCAGTGTGTCGGGGACCGTACTTTGACCAAACGTGTTGTCCCCCCAGGCGATCACGCTACCATCGCTCCGTAGGGCAACGGTATGCGCAAAGCCGGTTGCAATTGCAACGATGGGTGCACCGGTAGCCGGTGGCACGTCAATTTGTCCACGGTTGTTGCGCCCCCATGCATGGACAGCCCCGGCATCATCGAGTGTGACGGTGAAGCCATCGCCGGCGCTGACCTGAGTGATATGTGTGGTATCACTGATGCTCTGTGTAGTCACGCCGGCATCATCGGTTTGCCACGTTACGACTTGCCCGGTGTTGATGAGCGCCACGTTGTGCGTGCGACCCGCATCAATTTGCACTGCCGTGGTATTGCCGAGCGGGTACGTCAACGTGTCGGTAATGAGTTGGCCAACCCGACCATCATTGGCGATGACCAACAGGCGGGTGTCACTCGCAGTAATATCGTCGGCGAGGGCGATTTGTGTCACATTTTGGAGTTGGATTGCGGTTGAAATCGCGCTTCCCGCGGCAATCTGCCACATGCTCACATCACCTTGTGCCGTGAGTGCTGCCCCAATATGCGTGCCCACGGTCAATTGGCGCAGTTGTTCATTTTGCAGGGCGTTGATTGTGGAGTTGCGTACGAGGTCACTCGGATTACCATACGACCAAGTCCCCACAGTCGTGGTAATTTGCTCGGATGCGGGCATGTCGTAACCGAACTCAACATTCACGGTCGTCGTTTCGTAGTTGCCATTCACCGCAAATGCGATTTGTGCCACGGTGGAGATAAAGGGTGGACGATCTATAGCCCACATGATTTCCGGGACTTTGTGGGCCGGGTTATCAAAGACATAACGGCTACTGACATACGAATTTCCGAGGTCATCGTTGGTGTAGAACTGCACATAATAGATGCCTTTATCGAACTTGGATGGGTCAAATGGCATCGCCCAAGTGTACACGTTGCTACTCCGCCCACTCACGAACCCTTGGATCTGTTGACTGCTGTTCGTAGCACGGGTCAGTGTCAGCGGGAATGTGCGTACGATGACATCATCTTTGTAGAGCTTGGCATAGAGTTCTGGGGGTGTCGGGCTACCTTCGGTGATGGTACCCGTAAAGAGATTAATTTCTTGTGTAGCACTGATACTGCTGGTGCCACGGGGAATTACACTCAGCACAGGTGCCACGGTATCAATTTTGAGGCTGACACGGCGTTGTGCACTCAGATTGCCGGCGACATCACGAGCCCACATGCTGTAGGTGCGCACCACACCATCAAGATTTGCAATGTCACTGAGTGTGTACTCCCAGGGCGAGTTGATGGTACGTGGTTGTGATTGTGATGTGATACTCAGACGACTCGATACAAATGTACCGAGTGGCGACGCTGTGCGATTACAGGCGAGAATGGCCCATGTGCCGTTGACTGATTCGCCTGTAAACGAGGTTAGTGCACCATCTGGTCGTACCTGCACCGGTGTAGCATTGGTGGCAATATTCCCCTGGAGGGTAGCGGTTGTCGCACTATGTAGATCCTGAAATAACGCCACCATGTTGGTCATGGGCGCGCGGGTGGAAGTGACTAGTGCCACCCGGGTACCGGATGGAGAACGGAGCCATAATTCGACCTGTTGCGCACTCGCATGGCTGATGCGCACTTCTACTGCGATATCACTGACGCGTGCGGTAGCGGGTGCTGTTTGGGGCAACGGGTAGACAGTATAGTCACTGAAATCTAGCGCATTACACGGCTGTGCAGTAATCGTTGTAGCGAGATTCTGGGTTGCAGTATAGGTCTGCGTTGTCGCCGTGATGGTGGTTACATCAACGGTATCACACGAGACTTGACTTTCGTCACATACGGTGAGTGACCCCACACTCGTGCTATCGCTAATCAGCCCACTCAGGCGCAAACTACTGCCGCCAACCAGAGGACTACGGGTGAACGATAGCGTGCTCGCATCAAAGACGAAGGCTGGTCGGTCTGTGTCCACAACAGTCACGTAGTCATTACTCCAGAGACCGACCAGCCCGTAGCGGTCGGTGGCACGCAGACGGTATTTGAGTGATGTGCTCCCCGCAGGGATGACCAGGGCACATTGCCACTGATTACTTGCGTCCACACTGCAAAATTTACGCTGGCTGAGACTGGCACTGTTGTAGCCATACATGATTTCGACACTACTGACGCTTGATTCATCGACCACCGTGCCACGCAATGTCGAGTTTCCGACACGTACTACCTGATGCATGGTGGGGGTAACGTGTGTGGGCGCTTGGGTATCAATACGCACTGCGGCATTCAACCATTCAATGGTGCGATTAGTGAGCGGGTTGCCTTGGGGATTGCGGTCGGTAAGGCGGATTTCAACTTTGGCAATATCACCCGTTGCAATGCGATCTTCGGCGAGCGATTGCGCTTTGTCAATGTCAATCAGTCCATTCAACGTGACCGTATAAACCCCATTGGCAGCGATGGGTGGGATTTGCAGGATGAGGTAGTCACGCAGTATGGCATCGCTGACAGTGTGGTACGTGTAATTGCCACCGGCAGTGACGTTGGTATTGTTGCTGGTGGTTAGCCAGACGCCACCGTAGGTTTGTGCAATGCCGTAGATGGTGGTAGTTGCTACCGTACTCGTATTTGCAATGCGCAGTGTGTAGGTGACCACCGCATTATTGCCGAGCACTGGTGCTTGACTTTGCACGTTGATATTGCGCAATCCGGCCAACAACGACGACCCGGCCATGGCGGAGGTCTGAAGTTCGCGTATGGTCGAGCACCAGCTGTTGTCGGGGAGTAGGGCACAGAGTGGGGAGGTTTCATCAATAGCCATCTGGACGGCATCGGGTTCCGTATTGGCAAAGGCATCAGCCACACTACGCATACTCGCACCACTAGGGGTGCTGACAAGTGAGGCAGCGATTTGTGTGGTGCTGGGAATGTTGGCCAGTTGGCGCGGGCACACGGTATCACTCAGGCTGGGCCAGGCATAGCCATTGATGAACGGGAGCACCACAATTTTGTCGTCGTACATGCTGTTGCGTGACGGATTCGTGGTGGGGAAGCTAGCCCAGGGCATGAACAACGTTTCGGTGGTGGCATATGCGACCACCCCAAACGGTGTGTTGGGATCGTAGTCAATGGCACCAAACTCGAGGCGGAAATCGCTGTTGTCCACGTAGTTGTCGGTATCGAAGCGGTACTGTGGCCGCGATTCCGACAATTCCCATGAGGTGGTGGTCGCATTCCAGGCCCACAGACTGGCATGTGCCGTATCCCCTACGTAGATGACGTAGTCTGCGCCTTCCACTATACCCGTGTTCCGGTTATTTTGGGCACGGAAGAGTCGGGTGCGCCATTCGGTCAAGGCCTGCGATGTACCCACGGGGGCGATGGCGCGACCAGCAAGATTGGTAGGGAGCACGATGAACGATTCGCCGTCGTTTTGCTGGGTTGATAACTCCTTGGTGTATTTGTCGGGGCGGAACGCCTTGACGGTGCCGCCGATTTTACTGTCAATGTAGATAAACAGATCACCATCAGTATCCCAGTTGGCTCCTTGCCAGTGGAACCGTACGGCCTGGCTATCCCAAGTGGTGGCGAATTGCTGACCATCGTAGCGCATGATGGTGCGTTCGTCGTAGCCCAGCACGGTACATCCGTTGGCGAGCCAGCCACGATAGACGGGACCCGTCTCTTCAAAGAGCGTGTAGTCGGGGGTCAGCGCACTATCCACGTAGATATCGGGGAGGCGAGTAACCGCGCTGTTGTCGAGGCTATCGCTGGTGCGAACCCCACTTTGGATGCGCGCTGCTTCAGCCGTGTTGAGGCTGGGGGTGCGTAGTGCCGTGTTGGGAATGACACTATCATAGGCGTCACTGCGAATCACGGTTGTGACTTGATATTCGAGTTGACGTAACGTTATGGCAGAAATATCGCTGATGCGACTCCAATTGACATGTAAGTCGAGGGTGGTGGTCGGGGTAATCGTGCTATTGGCGGTGAGTGGGGTCATTATGCCGTTGATGTTGGCACTCACCTGCGCATTTTCGAGTTGCGGTGCACGATCATCCACACGCACATCAAAGCGGCGTGATACCGCATTGCCCGCTTTATCATGCGCTTCGACCATGATAGGAATCAACGGTTGGCTCAGTGAGCCCCTCGGTACATAGACACGTGCGAGTACGATTTGCTGTATCCCAGTTGGTGTTTGGTCAGTGAGTACCGTACTACTCATCGGGTATATTGCTGCAGTCACCGCATTGTGCACGTTGTAGCTGAGTAATTCACTATCATCCACAATGCGCACGTTGACCTCGAGATAGTCGTTGATGAGCTGTTGTACGCCCACAATTGAGTCGCGGATGCTGATGCTTGGTGCCTTCGTGTCTACGATAAACGAGTAGCGTGGTGACACGATTGGCGTGGGCGAGTCTGGTGTTTGAAAGCTGAGTTGTGCCACATGCCGTCCTGTCGTGAGCGTTGCCAGATCAAAGATATGCTCCACGGAGACTGGTGGGACAGAGTCGTCTTGCACATTCCGAGGTACATGGGTCAGCTGTGGCTGATTGTCAATGAGCAGGGTCATGGTGAGGACGCCAGCAGGGGCATCCGCACGGAAGTGGAAATCGAGTGATTCGGTCTGCGTGTATGCGACCATCGCATTCAACATGAATGCGCCGGCCTGCAGTGGCGCACTGCGCACCAGCTGACTTGAGATCCCGGATGTCGCTGCTTGCTCACTACAGTTGCTGGCACGGTCACAGGCGGTGGCCGCCCAGCGCCGATCGCTGACCTGGAAGCTTGTCAGTTGTGCACTGATGTTAGTGGTGCCTTGTTGTAGTACCAGCACATCGTTTTTGGCGAGTGCAATGGCCTGCGCAAGACCACGGAATTGTGTTTCACTGCGCAGGGTAGGCGTCACGATAGTTGTATCCATAATGCTAATACGCTGGCACACAGTACCACAAAGTTCATCTGTTGCCAGCGAGCTGAGCATCATTACATCATTGTTCAAGTAGGGAATGATTTGGCGGATATGGTAGGCATTAACCGTGTACAAATCGTCGCTGAGCGACGTGTGCACGTAGCTACTCAGTGGTTGTAACGGTGATGCTAACGCATACGATTCACTATCGAGGTAGGCATAGGTGAGTACCATGTTGGGCACGTTTGGTGCCACACCGTTTTGCAATGGGACATCGTCCACGATGACATACAAATACGTATCTTTGGCCAGCACATGGTGTACATAACCGCTGGTCTGGAGCACCTGTGCGAGCTGGAGTGTGCCATCTTGGTCAATCTGGTAGAAAGCCACACCATCATCACCCTGCGCCAATGACACCACATTGTGGCTACTCGTGAGGGCATAGCCCCGCGTGCCTGCGATTACATCGCGTGATAGATTTTGGATGGGGCTACTCAAATTGGTCAGGGTAATATTGAGCAGTTGCTGACGTGTGCCATCTGTCAATATGATGAGCTGCGTATCATCGTTGGCCATGGTCGCATCTAGCACGTTGACTGGTGTGTTGATGCGGAGTTCGCCGAGATACTGCGGTGCATCGGGTGTGGTACTTACGTCATAGGTCCTAATCATCAGTGCATCAGCGGTGCGACTTAGTGCCACGAGCGTCTGTTTGTCGCTACTGATGACAAGTGACTGGATGGTGCCGCTGACTGGTATGGTGCGCTGTATGAGTGTATCTGGACTATGCGCATCAATGACTGCAATATTGTTTGCTTGTGCCGTGTAGTGGTATCGTGCACCTGCCACAAGCTGGGACGTTGCAGCAATTTGTTGGCGTTGCACCTGGATAATGTCGGGGATGATGCCGTATTCACACGACCCGAGCATGCGTGTGGGTTCACGTAGCGTGCCATCTACCGCACTATTCTGGCTAATATAAGCCACCGAGTTGTGCTGTTGTAGCTCTGCATCGAGGCGCTGTCCACACGGTGTTTGTACCGATGCCGGGTTGAGGTTGCGGTCGTTGATGTCAATCGTGTACTGGTAGAGGCCAGTCGCAGGATCTTGGATTTCTGTCGCTACAATCTGCGGGGTGCGCGTGTCCACACGCCCATTCCACAACGTGTGTTCCCCGTTGTAGACGGTGCGATTATCCACGTTGTCACGAGTTATGCTCTGCAAGATTGCATTGATTTCCAGATTTTCTGGGTAGGCGGTACTCCACACATTCCCGTTGATGCTATTTGCAAGGGTGCTGGTGCGCCAGCCGGACTGTGCCAACATGCGCCGCTCGTTGGCGTTGAGGGCGTGTTGGTAGATGCGCACGTCATCGAGCATGCCGTGATACTGGTCACCGATGATGAGGCGTGCACCTTGGGTGACGACCACTTCAGCGATGCCTAGTTGTGCCGTATCAGTGCCCGTAGTGGGAATCGAGATGCGGATGGATCGGCCCTGGGTGTTGGCTGGTGGGGTCACCCGTAGTTTTTCGGCGACGACCACCGAATCAGGCACCTGATACGACCATACCACCTGGGTATTGTCGGCGCCCAACACCTCCACCCGCAATTCTTGCATGGCCTGGGCACAACAGGTGGCGGTGTAGATGTCAATGGCATCAATATATTGGAGTGCGCCAAAATCCATCATCCAGCTGGGATTGGCGGTGGCTTGGGTGAGTGCCACACTGCCTTGAGATACCACACGGTTGGTGTTGCCGTCGGTGGCACGCCAGGCTCCGTTGTTGCCATCTGTTGTTGAAAGTGTGCTGGCGACGCGCCGTGCGATGTTGACGTCAGGGATAAACGGTTCTTGCGTCTCAACCACGGTGAGCGGGATGTTTTGTTGATCGAGGTACATGGTGACATTGGTACCGTCATAGACCACGGCAAGCGCCTGTGCCGTAGTGGGGAGTGTATACGTGGCTTGGCTGGTGACTTCGTAGCTGCCCATGCGGAAGCGCAGTTTGTTGGCCACGAAGTCGAGTACATAGGTGTACCCGTCGAGGGAGCCACGTAGTATCTCACCTGTGGTGCGGGTGGGTTTAATCCAGGCGGCAAGCGACCACGGGTTGTCGTTGTACGGCACCGTAAGACCGTCAGCATCGTCCATGGTAACCCTATCGTTGCCATCGAGCAAGAGGGCACCACTGCCAATGATGCCGTTGGTGATGGTGAAGGGGGTGGTGCCTGGCAGATACGAGACCTCGTGGTGGTAGACCGAATCATCGGTTTCACGCAGGGCATCAACTGCCTGCGTATTATCGAAGGGAAGGGTGGCGACGGCGTGCATGCCACGATCGAGGTAGGTCATTTCACTGGCATCGAGTGCGTTTGCAAAGTAGCTGATGTCATCCACACGCAGTCCCAACGCTCCGTCATTTTCGGCACCGCCGATCCGGATGGTCGGATTCTGCCAGCGTAAATCACTGTCATCGAAGCCGAACACGTACATGCCGTTGAGATAGGCGGCGATTACGGTCGTGTTATTTTGGCGTGTACTCGTTATTCCCAGGTGGTACCACTGCCCGGATTCAGGTGCAGTCACCGGGATAAAGTGCTCGTACATGCCGGTGCCATCACTGTCTTCGATGGTGACGACGATGCTCTCTTGGGCATGGTCGTACCACAGATGTACCATGAGTGCGGTGTCCGTGGGATTCGTGGATACGATGCTTGCGATGCGGCCAGTCTGGGTATCCGCATCAAGGCGCACCCGCAGGGCAGCACTCAGGGTATCAGTAATGCCTTGCACCATTTGGGGTGCCAAAAAGACCCCGTCGCTTTCGCGTGTGATGTTGATGCCTGACCCAACAAACCCGTCGTTGAGGGTCGGGCAGGTCATCGGCTCGCGCGTATATCCACCATTGCAGATGTCGCTTTGGATGCCACGCGTGCTGTCCAGGATGGGCAGACTTGCTTGTGACACCGTGGTGTAGTAGCGCAACGACGCACTCAACGTGTCTTGCACGGCGTAGCCGTCATCCTCCATGACGAGGCGGGTTTGGTGGGTTGCCACACCACTGCCCAGTGCCACACTACGGCCAATCAGTTCACTCGGTTCAACGATGAACGACGACACGAGCACATCATCAATCGAGCCACGGAAGCCATCTTCGGTGAGGGTGCCGGTGGTCGCAGACGCAATCGCCCCAATCAGCAGATCCGGCGTATTGATGGTCAAATCGCCCCGATAGGCCATGCTCGTCGTGGTCATTGCCGTGAGTTGAGTGCCCACCGACAGCGTCAACGTATCGCTACTCTCCGAAAAGACCACGTAGTACCAGCGGTCCGCATCGAGTTTAAGTGTGCTGCGCAGAATGGTATTGCCACGCAGGCTCTTGAGCACGAATTTTTTGGCAGTCGGTGTATAGCTACTGTCGCGTTCTACCATGATGCGCAAGCGCGGATTGCTGGCCACACCGGAACCCACCAGCGTCCCGCTGTCGGTGATTTTGGCGAGGAGGGCGACGGTGTATGTGCCTGTAATCACATTCGAGGCGTTGATGACGCGGATGGCTTGTTTGTCGCCCGTAATGTTAAACAGCGCCACGCGTTGATTGCTCAGGCTGCTGTCTTCGCGCACAAACGGACAGGCCTCACAGGTGGCCACAAACTTGCTATCACCACGGTTGTCAAAATAGGTGTCTTGTTCGGGATCGGATTCGAAATCGAGGCGAACCCGGAGATTCTTTTGCAGTGCGGGGCGGCCTTCAGCGGCATCGGACACCGAGCCCGTGGCCGGCTGTCGGTTGCTGACCAGATACAAATTGGGGATGAGTGGCGACGGAAAGACGCCGATATCTTTGGGTGGTGCGCCATCCACTTCAATCGGGTTGGCATCACCGGCAACGACGAGCTCTACCGGATTGGTGTTGTTCATCATGTCGGTGGCAATGACGGAGACCTTGTAGAACCCGGTCGGATCACGAAACGGCAGCGTGGCCAAGGTATGCCACACATTGCTTGTCTGCACACGTCGCGCTTCGAGCGGTATCAAGGTAATCAGGCGCCCAGATATGTCGTAGAGTTTGATTTTGACTGCCTTGACGCCACTACCAGGAGCACCATTCGCATTGCGTAGCGTCGGGTCAGTCACATTCACGTTGAGGTGAATCATCGGCTCATTGGTGACCAAATTGCGGGTGACCGTGTACACGCTACTCCCCTGGGGTAATGGCACAATTGATGCCACGGGTGGGGTGTCGTCGAGGAGTGTGGTGGCTGTGGTGAAGCTATGATTGTTGACGATGTCGTAGGCATCAATGGTGATGGCATAGCGACCTTCGATGCCATTATTGAACTGCGTGTTAAAGACGGGACAAAAGGCCACAGGGTGTGTGCTCGGGTCGTCTGCGCACGATGCACTCTGTGTCGTGTAGGTGTTTGTTTGGGCATTCGGTGCGGTTATTGTGGTGTTCACCGTTTGCACGTACGAAGTCGGATCAACCGCGTAAATTAAATAATTGGTAGCCAGTTTGGGCACGTAGGTGGGGATATCCACACTGATGGTGGCCACATCCGCATCCACGACGAAGGCATCAAGTTGTTTCTTGGTGGTTGACATTGCCATTTGCTGGCGCGCATCTACAAATGCCTTGCGCATGATAATGCGGCTTGGCATCAAGGTGATATCATCTATCCCACCATAAAAAGCGTTAGTCACGGTGGCACCGGAGAGTCGCCCACCAATGCTGAGTGTGGCATCAGGAATGGTAGTGAGCACAGGCAGGGTGACCGTATTGGTCAATGTTTGATTTGTGTTACTTAATCCGTTTTGAATATAGGTAAAGCCGTTGCTGCCATATGTGAATGCAATATGATTCCAGCCAGCAGCGATGGCGGTGGTGCTTGTGTAGGCGTAGGAGCCCACTTTCACGGCAATATAGTACTCCGGGGTGATCCGGACCTCGAGCGCACTGGTGGTGTCGTTGCCATAGCGCAGGAGCGTCTGGGTGCCGGTGACCCCCGCTTCGGGGCGCACACTGAGTTGCACGGTGCCACCATCCTGCATCGCACTCATGATGCGCGTGGGTTGCTGCACCAGGAGCATGGATTGTTGCCCGTCGAAGTTCACTGCAGCCCCACTGAGTCCGGCAATGCCAAATGCAGGACAGGTGGCGTTAGTGGAAGTAGTAGCACACGTGGCGGCTACCGTGTTGCGGGCGATACCCCAACGGATGGTGCCATTGTCACTAACCACGGTCTGGTCGGGGAGTGCCAAAAACGGGGTACTGACGGTGGGAGAAACAGCATTGCCTTGACTGAGTGCCGGTGCTTCGGCATCAACACTCTCTTCAAAGCGCAGTTGCCAGTGGGGTGCCTGGCTGATGAGCATGTTCGCTTCGCTGGCGAGGGTCAGGGCCTCGCTCCGGAGATCGATGGCGTCGAGCTCCCCCACAAAACCACTGCCAAAGGTGAGCGGACCACGATAGAAGTTGGCCGCTGAGCTCACGGTTTGATTCGTTACTTGTTGATTGACAATTAGGGTTTCACGCCTCGTGTTTTGGTCAAAACTGTAGAGGACGTGACTCCACTGGTTGAGCGGCACGACGGTGGTCGATACCAACGTACTGTACGTGTTGTTGGTGGTACTGGCAAGGCGGCGCATTTCCACGGTGCCGTCGGCGCGGATGGCGAGGTTGAGGGCGGGCGCAGTGGTCGGATATAACCCGGTATTGGTGCCCATCACCGTCTGTGCATAGTAGCTCGGTTTGACCCACATGCTGATGGTATAGCGTCCCACCTGGCCGAATAACTGGCTGACATAGTCGTTGGTCGTACTGTTGAGTTGGACGCCCTGTGCACCACGAAAGCGCACCGCATTATTGATGCGTCCCGGTAGCCCACTTTGAGGACAGACGCTCATACAATCGAGACGCAAATTGATGTTGACGGTATCACTAAACACCCGCGACTGAGCGGGGACATCGAAGCCGATATGCAGGTCTTGGGTGCGGCGCTGGAAGGCGAGTCGAATTTCTTCGGTGGTGAGTGCCTTGTCGTTGAGTTGCACACCAGCTGCCCAGAACGAATGCGGCCCACCAATGCGGTACGTGGCTGCTTGATAACTGTTGGCGAGTACTTTGCTGTTGAGTGTTTCACTGAGACCGTTGACGTAGACTTTTGCCCCATTCGACTGCTTCACAAATGCCAAATGGTACCAGCGATTGGTATCGAGGGTGGTCGTAGCCGTGTAGGCACCAGTGGGGGTAGTGAGGTATGCCTTGCCATTGGCGACGCCGATGCTAATCCCGTTTTTACTCGGAATTGTGTTCGGTGCAACCACGGTGGTAGTAGTGGTGTCAAACTTAAACCAGCCCATCAATGTCATGTCTTGGGAATTAAAGACGCCATTAATGCCATTGTTGGTGTCAATGTAGGTCTGGTTATTTTGCCAAAAACGGGCGGCACCTGCGAGAATCGCCGGACAGTGGGTGCCACATGCCTGCAACTGGATGGCTGTGCCGGTCGGTAATGCGTTGTTGCTATCAGCCGGGTTGACTTCAATTTCCTTCATCGAGAGGGTGCGTGTACTCGTGCCAAACATGCGCACATGCACATAACGCGCCATGGTGGCGTTATTCCCTTGTGCAAAGTTCAGCTCGATGATGGCAGGAGGCGTGGTCGCGGTACAGGTACTTTGGTTGCGACACAAGGCATATTGCCACGTAACGGCCCGTGATTGTACTGCCGATTGTGCATTTATACTTGCCAGAGATTCATTGCTCAAGGCGACGATGGCACCACCCCAGTTGGCACTCGTATCGGTGTGGATGCGCAATGTGCGAATCGCTTTTGCGCTACGCAGATCGATTTCATACCACGGTTGACCGTTCGCACTCGTCACCGCCAGTGTGTTGGTCGTGTTGCTGTCAATAGCCAGATTGGCATTCACCGATGACGACGTGGTGGTGCCACTCCCTGCTGACACTACAGGCCCCATGTAATCACGCACATCGCTACTCATGAAGGGCATGCAAATACGTGTTCGTTCGATACCGCATGTATCTGCGAGTGGGAATTGTTCGAAGTTGGGGTCGCTTGAAATGACCTTGACACTGGCCGTGTTCGTGACCGCAATTTGGTCAGACTGCGGGATGCGTGCCAGATCGGAACCGATAACGCCATCGAATACGTAGCGCACATAGGCGGCTTCGTTGCGGGGTACCATGGCCTGGCGATACACGCGTACGTCGCGCATCTCTGTGGCATTATTGCCGACCACGATGGGGTCGAGTGGGCTCTCAGCGAGTGCATTGAGGGTAGCGGTTGCCGTTTCCATCTGGCTCACACTACGATAGACGTGCAGTCGCATCGTCAAGCCGTCAACAGTTGCCACGACCACATACGTCGTATTCGGACTTATCGTGTCGCTGGTGCTGATACTCCCCGCTGCATAATTGAAGCGAATGCGTCCATTGGATACATCGAGGGTAATGCGATTTGCGGTGGTCGGGTTTGCAGTGCTCCACAGCGTCTGATCGCCCGTGCTACTCGTCCGGAACGTCATGGAAATGCTGAATGCATGTTGGTGGAGGTACGCCGCCATGCCGTCTGCGTGGCGGTATGTCGCCATACACGAGGTGGATGTGATACAGGTAAGTCCTGCGTTATTGGCCTGTGCAAACTCCGATGTGTCATCGCGGCTGGTCGTGGTGCTCGCACTACTACAGCTCAACAACCACGGGTCATCACAGTTGCTGGCAATGGTGCGAATCTGTTGGTGATTGAGTGCTGCCGAATACACCTGTATGTCACGCATGAAGCCCAACGCATAGTTGTTGGTGCCGGTCACCACACTGGCCGCATTATTGGTGTCATTCCCTAGAATCAGTGTGCCGAATGCCTCTGTGGGAGCATCAATGATGGCCGAATTATCTGCGGCACTCAGGCTGACATTGCGTCCGTTGACAAAAATTTGGCGTGATATCTCGAGCTTGGGCGTATTGCCGTCCATGAAGCTGCGAATCACACGGGCACGGAAGGCGATATGCGTCCAACTATTGCCACTCGAGCCCACATACGGGATGCCAGTGCTCGCCTGTAGGCGTGATTCCCCAATCTGGAAGACGGGTACAATCGCCTTGGTCATGTCTTCACCACCCACCGGGTTGGTGTTTTGCCCGTAGAGCGCAAAGGCGTTTCTGCCCGCTTTGCCGTTGCTGAGAAACGTGCGTTTGTTGGTAAACGATTCAGTCGGTTTGTACCAGAAGGCCACGGTAAAATCGCGACTGCTGATGCTGTTACCGACACCGACATCGAGGAGCAGCGAGTAATCGCTTTGATCGGAGTTCTTGGTGAATTTCCAGGCGCGTTCGCTTCCCACGTAGTTGGCACACAGCACGTTGCGACAGAAGATGTGGCGTGACATGTTGGAGAGATCGGTGAAGCGGGTAGCAGTGTCAGTCGGCGTTTCGTCGAGTTTGAGACAGAGCTCGACATTGGCAAAGGTACAGCCGAGTTTGTAGGTGGTGGTGGTCTGGGTATCGTCCACACTCCCCGGCACGGTAATCACACTTTCAGTGTTGATGCTGGCGTTATGCGCCAGCGAAAACCCGAGGGGGGATTCCGCAGGAATCGCGTATTCGTTGCTCCGCGTACTCACGCTACTCGTCCCTTGCATGTCGCGGTTGAGTAACTTGCTTTTGAGGGTGGATGCCACAACCACACTGTCACCCGGGCGCACAATCAGGTCGTTGTCACTCTGGAACGTGCTTGCATGCAGGTGCACGATGTCGAGGGGCGTGAGTGCCGTAGCAAAGACTGCCACATCATCAATACTCCCCTGCCAACTCGTCCCTGTTTCGTAGCTACTACAGTTTGATTCTTGGGCACCACACTGGTACAAGGCACGCGAACTCTGCCAGCCACCGATGCGCAGGTCGTTGTTGCTCGTGTCGGTATCCCGTGGTCGCCCAGTGACAATGGTGCGCATCACCTCTTTGCCATCGGCGTACATGATGACAACGGCACCGTCATAGCTGACCGTAATGGTAACAGGACGCAAGGCAGGCACCGTGTAGTTGGTGTTGATCTGGGTGCGGCCAGTTTCCGTATTGATGTCAATGTGTATCGTGCCATCATCGTTACGCGACAGGCTAAACAGACCCGCTTGGGTGATGATGGCGTCAAAGAGCGTTTGTGGTGATGGATTGCGGCGGGCGTAGATCCGTGCGGATACGGTGAATTCTGGAGACAACAGCATGCGATTTGCCCCACCCGCAGTGAGGTGTTGGGTGCCGGTGAGTTTGATGCCCAGGGTGCGGAAAACGCTGTTCTCGATGCTACAGCCGCCGATACAGGTGGTTGTCGTATTTATTCTGCCGGCATCAGCCATGCCCGGATTAGCAGCATCGTTGAAATCAACGGAATAGAGTGGGTAACGCCCCTCACTCACAATCCCGGTGATAGCCAGGATATCGGGACTGTTTTTGGCATAGGGACTCAAGCCGAAAATCTTTTCACGCATGTCAATGATGCCGTCACCGTCGCCATCGGCACGCGTAGGGTCTGACCCCATCCAGGTCACTAATGGCACGTCATTGACGATGTCGTACGCCACATCCCAGCCGCCTACACGCTGACCAGCAACCACGCGTACCACTTCTTCTCCGTCGGTTAACCCGTCACCATCACTATCGAGCTTGGTCGGATTGCTGCCGATAATGAGTTCTTCTTGGTCGGTCATACCATCGCGATCGGTATCGCTTGCTATTGGTGATGAACCGACAATTGATTCATCTTTGTCGGAAACACCATCCAAATCACTATCCCACTGGTTATCATGTGATGTGAGCCGTTGTTCGGTTTCTGCATTCAGTCCGTCGTTGTCTGCATCGATAAATGTGGGAAATGCAGGCACATCCGATGCACTCGACCACGCATAGGTATACTGGTAGGTATTGACGAGGCGATACGAATTATATAAATCAATGGTGGCAGGAAAGATGTCAAAAATACTCTGACTACTCTCATTGATATTCACGTAGTCTGCATCGGACTGATCTTCGATGTAACAGATGGGAATCGGGAATACGAAAAACAGTGCAAATATCCAAATCACAAAACATGTCTGTCGTTCGGCTTTCCATGCCTTGGAAAGCCATAAATCAGAAAGTTTTTGATTGATGCCCGTGTTCGTCAATGGTGTCTCGTAGCTGACATATTGTTGTAATTGCCACGAAAAATCGGGATCGCTAATACGCGTATATGAGCCGTATTGTGACCCAATCGAGAGCCGACCACGCTGGTCAATTTGTGCTGGATTGAGCTGGTAACGGAAGTCCGTTTCACGCTCATCTTGTATCAGCCATTGCCAAAACCACGGCAGTGCCATCCATGTAGCAGGGAAGGGCATTTTTTCAATTTTATCGACCACCGATAAGCGCATGTTCCACGCATTATCTTTAACAAACCCTTGTAAGTTGTTGCGCAGTTTGATGTTGTCTCGGTCTGGTTCGACTTCGAGTTTGTGCGAATATTGATCATCGGGATCCACGACTAAGCTTGATTTGTACCAGGTGAACAAGTTTGCAAGCAGCCCACTAATCCCCCCACACAACCATTGCCCCGCAGATGAACGTTGTTGCTTTTCTGAGAGCGCAGAACACACCAGCGTCGCAATCGCATCCAGTGCACCGATAATGGCTGCCACAAGTGCACCAATGGGACCCGCCAACGAAATAGCGGTCAGAATGGCCAATGCTACCAGTTGACCAACAAATGACGCAACCGCATTGCCGATTTCCCAGCCAAAGCGCGCTGCCTTGATGGCAAATGCCATG
>CAZMWB010000034.1:0-29731 GCA_964569955.1 uncultured Klebsiella sp. | reverse complement strand
ACGCGTACTGCTACAGACACGGCTACCTTTACGCAGACGCGCACGGCAACGCCCACGATGACTGCATCGGTGACCCGCACAGCGACTAATACGGCGACTAGTACGCGTACTGCTACAGACACGGCCACTTTTACGCAGACGCGCACGGCAACGCCCACGATAACTGCATCGGTGACCCGCACAGCGACCAATACGGCTACCTTTACGCAGACGCGCACGGCGACACGCACGGCGACCAATACACGTACCGCCACCGCAACGCGTACTGCTACACACACCCGTACAGCGACGAGTACCCGGACTGCCACCCGGACGGCCACCAGCTCGGTCACCACAACTCCCACGCGCACCCATACGCAGAGTCGCACGGCAACGCCCACAATGACTGCATCGGTGACGCGTACACCCTGAAAAGAAAGGACATTTATATGGCTACCACTCAACACGTCAAAGACAAACTGTTGCGCATATTACCCATTCACTATGCCATCAGAATGGACAACGATGGAGACATCTATATTGAACGTGACAGTACGTTGTGCTGGGTGATGGTCCGCGAATGGGGGCAACAGAATCCAGATCGTGACGATAACGTGCTCATCAAAGTTGAGGCTCCCGTCTTGTGGGATGTGAAACGTAGCCCAGAAGTGTACCAGTGGGTGGCCACCGAAGGGCAGTACTACTCGTTTGGACGGGCAATTTGCTACAAGGGTAAAGCGGATGATCTGACTAATCTTTACTTTTCTTGTACGATTTTGGGTGATAATGTGGACGAAGCAGAGATTATATCGGTGATTAATGCGGTACTAGACAGTGCCAACAAACTCGACGACGAACTCCTCCCCAAGTTCGGTGGTCGGTTGACCCGTGAACGATGAAATCGAGGAACCCACCATGGAGATTTTCCGTGACCGCGCGTTCACCTTTGCCAAACAACGTGGTGATACACAGGTTGATGTCCCCCACCTGCTCTATGTCGTCTTTGTGCACTACCGCAACGTTGCAGAGCAACAGGGGCTACGCATGGAACAAGTGCACGCCACGCTCCCCGTGGCTGGTGCGTCGCGCAAGCCGCCCCAAGGGTATACGGCCGCCTTTGATGCAGCCATGGCGCACGTTTCTAGCCAAACAGCGGCGCTCACGTGGATGCAGCAGGTGATTGGGGCGAGCGATACGAGTACTCACACAGATGATACGCCACCAGCTAATCGTGTGGAGTCGTCAGCACCCACGACGGCTGCCACGTCAACGCATGCCACCACCAAGCGGAGTTTGACAGAAATTTATGCCGACCTCGATGGATTGGTGGGGCTCCAGTTGGTTAAACAGTTGGTCAAGCAAATTGTGGCTCGCCAAAAGGCACAAGTGACCATGCAAGAGCGAGGCAAAGATTTGGTGTTTAGTAAGCACTTGGTCTTTACGGGTGCACCCGGTACCGGCAAAACCACGGTCGCCCGGCTCGTCGGTGAATTGTACGCTGCCATTGACGTGCTCCCGTCAACCACATTCGTAGAAGCGACCCGTGCAGACCTGATTGGTGGCTATGTCGGGCAAACGGCCATCAAGGTCGTTGATATTGTTGAAAAAGCTCGTGGTGGCGTGTTGTTCATTGATGAAGCCTACGCACTGATGCCCCGCCACGAGAGTGACTTTGCGCATGAAGCATTGTCCACGCTAGTCCAAAAAATGGAAGATTTACGTGACGAGCTTGTGGTTATCATGGCTGGTTACCGCGATGAAATGCAGCAGATGATTGACGTCAATCCCGGTCTACGGAGCCGTATGACTACCATCATTGATTTCCCCAACTACACCCCAGTTGAGCTCCACGCAATCTTTGGTGCGATAGTTGCGCGCTACGGTCTGACGGTGACCGATGATGCACACGCCTTTGTGTTGACGCATCTCACCCATGCGGTACAGCAGACAAGTTTTGGCAATGCGCGGCATGTGCGCTCGTTGTGGGAGCTCGCATTTACTAATCTGGCCATGCGTGAACATGCCGATGGGCAGTTTAGTGACACCGAACTCCACATAATCACCAAAGCCGATGTGGAAGCAGCTGTTACGCAACTGCAACACGGACGGATTCAAGCGCCCCGCGGTATCGGCTTTGTGCCCAATCGCGGCAACCCAAAAGAGTAAGCGATGCATGCAGCGACACCTCCACCGACACTCGCCGATCCGTTGGCACATCTGATGGCACGCGTTACACGGGTATCTGCCCGATGCATCATCGGTATTGCAGGACCTCCAGGTGCCGGCAAAAGTACCATTGCACGCCAATTGGTGGATGCGGTAAACGCACAGCTCCCCGTTGTGCAGGCAACGGTATTGGGTATGGACGGATTCCATCTCAGCAAAGCACAACTCCGCCAGATGCCTGACCCAGACCTGGCATTTGCGCGTCGTGGCGCACCTTGGACATTCGATGCTGCTGGTTTCATTCATGCCCTGCAGCGTATTCGCACTGGGCAACAGACCAGCTGGCCCGACTTTGCGCATGATGTGGGTGACCCGGTACCCGATGCCATCACAGTGACACCACAGTCCCGACTGATTATCGTTGAAGGGCTCTACTTGCTCCACGATGATGATGGGTGGGGTGGTGCCAAACCGTTGTTCGACGAATGTTGGTATCTCGACACTCCCATGGACGTGGCCATGGAGCGCTTGGCACGCCGCCACATGCAGGCCTGGGGATTCACACGTGCCCAAGCGCAACACCGCATTGACAGCAGTGATGGGCTTAATGCGGCGCTTGTGGTAGCGAGTGCACCACGTGCCGATTGGTACGTCACGTAGCCACTCATTCTTCGAGGGGTGGTTCGCTGATGATTGCTGGCTGTGTGCGCCAACGAGGGAACCAACGGGCCAAAACATGTGGCGCTGGAGGTGGGCGTTCGGTTTCTGGCGGAAACGGATCGGTGTCGTTCATTTTGGCGTAGGTGTACCGCAACAGCTCGTATACGGAGGCGATAACGGGTGTTGCCAGGAGCGCCCCCAAAATTCCCCACACGGTTGCACCGACTAGCACGCCAGTCATGACCACCAGCTCGGACAATCCGACCGCATCGCCGAGTACACGTGGTACCACGAAACTGTTTTCAATTTGTTGTACAAACAGATAAAACACCAACACGATCATGGCCACGACCCAGGGGTCAAAGGGCAGATAGGTGGACCCCTGTAACAGCGCCACGATGACTGCGGGAATGGTAGCAACAATTGGTCCCAGGTTGGGGATGATTTCGAGCAGACCCGCCACAATCGCTAGACTCAATGCTCCGGGAATCCCTAGGATGGTCAACCCGACCCACGTGATAAAGCCGATGATTAGCATCAGCATCAGTTGACCGCGGAAAAACGAATTCCATGTGCGCCCCAAGCGTGTCAACAGTTGCGTGATTTCTGGGCGGTAGGCGGTGGGAATTGTGGCCACCAAGTTGTCCAAATATGTGCGCCCACTCAGATTCATGTACATGGCAGCTAATACGATGTAAATGATGAGCAATACGGTAGAAAAGACATTCCCAATGAGATTCGCGGCAGCACCAAAGGTAGTGGTAAGTGCTGCCCCGAGTGACTGCACAATACTCGACATTGTGGGTGGTGCAGGGGTGGTCGTGGGAATGGCGTTTTGTAGCTCGTTGAGGAGCATGTCTACCGTCTGGTCAATGTATATATCGAGTGCTTGTGACGGCATTTGTAGTGCCTTGAGGGCAAGCAGTGTGTTTTTGCCCCAGGCAATACTCCGTTGAATGATGGCTTCATAATCGAGGTCAATGATGTAATTAACCGCGTTAATAAGCGCTGGAATCAAGAGTACAAATAGTGTTGGAACCATGAATACCAGGAGCATATATACCAGGGTGACAGCCCACCCGTAGCCTACCCTGAGACGATGATGAAGCCAGTCAATCGCTGGGCGTACAATCACCGCCAGTAATCCTGCCACAATTAGCAACGGAATGACGGAACTACTCAAATTAATCACATAGATGCCAAAAATGACGATACCCACCCCCACGATATATTTTGTTGTGTTGTGCCATTGTGTCTGCATCGCATCCCCTTTTGTTTCAATGAGGTGCCACCTCTATGTTGTTGCACTTACGGTGTGGGTGTATCTGCAACTGTGGCAGTCTCTGTGGGTGTAAATGTGGCCGTATGACTCGGTGTATGTGTAGCTGTATCGCTCGGCGTATGACTCGGTGTATACGTATTTGTCGGTGTATTGGTCGGCGTATGACTCGGTGTATACGTATTTGTCGGTGTACGTGTTTTGCTCCGTGTCAGCGTGTTTGTGGGTGTTTTGGTCCGGGTGGGGGTTGTGGTCCGTGAACGTGTCATTGTCGGTGTATTCGTGCGTGAGCGCGTTGATGTGCGACTGGCAGGAAATGTTACCGATGGAATGGCCGTCTGAGTAGCAGTATAGGTTTCTGGCAGCGGATACGCAGTCGCTGTTGCCGAGGGTGTGCGATTCGCATTCGCTGTTGCCGTTTGTGCTGCAATAATCGTCTGCGTACGCGCTTGGGTTTCTGCGAGCGCCGTTTGACGTGCAAACGTTGGACTGAGGATGTAGAGCATGGTGCGCGTAATCACTAGTGGTGTGCGCGTATTTGTCACGGTGCGTGTGAGCGTGGTCGTGGGGAGCAAAGGTGTTTGCGATGGTGAGCGTGTCCCTGTGGCCGAGAGTGAGCGTGTTGCGGTGCGCGACAGGGAGGGTGTCAATGTCAATGTGGGGTAGCGTGGCATGCTCGGTGTCCGACTCGCAGGGAGGCGTGTTTTGCTGGGGAGTGTGGTGGCAGTACGTGTGGGAGTACGGGTCACACTAAAGGTTGCCGTGGGGAGTGTGGTGCCGTTGGGTACTGGTGTTGCCACGCGTTGGATGGGGTTGGTGGCATTGTAGATGCGACTCACGGTGGTCGCATCAAGACTCCGGCTATACCACATCATGTCATCAATGAATCCGCGAAATCCGAGACCGGTCAGTGGATCACGCCCCACCGTGATTTCGCCGGGTGCACCACTCACACTCGTAATTCGACTACTCACCAGCACGGCATCCACGTACATCTGCAATACGCGCGTGCTACTCGTGAATGTGCAGGTCACGTGGTGCCACCCTGACTGACGGGGCGCAGTAATGGTTTGCTCGGCAATGCGACAGAATGCACGATTGTTGTCGTCGTACCCCATGAAAAACGCACTTCCATGGGCCATCACCAGCTGTGTCGTCTCATTGAAGTGAGGGGCTATCCATGCCATCACCGTGAAATCGCCCGGGAGCGAGGATAGCCCGTTCAGACGCATGCGTTCGCTCCCATTCATCACCAGGGCTGCGCCATCATGCCCACTCTGGATGCGGGTTGGGCATGCACTTGTCGTCATACAGGTGAGCTGTGTGGTCAAATTCGCAGCACTGGCCAGCTGGAGTTCGTCGAAATCAATGCTGAGTGCAGGATTGGGTGCTGGAAAGCGCGCACTACTCAGGAATTCGCTATCGAGGAGCCGCGTGTAAATACTCACCGCATCCAGCGACCCGCGCAATCCGGTTGCATCATCGGCACGTCGCCCGAGTGTGACACGACTTGCTGGTGGTAGAAAGGCGGCAGCTGGGCGGTCCTGGGCAATCACGACGCCATCGCGATAGAGCCGGCGGGTTTGGCTGGTGATGTCGTAGGTGCATGCATAGTGGTGCCAATCGTTATCCGTGTACCACTGTGCACTTCTCACGTCATCGCCGAGAAAACTACAATATGGCCGGTTGTTGGCATCAATGCCCACGACCAAATATTGGCGTGTTACGCCGGGATTTCCCACGCTTAGTGCCACATCTCCCTGGTTGAGTCGCTCACGGCGCATCCACACACTCACACTGAACGAGGTATTTGCAAGTGCCACCGTCGTACTACTCGTCAGCTCATGCCCACGTTGGTCGTCGAATCGTGCTGCTGTACCATAGACGGCATCACTGCTCAGTTGTGGACAGCTACTGGTGGGTGTACAGGCGAATGTGCCAGAGGATGCTTGCCACGTACTCGGGGCACTATCGTCGCTGACGCGGAACCAGGCTGCGAGGCGATCGGTGAGTGAACCGACCACTGCATACGGCGTAGGCGTGGTCGTCATGATGCGGGTGCTGGTCGCACGTATCGTGGGAAAAGGCACACCATTACTGGTCAGCACCGCAATCGTCGTGTTGGACGCATGAATGGCGAGTGCATGCGCACTGCTGTTGATGTCTGCAAGTATCGTATCGCTACCGGGTGGTAGTGTCCCCCAAGCTACAATCGTATAGTCGTTGCGCAATGCCAAACTAAAGGTGCTCCCCGCTGCAATGGCACGCACGTTGGTCTGTGCTGTGTAGGGAACATCCGCTTGCCCAACATCGGTGCCTTCGCCGCCCCAACCAACCACGGTGCCCGCGGAGGTCAATGCCAGAATGTGTGTACTGCCAGCAGCGAGTGCAATCACGTTGGTCGCCGTGGTTGGCACCTGTTGGAGACCGTATGGGTCGTTGGCATTAAATACGGCGACCCCACCATCGCGGTATGCAACTGCTGCAAAACTACTGCCCGCAGCGATGGCTTGGGCGGGGCGTGTGGTGGTCATCGTAAACAGGTTGGACCACACCCGACCATCGTCGGTGAGTACCATGGCATGGGCCCCTTGTGCCGAAACCTGCTGTACGCCATCGCGAAATGGGGGTGGGATACTCGGAGCACCATTCCCCCACGTGACTGCACGATATTCGTTGGTGATACCGATGGCAAAATCACCGATTGCCAGTTGCCACAAATTGTTCGGTAGGTTGGTAGCCTGTGTGATGCTGGTGTTGTCAGGGTTGGCACCACTCGGGAATTGGAGTGTCCCATCATCGCGGAGCAATCCGATGGTATCCGTGCCCACGGCGACATGGCGCACATTGGTCGTAGTGTTGGCGAGATTACCACTGAATGTGCCCCAACTTGTGACCACACCTGCCACCGGGAATAGTTGTGGCGGTGGAGCAACTACCGTGTATGCGGGTACCTCGAGTTGTCGCCAGGCATTGCTCCCCCAGGCGGCCACAGTGCCATCATCGCTCAGTGCAAATGACGTTGTCGTACCCGCCCGTAACGCCACCACGCGCCGGCGTAGACTGGGGACATTGGTCTGGCCATGGGTGTTATCACCCCACGCAATGAGGTTCTGGTCGCGTGTATAGGCCAAGGCATGATTTGCCCCCGCCGCTATGGCAACCACATTGACCGCCCCTGCTGGGATGCTGGTTTGTCCAGCGCTATTATCACCCCACGCGACGATGCTGCCATCCGCTTTGAGTGCCAGTGTGTAATTTCCTGCGGCAGCAATGGCCGTGATACTGGCGGCTCCTAGTGGGATGGTGGTCTGGCCATTACTGTTGTTGCCCCATGCTACTACGGTGCCATCGCGTTTGAGCGCCACACTATGCGTGGCTCCTGTGGCAATCGCTACAATGGATGTAGTCCCTGGTGGGATGGTGGTTTGGCCGTTGCTATTGCTCCCCCACGATACCACCGTGCCATCGCGTTTGAGTGCCAGCATGTGCGCCGTACCGGCGGCAATCGCTGCCACATTGCTTAATCCACTCGGCAGCGTGGTAACGCCACTGCTATTCGCCCCCCACACGTACACGAAGCCCGTATCAGTGAGCGCCGCATTAAACCGATGCCCAGCAGTTACCTGTATCACCCGTTCCGTGATTGCAGGCGCTGTACGCTGTTGATTGCCGTCATATCCCCAGGTTACGACTTGGCCAGCAACGACTCCGAGCGCACTTTCGCTACCACTCGCCAAATCGCTGTAGCGTATGCGGTTGTCCGGGGTGGGTTGGGGGGTAGGAGCACTGAATGCCGCAGATGCAGGTACCAAGGCCAGGCTGAAATCACTCCCCCCTGCCAACATGAGCGCCGTGGTGAGTGTGACGGGGACAGTGGCTTGGTCGTTGCTGTTGAGCCCCCACGCCACTGGTAGCCCTGTCGTGGTAATCGCAAACAGGTGCTGATATCCGGCATCTATCCGTTGAAAGGTGCCTGCAGGCACAATCGTCTGGTTGTCATCATTGGCACCGATGACACTCACACTTCCGTTGGCGTGTAAAAACATGCTCTGATTGACGCTGGTAGCCACATCAACCACATTCTGCAAGGTGGGCAGGGTGAGTTGCCCCGTATTATTGCGTCCCCACGTTGCAATCGTGCCATCGCGTAAAAGGGCCACATTGTGGTAGTACCCCGCACTGACTTTGCGTACACCAGCCAGTGTGGGGACCGCTGTCTGCCCAAAGAAACTATCCCCCCAGGCTGCCACTGTGCCATCACTGAGCAACGCCACACTATGGCGGGCACCAGCACTGATTTGTGCCACGGGCAACAGGCCCACGGGAATGGTCGTTTGTCCGTATGAATCATCGCCCCATGCCACCAGTTGACCATTGGCACGGAGTGCCAGCGTATGATCCGCACCTGCAGCCACAGCAACAATCCGTAGGGTATCACTGTAGGCGCGGGGCGTGGTTAATTCGACCGGTACCGTTGTTTGCCCGGCATCGTTTGCACCCCACGCCAAAACTACACCGTCACGGCGTAGTGCTACCGCATGATGCCGCCCCGTTGCAATCTGAACCACACTGTCATCTTGAGCCTGGCTAGGTACCGTTGTCACCCAATCACTATCCCCAAAACGTACCACGCTTCCCGCAGTGGTATGGTCGTTGATGGTACGGGGTGCCAGGCGTATGGCGGCGGTTGGTGTGGCTACCGGTGCCAATGCACGCATGCTCACCGCAAGTCCCGTGGTGTGTCGGTAAAACATGCCCAACTGACTGAGTCGTTCTGTGGGGAGAGTCGGCACCGTGGCCCCGAGCAGTGCAATGGTGTCAATACGTCCACTACGATGCACGATACCCAACCCCCATTGTGCGGCTTCAAAATGCGCAATGGCACTCATGGTTGGGATGGTGATGCTGGTCACCCCATTGCTTTCCACGGTCCGGCTGGCACCAGTGGGGACAACCAGTGAGGTCACATCGCCCCAGAGTACGAGATCACCGGTATCGCGTAATGCGCCATTGATGCGGCCTGCCCCAAAAATGCGTACGACGTTGGTTTGTGCACTCGTGGGGATGGTAATGTTCCCGTTTCCCCATTGCACCACCGTACCATCACGGAGCAGTGCCATGTTTTGTGTATGCGTGGCTGCTACCGCTACCACGGGTTGGGCGGCCGCAGTAATGGTCGTGGGGATGGTGCGTAGTGCACTATTCCCACCAGCCACAATCACACTCCCTGATTGGCGCAACAGGATGGTATGCGTATCACCGCTCGCCACTCGGACAATATTGGTAAACGTACTTCCACCGACCAGTGCCTGTGCATTACCCCAGATGAGTGCTCGCCCAGTGCGGTCGAGCGCCACGCTGTGTGTCAACCCTACGCTGACCTGTACCACATCACGAAGCGTACCTGGCAGGGTGAGTTCGCCGTTGATGTTGATGCCCCAGCCGGTCACTGTTCCCGCACTGGTCATTGCAATGGCATGATGATCGCCGACTGCAATTTGGGCGATGCCCGCACTCGCCTGTGTGGTGAGGCGATGCAAATTACCCTGACTTGGCCCCCACGGGAGGACCGCACCATTAGCGGTCGTGGTGAGAGTCGTCGGGGTGGGGAGCGTGATGCTTCGTATTGCTGCCGTTGCATGTACTGCTCCCAGCGTGACCAGCACCACCATCCCGAGTATTGGTTTGATGAGTCGTGTCGGCAATCTCATGGACGACCTCCTACTCCACGAGATTCGGGCCAAAGCAGATCATCGCTGTTGTCAGTAGATGCCATGGGGACGTAGATCTTGGCGTATGTACGGCCGCTGTACACCACGCCACTGCTCCGTGTAGAGCCGAGACGATTACGTGCTATCACGCTGTAGCGATAACGGCGCCCAGGCATGAGTCCCATAAACGATACCGATTTGTACTGCAACGCACCACCGATTGGTATTGCGGTGTATCCACTGTATGTCTGTGGCTTGTATTCGATGATGGTCAGTTGATTGCCGAGTGCCACGTGATTGGCACAGCACTGCGGTGGGGCACTGTTTTGTCCCCACACATGAATCCGCCCGTCTGTACTCAGGGCTGCACTGCTCTGTTCCCCGGCGAAGATACTTACCACATCGCCGATATCTGCAGGGACACTACTCTGACCAAATGCATTATCGCCCCACGCCACCACCACCCCCCCTGACGGTGTTTCCACCAAGGCCAGGCTATGGCTGCGCCCACTCGCAATGGCACGCACATTGGCACTCGCGTGTACGGGTACATCACGTTGCCCGCGGCTGTTGTCTCCCCAGCTGGTAATCGTGCCAGACCCGGTGAGTGCCAGCGAGAAACCTTCCCCGGCGGTGACATACACGATGTCTTGGAGCGTGGTATCTGACGGGATAATGTTTCCAACATCGTCGTAGTTCCAGATTTGCACCTGTCCGGTAGGCAGGAGTACTGCCACATGATCGCGGCCGGCAGCGATTTGGCTTGCGACTACGTCCGGCATCACCATGCGCACGGTACTCGTTACTACGTCACCGACATGCCCGTCTGCAAAGCGCAGCAATAGGCGTGGCGTGTCACCAAGTGAGTCCACAGGGAGTGCAATTTCGCTGACAGTAGAAATCACACTGGTCACCGAAATCGGGTTATCCGCATCAATATCCCATGTACGGACGGTGCCGTTGTCGAGCAGGGCAGCCCCGTAGGTCTGGTTCACACCAAGCTGTGTAATGCGTTGCATTTGTAGCTGCGCAAACGTTTCATCTTGTTCAATCACACTCGGGTTATTGTACGACCACGCCGCCAGTGACGTCGTCGTAATCACGCTACTCGTCGTATCTAGTTCCATCGTGATTACCACATTTGTTTCCGCAAATTGGCTGTTCACTGGTATGTTCAGTGTGAGTGCATCGGCCGTGTTTGGCGCAACAGCATGAATACCACCGATGAATGGTGCTTGTGGCTCGCTAATTGCAAATGCATACACGGTACTGGTACTCTGATTCCCTACCACGTCCACGGCATGGAACTGCATCGTATAGGTACCGATATCGTACACTTTTGGATCAAACGGTAACGTCCACGTGTACGAAGCTACGCGCGGTGACACTGACGGTTGTGCTGTTGTGCCACTTCCACTCGCAGTAAGCGGGATATCAAACACCTGGATAAGATGCCCATCACGATAGAGGTTTGCTTGTAAAGAATCAACCCCACTGCCGTCACTGATACGCCCAGTAAACAAATCAATGCTCAGCGTATTCGATATCACGGGGTAGCTCAAAAATGCCTCGATTATTGGTGCCACACTGTCAATGCGCAGTTTGAATGCACGTTGGCGACTCACATTGCCCACGCTATCACGTGCCCACGCACTAAAATGTCGCACGCTGCCATCGAGGGATTCGGTACTGCTTATCGTATGTTGCCAGACCGCATTTTGATGGCGGGCTGGGCTTTGTGATTGAATGGTGAGCGTAGCGCTCGTCAGTGTGCCGCTCGGGTCGGCGCCATCGCGGTCACACGCCAGTACATGCCATATCCCGGCCAAAGATTCATTGTGGAATGTAGCAAGAGGCATATCGGGCTGAATGGACAGGTAAGTCGCGTCAATGGCTGTTGTGCCAGAAATCGCCGTACTCGCACGAGTGGCGTTATCCGCAAATTGCGCCACCACATTACTCCCTGTGGCCCGTGTACTGGTCACGAGCGCCACTCGTGTACCTGATGGTGAGCGGAGCCAGAGATTGACATCGTGACTTTCGTCATGGGCGACGCGCACTGCGAGTTGCAGATTGTCCACACGAGCAGAAGCGGGGGCTGCAAGTGTAATCGCATATGCGGTGTAGTCGCTGGGCAATGTTGCGCCACACGGACCAGCACTGATGGCTTGGGGACTCGTTACGGTGCCCGTGTAGGGAGTGGTTTGGCTCAGTGCACCAGCAATACTTGCCACGTTGCAGTCTGCTTGACTCTCATCACAGATGACGAGGTCGGTAGTGGTCGTGCTATCCGTGATGGTACCGCTGATTTGCAACCCACTTCCATTGGCGAGTTGGCGTGCGAGTAGGTCGGTGGTGGTCGCATCGAAGCTAAATGTCGGTTTATCGTTGTCAACGGTGGCTGTATACCAACTACTCCATCCGTTCATGGCACCATAACGATCACTGGCACGTAGGCGGTATTGTACGCTACTGGCATTGGTGGGCACATTCACCACACACTGCCATGTGGCCAGCACCACTTGGCACGCCGCAAATTGGGCACTCGCATTGACATTCGACGTGTACAGTAACTCAACGCGTTGGATACTTGACTCATCACTAATCGTGCCGGTAATGATGCTGTTACCCGTCTTTACGACGCGTCCGTTGCTGGGGAGCACTTGGCTGGGGGCCTGTGTGTCTATGCGTACGGCCGCATTCAACCACTCAATGGTGCGGCTCGGTGTTCCCACGACCCGTGGGTCTTGATCGGTGAGTCGCACCTCGAGTTTGGCGACATCTCCGGTGCTGATGCGATCGCTGGCACTGGCCTGCGCCTTGTCAGGATCAACCACACCACGCAGAGTAATTGTTCGCGTTTTCCCAGCGAGAATCGGGTCAATTTTGACAAACAGGTAGTCCTGCAAACTGCTATCACTGACGGTGTGGTACGTGTAGTTGCCCGCACCCACTACCGTCACGTTATCCACGGGAGTGGTCAGCCATACCCCGCCATAGGTGTGCACCACACCGTACATGACTTGTGAGGTCTGGGCACTGCTATTTGCGATGCTCAGTGTATAGGTAATCACCGAATTGCGCCCAAGCACCGGGTTCTGTGCCAGTATGTTTTCGTTGCGCAATCCGGCGAGAATCGCCGATCCCGCACTCGCCGAATCCACCAGTCGTGCAATGGATGCACACCACTCGTTGTCGGGGATGTATCCACACAGGACCGCAGTATCGTTGATGATTTGGGCGAGGGCATCGGGTTCCGTATTAGCAAAAATATCTGACACACTCCGTTGGCTTGCACCGATTGGGTCGCTCGCAAGCGTTGCCTGAATTTGCGTAGTGCTAGGCAGTTGCGTGGCAGTACGTGGACAGACACCGTCGCGTAGTGCCGGCCAGGCAAATCCGTTGATAAATGGCAGCGCCACAATCATGTCGCCATTCATACTGGTGCGAATCGGGTTACTCGTGGGGAAACTCGCCCACGGCAGATAGGCATCTTCTTTGAGCGCCATTGCCACCACACCCAGTGGTGTACTGGGGTCATAGTTGACGGTGCTAAAGGGGAGTCTGATGTCAGTATATTCGATGAACCCATCGCTACTATAGCGGTACTGTGGCTGTTCGCCGAGCAGGAGCCATGAGCCACTCGGTGCATCCCATTGCCACAAACTCAACGTGTGTTGGTCGCTTACATAGATGACATAATCTGCACCCTCAACACTCCCCGTGCTGCGACCATGTTGGGCCGCAAACAGCCGTTGGCGCCACTGCGTGAGCATCTGTGCCATGCTGCCTGTGCCCGTGGCACGTGCAGCAAAGTTGGTCGGTAGCGTGATAAATGACTCCCCGTTGAGCTGTTGCTCGGCCAACGACTGCGTGTATTTTGCGGGGCGGAACGCCCGTACCGTCCCACCCGGTTGGCTGTCGAGATAGATGGCTAAATCACCATCCACATCCCAGTCTGCCCCCGCCCACATCAGGCGGAGCGCCGCACTATCCCAGGTCACCGCCAGTTGCTGTGTGCCATAGCGTCCTTGTTCACGGGTGTCGCTATCGAGCACCGCACACCCACGATTCATCCAACCACGGTACACGGGTTGGGTTGCATCAAAGAGTGTGTAGTCGGGCGTAGTCGCACTATCCACGTAGACACTGGGGAACTCATGCAGTTGTTCGTTGTCATAGGTGTCGCGTGTGCGTATGGCCACATCAATCCGGCTCCCTTCACGGGTCACCAATGCCGGTGTACGTAGACTGGTCGGCATGAGCAGACTAGTGAGCCGTGTTGTCTCGGTCACACTTTGAATGTGATATTCGAGTTGACGCAGGGTAATCGCTGACATGTCACTTATCGCACTCCAGCCGAGATGGAGATCGAGATTGGTCGTGCGTGTCAGTGGCATGCTCGTGACCGGCAATAATTTGCCTGCCTGCATCGCATTCAACTGCGGATTGACGAGCTGTGGTGCTACGGCGTCAATATCGAAACGCAGTGTGCGTGATGTGGTACGTCGAGCCACATCAGTTGCATCCACCTGTAGTATTACAAACGGCTGTGTCAGCGATGCATACGGAACAAACACATCCGCCGAAATAACTTGTTGTGTACCGGTGGTGATGACTTCCGTATTGACAAGGTTGGTCAGCGGATATATCTGGCCGGTAGCCTTGTTGCTGATGCGGTACCCGGTAAACGCGCCATCATCGCTGATGCGCACATTTAATTTGATAAACCCATCAATTAAATTGTTGATACCCACAACCGGATTGGCGACGGTGATCACGGGTGCCTGAGTATCAGCCACAAACGAGTAGCTCGGTGACACAAAGGTCGTCGTTGGTGTTTCTACGCGCAGCTGTACGTTGTGCAGGCCATGTGTCACACTCGACAACACAAAAAACTGTTCGAGCGATTGTACGGACGTTGTTGGTGTGTAGACGGAGCTACTTTGCATCCCATCAACGAGTAACGTGACACGCTCAATCGGCTCTAACGCATCCACGCGGAAGCGCAGGTTGAGATTGGTAGTCTGGGTGTAGATATCCGCACTATTCAACAGGATGGCGCTGTTTTGTGCAGGTGCATTGCGATCGAGCACCACGGGACGGAATGCCCGTGTACTCGGTTGCACCGTACAGTTGCCCACCCGATCACACAATGTGGTCGCAATGCGCCGATCACTAATCTGGTAAGTATCAATGCTACTACTCGTTCCGGTGCGGGTCGGTGCCAGCACCACAATATCGTTGCCAGCCCGGGCAATCTGTGTGCCCGCACTCACGGTGACGGCTTCACTGCGTAGAGTGGTGGTAGGGGTCGTACTTTCGATGATGCTGATGCGCTGACAACCGAGACACGATGCCGTGTTACTGGCTTGTGTCGAAAGGAGTAGGATCTCGTTGTTGAGATAAGGGATCACGTCGTTGATATGAAATGCCGTGATTGATGCCGCATCATCGCTGAGTGCGGTGTGAATGTATGAGGCCCGTGGTTGCATATTCGCCACTAGCTCTGTCTGGCCAGCTACAGTACTGATAAACTGGTAACTTTCGAGGGTGTTTGGATCGTTTGGTACACGGCCATCCACCATGCTATCGTCGTCTACGACCACATATAACATGTCGGTAACGGCCACTACGCGATGCACGTATCCACTCGTTGCAATGCTTTGGCGTAATGCCAGAGTGCCGTCGCCATCAATGCTGTACAGTGCTACACCAGCACTCCCTTGTGCAACGGCCACAAACGCATAGCTGCTACTCAGCGCATATCCACGATAATCCTCGAGCAACGGCTGTGCCAGCTGTTGGGTGGGTTGGGTGCGATCACGCATGTCAATCGGCAATAGGCGTGACGGTGACTCATCACTGAGCAACACCAAGTACCGATTATCGGCGACCACCGTGGCATCTACCACATTCAAGCTGGTCACGGGTATCGTGAGGGTGGCAATACGCTGTGGTTTGTCAGGCGTATCATTGAGGGCAAACACCGACACGATGAGTTGTGTGGCTGGGCGGGTGTTTTGACTCACCACATAGAGGGTGGTGGCATCACTACTCATGGTGAGTGTGCTCACCGTGCCTGTAATCGCGATGCGGTGTTGCACGAGTTGCATGTCTGCGTGTGTATCAACTACGGAGAGGTGGTTGACCCCACCCAAATAATGGAATCGTGGTCCTGCGGCTAGGGTGGTGGTGGCGCTCACTACCACACTACTTCCCCGCACAAAATCGGGTACAGCGCCGTAGGTACAACCGCCAGTGAGCGATGATATTTCGCGGAGACTACCATCAATGTAGCCCGTATTGGCCAAATATGCCAGCCCGTCGTGGTATTGCGCTGTCAACGAGAACCGACGTCCACACGGGGTCTGCAACGAATTCAACGTGAGATTGCGGTCATCGGCACTCATCGTGTATTGGTAGAGATTGGTACTCGGGTCGAGTGTTTCGGTGGCGGTGACACGTGGTTTGCGTGTATCAACGCGTCCTTGCCACACGCGTTGCTCTTCACGCTGTGTGCGGGCATTGCCGGCAAGGTCACTACTAATGCTGTAGAGCGTGCCAGTTGCTTCTACATCCACGGGGAAAGCATTTTGCCACTGTGCACCTGCACGTGATGCGGTGAGTGTACTACTCTGCCATTTGCGTGCATACTGCTGCGTGATTTCGGTCACGGTTAATGCACGTGGGTAGATGTACAAATCATCAATGACACCGTTAAATCCGTTCCCGATGACGATGCGTGTGTCTTGATGCACCACTACTTCGGCGATGGCGAGTACTGCGCTATTACTCAGTGCAACCTCAACATACCGGCCACGAATGCCGTCAGGCAACACGAATTGCATGAATCCTGCAACAACCCGTGTCTCTGGATTGACATATGTCCAGACGGTATTGGTGGTGTCTTTGACTCGCACCACCAGATTTTGCATTGCATCGAGACAACAATCTGTGCGTAGATACACGTCAATGCGATCAATCAACGTGACCCGTCCCAAGTCAACTTGCCAGGTGGGTGCTGATTCCTCGGTAGTCATTGCCACACTTCCTGCGGCGAGTGTTTGGTTGGCATTGCCATCTACGGCAAACTGCGCATCGTTGTCACCATCCACAGAAGTTTGTGTGGCGGGGCGGTTGAGTGCCAGATTGGCGTTGGGCGCATCCATGGTTATTGTATCGTCGAGCACGGTATCAATGCGAGTCCCGTCAACGTACATCGTCCACGTGCTTCCATCGTTGACCACGGTGACGAGACGGCGTCCACTATAGGTATTGGTGGCAGTCAAGGTCAGCCCACCCAGTGCAAAGACGTATTTATTGGCAATCAACGCCAGTGTATAGGTGTAATCCGCGAGTGTGCCACGTACAATTTCACCATTCGCACTCCCGCTAGGTTCCACCCACACCGATGCCGACCATGGCTCACTCAGATCTGCAATGCTGTGTGCCATACGGTCACGGAGTGAGACCGTCGTCGTGCCGTTAAAGCGGAGCGCTCCCGCCCCGATGATGCCCGTCACGGGGATTGGTTGGCTAAAGGTCAGTGCATGCTGGTACGGTGATGCATCGGAGTTGGTTGCACTATCGTCGAAATCTGCGTGAATGAACGGGGTCATGCCATGACTCAGAAAACGCACCTCGCCATCGGTAATAGCCGTATGAAAGTATGCGATATCGTCAATGCGCGTCGCTGTGGCTGCAGGGCTCTGATACGCACCAACCACAATGGTGGGGCGATTCCAGTGTAGCGTGGTGTCATTGAATTCGCTGATAAAGCGCCCGTTGATGTACATGCGAATTGATGTATTGTCACCTTGGGCGCTACTCACCAGTGCCACATGGTGCCACTGGAGTGATGCATACACATCAAGGGGGACATGTAACGCATAGAGCAGATTGCTCGCACCATCCGTAATCCCGAGTTGGAGCAGATGATGTTCGGCATCGTAGTCGCTGGTAAACTGAAGTGCCGGCGTAATCGGGCTTTGTGACGTAAGCGTGACGAGTCGTCCAGATTGGCTCTGGTCACTGATACCGATGCGCCAACTCGCACTCAACGTACTCGTAATGCCATTGCTAAAGCGTGGTGCCACCACGAGTCCATCACTCGTATGATTGATTAGGAGCGCATTGCTGGTCAGCCCTTGACTGATTTCGGGACACGTGTAGGTGTCGCGGGTTAGCCCGCCATTGCACGTATCGCTGTGTGACCCGGTCATCACGTCAACAATTGGCAGTTGTCGGACGGCAATGGGCGCATAAAACTGTGTTTTGGGCCCCACCGTATCGCGCATCGCATAGCCGTCGTCTTGGATGTCGAGGCGAGTTGCATGCGTGTGCACGCCACTCCCGACGGCCACACTCGGCCCGAGCAGGTCGAGTGGTTCGATGTAGGCCGTACTGACCAAGAAATCATCAATGGCGCCGCGGAAAAAATCTTCGGTTTGCAGTGATTGCGTCGCTGACGGCATGCTCCCCAGCCACAGCACGTTCTCGTTGTGATTGAGCGGTGCATTAAAGGTGAGTGTGGAGCTGGTCATGCTGGTCAGATTTTGGCCTACCGCCAGTCGTATATCGGTGGCACTTTCATTGACGACTAAGTAGTACCAGACATCTGCGTCAATGCGCAATGGCGAGCGAATCACGCCTGTGCCACGGTTGACACGGAGTAGGAAGCGACGTTGACCGGCCGGTGCACTGGTATCACGTTCGAGCGCCACACGTAGCCGTGGATTATTGGCGGCGCCGGCCCCGATTAGGGTGCCACTGTCGCTCGCTTTAAACATCAGCGCCATCGAATAGATGTTGTTGAGCAACGGTGCACCATCGTTAATCCGGACAGTTTGGCGGGTGCCGCCGATATTGAACAGTGCCACGCGTGAATTGCGTTGCGCATCAGTGATGATCAACGGACACTGCTGGCAACTTCCCAGATACTGTGTGGTGATGCGATTATCAAAGAGCGTAGTCTCACTCGGCTCTGTTTCGAAATCGTAGCGGATGCGCAAATCGCGTTGCAGGGGGGCGCGGCCATCACCGATGTCACTGATGCGTCCGGTGGGTGGGTACGCATTACTCACCAGATAATCACTCGACTGAAGCGGTGATGGCTCGCTGGCTGCATCTTGAGGTGCATGTGCATCAATTTCAATCGGGTTACTCGTTCCGGCGAGTACCAGCGCTTGTGGGTTGCGATTGCCCATGGTGTCACTCGTGAATGCCACCACCTGATAAAAGCCACTCGGGTTGACGAAGGGCAGTGGCAGACTCACGTACCAGCGTCCATTACGCAAGGTTGCCGGCTGGAACGCCGGTATCAATGTGCGCCCGGCCATGTCACGCAGATTCACTTCCACGGTGGCCACGCCGCTGCCCGGTGTGTTGGCAGGTGCATTCAGAAGCACGGGGTCACTCGCTGTAATCTCAAGCTGGAGCATCGGGAAGATGCCACGGAGTGCCGGTGTGACGGTGTAGACCCCGAGCCCGTTGTTGGGTGGCAACAACGTGGCGTTGGGTGGTGTCGTATCAATTAGCACCGGTGTGCTCGTCGTGTTGCGATTGTTGACCACATCCACGGCGTCTGCCGTGATGGTATAACGCCCTTCTTTGTTGCTGGTGAGTGGCGATTGGAAGGTGGGGCAATACGCGGTGCCAGGCTTGGCATCTTCACATTCCGGTGTGGCAACAAGGGCGGATACCCCGTTGTACGCTGTAATCGTCGTGTTGGCTTTGGTAACATACGATGTCGCATCGCTCGTGCGTAGCGCAAATTGGACTGCAGTTGCCGAGGCATAGATTGGTGCTTCGATTTGGATGGAGGGGACATCGCTATCAACGGTAAAGGTGCCAATCTGTTGTGCCGTTGTTGCATGTGCCATCAAGGCACGTGCGATGCGGTAGATTTTGGGCGAATCGGTGCGCACCGGTGTAAAAGAAAGTTCGTCTACGCCACCTGCAAAGGGTGCAGTTAACGTACTCGCACTCCGATACCCACCGAGCGTGAGCACATAGCTACTGTCCGTGGTAAAGATGGGTGATAGGAGCGTGGTACGCGTAATACTCTGGCTCGTATTGCTGATGCCGTTCTGGAAATAGCTGAATCCGTCGGCACCAAAGTTGATGCTGATTTGGTTCCAGGCCGGTGGCAAGGCTTGGCTGGTGGTATAGCGATACGGCCCCACACTGACATCGAGCAACCCGAGTGGTGTCAGCTGAATGTGGACGGGCGCATCTGCGCTATTTGGTGACCCATAGCGCAAAATGGTCTGTGCGCGTGGTGTGTTGGGCTCGGGGCGTACCATGAATTGGATGGTACCGCCAAATTTGAGCTCATCGAGCAACGATTGTGCGCCATTGACGGTGAGCATGGATGTCGTACCATTAAACGTGGCTGCCATGCCACGATACCCCACATCATCTACGACGGGGCACGTGCTCATATCGCTGACACACGAGGCAGCCACTGCGACGCGTGCGAATCCATACCGTGTCGTACCATCGGGGAGCAACGTGTGTGCCACCGTGGTGCTCTGTGACACCCCCGCACTATTTGGCAAATAGGGGGTGCTGGTCAGTGTTTCTTCGAACCGCAACTGCCATGACGGTGCCCCGTTGTACAGGCGTATGGCTGTTTGGGCATTACTGGGCTCCGCGCGAATCGTGAGTCCGTCAATGTCCCCATTGAATTCACCACCAATGCGCATGACGCCGGTGCCTGTGGTAGCAAGCGGGTTATTCTGTTGTCGTGCCAGTACGCCGTTGATGTAGAGCATCTCAGTCACTGCATCGGTACTCACGATGAGATGCGTCCACTGGTTGAGTGGAATGGCCGTGGGGCTCACGAGGGCTGGTCTGCAGGCATTCCCACTACACGTACTGGTCCGTCTTACGCTGACCGCACCAGATTCGGTGATGCGTATTTGCAGGGGCTGTTGCCCGTCGTCTGCACCGATAATCCACTGGTTGTAGCGAGTGGGGCGCACCCACAGCGCAATACTCGCTCGACCAAAGCGCAGGATCGTGTTGAGCAACTCACTACTACTCGGGTTGAGTTGCAGGCTCTGGCCACTGCGCAAACGTACCGCATTCGTATCGCGTCCTGCCACCCCACTCTGCGGGCATCGTGCGCCACACACAAGGCTGTAGCCATTGTTGCGTGGATCCGTGAAGAGGGTGGCCCCACTCGGCTGGTCGAAGGTAAACGCCAACTCGTGGAGTTGGGCTTGTGCTGCCAAGCGTACAGCATGGACGTCGAGTGGTGCCGCATGAATCTGAATGTTGTTCAATGCACCGATAAAGTTATCACCGATGCGCAATTCCCCGAGGGTGGTCACATCTGTGTCACCCAATGTCGTGCTGGTCGTGCTATCGCGTGCGACTTCGATGCCATCCACGTAAATAATTCGGCTCTGATACTGCTTGACAAAGGCCACGTGGTACCACCGATTCACATCGAGGCTAGTCATGGCGTTTGCGTCGAGTGTACGCCCACTACTGCGAAATGCCAGTTTCCCGTTGCGCAATACCATCTGAATCCGACCAGCAGTGGTCGAACTATCCGTAAGAATGCCTTGGTCGGCACTGGTGAGGAGTACATGTGGGCGTATCCACGCCATCACTGTGTAGCTCCGGGATGTGGCAGTTGCCATAAAGACAGTTTTGGCACTCTCGTTGAGCGCCACATATTGCCCCGTTGAAACACTCGCTCCACCACCAGTCAATGTCGGACAATTATTGCGTGCCACACACGAAATGACGCCGATGGGTTGTGTACCCGTGACTTGGAAGGCGAAGTCGTCCAACCGACCGAGCCGTAAACATAGGCGCATGGAGCTCAGCGTACACGTGTCCTGTGTGGGGAGAAGCTCCCCATTTGCATCGGGATCAATGACTTTGGTAATACTGCGCATGCCCACATCTATGCGGTCTGACTGGGGCACAGTGCGTTGTGCGGCCGTTGCCGTGTCACGGAGCAATAGCTGTGCGAGTGCCGTGCGTGTGACGTGTGGCATATCTCCCGCACTGATACGCAACAGCCCCAGGGTAAACGCACTGTTGCCCATGGCGAGAGCATCTTGCGCATTGGTAATTCCCGTACTCGCCATGCGTATCGTCTGTGTATCAATCACGCCCCCGACGACCCGCTGTTGGCTCAACTGCGCCTGCCCACGATCGTAGGTCACACTCAGCAGGTACCACGTGCCACTACTCACACTATCCGTGAGCGTGGTAGTGGCGCCACCTAGGGTCAGCTGTGCTTTGCCGCCGACTAGGCGAAGGGCGAGTTGCGTGCCATCCCCACTCGCAAGTAGTGTTTGTGTGCCACCAACTGTACTCATTTTGTACTTGAGCTGGAGCGTAAAACTCCGCTGATGCAACAAGGTTGCACTTCCTGGGCTCAGTATGCCATTCGTGATTTGGATACTATTCGTGGTGGCACCGCTACAGCTGATGCACTGGAGCGTCAGCGCCTGTGCGTCACCTGCCAGCGCACTATCCGGGATAGTGGATGTGGCTGGTATGTAGCGTGCTGGCGCCATACACAGGAGCAGTTGCATGTCATCACAGGTGGTGGCGAGTGCGCTGATGTGCGCATCACTCAGTGCTGTCTGGTAGATTTGTAGATCGCGAATGCCACCAAGTGCATAGTTATTGCTCGTATCATTGCCTAGTATCAATGATCCATACGCACTTGCTGGGTAGGGAACTACCTGGGTGTCTTGGGCCACGAGGACGCCATTGACAAAGATTTGGCGTAGCCGCTCACGCATGCGCACCACCACATGATTCCAACTGTTCGTATCGTTGTCCGCATAGGGCAGGCTACTGGTGGCGGTGAGAACGGCATCACCCGTTTTGAGCACGGGTACCACACGTGCTGATGGGCTTTGATTGGCGAGGTACAACTCAAACGTACTCCCGTTGCTCAACAACGTGCGTTTGACCACCGGCTGGCCTACCGGTTTGTACCACAGCGAAATCGTAAAATCACGCTTGCTTATGCTATTGCCAACGGCTGGGGCACTCTGGAGCTGGTAATGACTCTGGTTGAGCTCCTTGGTAAACATCCGTGCTTCATTCACCGATGTCGGACACTGATTAGGAGCCGTGCAGCTGAGGTGGTAGCTATTGCCCGACAAATCCGCAAAGCGTAGCGTCTGTGCACGAATACTGCTATCGCCTTCGTCGAGTGCCAGACACCACACTGCACTCGTATACGCACATCCCGCACGATACGCACTAATCGTCTGGTTTACGTCAATGCTTCCTGGGACGGTGACCACATTGCTTGTGCGGAGCGTCGCATTGCGTGCCAGCACATACGTCAACGAGTCATCGGCAGGGAAGGTATAGTTGGTGCTCGTCGGCTGAAAGGTCGCATCTCCTTGCATGACACGTCCCAATAGCATGTTTTTGAATGTCGTATCAGCAATCACGGATTCGCCGGGGCGTACAATCAGATCATTGTCGTTGCTGAGTGCGTTTTGTGCCAGTAATGCCATGTCGTTGGCAGAAAGTGCCATGCCGTAGAGCGCCACGTCATCAATGTAGCCCTGCCATGTAGTGCCGGTTTCATATGTTTGGAGACAGCTATTGACGATGTATACACACGTACGAATCGTCTGTTGGCCACGGGAGCGTTGCCAGCCACCAATGCGCAGATCGTTGTTGCTGGCATCCACGTCTGTGAGTCGTCCACTCACCGCCTCGCGGTAACGTTCTATGCCATCAATGTATACGACGAGCACCACGCCGTCATAACTGACGCTGATGTGAGTACTCCGGTTGGGGGGCAAAACGAGCCCTGTCGCATATTGTCCGATGCCGTACTGTGTGCTCAGGGTGACATAGAGCTGGCCATTAGTACTGCGGCGCTCGAGTGTAAAGAGTCCCGCTTGGCTGAGTATTGCATCAAATAAGTCGTACTCATTACACGTACGCATCCAAAAGTAGGAGTAGTAGCAATATTCCACTTTGGTGCGTGTTGCTATGACCCGTGCAGCCGCCGTGAATTGTTGCGGAGCAAAGTAATCTGGATTGGCTGGGAGGGTCAGTTGCTGATTGTCGCGCAAGGCCACACTCGGGTTGTTGAATGCGGATGTGTCTGTGCGACAGCCGTTGATACATCGTGCCGTGGTTGCAAGAATGCCGGTGCTGGTGTAGCCACTGCTACTACTATTGGCAAAATCGAGCGTCAGTGTGGCCGCACGTGCCTCGCGGATGCGCCCAGTAATCCGCACGATGTCACTACTGTTTTTGGCGTACGCACTCCACCCGAGCAAGCGTTCGCGCAGGTCTATCACCCCATCACCGTCACCATCTGCTTTGCGTGGGTCAGATCCCATCCAGGTACGTGAGACAACCTCGTTGCCGAGGGCATCGGTGGTGATTTCGTAGACGACTTCCCAACCCCCTTTGCGCTGGCCATTTTCCACACGTACGATTTCTTCGCCATCGCTGAGCCCGTCACCATCGGTATCCATCAGCAACGGATTCGTGTTGTAGCGCACTTCCCGACTATCGCTCAGCCCATCGTTGTCACTGTCCGCGAAAAGGGGCGATGTGCCATTGATGACCTCGGTTTGGTCATCAATCGTGTCATCGTCGCTGTCCCAATCGTTGTCTGCACTGCCGGCTCGGCCTTCTTGGGCGTTGGTGAGTCCATCATTGTCGGCATCCACAAAGACGGGGAACTTCAACGACGATGTATCCGGATTCCAATCAAAGGTATACCCACCATCCCCAGTGCGCATGCTGAGAAATCCCTCAATGGTGGTTGGAAAGATGTCAAAGGTCGTGGTGTCGTTGCCCGTGATATCTTCGTAGTCAATACTCGAATGTGACTTTTCGAGACAAATCGGAATGGGAATCGGGAAAAAGAGGATGAAAATCGGGATGACAAAACATTCTTGGCGTTGTGTGATAAAGGCTTTGGAGAGGTACAACTTGGGTAGTGGCTGGTTGATTCCACTGGTCGTCAATGCGGAACGATAGGCGATGTTCTGCGTTTGTCGCCACGTGAAATCATTCCACGATACCTCGGATACACCAGCGAGCAAATCCTGATCGGTGCTCTGGGTGCGCTGGTAGTTGCCCCGCTGTGAGCCTACTGCAATTGCGCCACGGTTGTCCGTTTTTTGCGGTGCGAGCACGTAGCCAAACGAAGTATTACGTTCATCAAAGCCATTCCACTGCCAAAAGTAGGGGAGTGCCATCCAGGTTGCAGGGAAGGGCATTTTTTCGATGAAATCGGTAATCGCAAATTCTGTTTTCCACGCATTCCCAATTACAAAGCCATTGCTGGGGAGGGTGAGCGTGGGTGTGACTGGCATGCGTGCGTGGAAATGAGAATAGATGTCGTCATTGTCAATGACCAAACTTGATTTGTAGAAGGTGAAATAGTTGACAATTAATCCTGAAATACCGCCACACAGCCATTGAGCAGCCGAGCTCCGCCGTTGTTTGGGTGTCAAAAACGAACAGGCGACTTCCGCAATAATATCAATGGTCTGAATAATCAGAATAAGCAGTTGACCTCCAGGAATGGTGGCAATCACCAAGAACAAGACCTCTTTCAAGACTTGCCCCACAAACTGTGCGGTCACATTGCCATATTCCCATGCAAATGGGCGCGCATTCAACATGTTGACAATAAACATTGCCGCCGCAATCGCAATCCCGATAAACTTACCGTATTTTGCCCAACCCTTCGACAGCACATTTTTCATTTTGCCGCCAAAGTCTTTTATCCGTGTGCCCAACCGCGAAAAGAATCCTGGCGGTCCTGCAGGGCGCGCTGATGAAAACTTGCTGACTAGTTTACTAATTCCCGCCTGGAATTTGGTTTTCACCGATTTCAAGGTGTTTGCAAACCAGCCCGGTTTGGCAGGAGTTGGTGGTGTTGAGGAAATCGGATTTGCTGGCTTTTTATTGGTGCTCCAGTAGGTGTAATCTGCATACCCTTGTTTGGCCAATTTGCCAAATGCGATGAATTTACTCATGTGGCGGATATACCACGCGGCTGGTTGTGTTGGTGTTGCGTTTTGTACGGGGGTAACCCGTGTGATAGCATCACGCTGTGCCAAGTAAAATGTAGCCACCGTACTAGGCGCCAATGACAGTGCCACACTCGTGAATGTGCGCCCACTCGGCGGTGGTGCAGATTCACTCAACGTGGTAAATACCCCCATCATCTGACTGTCAAACGTTTGCGACATCGTGCCATCCGCCGCAATAAAGTTGCGTGGTGCTGTGGCTATAATGCGCGCAAAGAAATCAGCATATGTGCCCATAAAACGCACAAAGTACCCACGCCAAGATGTGTCCAGCGCATCGGTATCAGACACGGTACGGGTGCTCGGCAACCAGGTGACTGGGGTGTTGCGTTGTGCCAATGCGGCAAAGTTCATCACGAAGTGGATGAGTGCACTCTGATTCAATGACTGCCAATCGGATGGATTTGCACCACCGGGCATGATGGGATCGAGTTGTGTATTGGTCAAGACGGCCTGTGGGGTGAGCATGCTGATTTCGCCATTCATGTCGAATTCGTCGAATGCTTCCCAGCCACTACTCGTGGCCTTGTACCACATCCCCTGCACCGAGCGCGTTTCGATGGCCTCAACCCCGCTGAAGCTCACCACCTGATTGGTGTCGAGTACCGCGGTACGTTCATTCCCCTCACTCACGATGATGACTGCCGGCTGACAGCGGGGACTCGTGTTGTTGATACACGCATTCCGAATCGCTTGAATCGCACTCTCGTTTTTGCCCGTACAGCCATCCACCGTCGGATTGATGCGGCATGCCACGCTATCAAGCACCGTATCAACGGTATAGGCGATGACGCCACCCGTATCCGTTGGTGATGTGTAACTGACATGGGTGCTTCGTAATGCTTCGGGGGCAATCCCAAAACGCTGGACGGCCAATGTGTTGTTACGGCGATTATCAAACATGCTGTAGAGCGAACTCTGTGGGGTCGCGTCTGCGCGTACACTCAGTAACGGTTTGTCAATGTATTGATTTTCAATGAAGTGATGGGCCTTGATGATGTTGAGGCGCCGACTCTCACTCGCCGTATTCACAGGCTGTGCCGCATCTTCGTAGATGACCGCTGCCTGATAGCTGCCAAACTCTGTGGCACGGATACCAGTCACAAACCAATCGCTGTAGTACGTCTGGACGGTGCTGATGCTTTCAACACGCTCGCCATCCGTACAGGTATTTCTATCTGGTGGACACCAGTCTTGGATCTGCGAGACCATCCACTGCATGCGTATGGTGTGCGCATCTGTCCACGTACTCGTCTGTGGCTCATAGTAAAACATGGAGCTGTACGCAACCACCGAGTTATTACTATCAAAGACGGGACTCACTGGCGCAACGAGCGTGAGTTCATTGCTGTTGCGCACCCCATTTGCGTCATAGCTGTATGCCGCGTTTATGCCGTACTCGCGCAAGCGCGCGCTATCCAGCCAGTTGGGAATATCGAGGAGATTCTGCTTTTCGTCTTTTTGTGGTAGACATGAATTAGAGGCCGCACATGCCAGCACTGGTAAGTTAGCGTAGTTGTTCGCACTAATCGGAATGCGCATTTCGAGTGCGGCACTGACGCGCAAATCTCCTGTTGCTAATTTGGCTGATGAGGTGTCCGTCCCCGTTTGGCTGTTTTGTGCAAACGTTGACTGCTTGGTGCGTTGGATTTGCCCCTTTTTGTCGTTACTCGGCCAATCGTATACTGCTTGATTCGCATAGAGGAGATTGGCACTTTTGGGGCGGAATTGGACCTCTACCAACGTGCCACGTGGTGTGCTCCGACTCGCATAAACGTCACTTAAGCGCAACCCAAAAGCGCGTGTCGCCGTATACGGCGTGTTCATACTGCCACTACGTGCACTCGGCGACACATCAATCATGTCGGGAACGAGGTCACCATCATTGTCATCATCCAAAAAATCGGGGACGCCATCCGTATCCGTATCACCGCAGTCCGTCGCACTCCCATCGCTATACAGTGCACTTATGCGTATATCACACTCGAGCCCGTCACTCAGGCCGTCGCCGTTGGTGTCAGCTACCAACGGGTTGCTGTAGAGTGCGAGGGTTCCCGTTGCAAAGCTGGCTTCAACGCCATCGTCAATCCCATCGAGATCGCTATCGGTTGCCAACGGATTGGTGCCAATCTGGGTTTCTGCAAAGTCAGAGAGCCCGTCGTTGTCGCTGTCACGTAGTGTCAGGCTCGTTTGGAGTAATTCTTCTTGTTGGTCGGTCAGCCCGTCACTATCGCTATCAAGATTAGGATCCGTCACCGATGTACCACTCGGGGTACGTACCCCCTGCTGTGCACTGCGTGTGCGTGTGGCTGGTGTGGTGCTTTCGGTATAACTCACCTGTGCCTGTTGCTGGAGTGGCGAGATGCGCGGGTTAAACTCTACTGGGAGTGGTGCAGGGGTTGGTGATGCAGCGGGGATGTCGGCAGGAGTGGTCGTGGTGCCGTCAATGGTCGGGTCAGGACGCGTGCTCGCCTGGGTACGTGGGATGGTACTGTATGGCTGGTAGATGCACATTGCGGCCACCAACACACTCACCGGCAAATAGAGCTGTTGGCGCCGGTGCCGCACCATGACTAGCCCGATTGCCAAGACGACCAGCATGATGCTTCCTACCAGTACATTCCGCATCACGCTCATGTCAATCTGCCACCAACGTGCAATCAGGCTGAGTGGGTCGTTTAGGAGCCGTTTGAGCATGAGTCCTGAGCGTGCATAGTTTGCAAAAGTGGTCTCGATGTGTGTGCTAACTGCACCGGTGTTGGTGCTACGTGGAAACTCAATGGTCATGCTGATGCGTTGTGGCAAACCGTCAGCATATACATCTATTTCACCGCGACCGTGCGCATCCCACAGCCGACTATTGTTGGTCAAATCTGCAAAACTCGCCGACGATGCACCACCTTGGGTGCGTGCCATGTGCATGCGCTCTTGCATACGTTCCATGAACTGCGCCCCATTAAAAGTAAAGGTGTAGAGCTGTGTGGTTGTGTCCACCCGGTCAATGGTGCTCACCCCATCAAGCAAGGCGATGGCATCGAGATGGTAGGAAGACAACGCAACCGTCCCCTCTTGCCATGCGCCACCATCTACCCGCGTATATGTGCGGGATTGAGCACGACGCACTTCCAGAATCACGTGTTCGTCGTCACGATTTGTGACCACAATATGACTCTCTTGTGTGCTTTCGTTGACGTGTCCTTCGACGAGAAATTGGTTGTGGATGCTTTTGGCACCGAAATTATTCAAACTGGGGGCATAGTCGCGGTATTGGTCAATTTCACTGCGAAACGTATAACTTCCACTGAGTTTGACGGCATCCCAGGCTGAATTGATGTGCTGTGCTGGTGTAATATGAACAATAATATGGGAAATTTGATAAATACATGCAACGCAAACAAATCCTACCATAGCAAAAAGTAACCACACCCTGCGTGTAAGTGGACGCATAATGATGCCTTTGTCGCATTGAATCCCGTGAAATGCTGTTTGTAATCTTGTATACAAATATGCTACTTATATTAGTAATTTTATCTGTAAATGTCAATGATGTGTACGTGTATCAGAGATAGTCGTCATATGCACCAAGCCCCCACTCCACATACAGGAGTGGGGGCTTGGTGATAATTTCAACCGGTGACGCTATTCTTCGTCGTTGCGCCGGCGTGGTGGGCGATCACTAAAGTCACGGCGGGGTGCATCACCATCGCGGCGTGGCGGGCGATCACCGAAGTCACGGCGGGGTGCATCACCATCGCGGCGTGGCGGGCGATCACCGAAGTCACGGCGTGGTGGACGGTCACCAAAATCACGGCGTGGTGGACGGTCACCGAAGTCACGACGGGGCGCATCACCATCACGGCGGAAGTTGCCTT
>CAZMWB010000033.1:24920-30448 GCA_964569955.1 uncultured Klebsiella sp. | reverse complement strand
TAGTCTAAGACAAGCAGAATCGTTACCGCAACGCTTTGTTCCTCGTGTGAGGCGGTGACTAGACTAAACAAGGAACTACACGCGTAGATGCTGGCAGCTAGCTTATCTTGGACGGGGGTTCGACTCCCCCCATCTCCACCATTCAGACGATACCCACCTGTATGTGCAGGTGGGTATCGTGCATTTCACAACGCATGCCCTCGTCTACGCCTCTGCAATTTCTCCCTGTGCAGAAGATTCCCAAACATGTATACGCATAGATATGCCCTAAAAGCGATTATTACTATCTTATGTAGTTGACAGTATCGAAAAAATTGATATGATTATATTGTATTTACTACATGGGGTAATAATTATGCGACACGTCACTACGTTCATCATACTTGGCATTGTTGCGCTCAGCGTGAGTGCATGTGGGAACAACCTGAGCAACCAAGACCGCCTCGCAACACTCGTTGCTACGGCACAAATGGCAACAATGACTGCTCAGGCCCCTACTGATGTTGCAGCCACCGCCGAAGCAGCACTCACACAGACGGCTCAACCGATTACGGCGACCACTGGCAACGATGTGGCTACCGTGCCACCCACTGCTGTTGCCAACAAGCCACAACCGCAACCCACCAAGGCAGGTGCGGCTGCAACCAACACGCTCGTACCGGTTGCAACGATTACCAATACCCCTGAAAACACGATCACCGGTACGCCAGCAACAGCAACTGCGACGGGGCAAGCCACCGCGGAAAGTAGTGGCACGGTCACCGTGGAAACGACGGCCACCGCATCGGCGGTCGCCACTGCCACACCGGCCACAACCGCCACCGCGACTACGGCAGCCGCAACAGCGACGAGCGTGCCTGCAACGAGCACACCAGTAGCAGCGAGTGCCACCGCCACAACAGTTGTTCCAACTGCAACTCCGTAGCAGACGACCAACCACAGAGGTGGAAACCGGTAGACGGAGGGATACGTGATAGCGCTAATCTTTCAACTGAGCAACTTGTACATCTTGCCGTGGTGGCTCCTGATGATTGTGCTACCGGACTGGCACGGCACAAAACGTGCTGTCAGTTCTCCGTGGATTATTGCACCACTCGCCGTGCCTTACACGCTGCTGGTTGCCCCCACATTCATTGACATGCTTCCCACGCTGATGAATCCTCAACTAGATGCGTTAACGCAACTTGTCGGTACGGCTACGGGAACGACTGTGGCCTGGATCCACATCATCTGCTTCGACTTGTGGGTGGGTCGGTGGGTTTACATGGACAGTGACGCGATAACACTGTCACGGTGGGTACGCCGCATCGCGTTACTATGCGTCCTGATGGCTGGTCCATTTGGGGCATTGGTGTACCTCGTGATTCGGAGCGTAACCATGCGGAAAGCCGCACGTGTTCACGCAAACCACTAAGAGGTCATATGCAATCTGTACTGCCAGGACTCTTTCGCATCCGTCTCGGCATGGTGAATGCGTACCTGCTCGAGCATGACCATGGTGTCACGTTGATTGACGGTGGTGATGTGGCTGATGCACCGCGTGTACTCGCAGCAATCGCATCACGGGGGCATCGTCTCTCCGATGTCACATTTGTGTTGACGCATCTGCACTATGACCACGCCGGCAGCGCTGCCACCCTACAACAGCATGGACTTGGCGCTGCACTGATGCACCCTGCCGATGGACTCGATGCCTCCCAAGGCATCCTCTTACGTCGTCCATTTACACTGAGCCGGCCATTCACGTTCATGCAACGCACCATAGATACCCGTCCCCTGATGACTGGTGCACCACTCGTTGTCAATGCGAGTGCGCACCACGGCCAGCAGCTGTCACCTCAATTACGTATTCTCCACACACCAGGACACACCACCGGACATATTGCACTCCTCTGGCAAAAACATGGCGGCGTGCTAATTGCCGGTGATGCCTTCCTCAATTTCTTCGGGCTACGACAGTCAATCGGTCACGAACATCCCCATATTGCAACAGAGAGTCGGCGCGCACTAGCACGACTCACATATGCAAATCTGGTCGTAGGTCACGGCAATCCGATTCTCGGCAACGCAGACCGTACGGTTTGTCGTTCATTTAAACACTACACCGGTATCTCGAGCAGTGTGGCCGAGTAAGCCGGCCATTGAATGGGTTGCGTGATATCCACATCATCGTGTTGTGCAATCCGCGTATCATCACTGAATCGCCATACCCGGGCAGTACCACGTGGCTGTGCATGGGCAATGGTCACCGGGATGGTACGGGATTGTGCTAACTGATTCACAAACAACAGCGTGAGGATGCCGTCATCACGCTGTGCTGCCAGTACATGGGCTCGTGGATCGTCAATACTTGCGTGGACGCGTACGGTGCCGAGTTTTTGCATCAGGCGATAGACTTCAAATGTGGGTAATGGGGCTGAATCGTAAGATACAGGTCCAAAAAGACCAATGCCCTGTGATGGAATGGCACCCATGCAAAACTGATTCACAATCTGGCAATCAGCACTAATCAAGCGCGCAAGTACCTCCGCCCACCATAGCGCATTCGCCCATGAATTCGTGCCTGCCTGCTCATCCACGCGGCCACTCCAGTCAGAATTTGCCTCCGTGATGGCAAGTGGAATTTCTTTGCCAATGGTGTCACGCATCAGCTGACGCACAAACGCAATTGATTCACTCCAGCTCGGTGGATCTGCAGAAATCATATCGCGCGTCACCGCCCGCTCACCGAACGGATAGCGATGAAGCGAGACCATTTCCACATCGGGGACTCCCTTGAGAAAACCACGTAGCCAGTACTCGCCTGTTGCATCACGCGGGTATGACTCATTTGGTCCAAATTGACTGAGTTCTGGACCCATGACCACAATCGTCGGATCAACGGCTTTCATGGCACTACGGAATGCCAGAAAATCGGCTACATATTCAGCAATCCCATAACGGGCAGCGCCACGTTTTTTGACAAACAAATCGGGCTCATTTCCCACTGCCCAATAGCGTACCGCATACTTTTTGGTGATGTTGGTGTATCGTACTAGCTCAGCCGCCTTTTGTGCAGTGCCACCATACAATCGCACATGAATGGAGGGGGTCGCACCGATTTGTTGGCAGAGTTGCATATACTCGTCCACCATCAACGGCGTTACATCATTTTCATCACCCCAATTTCCCCCTGGCCAACGAATCATTGACATACCAGTCGCTTGTGCAATCTGACGCTGTTCGAATCCGATGGTTTGCCATGGCCCCGTGTTGGTGCCATAGACGAGTGATGGGATTGCGTGGTAGCGGTACGTGGCATCCACGAATATCCCTGGTTGAGGACCAGGTGTTGGTCCACTCGACGGTTGTGTCTGTGTACAAGCGACCAAGGGAAGCATCATAAGTTGCTGCAGAAGCTTGCGTCGTTTCATCGTTGTTCACCTCCATGATTCCATAGTACTATATCATCTGGAAGAAAGGATAATGCATGGATGCACTCACGCAGTACATTGACACTCATGCCCCGAGCGGACTACCGGGGATGGTCATTGGCTACCAATACGGCTACGACGAGGCGGTAATAGGCGCATACGGGGTAGATGGTGCGAATAAACCACTCCACCGTGACACACTTTTTCCGGTGGCATCGCTCACCAAGCTCGCTACTGCACTCGCAATACTGACGCTAGTGGACAAAGGGCGACTAGCACTCGATGATTCCATTGCAACACATCTCCCAGATATCCACCCCGAGATGGCGACACGGTGCATTCGGCAACTGCTATGTCACACCAGTGGATACGCACTCGATCTCCCCAACAAAGATGGGCGCTATGCGCTGGGACTAACATGGTCGGCGCTCGCCGCCGAGTGTGTGCGTTTCGCACCAGTTTCTCCTGCAGAAACAACCGTGCAATACAGTAATGTGGGCTATGGCATCTTGGGCGTCATCATCGAACGCATCACCGGTATGCCCTGTAGCCAGGCCCTGCATTCCCTGGTACTGCAACCACTGGGCATCACCGGCGTACTTGGTGACCCTGGCACAGATGCAGTAGCGACCATCGCCGATGTGCGTGGTAGTCATCGCGGCACTGCACTCGAAACATTTAATAGCCCATTCTGGCGTTCATTAGCGTTGCCGTGGGGTGGGCTGTGTACGAATGCAACAGGCGCTCTGGCACTCATTGATGCGTTCATGCCACACAGCAACTTCCTACGGCCGGCACTTTGCCTAGAAGCCACACAGTTGCAGACGGGACAGCTGGGCGGTGGATTCATGGCACCATTACTCTGGCCCCAGTCACCGTGGGGGCTTGGCCCCGAATTACGCGGCACCAAGACACCACATTGGATAGCCACCTGTTTTCCCGCAGATTCGTTTGGACATAGCGGCTCATCGGGGATGCTGGTGTGGGCTGACCCCAATCAGCTCTTTCGCATCGTCATTCTCGGGACACGTGCCGCAGACGGGGGCTGGTTGCTCAGACATGGTCCCAAACTCAGCGCATTGCTGTGGCAAGCGATTATTCAATGATATCTATAATGACTCTGTGCGTTGACAACACATCTCATACATCGGAAGTGGCGTCGTTGCTCCATGATGGATTCCGTGGCATATCCGATGCCTGGCCTGACATGGCATCAGCACACCACGAAGTCGTGGCCAATTCGACACCCACACATGTCAGCCTCATTGCACGCGTGGACAAAGCCGTGGTTGGTTGGGTGGCAGCCAATCCACAGTATGACGGTCATGCATGGGAACTTCATCCGTTGGTGGTCGCATCAGCCTTCCGACGGCGCGGAATTGCGCGTGCACTGGTTACCACACTCTGTGCCCAGGTCAAAGCCAAAGGAGCAACCACGCTGTTTGTGTGGTGTGACGATGAAGGCGGGTACACCAGCTTGTCAGCCACCACACTCTATCCTGACCCTCTGGAACACGTCGCACAATTCTCTGCAACGTCACCCCACGCCGCAGGCTTCTATTTCAAGCTGGGCTTTTCACTGTGTGGTGTACTCCCCGACGCAAACGGCATCGGTAAACCCGATATCCTCTTTTCACGACGTGTCTAAGCAAGCACTTGACAAGCTTAATGAAAGTGACTATCATTATAAGTGGTAGTCACTTTCATTACGGAGTAGATAATGCGTTTGTTTCGGTTATACATGATCGTGCTTGTACTCATTGGCATGAGTAGTTGTGGCACACAGGAATCAACGGCCCCAAGCACAAATCGGCCTGTCGTTGTGGTCACCTTCAGCATATTGGCTGATATCACGTCCCGTGTGGGCACGGGGGTAGTGGATGTCGTATCGCTGGTACCGATTGATGGTGATGCGCATGTGTACGAACCAACCCCACAGGACGGGGTACGACTCAACAATGCAGTGAGCATCGTGCATCTCGGTCTCGGATTTGAACCATGGTTCGATGAGTTGTACGCGGCGTCGGGGAGTAAATCACCGACCATAAATGCATCAGAAGGTATAGAAGCAATAATCGCTACCGATACCCATGCAGAAGGTGAATCCCATGCAGA
>CAZMWB010000033.1:0-24820 GCA_964569955.1 uncultured Klebsiella sp. | reverse complement strand
CCCATGCAGAAGGTGAATCCCATGCAGAGGGTGAATCCCATGCAGAGGGTGAATCCCATGGTCATGAGGGGGAAAATGATCCACACATATGGCATGATGTACAGCTGACGATGAAGATGGTACAAACGATTCGTGATGGGCTCATTGCAGTGCTCCCCGACCAGCGTGAGGTACTGAAGGCAAACGCACAAACGTACCTAGACGAATTAACAGCACTCGATGCAGAAATCAGCGCCAAAGTAGCAACACTGCCAAACGCACAACGTCAACTTGTTACCAATCATGACACATTCCAGTATTTTGCACGGCGCTACGGATTCACCGTACTAGGCACCGCACTCGGTTCCATGTCTACAGAAAGTCCCGACCCGGGTGCAGCGCAAATTGCATCACTCGCTGAAGAAATCCGGGCAGCACAAGTGCCAGCCATTTTTGTGGAAAATGTGGCCAACCCCAAACTCATCGAACAGATTGCCACGACAGCAGGAGTACAAGTTGCACCACCACTTTACACCGATGCACTCAGTAGCACGGGAGCGGCAACGACATATGTTGACATGATGCGGTATAATGTGGAAACGATTGTCACTGCATTATCTACTGTTACACCATGATTTTTCATTACAGTGGTCGCACGCACGTAGACTCAATACCTGGCGCTGCCGCCATCGACATCCACGATTTACGCGTCATTTACGATGCATCACAGGGCGCCGCCTTGCAGGGAATCACGTTAAACGTACCTGCAGGGCAGCGTGCTGCATTAATTGGACCAAATGGTGCAGGAAAAAGCACATTACTCAAAACACTTGCAGGAATCCAGCCATATCACGAGGGACAGATTCGCATCTATGGACGCAACGTGCGTGCCTGCCATCATCGTGTAGCCTATGTGCCACAACGGGGTGATATTGATTGGCAGTTTCCCATCAATTTACAACGCTTTGTATTAACCGGGCGCTATGTTCATCTCGGCTGGTTTCGTGGCCCGACTCCCCACGATATGGCACTCGTTGAGCGCACCATGGCACGCCTCGGCTTGGATGCCGTCGCCCAACGCCGCATCAGTGACCTGTCGGGAGGGCAACAGCAACGTGCGCTCCTCGCTCGAGCCATCGTACAGGAAGCAGAACTGTTGTTGCTTGATGAACCATTTAACAACGTGGATCCAGAAACCCGGCAGCTGATCTGCACCATCTTGGCAGAACTCCAGCACAATGGAAAGTCATCGTTGGTTGCCACGCACGAAGTTAGCCGTCTACGCGATGATTTCGACATGATTATCACACTCCATGCCAGTCAAATTGTACGCGTGCAGACATCGGACGAATATCAACAGAGTGAAACGGACGGGTGATGGATGTAGTGGTACGTTGGATAGTTGAACCATTTCAATACCCGTTCATGGTCAACGCACTGTTGGCATCGTTGCTGATTGCAGGTACCTGTGGTGTAATTGGCAGTTATGTCGTGTTACGCCGGCTCGCTTTTATCGGTGATGCCCTGGCGCATACCGCTCTACCTGGTGTGGTGGTTGCATACGTATATGGTTGGAGTCTCGTCAGTGGGGCACTTGCTGCAGGCATTCTCACCGCATTCGGTATCAGTTGGATGACCAAAAAGAGCAGTCTCCGCGAAGATACGGCGATTGGTGTCATCTTTACTGCGATGTTCGCCTTGGGCATTATGTTGATGAGCAAACTCCAGTCCTTCCGTGACTTGAGTCATATTTTGTTTGGCAACATACTCGGTGTCCAATCACAAGAACTCTGGTTGATGAGTGGTGTGGCACTGGTCGTTCTCATCTGTCTCGTCCTCTTTCACAAGGAACTCGAACTTACCTCGTTTGACGGGCTCCACGCCGAAGTCATCGGCATCCACAGTGACCGCTTGCGGACCATGCTCCTCGTGTTATTGGCATTTACAATTGTAACGAGCATCCAGGTGGTAGGGGTTGTGCTAACAAGTGCCTTACTTGTGACACCGGCAGCGGCTGCATCATTCATTGCCACCGATTTACGGCGCATGATGGTGGCTGCCGCAGTTATTGGTGCAATTTCTGCGTTTATTGGCCTATTAATTTCATACCACTTTGCCGTCGCTACTGGCGCCGCAATTGTGCTGACTTGTACGGCCATTTTTGGTCTATTGGCATTGGTGAAACGACTGCGAACATTATGAACGACGACGCACCTATAGCTCGGAGTGAGACAACACGCTGTGCACTGCTGGTCAGTGGTGATCAGCTACCACTGCTACGCGATATCGTAACTGCTCAACCTGTTGACCTCTTTTTGTATGACACGAGCGAAAGTGCACTCCTCGAAGATGCGTGGAAGCCATGGGCACGCCGGCTACGCCCGTTGCTCAAACAACGGAGTGGCAAACTGGTCATCTGCGCACCAGCCTGCATTTTCCCAGACCCAAATAATCATGCGCACATACGTGCCTCGTTGGCACAGCAATTGCAAGCTGTGTGTGACGTGGCGGTCATGCTCGAAGCAAATGCCGTATTTTTACCCATCGAAGCAGCTCTCCCGATATTTGCGACGCGGATACACCATTATGTAATGTTATTGCACGAACGTGTTCACACACAGCAAATGGAATTGATTATTCACGCGGGTGCAGGGAGCGATGAAACAGCCCTCCGTGAGATGCTCGAAGGATATGTTCCTGCGATTCAACTCTGTAGTCACACCATCGGTGAAGGCACAATGTATTGGGCCAACGCAGACGACACTTCAGCTCATACACCGGTAACACTGCTTGGACCATTCACTGACGCAAGTGATTGTCGGGCAGCATGGCAACGGTGGCAGGATGCACAACTCGCACCATCTCCTGAGACCAACACCGTAGACACACCACCACCAGCACAATCTGCAGAGGACGCACGTCACGATGATTCGCCATCAGCGTCGAGCGCGTGACCAACCACAAGCATGCGCAACTCGTACTCCACACGAATACCTTCGATGTGCAACGCTGGTGGCGCTTGCAAGTTGTATTCGAGAGTACGACGCCATAAATCCGTAAACCGCTGATGGAGCATGGCGCGCTGGCGTTGTTGCAATGCGGGGGTGAGTGTTGGCCAGCGGGCATGTAGCGCATCACGTTCTGCGTAGAGTTGGGTGGCATCATCACGCAACCTGAGTCGTTCTTCAATGAACGGCGGTGCAAATCCGTTGCTCTTAAGCAAGTGGTATGCCATACGATCTTGCTCGGGCACCATGCCATCATCAACAATATCGAGCGGACGCGTCGCTGTCGCTGTCGGGTCGTAAATCCCGCGTTTGCGCGCCTCATCGAGTAATTTGTCAATTAACGATTTACGATCACTCATCCGCCACCTACCATACTCCACGCATGATTAAAAAAACCCATATTACGCCATTAGTATACGCATTTTCTGAAAAGACGCGTTCGCGAACGTACTTAGATGATGTGTCATACAACGAAGGTTTCACATGTTGCGACAAAAATCACGACGAACTGACCAATATGCGCATAAAACAGGCGTAACAGTGATAGATATCAGCAATTTTACAGATACGTACGCATTATAATCGTGTATAATGATGCTGATTATCACTGGGAGTATAATGCGCCGTGCACAAATCACCACGCCGTCGATCACTGCGTCCAGTTAAATTGCTACGACGACCTACTAAACCGTTATTACCCAACATGACACCAGCGCATATGGCTGCGCAACGGGTGCTCGCTCAAGCCAACAATTGGCGTACGTACATTATTCTGGTCACCGTGCTTCTGCTTATCGGGCTTACAGGCACTGCCATTGTAGTGTTACGCCGTACCGATCAAGCACTTGCCAATATTCAACAGAGTGACCCGCGCACCAACGCCAACGACAATAGCACCGCATCTGATACGACCGATGAAGCCACGGTGTCAGAAGACTTTGTACCCGCCACACTCAACGAACCATTCACTGTACTGCTCGTAGGTGTGGACAAGCGTGCCGAAGCCGAAGCTGAAGGTGTCCGCAGTGATACCTTGATTTTAGTGCGTGTCGATCCACTTGCGGGTTGGGCTACCATGCTCTCCATCCCACGTGACTCCGTTGTACAGTTACCGAGTGGAAATTTTGGCAAAGTCAATGGCGCCTACTCATACGGCTACTATCACGCCGAAGAGCTCTACGGTGCTGGAACGAGCAAGGATGCAGGAGGTGGTGCTGCCGCTGCAGAAACACTTGAGCGATTCTTGAACGTCAAAGTTGATTATATTGCGCAAGTAGATTTCGATGGATTTGCGAATCTCGTGGATAGCATTAGCGGGATTGTCATTGATGTTAAAGCGGCACTCGTAGACCCAGAATTTCCCACCGAAAATCATGGGGTCGAGCGCATCTACATCCCGCCTGGCATCCAACACATGGACGGCAAAACTGCACTTGTCTACGCACGTTCACGGCATTCGAGCAATGACTTTGATCGAAGTAAACGTCAACAACAAGTACTCAAAGCGGTCCTCAGCTCCGTACGTAGCCGTGGCTTGTTGGCCAAGGTCTCTTTGTTGCCAAATTGGATCGCAGTACTCGAAAAAAACGTACGCACCACGCTGCCACTTTCCGACCTACGGACAATGACCGATTTGGCCGGTATTGCGACCAAACTCGATACAGAAAAAGTCGCTCAGATGTCCATTAATCCGCTCGATGTGCGTGTTGACAATGTGGTCGGATCTGACATCTATTGGAATGCAAGCGATATATCAGCCATCGTAAAGCGCTGGCAAAGCGGTGCAGGAATCAATGGCGTCGTCAACGTACAAGTGCTCAATGGCACGTCAATTGGTGGCCTCGCAGCCAAAGTGACGAGCAACTTGAACAGTAATGGCATCAGCACGCTCGAACCGGGTGACGGCAACGATACGCCGTCAACGGTGTTGTACGACACGGGTGATAATACACAAGCTCGGCAGAAATTAATTGATGCACTCGGCTTGGCAAGTAGCCAAGTAGTGATAAATTCATCGCGACCAACTGGTGCCGATAGTGAAGCAACCATGGTACTCGTACTCGGCAACGACTACAACACTGCGTGGGCAGGTAACGCGCCATGAATGCCATTGATCCCTACCGCGAACAACTCATCCAATACTGGCAAAAAGATAACGACCCCAGTGTGCTCTACTATGAACGGTTATTGCAGTGGAAGGGGGCACCAACCTTCCGTTTCGGTGCCCGTCCGAGCCAAACTGGCGATGGACTACACAGCGCAATATCCCCGCTCTTTTCGATATTTGTGTATCAACAAAACCCACTCTTCGACGTGTTTTGTACCGTGGGCGCATCACGGACACCGTTGCCACATAGCACCCGCACCACGCGAGACCCACGAGGAATGCGCCACGAATACATCATGCACGCAAATAATGTGTATGCGGAAGCTGCTTGTGAAATCTTGCTCCTTGTGTCAGAACACCCCCATGCCAATAACATTGATATAGGGCCTGGGTTTGTGATGCCCATCGGCGAACCATTAGTCAAGGATTCAGCACTCGAATACCTGTACTTCACCTATCCGTTTCTCGATGATCCCCATATTTATGATGCGCATCCTGCCGGTGAAATTGATCATCCTAACGCATACACACAGGTTATCTGGGTGCTCCCCATTACCCGGGCAGAACGTCAATTTCTGCGCACGAGTGGAGTAGATGCATTCGAAGCATTTCTCCACGAGCAACACCGTGAGCGCTACGATGCCGATTTTCTGCGCAACAGTCTAATGTAGGAGAAATGCATGCAGGAATATGCGGCTATTGCCGAACTGTACGCCATAGACTTTGCTGATATCCACGAAGATGTTGATTTTTATCATAGTCTGGCAAAACACACCAACGGTGCCATTTTGGAGCTGATGTGCGGCACCGGTCGTGTCCTTGTACCGCTTGCACGGGCTGGCTTTGATGTGACAGGGATAGATACGTCCGCTGAAATGCTTGCAGTGGCACAACGTGCACTGGCGACAGCTCCTGCGACCCTGATTCAAGCCGACGCACGTACATGGCAAAGTGACACGCGCTACGGACTAGCAATTGTGGCGTTGAACTCATTTATGCACATGACAACGACCACCGACCAACTCGATATGCTCGCCACCATTCACGATGTGCTCCAACCGGGTGGGCGGCTGGTGATTGATGTGTTTAATCCGGATATACGCAGTATTCCCAGATACCGCGGCGATGTGGTACTCGATCGCCAATTTATGTTACCTGACGGGCGCCAGGTGCAAAAGTTTGTGGTGCAATGGGCGGATGTCGTTGCACAACAGATAAATGTCGTATTTATGTATGATATCAACGACGATGCACAAATGCGCCGTGTCACTGCCTCATTTACCATGCGTTGGTTGTGGCACTACGAAGCCGAACACCTGCTTGCACGAGCCGGCTTTGTGCTCGAACACGTCTACGGCGACTACGAACTCGGACCACTGACCAACGAGAGTGAGCAGATGATTTTTGTAGCACGCAAACGTGGACGACGATGAGTGATTCGTGGTCTGCGTTCAGAGTGGCTGGGTGTTATAATACGCAAAGCATGCCATGATTCATGGTACCAATAGACGCAGAGGAAGAAAGTATGTTTCGTACACATACGTGCGGTGAGCTCCGACCTGAGCATCACGGCAACAGTATCACACTCGCAGGCTGGGTACACCGCCGACGCGACCATGGACCGCTGATTTTTATTGACTTGCGTGACCGCTACGGTATCACACAGGTCGTCTTCGATGCGGCTGCAGATGCCGCCATCCACGCTGTTGCTGCAGATTCTCGCAGTGAATACGTACTCCAGATTACTGGTGTGGTGCGAACTCGCCCCGCAGATGCGGTTAACCCGGATATCGCCACCGGTGGCATCGAAGTACAAGCCACCAAGGTTAGCGTGCTCAATGCAGCCAAACAGACTCCACTCACCATTAATCGTGACGGTAACGAAGAAGAACCACTACGCCTCAAGTATCGCTACTTGGATTTGCGCCGCGAACGCATGCAACGCAACTTGATTATGCGTCACCGCTTCGTCAAGTTTATCCGTGATTTTCTCGACAAGGAACATTTCCTCGAAATCGAGACACCGATTTTGACCAAATCTACCCCCGAAGGCGCTCGCGACTACCTGGTACCAAGCCGGGTGCACGATGGCGAGTTTTTTGCATTGCCACAATCGCCGCAGCAGATGAAACAGTTGCTGATGGTGGCCGGGTACGACCGCTACTTCCAAATAGCACGCTGCTTCCGCGACGAGGATTTACGTGCCGACAGACAACCAGAATTCACCCAGCTCGACATGGAAATGGCGTTCGTAGACATGGATGATGTGCTCGATGTGGTCGAGCGGCTCTTCACCCAAATGGTACCCGCTGTGGTGCCGCACAAACGCACAGTATCTCCGTTTCGTCGCCTCACTTATACCGAGGCGGTAGAGCGCTACGGTTCTGACAAACCGGACTTGCGCTACGACCTCGAACTCGTCAATTTGACCGAAATTGTAAAGCACTCGGCGTTTGCCGTGTTGAGTGGTGCGATACAAGCAGGTGGCATCGTCAAGGGAATCTGCATCCCCGGGGTAGCCGGCTATTCCCGCAAACAAATTGACGAAGTTATTGAAATTGCCAAGCAGAACGGTGCGAAGGGAATGCTCTGGGCGGCACTTCCCGCAGATGGAAGTGAATTGCGCTCGTCGTTCGCCAAAAACGTGGAACCGAGTGAACTCAACGCAATTTTGGCAGCCTGCCAAGCCAAGCCTGGCGACATGGTCTTCATTGTGGCCGATAGTCACAAAGTGGTTACCGCCGTCCTCGACAAGGTGCGACGCGAATTTGCGACTCGCCTCAATCTGGCTGATCCCAATTTGCTGTTGTTCGCCTGGGTGATTGACTTCCCACTCCTCGAATGGGACGGGGACGAACAGCGTTGGAATGCGGCACACCACCCGTTTACCGCGCCGCTTGATAGTGACATTGCGCTAATGGACAGTGACCCCGGCAGCGTGCGTGCCAAAGCGTACGACCTGGTGCTTAACGGCTACGAAGTTGCGAGTGGTTCCATCCGCATCCACCAGCGCGACGTACAGCAGAAGTTGTTCGACTTACTGGGCATTAGTCGCGAAACGTCACAGCTCCAATTCGGTCACATGCTCGAAGCATTCGAATTCGGCGCACCTCCCCACGGCGGGATTGCACCGGGGATTGACCGCATTGCCATGATTCTGGCCGATGAAGCCACCATCCGTGAAGTTGTTGCCTTCCCCAAGACACAACAAGCACAAGATTTGATGATGGGAGCGCCATCACCGGTGGACGAAAAACAACTGCGTGATCTCCACATCAAACTCCGCTAGCCGGTTATCCCCTACCATGAGTGACACCATGGTGGGGGATACGTATATCTGTGGCATACATATCAGCAACGAGAAACGAGGCACCATGAAAATCTATACCAAAACGGGTGATGAAGGTGAAACCGGGCTCTGGGGTGGATTGCGTGTCTCCAAAGATACCATTCGCGTACATGCATATGGTACCGTTGACGAATGTAATGCGGCCATCGGCGTAGCACGTGCAGCCCACATGCCAGCTCGCATTGATGCCCTGCTTGAGACGGTGCAAAATCAATTATTCGTGGTAGGCGCCGATTTGGCAACTCCGGGTGAAGCAGCAAACATTCCACGGGTGCACAACGAGGATGTCAGCATGCTCGAACAGGCGATTGACGAGCTCGAGAGCCAACTCCCTGCACTGACGCAATTTATTCTCCCCGGCGGGCACCCGGCAGCTGCACAGCTCCATATGGCACGTACCATTTGTCGGCGTGCTGAACGTTATGTCGTTTCACTGGCACGCGAGGAAGCATGTAATGCAGTGATTGGCATTTATCTCAACCGCTTGTCGGATTTTCTGTTTGTGGCCGCACGCGCTGCCAACCATATGAGCAATGTCGCAGATGTTCCGTGGAATAGCCCGCTCCGTAAATCATAAGCGTCAGTGCTTGTTTTTGGACGTTCTATCGCAAAAAACAGCTACGATACAATCCATCACACGAGTGATGGATTGTATCAACACATGGTGAAACAGGAGGCAATTGTGCAGATTAGTGCATTATATGTGTACCCCATCAAAGGATGTCGTGGTGTAGCGCTGCAAACAGCCGAAGTTCAACCGATTGGTCTCAAGGATGACCGACGCTACATGGTCATTGACGCACACGGTCGCTTCCTTTCACAACGTGAAGTACCACAGATGGCTCAAATCAGTGTGCAGGTCGCCAAAAACGGATGGATCCTGTCACATGCACAACACGGGGAAATCGCATTTAACCCGATTACGAGTGGCATGACACGCAATGCGGTCATTTGGAAAAACACGGCGGTCGTCGTGGATCAAGGTAATGCGGTGGCCATCTGGCTGACACACGTGCTGTCACAGCCGTGTCGCTTGGTCGGGTTAGCGGCCGGATACACACGCTTCGTGAATGCACAATACGCTACTTCCGTCAACGATGCGGTGAGTTTTGCCGACGGTTTTGCCAGTCTCCTGACCACTGATGCGTCACTCGCAGACCTCAATCAACGCCTCGCCACACCGATTGGAATGGAGCGCTTTCGGCCAAACATCGTGGTTTCAGGGAGTACGGCATGGGCCGAAGATGCTTGGCGCGGCGTACAAGTAGGTGGCATACGCATGACGGCGGTCAAACCATGCGCACGCTGTGTGGTCACAACCACCGACCAGCTGAGTGGCGCGCGACATCAAGAACCACTCGTCACCTTGGCCACCTTTCGCAAGCAGGAGTTGGGAGTCATCTTTGGGCAAAACATGGTGCACCATCAAAGTGGCACCATTGCTGTTGGTGATCGGGTGACGTTGCTCTAACTCGCAGGCTACTCGATGACCACCGGCAGCATGATTTGTTCGCGAGTACCCGCACGTACGATGTCGAACTGGAGCTGCCATTCCCCACTCATACTCAATTCGAGTTCAGCCACCGTGTATACACCTGGATCGCCGGCCTGGAGTTGCGTCGGAATGCCGAGCATCCCGTGCTGAGGCATCAGTGGTGTCACAGTAATCGTCGCATCCGTGATAGGGTTATCGGTGCGGTCGTGGAGCATGACGGTCAATGGACGTTTACCAATCCCCACGGTATCGAGCTGAACGGTGATGTTGTACTGCGTGCTACGGGCTGTAAACCCAGCCACGCTACAACTGACACAGCAGACAAGCAGACAGACGGCCAGAACAACGCGCATACGCGACCTCCACTACGGTGTAGTGACAACAACGGTGGCGGGAATGGAATAAACGGTGCCAGCTATCATGACTTGCACCCACAATGTGTAGCGATCAGCCGTGGGAAATGCGTACACGAACGATACGGTGTCACCGGCGATGCTCACAGGTTGGAACGCATCGTTCATGGCACCGGCTGCATGGACATGAGCGAAAATCGAGCGCGTTTCGTTGCGAATGAGCAGATGCCCACGCATGCCCAGCCAATAATCGAGTGCGACAACAGGTGTACCTCGCTGAAGTACTTGTACACGAATCTCGCTAGGCTTTCCCATCACGATGGGCGCAGTGGTGGATATTTGCGCCGTGATGTCAGCGACATCTACGGAACCGGGAACCTGTGCAAATGGTACTGTTGCAATGGCACCACGGCCCAATGCGATGCGCTGGCGCACATTTTGTGAACCACTGTTCATCCGCTCAAATTCAATGGAAACATCATAGAATGCTTTTGGCAACGTGGGCAGATCCACGACATACTGCCCCGGCGCACTGCGTACAGGATGCACGTGCCCAAAAGATTGCCCGGATTCATCGAGGAGCACCACGTGCATCAAGGCTTGGTGATGTGGTACAAGATCGTCGGCAGGCAAGCCAGTAGCACCGTCGTACAGCGCAATGGACAACTGTTCAACACCCCGTTGTGCATCTGTTACAACCGCAAGATTGACATTCACATAGGGACGGCTTGCACTGTCCATACGCTGATTTTCGATACGGAGATTTGGCCATGCCATGAGTAGACCGAGGATGACGCTGATACTCAATGATGCTGTAAGCAGATGTGCATACACAGTGCGCTGCCACACACCTGTTACTGGCCAGAGCGTACTCACAAACAACACCAGCGCAAGCACAGCCACACTCACAAAGAGGGGAATCGTGAGAGGTGGAATCATCGGTGGATAAACGGTTACAGGAATACTCATCTGCCCAACACCGTGGACGGCATCATTGACGGTAATGAAGACGTCCCACATCCCCGTCTCCGAAATCAGCAAATCGGCCACTGAAATCATCTGCGTGGATGGTGGGATGTTGATGGTCTGAGGCACCTCGACACCTGTGGCACGATGACGAGCACGCACCACAATTGTTGCTGCACCTTCAAAGGCCTGTTGTGGCCACACTTTGACGGTCATCAGCGCTGGTGCACCCACGGGGGCCGCCACCTCCACACGCAACGCATAGGCTCCAGCCTGTGCTTCGATGACACTCGCCCCCCCGGCAACAATGCCATGGGCAGCCACCAACTGTGGCCAACATACTGATATAATTAAGCAGAGTAGTAGCGTGGCAAACGCACGTCGCATATTCGCCTCCTTGTGCCATCTTACCATGATGTATTACTCCATTTGTTAATGAGTACCATATGGAACTACAGACGTTACTTCTACATCCCTGGAGCGTACACCTACCGATTGGCGTCATTCTTGCTGCTGTTGGTTTCACCTTTTACGGGTGGTATCGGCGCATGCAAACCTACGAGTTATGTGGATCATATCTCGTAGTAGTTGGTTGGTTTAGCACGCTACCGAGCCTCATCAGTGGCACCATTGATGCAGTCAATCGGCTCAATCATCCAGATGCACATCCCGACACATTGTGGTGGATAAACGTCCACGCACTATTGGCAATCACACTCGTCGCGTTGCTGTGGCAAGCCTGGCAACTACGGCGCAGAATGAGCGACCCTGCCTGGGAATCCCCACGATATCATACATATTTGTGGTATCTTGTAGGAATATTCGGGATTGTCTTACTGTCAGGGTGGACAGGGGGACACATGGTCTATGCCCTGCACATCGGGCGTCTACCCTGATATTGAGGAGCACATGCTAAGTTTCATCAACTACTTCCTGATTATCTCGTTCATCGAGATATGTAATCGCCTACGGTTGTTGACATGGAGTGTATCCGGACGCGAAAATCTACCACCACGACCGCAAGGCCTAATCCTCGCTGTAAACCATGTCCACTGGCACGATATCCCATTAATAGGGTGGGCGGTACCACTGTCCCATCGGCCATGGTGGTTTGCCAAAGTTGACCTCGTTGATGGTGTATTCGGCAAGTGGTTCACTATGATGCAAGTCATCCCAGTACGACGTGGACAACGCGACATCCAAGCCATCGAGCGCGCGGCAGACCGCGTTGCACAAGGCGCAGTGCTGGTTATTTTCCCCGAGGGTACACGCGGATTTAACGGCAAACTCCAGCAAGGACGTGGTGGGACAGCTCGCATTGCGCTACGCGCAAATGCACAAATCGTGCCTGTGGCAATTATCGGGAATAAGCGTAAATTTTGGTTTAGTACGCGCCATCTTCATTTTGGCAAACCCTATACTCCTGAAATTCGCGACGGCAACGTTGACAAAATTCCCGCCCCAGAGATGGCGCGTTTGACTACCGAAATCATGATTCATATTGCTCAATTACTCCCACCAGAACTCCACGGTTTTTATGCCGACGAGATGGCCAAACTACAACAGTCATCGCAGGAGCACGCATGAAATTCGCATACTACCATTTTGTCGTACTCCAAACCGTGTGTCGTTGGTTGCGATCCTGGGGCGTCCTGAAATGGGATGTCCGCGGCATCAGCTCACTCCCCCCTGCAGGCACGCCGTTTGTGCTGGTGGTAAATCACATAAAGTGGCACGATATCCTGGTCGTTGCAGGTAGTATTCCGTTAACACATATCCCGTATTGGTTGGCCAAGGCGGAACTCTTCACACCCGTCACAAGTTGGTGGTTCCGTGGCATGCAAGCCATTTCTGTGCGTCGTGGTCAGAACGACACAGCTGCCATTGATGCAGCAGTAGACGCACTACGTGCCGGTCATATTATGATTGTCTTTCCAGAGGGGCACCGGAGTGGGAATGGACAATTGCAAAAAGGGCGTGGTGGCGCAGTACGTATGTCGCTTCGTGCTGGCGTGCCGATTGTACCAGTGGGGATGTACGGCGTTGAAAACGGAATCACTGCACCGGTTACCATCACCTATGGTCATGCCTGGCAACCCGTTTCGCAGAGTGGGGTGATAGACATAGACCCGGTTGAAATGACGGCACTCACCGACACGATGATGTGCCATATTGCGGCTCTTATCCCGATGAGCCATCACGGCTACTACGCAGGGCAAGTTAGCGTGACTGATCGCCCATGATACGGTCAACGACCCAAAGTGCGAGCCGTGCTGCAATCAGCGCTAATAGGAAACTCACGAGTTGGTGGATGGCTTTGCGTTGGGCTTGAGGATCCATGGAGATTCACTCGCAATCTGTGCAAGGACTGACGTACGACGCCGATGTACGGCGGCGTAATCACTGTCGGAACGCGGAACTTCGATACGTGCATCGGGTGATGTTGCGTGCCCGCGGCTGATGTGGAGCCACGCAACAAGACACGATATCGCACTCACACCAATGATGAGACCACGGACAAACATGGCACGCACCCTTTCATCATATACAATCCTATTATACGCACAGAAAGAAGTATGCACATGGCCGAATTACATGCTGCAATCGTAACTCCACTCAACGCGGAACAGCGCTTTGACGCACATGCCATGCGCACCTTGATGCATCACTTGGCTATGCAAGGTCTCGATGGGGTGGTGCCTTGTGGCACCACGGGCGAAGGTCCCTCGTTTAGTGTGCATGAACGTCTCGAAATTATAACTACCTGTGTGGCCGCACGGGGGACGATGCGCATCATTGCAGGTACGGGGTGCCAAGCCCTCGCAGATACGATTCTCTTGACGCGCGGTGCGATTGACGCCGGTGCCGATGCTGCCCTGGTGCTGCCACCATTTTTTTACAAAAACGCTGGAGATGCAGGTGTAATTGCCTGGTATCGGGCAGTCTGTGATGCGCTCCCCGCCCACGGCAAAGTGGTGCTTTACCATATCCCTCCAATGACGGGTGTTGCCATCACTCCGACTGTTATCAGTGCATTGCTGGCGTCCCATCCGCAGCAGATCCTCGGCATCAAAGACAGTGGAGTGAATGCGGAGCATACGGCCATGATGGTCAGTCAATTCCCACAACTGCGCATCTACACGGGGAATGCCCCTATTCTCGCCCAAGCGCTTCGCGATGGCGCTGCCGGCTCCATTTTGGCCATCGCCAACATTGTTCCACATGCCTTACGCATGTTGAGTGACGATCCGGGTCGTGCCGATATTCAACAACAGGTAGCACAAGTTGACGCATATGTACGCAAGGTGGGCGCGGCAAGTACAATCAAAGCAATCATCACAGCATCGGGAGTCACACCCGTGGGGAATCCACTCCTACCTCAGCTTGCACATCCCAATCCAACGCTTGCTTACCAGGAATTCAGGCAAATCGGCGAATTTACGCACTAAGGCGGCCAAATGTTGTACGTACTGTATGGTCCAGATGAATATCGCCGTAGCGAAGCCCTCCATGCATTGTTGGGTGAGATTCCTGAATCAGCGCGTTCACTTAATGTGACCACCCTCGATGGCAAACGGTTCAAGCTGGATACGTTCATCCAAGCCTGTGAAGCGTTTCCTTTTTTGCATGACCGGCGAACGGTAGTGGTCACCGATTTGCTGAAACACCAAAAAGCCGGCAAAGAGCGTGATGAACTGAAATCGTATCTCGATCGTATCCCCACGTGGAGTGATGTGGTATTCATGGAAAACGAGGAATTTGACAAACGCAATGCGATTTTTAATCATATCAGCAAAATCGGTCAGACCAAAGAATTCTTGCATCCCAAAGAAACCGAACTCATCCGCTGGATAGGTGATCACGCACGCACATTGAACGTCACCATTGATAACCCGGCCACCGCGCGTCTCATCACACTCGTCGGCAATAATGGGCGCACCATTATCAACGAATTAACCAAAATGGCCACATATGTGCGTCCGGGTGGTATGATTACCGCCACAATTGTTGACTTGCTGGTCAGTGACGATACCGAGGAGAACATGTTTGCCTTTGTGGATGCACTCGCTGCCCGACGCAAAGGATTAGCGCTGGCAAAACTACACAATTTACTCGATGACGGGCAGGCACCGCAGTACGTGATATTTATGATTGCGCGCCAATTACGAATCCTGTTACAAGTACAAATTCTTGACCAACAACGCACAAGATCCGCAGACATTGCCGCAACAGTTGGGCTACGTCCTGGATTTCTCACCGATAAAGCCATCGAACAAGCACGCGGGTTCACGAGCACAGAGCTCGAACGACTCCATGCGCATCTGTTAAAACTCGACCACCAGAGTAAAACGGGAGCCGTGGATGTGGCGGCCGGACTCGATTTACTGGTCATGGAAGCATAAACCCCCGAGGCACATGCCTCGGGGGTTTATGCTGATCTGCTGATCACTGCGCAATTACTTTGCGAGTGCGTGCGCCTTTTTCATCAAACGTGACTTACGGCGGGCCGCGTTGTTCTTGTGGATGACGCCTTTCACAGCGGCCTTATCGAGGGTGCTGATGGCCGCCTGAATTGTGGCTGCATCGGCGGTACCGCTCGCAAGGGTCTGTTCTGCCTTCTTGACGAAGGTGCGGACGCGGGCGCGGTACGACTGGTTGCGCTCGTGGCGGGCTTCGGCCACGCGGATGCGCTTCATTGCTGACTTCGTGTTCGCCAAGGTGACGGTTCTCCCGTATAATTCAGACACAAGGGCACAATATAGAGTCTCTGATTTCGCATTATACCAAAACCACTTACGCTGTGCAACAAGGGAGCATTAATGAACACCACGCGTGTGCGCACGTTGGTCAACACACTAATCGTTGCTGCTGGCTATCTAATGAGTCGGTTGCTCGGTGTGATCCGTGATGTCTTCATAACCGCACAATTTGGTACCAGTCCCGAGGTAGACGCCTATCGAGCCGCCTTTGCAATTCCCGATCTCATCTACTTGGTTGTCGCTGGTGGTGCCCTCGGCACGGCGCTCATCCCCGTCTTTCAGCAAAAGCGTCACGACGCTGGCGAAGACGCTGCTAACCGCCTCGCAAGTAGCATACTCAATCTGATGTTTCCCGTACTTGTGGTTATTTCACTGTGTGCCTGGATTTGGGCAGAGCCACTCGTGGCACTCACCACCGCACGTGGCTTCGACGCTGCCCAACAGCAACTCACCGCAACATTGATGCGCTGGTTGTTGCTCCAGCCCATTTTGCTCGGTATCGGGGGCATTTTCAAAGCCATTCTCGAGGCACACGAACAATTTAGTATCCCCACACTCGGTGCGAATCTCTACAATATTGGCATTATTGCGGGTGCAGCACTTTTTGCGCCGTTTTTTGGCATCCACGGCATCATCTATGGGGTGCTGTGTGGTGCGGTAGCGTTTAGCGTTGTCCAACTCCCCAGCTTGCGCAGCGTAGGTTGGCGCTATGCGACCGATGCATGGCAACAGACTCCAGGACTCGCCGAGGTATGGCGCCTCCTGCTTCCTCGGATTTTCGGTCAGTCAATCTGGCAAATCAACTTGGCAAGCATGATTGGGATCGTCTCCACATTTGGGGTGGGGGCAGTGGCTGCTTCTGGATACGCTATGCAACTCATGCTGTTACCCCATGGTCTGGTCGGATTGAGCATCGGTACCGTCATGTTCCCGCGCTTGGCACAGCTGTTTGCCGATGGTAATGATGACGCATTTGCATGGACCGCTAGTCGCGCCCTGCAAACCGTCCTCGCAGTCACATTACCCACCAGCATCGTCATGTGGTATGCGGCACCACTGATTGTGCGGTTGCTGTTTCAGCGTGGTTCATTCGATGATGCGTCCGCGGCCCTGACAGTGACCACGATGCAGGGATACATGATCGGGTTAGCAGGGTTCTGTGTGGCCGAAATCGCCGTACGCATCTGGTTTGCCCGTAAAAACACCCGACTACCAGTGGTAATTGGTGCCTGCGCCGTCATTCTCAATATTACACTCGGCTGGTTGTTGACACAGAACGGCAACATGAATACCCGTCTTTTCACCATTGCGACCATATTTAGTGTGGCAAACATCGTCGAAGCAATGCTCCTCGTAGGCTCACTCTGGTACTACAACAGGGCCATCATTCCCCTGCAACGGCCACTAGCGTGGTGTATTGGGGTAGGCGGGTTAATGGTATTATTACAACTGGCATCCGTGTTACCACCCATCACCAATAACGGCACAATCAGCATGCACGAATTCACCACAGTTATCGTGCATTTGCTGTTTTACGCAGGATGTGGGGCATGGGGTATCGGATGGTGTAGTCAAGGATTCGGCTTCGTGCGTGCTCGTTTCGCATCCAACACATAAGTCAAAGAGGTTGACCATGAATCGGACAGTAGCCTTGATACTGGCAGGTGGAGAGCATCCGGGGTTGAGTGTACTCACCGCAGAACGCGCCGAAGCAGCCGTCCCGTTTGCAGGCAAATACCGCATCGTTGATTTCACTCTTTCCAACTGCATTAATTCCGGAATTACCAACGTGGGTGTGCTAACTCAATACCGACCACGCTCGCTCCAAGAACATATTGGGGTAGGCAAACCGTGGGACCTCGACCGGCGCATGGGTGGGGTACATATTCTCCATCCGTATCTGGGGCGACAGGGGATGAGCTGGCAACGAGGCAATGCGGATGCGTTGCGTGCCAATCTCGATTTCATCGAAGAACAGCACCAGGATTTGGTGCTCGTGTTGGCAGGAGACCATGTATACAAAATGGACTATCGGCCGATGATACAGGCGCATGTCGCAAGCCAATGTAATGTCACCGTAGCAGTCCATCCCGTAGCCGCACACGAAGTCCAACGATTTGGCATCGTCACACTCAATGATCGGGGTATGGTCAGTCATTTTACCGAAAAACCGAGCAAGAGCGCTTCAACATTAGCATCAATGGGAATATATCTGTTCCGCAAGAGTTATTTGATTGAGATGCTCCAGCGCCATGCAGGCGAAAACATTGGTCGTGACATCATGCCCGCCATCATCAAAGAGACTGCCGTCAATAGCTATACTTTCCCAGGGTACTGGGCTGATGTAGGCACCATACAAGCATACTACGATGCGAGCATGGCACTGCTCAGTAGCCAACCCGCCCTCGATTTGAGCGATCCAAATTGGGTCATTCACACAAAAAGCGCCGAAATGCCCGCAGCCGAAGTCGGCCCAACGGCACAGATCCGCAACAGCATGATCTGCGACGGGAGTCGCATCTACGGCAGTGTGAGTGGCTCTGTGATTAGTCCTGGCGTGGTAGTCCCTGCTGGGTGCACCGTCGTGGACAGCATACTGCTTCCCGATGTGCACCTCGGCGCACAAAGCCACATCGAACGCACCATTATTGACAAACAAACACGCATCGGTGACGGTGCCGACATTGGCCGTAAACATCACGGCAACGTCAACCAACGCTTCCCCGAGTTGCTCAATACCGGGCTGACGATTATCGGCATGCACAGTATCATTCCCGCTGGAGCGCGCATTGGCACCAACGTACTGATTGCACCACGTGTGACAGCGCCACAGTGGAGCACCACTCAGCTCGATGATGGTGCCACACTAGGAAACGCCTAGGCGTGCCCTGTTACAGCAGCGAGTGTCTCCACGATGATGCTCCCTGCCCGATACAACGTGGCGTCATCGTACAGACTAAACGAAAAGCGCAATGCTGCATAGCCAAGTGGACCTTGACTAAAGAGTTGGCCGGGCAACGCAGACACACCTGCAGCCTCAAGGGCAGCAATCAACGCATGTTCGTTGCTCCCTACAGGGAGCTGCATCCACAAAAAGTAACCACCTGTGGGGGCACGCCATGTATATCCCAGCTGTTGAAGTGGCAATAATGCAGTATGAAGTGCATTAGCACGGACACGATACAGTTGCCGATACGATTCTACGATGGTTGCATACTGTCCAGAAGCAAAGATTTCATTGACCAACAACGACTGAAAATGCGCAATACCACCACCACTGTCAAACAATCCAGAACCCGCCAAGCGTGCGATTGTTGATGTATCCGCATTGATGTATCCCAGTCGCAGACCGGGCGCTAATGATTTGGCAAATGAACCGAGACGGATGACGTGCCCACGAGGCATGCTCGCCCACAGCGATGGCGCCACAGGTTGGTCATACCATAGCTCGCGGTAGACGTCATCCTCGACGATACGCAAGCCGGTGTTCGCCACGAGTGAAGCGAGTGCCTGACGGCGCACTTGACTCAAGGTGACACCAGTTGGGTTTTGAAACGTGGGAATGGTATAGAAAAATGCAACCCGCTCGCCTTTTGCATGTGCGGTAGCGTATGCGGCGGCAAGCGCATCCACGTCCACCCCATCACTATCGCACGGGATGCCCCGGAGTTGTACCGGAGCATCACGCAATATCCGCAATGCCAAATGATAGGTAGGATTCTCTACAAAAATCACATCACCGGGCGACGTCAACATGGTACAGATGTGTGCGATTGCCTGTGAATTCCCAGCACTCAGCATGAGTTCGGACAACTGCGGGGTAACACCTTCGTGCTGTGTAATCCAGTCAATGATGCGTTCGCGCAACGGTGCAACCCCGTGGTCAATACCATAGGTGAGCATTACACCACCCCAGCGTGTCAGCGCATGATCCGTGGCGTCTCGTATGATGTCTGTGGGCAGAAACTGTAAATCGGGATGCCCCCAACCGAGGTCAATGATATTGGGGCGTAGCTGTAACTGCAACACCTGTGAGTAATCCATGAAATTCCTTTGTTAATCTGGCCGGACAGCCAAGATAAATGTGGGTATTTGCACATTGAACGTATTACCATCGGCACATACAAACGTGTAATATCCGCCCATACTGCCACGTGGAGATTTTAGCACACAAAAACTACGATATTCGTGTACGTCACCCGACTGCATGACCGGTTGTTGTCCAACCACTCCATCGCCATCCACCACATATTGCTCACCAATATCGTCTACGATGTCCCAATGCCGTGTCATCAGCTGTGCGCTTTGTCGTGTGCAATTTTCAATGCGGACTTCGTAGGAAAACACGAAACGACCATGCTGTTCATCAGAATCATCGGGGAGATATTCGGGATAGACAGAAATGCGAAACCCGCGTGTTTCTTTGTAGAAGAACGGTCGTAGTGGCATATATCTCCTCCCCCTTACTCCGCAGTCGTTGCAGGCAATAATACAGACGCACGTGCATTGTATTCGCTGACGATAAGCACAATGACAAGCCCACAGAGTTGTGCGAGGTGGATACCACCCGGCAACATGTACGACTGTGCACGAAAGCCTTCAACCAACAGCCAATTCACCCCCACCGCACCCGCAAACAGGGTTAACTCGTGCACGCGTTGTGTGCGTTGGAATAGGGCGATGACAAGCACTGCCACCAAGGCAACAAGCGCTTCATAGAGTTGCACCGGATGGCGCAACACCCCCGCCATTTCAACCGCAATCGCACCATCCCACGGGCGCCCTAATCCGATACCTGCCACAAACATGCCGATGGCTCCAATTGCCTGTGCACAAAGGGTCGGTACGGCGATCAGCGTCAGCACATCGATAACCGACCACTGCCAGTAGCGTTGCACAATAATGAGTATGGTGAGTGCACCCAACAATGCGCCGGGCCAGGCAAATTCGAGTGCACGCCAATTGGTGAGCTGTTCAACGATTGCAGTGCTCCCAACTACGTACCATATTCGGCCACCCACCCATGCTCCGAGTACCATAAGCAACAACAGCGCATCAGGTTCCCGATGCATGCTGGCACGAATTCGGCGTTCCGACCACCCCCACCACAACGCAACCGCAATAATCAGACACACACCGTAACTACTGAGGCGCAATGGTCCGAGCGTGATGAGCGGCATCATGGAGCATTCTCTGCTTTTTGGAGCCACGTATCACGCATTGTTTCGATGACTTCGCGGGTAACGGGACCACGGTAGATTAAATCAACAATACCCTCTTTATCCACAAAAATGGTAGAAGGCAAATCATGCGCTTGAAATGCCGTCGCAAATGCGTGCTGCGGGTCATACCAAACTGGCAACGTAATCTGGGAATCAGCCAACCACCGTGCAGCTTCTGCGGGCACTTCGCCTTGATTGACTAATATCACCGCAATATTGGTCTGCGCCAACGTAGGCGCTAATCCTTGTAATACGGGGAGTTCTGCTCGACACGGCGGGCACCAACTCGCCCACAATACGTAGATAACAGGCTGACCAGGATGCGGAGTGGTTTGTACCACCTGTCCAGTCAGAGTCTGAGCACTGAGCATCGGGATGCGTTGTTGTGACGTCGCAATCACCGGCACACCGACGACATGGCGGGTCACCACTATCCAGAGCAAACCCACGATTAAAACAACGAGTGAGCGCAGTTGCAGTGCACGCGTTACGGGTTGCATGCCACAACCTCGCTCTCACGGATAAATGCACGTTCTTCGTATGGCTGCTGGGCAACAATCCGACCAGGCATGACATCCTCGAATGCTGGCAAGACGAGATAGTTGGGGTGCCAGATGAAACACGGCGCTGCGACTGCAGCGGCACGTACACTACTCACCAACATGCTGGGATGCAAATGCCCCATCATAGCAAAACCGTATGGCTGACGTGGTTCGTGGAGCAAAACGATTTCTTCGACATGCTGCCCTGGATTCATACACCGAAGCCCACACCGTCCCGGCGGGTCACCCATGGCACGTTCATGATTACCACGCACCAACGTACATTCGACGTTTGCGTAGCGGTGGCGCCAGAGCGTGAAGGGATCGATGAATTCGGCGAGATACTGCTTGCGCATGTGAAAGAGATCGCCCAAAAAGAAGAGTTGACGAGCGTTCGTCATATCGAGGAGTTGACTCAGTCGGGTAAGCACATTGATTAGCACTCGCCCTGGATGCTGTTGATGTGAAAGTGGCCGTCCAATATGCACATCGGCCACGAAGAGTGCCGCTTGCGCTGGCCAGAAAACGGCACGTTGCGCTAGCAATTGAAGTTGTATGCTTTTGTTGACGGTAATTGACATCATAGACGATCACTCAACTCTGCAAATGTCTGTACGGTAGCCGTATGTATTGCAACCGTGTCCATCACATCGTACCCGTAGCCTCCAGCCATCATCACAACGCATGGAACGCCGTGCTGCTGGATACCCGTTGCCACCAACTGGTCGCGCTGGAGTAATCCCGCTTTGCTCAGACTCAAACGCCCCAAACGATCACCCTCATATGCATCAGCACCAGAAACATAAAAGACAACGTCTGGATGAGCGGCATGAAAGACAAAATCGAGTGCCGTAACGAGTGTACTCAAGTATTCATCATCACCTGTGTGATCAGCAAAAGCGATATCACACCGACTCGGTATCTTGTGATACGGGTAGTTCTTTGCGCCATGTACTGAAAAGGTGTAGCACCACTCATGGTCCCGCATAATTTCAGCCGTCCCGTTCCCCTGATGCACATCGAGATCAATCACCAATGCAGTTTGAATCCGATGATACTGTTTGAGCGTGGTTGCAGCAACAGCCACATCATTGAAGACACAATACCCTTCACCATGATCTCGACATGCGTGATGTGTACCACCTGCCAACGTTACAGCAACTCCATCACGGAGAGCAGCATCTGCTGCCGCAATTGTTGCACCTACAGCACGACATGTGCGCTCGCGCATGGCGTCGGACCACGGAAATCCGATGCGACGCATCTCGACATCTGTCATGGCTCCTGCACACATTCGGTCAACGTATGTCGCATCATGCACACGATAGAGATCTGTTTTCGTAACTGACTCTGCAGTCACAAATTGATGATTCGTAGCCCAATCCGCAGCGGAGACTGCATCTCTGAGTAAGCGATATTTGGCAACAGGAAATCGGTGACCACTCGGCAACGGTAGATTAAATTGGTCGGTTGTAAATAGTTGCATATCTCCCCATACACGCACAATTATACTGTATTTCATTCATACAATGAAACATATTCACAGTCATGTTCATCATCAATCTCCCAACATGTACAGATAATACTGATTGTTCAGATGAAAATTGCATATATTCATACACAATACAAGTTAATCGGAAATTTTCTTTCAGTGTACGGGTATATCTCTATCATTTTCAACTTTTATCTGCTATCATGTGTATACGCTAGGTTTCAATTTAATATGACAACCTAATCTGTTTATGGAGGTAACATGGGCAACCGATTTACCAAGGTCACTCGCAACAGCTGGGGGCAACGCCTGTCTGGATCTGTCACGGGTGTGTTGATTGGTCTTTTTCTGATTCCGTTTTCGCTGTGGGGCCTATGGACCAATGAAGGGCGCAAAGACCTGTCTGTGTTGGCTGAAGAATCAGTAGTTGTATCAGCGGACGCAGTTGATAACGGGAAGAATGGCGTTTTCGCAGCGGTGTCTGGCAAGTTCACTACTGAAGAAACACTCGGTGACGAGCCATTCCACATGCCCGGGAAGTATATCGCCCTCGATCGCGTGGTCGAAATGTATGCTTGGCGGGAAAATACAGAATCGTCCGAAGAAGTAGACACCGTGGGTGGTGGTTCGACCACTACTACTACGTATACCTACACCAAAGAGTGGACGACGATGCCAGAAAATTCGTCCAGCTTCGAATACCCAGACGGGCATGAAAATCCTTCAATGCCTATCAACGGTACTTCATTGCGCGCAGGGTTTGCATCTGTAGGTGCATATGCGGTTGACCCACAAACCATTGACTTACCTGGCAGTAGCAGAGTCAAGGCCAAACCGGCAGAGAACCTCGAAGGATATGTAAAGGTCGGTGAATACCTCTACAACCGCGAAGCTGCATCGTCAGCACCACAGGTCGGTGACATCCGTATTTCACACAGTGCGATTGTATCTGGCATCTCAGTGACGGCACTGGGAATGATTCAAGATGGTAACATCGTTTCATACTCGAAGAATGATATGACCATCCACCGTGTCTTCCAAGGCACACGTCAGGATGCCATCGAACAGCTCCGCCTCGAATACGTAATCGTACTCTGGTTGATTCGCATTCTTGGAATTATCGGGCTACGTATCGGCCTAGGTCTACTGGTTGACCCCATCGTCAAACTACTGAGCGTAGTTGGTGTGGTTGGTTCAATCGCTGAAGGGGTGATGGGTCTCGTCAATTCGTTAATCGCCTTCTTCGTGGGCGTCACCACCATTCTGGTCAGCATGTTGCTCCACAACATCTACGTGTTGATTTTCCTGTTGCTCGTCATTATCGGCGTAGCCGTCTACTACTTGCGCAACAAGAGCCTCAAGTCAATTGCGGCAGGCTTGTTCAACAAGGATGATGAACCAGCACCAGCCGCTGCAGGCGGTGAAGACACATCTCCACCAAAGATGGGCTAAATTCGTTCGTTCCCCCACGTGGCGACACATCTTCGCCACGTGGGGGCTTTTTGTGTTATCAATTGACACAATACCTACGCCAGAATCACATCGCA
>CAZMWB010000032.1:0-31184 GCA_964569955.1 uncultured Klebsiella sp. | reverse complement strand
ACGGCTTCTCTTTCTTGAAGCGTTCGCGAATCTGGCGCAATACCGGCATTTCGTTCTCAGCCCAGGCCATACGCTTTCGGCCATGCTCGGCCAAACCGATGTCCTTGATGTCATACTGCTTGGTCATTGAATCCCTTGCTCCTATCTTGCATGTGATACACCACACATGACTTACGACGGTCTATAACGAGTGGGAAATAGTACACACAAAGGCGTTGCGGTGCCACGCTTGGCATGCTTTTGAGGCACATCAGCGTGCTCCGCATCATCACTTTGGCATATCAGTCATACGCCACTTATCAAGTAGTATACTACACTCTGGCTATTGTGCACATGACGACTCATTGACAAGTAGCTTATATTCGCTACGCAGTCACACCCAATGCCTTGGCCACTGCGTCATCCGCACCAAATGCCGCCACATACCGCGTGTAGAACTGAGTTGTGCTGTACATGTGCTCTTGGCAACCGTGATGTTCGATGGCAAATGCTCCCGCCAATGACGCCACACGCCCACAGGTCACTGCAGGAAGATGCTGCGACAAACCAAAGACGAACCCGGCCAAATATGCGTCACCGGCACCCGTCGGGTCACGGACTTCATCCACGGGTGCAATGTCCACGGTGGTGTCTATGCGCACGCCATCACGCATCTCCGATACCACCGAGCCTTTGTCACCACGGGTCAGGACGGTCAGCGGTACACTTTCGATTAATACGCGCTCACTTTTACCGGTGACCTGCGCCATCATGGCAAACTCGTAATCGTTGCCAATCAATGCATATGCGCCATCAAGTCCGTCGAGGATTTGCGCAGCAGTCAACCGCGGCGTCTGTTTGCCCGGGTCGAACAAAAATGGCACACCCATTTGCCGACATTCGCTGACGTAGCGCGCCATGGCATCGGGGTCGGTTGGTGAAATGATAACCAAATCATTGCGCCCCAGCCCAAAGTTCAACAGCGACAAATCACGCGAACGAGCCATGGCTCCCGTATAGAATGCCACCAACTGATTATTGGCTTGATCGGTGTTGATAAAGCACGACGCCGTAAACTCGCCGATGACTTCGTGGATGCCACTCGCATCAATCCCCTGTGTTGTCATCCACTGCCGATATTCACCGAAATCCTGCCCCGCAGCCGCCACCACAAGTGGGCGCAATCCAAGCAGAGCTAACGAGTAGGCGATGTTGCCTGCCACACCACCACGCATGCGTTTCATCGAATCCACCAAAAAGCTGACCGAAAGCATGTGGACACGGTCCGGCAGAATGTGGTCTTTGAACAAGCCAGGAAAGTTCATAATGTAGTCGTATGCCAACGACCCGGTAACTACTACGCGCACGATGTACTCCTTTTGTATGTTAGCGAGCATGCAATGCCTGGTTGAGGTCATCTGCCACAGCACAGGTCACTGAAATCACTTCTTCGGCAATCTCCACAGTCGTCTGACCGAGTGACGACACAGGCATAATCATCACCTGTTCACGCAACAGGGCATACGCAATCCCCGCATCGTGGAGCTGATGCAACAATGTGTGCATGCTGGTACGTGCCTGTGCACCACGTGTACTATCACCAGCCACCGGGACACACCCACACGCCAATATCCCACCACGTTGCATGAACGCATGAATGTGGGGAGCAGCCTCGACGATGCGTTGGACATGCTCGCTACTATTGACCATCAACACGTTCAACGGCAATTCGCACAGTGGCGCCAACGGCACATCACCACTAATCGCCAAGCCACGCATCACGGGAATTGCATCGAGCACACGTGCCAACCCCATCCACAATTCGTCTTGGTCAATGCTCAAAAACGGTGACGAAATTACTTCAATGAATGGTTCGTCGAGACACAAAAGCACGGTACGATTGGTGCGCCGCAATAGCTCGGCCTGCCAGCGGACTCGTTGGCACAGATGCTGTACCAGCCCTTCAAACAACACACTATCACTAATCAGCGGATTCTGTGCTTCGTCTGTCAGCTGGGCTGCCAGTGAAATCGGGCCGAGCAACTGCCCCTTGCAGCCGACATGCGCTGGTTGTGACTGGAGCATGGGCAACACGGCAAACAATCCGGCAGCCTCGGCGGGAGTCATTGCAGCCCGTGCATCGCGTCGTTGCAAAAAATCGAGCGCCAACTGTGGCATGCCAGATTCGCTCATAGCCCGTTGCACAAAGACCCGTCGTTGTTGCTCGTCAATAACCACGCCAGGGAATCCGTATGCAGCCTGCACCACGCTCCGTTCACGGAAACTCCGCTGTGGTAGCTGTGGCCAGACAACATATGGCATCGTAAAACGATGCAACACCGATAGGGCAGCATCGAGTGTGGTATGTGGCAGGGCACCATACAACAGCGGCGCAATAGGCATACCTGTTACTCCATAACCCGTGCAAGTGATACTGCGTACGGGGCGGTGAGCAAGCCCTTTTCGCAGATTATCCCATCAATCAACCGAGCGGGTGTCACATCAAACGCAGGATGTGCTGCGGTCACCCCCTCGGGGGCTAGCCGCACCCCTGCCACCATGGTGACTTCATCCGACGAACGCTCCTCAATGGGAATCATGCCTCCATCAGCAATCCGCATATCAATCGTGGACGTTGGAGCTGCTACATACATGGGAATACCGTGTGCATGGGCGAGTACTGCTAATCCGTAGGTACCAATCTTGTTGGCCACATCACCATTGGCGGCAATACGGTCGGCACCCACAATAATACAGTCTACCAGACCACGTCCCATGAAATAGGCGGCCATGTTGTCGGTAATGAGGGTAAGTGGCACACCCGCACGCTGCAACTCAAATGCGGTCAACCGTGCCCCCTGCAGATAGGGGCGCGTTTCGTCAACATAGACGTGCAACGCCCGACCTAATTCGTGGGCACGATAAATGGGGCCGAGGGCGGTGCCATAGCCGGCCGTCGCCAATCCACCCGCATTACAGTGGGTGAGTACATGCCCACGAGCGGGGATGAGCGGCTCGCCGTGCATGCCGATGGCGCGACACATTGCCACATCTTCGTCAAAAATCGCCTGTGCCTCTGTCACCAATGCAGTCGCAAATTCGCCCAGCCCCAAGTGTTGGTGTACCACCGCGTACTCGTACATGCGCCGCGTCGCCCAAAAAAGATTGACTGCGGTAGGTCGCGATGCATCGAGCACACGCCGCGCTTCGGCCAGTGCATCAAGCAAGTCAACACCTGTTGCACCCTGCCCATGCACCGCCACCAGCGCCATGCCGTAGGCCGCTGTACAGCCGATGGCAGGGGCGCCACGCACCTGCATCGAGCGAATTGATTCGGCCACATCGGCAACCGTAGTGTATCTGTTGACAATTTCTTGGTGCGGTAAACGGCGCTGATCAAGCACGTACACCGCACCGTCATGCCACGCTACTGATTGTAACTGCGTCATGCACTTTGTACTTTCTGTGTTTTGGTCATACCGGTAGCGTAGTATACCATGCTATGAATGAAGAATTAAGAATTAAGAATTAAGACCAATACCTACGCCAATCTCGGCCGCACGTTGCTGGTGTGGCGGTGCATTGATACGCCCTTGCGCCAAAAATGCTCCCTCACGCGGGATTTTTAATCCATTCTACGGCACCGGCGGAAGTATTTTTAATACCATACCGCCCGTAATCCCCCCCATCGTAGGGGCGAATGATATTCGCCCGTGCGAGAGATGCCCGTCGCAGATCATGTGCACGAAGCGTACGCAGCGACGAGTGTCATCATAATTCTTAATTCATAATTCTTAATCACTACATGGTAGAATACCTGCAAGATACGCTACAAGATAGGGAGTATGCATCCATGTCATACGGAGTCAAGCTTGACCCCAAGCCAATTGTGCCTGGATTGAGTGTCAAAGCGCTCGTCGACAATCATTTTTATTCATACAATGCGGGTCGTATGCGTGAAGCATGTCAGCTCTTTGCGCGCAAAATCGCACAACCCGACGTCACCATCGGCGTCACCTTGTCAGGGGCATTAACACCCACAGGGCTCGGGACGGCCGCCATCGTGCCCCTCATCCGGGCAGGATTGGTGGATTGGGTGATTAGCACGGGTGCCAACCTCTATCACGACATGCACCGCTCCCTTGGATTTAGTCTCTATGGTGGGAGTCCATTTGCCGATGACGTAGCCCTGCGCGAACAAAAAATCATCCGCATTTACGACATCTTGTTTGACCAGGAAGTCTTGCTCGAATCAGACGCCTTTTTGCGGCGCTGTCTGGCCGAAGCCGAATTCCAGCAGCCGATGTCCACTGCCGAGCTCCACTACCGCCTCGGACGCTACACCCAGGCACGTGAGCGCGCCATCGGCACCGAATACGTCTCTATCCTGACAGCTGCCTATGAGGCTGGTGTACCGCTCTACACGTCGAGCCCCGGCGACTCCACCATCGGCATGAATGTGGCCGCACTTGCACTGGCAGGTAACAAACTACGCTTCGATGTCGAAGCCGATGTCAACGAGACTACATCCATCGTCTACAACGCCAAAAAACATGGTGGTAAAAGTGCGGTGGTCATCTTTGGTGGTGGGTCACCCAAAAACTTCATCTTGCAGACAGAACCGCAATTGCAAGAAATCATGGGCATCGCCGAAAAAGGGCACGACTACTTTGTGCAGTTCACCGATGCCCGCCCCGATACGGGCGGTTTGTCAGGCGCCACCCCCAGCGAAGCCATGACGTGGGGCAAAGTCGACCCCGACCAACTACCAGATTCCATCGTCTGCTATGTGGACAGCACGGTGGTCATGCCGATTCTGACTGCATACACACTCGAGTCCACTACACCACGCCCCCTCAAACGTCTCTACGACAAGCGCGCCGCCATGCTGGCCGAGCTGAGCACCGATTACGCCAACGCACGGAACGGCTAGATTGCCATGCCCTTAGGAGATGGGTAACCATCTCCTAAGGACGATACACCAGCCAACCGAGCAAGGCGGCAGTTGCCACCACAATCGCAGGATTCACTTTGGTAAACGTCAAAATGGCAAATGCCACCACCGCAATCAGGATGCCATCCCAGCGCTGGATGAGACCGGTGATTGTCATTCCCTGCTTCCAGAATACGGATCGTGCGATGTCGAGGGTAGTCCACAACAGGAGACCCACTACCACGGGACGCACGGCTTTGAGCATGGCGGCCACCGTGGGCGAATCCTTGACCTGGAAATAGAGCACAATCATGACGAGCATGAGGATGGTGGTAGGGCCCACTGTGCCGATAACTGCCGAAATTGCCCCACTCAACCCGGCAACCTTGTAGCCGACATATGCGGCCACCTGTGGTGCAATTGGGCCGGGGAGCGCATTGCCCACAGCCAAAGCATCCGCGAATTCTGGTGGTGTAGTCCAGCCTTCATCTACGGACATGCGTTGCATCAACGCCATAGAGGCGGGACCACCTCCCCACGAGAAAAGTGCCACTTTGGTAAACACCCAAAACAATCGCCACAGTAGCCAGAGTTCTTGCATCAGATACCCACCTTCCGTCCAATATTGCCAGTTTTTCATCATACATGCCTATGGTATAATACCTGTGGTATATCTGTGCATGTTATTACACCAAATTTGCGTGTATTCAGGGGTTTTCGTATGACCATAAAGATAAATGTGCAACGTGTGCGTTACGCCATCGCAACACTCCTGATTGCCATAGCGTTCTTTGTACCTACACAAATCGCATATGCCGGTACCACCGTGATTCAGGTGGATGCCAACGGCAATACGTACGACCCCAATAATTCTAGTAATGCGCGTCTTTTGGCGGGGAGCTCGTTGTACGTGTATGTCAAAGTCACAAACAACAACGCAACCACGCTATCATCGGTCGGGGTAAGCGTCGGTGGTACCACGTGTGCAGGGGTCAGTTCGGTCATTATCAACACGGGAACTGCCGATATTGCATCTGGTGCGTCACGTACGTACCAAATCACCATCAACGCAAATGCTACCGTCAACAACCTTTCGTGTAACACGATGACCGTGTCTGATACTTCGCCTGCACCATCATCGGCTGGACTCAAATTCGAAATCGGGGCTGCTCCTGCGGCCACAGCGACACCCGCAGTCACACCGACCACCGTGGGATCCGCCTTCTGTGCAACCGAAACAGACGACCCACCTAGCAACTTACAGACTGCCAAAATCTTGGTTGGCGACATCGAATACAACCAGGGGCTCTGTTATGCGGGTGATGTTGATGCGTTCTCGATGGGGTTTAACCGCGACAAAGTGTACAACATTGAAATCACCAAATCAGATCTCGGGCTCGACCTCATCATGGAGTTGTACGACCCGCTCTATCGTCTCGTTGCCGTCAGTGATGACTTCTACGAGCATTCGTCGGCAAATTCCACCAACATAGACCCCCAAATTCCCAATTTCCGGGCACCCATGGATGGCGTCTACTACATTCGTATCCGTGATGCTACAGGATATGGTGGGTACTTCAAAAGCACCTATTCCATCAAAATTGGCAACCAGAGTTATGGTGGCATTGCCCCCGACAACACGGGAGTATGTACAGACAAATACGAGCCCGATGGTCTCCCCGAGCAAGCCCGCCTCATTCTGTCCAACCAACGCCTCACCGACCATCGCCTTTGCCCTACTGGTGATGCGGACTGGATTATGTTCTTTGCCAAAGCCGGCAACACCTACTATCTCTACACGGACACACGGAGCTACAGTTCGGGGATGCTCAACGACCAATTAGCGGGAACCGATACAGTGCTGACGCTTTTTGAGCGTGACGGGGTATCATTCATCGACACCAACGATAATGCGGATACGAGCACCTTCGATTCACAGATTCGCTTCCAACCCAGCGCTGATGGCTTCTACTTTGCCCAGGTCAAAAACGTTGGCGACATCGGTGGACCCACCATCAAGTACGACATCGTCAACGAGTTGTGCAAACCGGGCAACGACGCATGTGGTCGGAGCTTGGGTGAAGCGCTCGTGCTCACGCCCACTCCAACTGCGGCGAGTGACCTCATCGCACCATCACCGACCATTGACATCAACGTGGAACCAACCACGGTATCGTTCGAGTTGGCGAGTGCACGCAACAGTGGTGAACTGTTCAACGGTGCACTCAAAACATTCGTTGATAAAGCCTTTGAGGTCATCTGGAACCGAAGTGATCGCCCGATAGCACGCCAACAAGTATCACGGAGCTGGTTGTGGGGACCAAGTGGGCTCATCGCCCGTTCCGAAAGCTATCTGCAGGTCAATGGTGGCTTACGCCAAGTGCAGTACTTCGACAAAGGCCGCATGGAGATCAACAATCCCAAGGCCAATCGGCAAAGCACCTGGTACGTCACAAGTGGGTTGCTGGTGCGCGAACTCATGACTGGACGCATGCAGGTAGGCAACAACGAATTCGTCGAACGTGAACCGAGCAATGTCCCAGTTGCTGGTGACCCCAGTGATAGCGTGGGACCAACATATGCCAGCTTTCATGCGCACGTCGGCACCCGAAGCATGGATCGCACCGGTGAGTCGGTGGATCAGCGCATCATGCGCGATGGCAGCGTCATCGCCTTTAATGGGGTGAGTACACCAGCTACTACATTTGCCAACTATGTACCCGAAACAGGGCACAACATACCCCGTGTGTTTTATGACTACTTGACCACGCGTGACACCATCTACGTCAACGGACGTACCACCCAAGGCCTCGTAATGGACTGGGTCTTTACCATGGGATATCCCATCAGTGAGCCATACTGGACTCGTGCCACCATTGGTGGTAGCGAGCAGTGGGTGCTCGTGCAGCCATTTGAACGTCGTGTACTCACGTATGTGCCCACCAATCCGAGTGCGTGGCAGGTCGAACAAGGCAACGTGGGTCGTCACTACTATCGCTGGCGCTACGGCACCGAACCGTCGTAAAGAGAACGGTGTATCAACCATGCTGTCGCACGAGCCCGATTTTTCAACGATGCCACTCAACACGGTGGAATTCGCATTACCCATCCACCGGCACCGCGAAAACCCGATGGAGGCCGTCAGTAAAATTGCTGACGAGTTTGGCGCCCGCCCAGTCACCTCATTTGCCGAAGCACAGACCGCTGCATATGTGGGTAGCCGTTTGCGCCGCGCAGGCATGCAGGTGTGGACAGACCCCTTCAGAACCAGTCCACCCACGGGGAGTGGCTCGTTCATGGTGGCGCTGGTGGCCATCAGTGTGGTGATTTTGTGGGGAATCAATCCGGCTTATGCGTTTGCAAGTGCAGTGGTTGCCTGCGTGCTGGCACTGCTGAGTGCGTCACCTCGCATCCGCCACCTAGGCATTCATGACCGTGAAAGCCAAAATGTGATCGGTATCCAACCCGCACTCAAACCACCGACACGCCGGGTGGTCTTGCTCGTACCCCTCGATTCCCATCAACCACCAGACCCGATTAGTAGTTTCGAAGCACGCATCGGTGCGACCGTCGCACTACTCACCATTATGGGAATCGAGCTCCTTGCCCCACTCGACATTTCCGTGGTGGTGCGCTTCCTGTTACTCATCATGCCTGTGGCATATATCGTGGTGGCATCCATTGCAGAGCTGTGGGTGCGTAGTCAGCCCCACTCACGTGGGGCAGTCAGCTATGCAGGGAGTCTCGCTGCTGTCTTGACTGCTGCCGAGGATGTGGGGCGCTTGTCGCATACCGAAATCTGGACTGTCGGTCTCGGGGGAGGTACTACGGGGGCTGGACTAGCCGAACTCATGCGCCGATATCCGTTTGACGCACAGGCAACGTTTTTTATCGGTATCGAAGGCATCGGTCGTGGCACACTGAGCTACATTGTGCGTGACCTCAATGAACGCATGCGTAGCGCCGACCCACTGCTCATCGAGCTCGTCACCGAGGCGACCTTGGGGGTCAATGCCGAAGCACGCATTGCCGCCTTCAATAGTCTGGTGCGCCCCTTGACACGCGCCAAACGACGCACCATTGGCATTGCCTGTCTCGACCAGCATGGACGCGTTCCGCTCCAAGGCACACACAAAGATACGGTCGAATCAGTCAACCCGGCACTCATCGAACAAACAGCACGCCTCATCGCAAATACGATCCGCGCCCTTGACCCACTCACCATCTAGGCACTAGGCACGCACCTGTTGCAGAAGCGCCAATAATACGGCGCCATAGGCATCTGCGACATCCGTGGCTGATGCTTCGTAGCGCCAGTCACCACACTGTGCTCGACAGCGCGACCCCGTGTGTGTGATGTCGAGCGTGATACTCACATCGGGCCCGAGTTTTTCGATGAGTGCATCTTGGAGCTGTGGCGCGGTGGGGAGCCACACTGCTTCTCCGGCCCACACCGTATCGAGCGCCCATTCACTCGCACCATGAAACATGAGCACGGGGCGGCCGTCCAGCATGCCCAACTCAACTCCACTCGGTGCGATTAACCAGGGTTCATCCGCATCGGTGAGAAAAAACCAGTCACCGTGTTGTGGCCGCCAACGGAGCCCAGCAGCGTGTAGGGCCTGTGCCAATGTGCCATCAATCATGACGACACCTTCCCCGTGTCGAGCCCGGCTCGGACCCGTTCGATGGCACTGAGCCGATCACGTTGCATGCTCTGGAGGGTATTCGACCACTGCTCGCGAAATGGCTCCATGTGATGACACAATAGCGCTGCAATCACCAAATTACGATACCATTTGCGATTAGCGGGTACCACATACCATGGGGCGTAATCCTGGCTGGTCTGACGCATCGCTCCTTCGTATGCGCTCAGATATGTGGGCAACAATGTACGATCACGCCAGTCCTCTGCAGCCAATTTCCAAGCAGTTGCCAGTGATTGCTCACGAGCAAGGAGTCGTGCTTCTTGTTCGGCCGCATCAATGTGCAGGTAGCACTTGATGATGATAGTCCCGTTATCATGGAGCAGTGCTTCGAAGTTGCGAATATGCGTGAATCGTTGCTGGCGAATCGTGTCGGTAATTGTGCCCCGCACAAATGCAGCCACCACGTCTTCGTAGTGAGACCGATTAAAGATGCCGAGATACCCTTTAGGAGGGACTGCGGCATGCACCCGCCACAAAAAATCATGTGCTAATTCGTTGGGCGTGGGCATTTTGAACGGGTGCACCACCACATTCAACGGGTCACCGTGACTCACCACAAAGCGCACCACACCATCTTTGCCACTCGCATCAATGCCTTGGAGCACCAACAAGACTTGGTGCGTGGCCGCACCAATCATGAGCGCTTGGAGCTCACTCACTTGTTGCATGATACTCGCTGCACGTGCTTTTCCTTCATCCTTGGAGATACTCATATCACCGACCGCAGAAAGGAGCGTCAGCGCATCAGTTTGTTCAGTTACACGGGTCGGCAAAAACGACATATTACAACCTCACTACCTACCGCTCTGTGTTGGATATACCATCATACCATGAGTTCTTAACAATTGTGGACAGCGCGTAGTAAAGGTATCAATCACCGATATAACATGTGTTCCACGCAGATATACGCATCCACCACGGTAGCGCATGACACGCCTGTGGTATAATGCTCATCGTATTTGAATGAGGTAAGGCAACAGTCGATGAAAGAACTCTTTCGGCGGGCTCCGAAGGCATTTACTCCAGCCGAGCAAACGCCCGACCAACAAACACCCAACAACATGTGGGTTAAGTGCCCTAGTTGCGGCGAACTCACCTACGTCAAACAACTCCGTGACAACCTCAAGGTCTGTCGCTGTGGTCACCACATGCGCTTGAGCGCCGTGGAGTGGACGGGGCTCTTCGACGAGGAATCATTTATCGAGCATGACGGTGATATTGCCCCCTTAGACCCACTCAACTTCGTTTCTCCCAAAGACAACTACGCCCAAAAAATTCGTGAAAGTCAACAACATACGGGGCTTTACGATGCCATTATCGGTGGTGAAGCCAGCCTGATGGGTCAGCCCATTCAGTGCATCGTCACCGAATTCGAGTTCATTGGTGGATCCATGGGGAGCGTCTTTGGCGAGAAAATTGCCCGTGCCGCCGAGCGTGCCTACGAACGCCGAGAACCGCTGTTGACCATCAATGCATCGGGTGGAGCCCGCATGCACGAAGGGGTCATTGCGCTCATGCAACTCCCCAAAGTCAACCTGGCACTGGCACGCTTGGGGAGTGTGGGTATGCCCCACATTGCGGTGATGACCGACCCCTGCTATGGTGGGGTGTTGGCGTCATATGCGTCGGTTGCCGATGTAATCATCGCTGAACCTGGAGCCCGCATCGGCTTTGCGGGTCGGCGTGTCATCGAGCAAACCATTCGCCAGAAACTCCCTGCCAACTTCCAGAGCGCCGAATTTTTGTTGGAACACGGGATGATTGACATGATTGTGCCACGCAACGAAATGCGCTCCACGTTGGCACGCCTGTTCCGTCTTTACACCACGCGCACCACCGGTAGTTCACCCGTGGCTGCCGCCATTTAGGAAGTGTCCATGAAGACTGTATTAACTGCCTGGGACAAAGTCCAAATCTCACGCAATGTGCAGCGCCCACGCACACTCGACTATGTACGCGTCCTCTGCGAGGAATTTTTTGAATTCCACGGAGATCGCCGCTTTGCCGATGATGCAGCCATAGTGGCTGGCGTAGGGCGCATGTTGGGGCGCTCGGTTGTAATTGTTGGTCATCAAAAGGGGCGCGATACCCGTGACAACATGAAGCGCAACTTTGGTATGCCCAAACCAGACGGCTATCGTAAAGCGATGCGCCTCTTTGCGCACGCCGAAAAGTTCTCGCTCCCGGTGGTCTGTCTGATTGACACCCCCGGCGCTGACCCGAGCATGGAATCCGAAACACGCGGACAAGGCAACGCGATTGCCGAGAACATTCTGCAGATGGCGCAACTACGCACACCGATTGTGAGCTGTGTCATCGGGGAAGGCGGGTCGGGTGGTGCCTTGGCCATCGGTGTCACTGACCGCATCTATATGCTCGAACACTCCATCTACTCGGTGGCTGCACCCGAAGCGAGTGCGGCGATTTTGTGGCGTGATTCGTCCAAAGCTGCCGATGCGGCGCGCACCATGCGTATCACGGCCCAAGACTTAACCCAGATGGGGATTGTGGACGGGATTATTCCCGAACCAGAAGGGGGAGCCCATCTCGATGCCGATACAACCGTCCGCAAAGTGGGGGATGTCATCATGGCAGCCGTTGACGAGTTGATGCTCGTTCCCACAGATCAACTCCTCACCCAACGCTACGACAAATATCGGGTGATTGGCGCCTATGAGACGCTCGCAACGCCGCAACAGGGACATGGCGATCCACTTGCCTTCTAAGCGATGAGCACTGCACCCATACCAACCATACTCGCCGCCCTGCATCAGGCTACCGCCCAACTGCAGGCGGCGAGTTCGTCGCCCCGGCTCGATGCAGAGCTCTTGTTGGCACACGTGATGGAAGAAAGCCGGACACACATCCTGACACGCCTCCGTGACCCCTTTCCCACACACCTCGCTACACACTGGCACCGGGTGCTTGCCCAGCGGGCTACCGGCATACCAGTAGCGTATATCGTCAACCAACGAGAATTCTATGGGCTCAGTTTTTATGTGGATGCACGGGTGCTTGTCCCCCGTCCCGAAACCGAATTGCTGGTGGATGTAGCACGGGATGCGGCAACCACACTCACACCACACTGCGTCGCCGACATTGGCACGGGGAGTGGCTGTATCGCCGTCAGCTTGGCACACCATGGCGTAGCACCATGCGTTATCGGCATTGACATCTCACCTGCGGCCCTGGCTGTGGCACACATCAACCAACACCGCCTTGGCGTTGTGGATCAACTCCAACTCGTGTGTGGTGATTTGTGTAGCATGCTCCCGCCCCTGCCATTACTGGTGTCGAATCCCCCCTACACCATCCTCGATGATATTGACATCAACGTGCGTACCCACGAACCACATCTGGCACTGGTGGGTGGTGGCGCCGATGGCGCAGACTACTACCGGCGCCTCGCCCAGCTGTTACCGCACCATCTCGCATCACCGGGCATATTTGCCTGCGAAATTGACCCGCGCCAAGCAGCACTCGTGGTCAGCATGATGCGGGCTGCCCTGCCTAATGCGCATATTAGCGTGCATGCTGACCTGGCCGGCTGGGATCGCGTGGTACGCGTACACCGGACCTAGGGGGGCACGATAACCACCAGCGGCATCATGCGAGTGTGTGGCGCCGCTTACATCCAGCCATGACCCAATGAGCGTTGACAGTAGTAGTATTCTGTGAAGTTGAGAGTGGATACATGCGCCGCAAATCCGTGAAAATCGTGTTCGCAACAATTGCAATGATTGCCCTGGGTGCCGTCATCTGGACGTGGGATGAAATTGTCTACAATGTACGGCTGTTTAATGCCTATCGTGATGGTCAAGCGTACTACGCCAATCATCCTGCCATTGACAAAGATGTCCCCTACGGAAATCAGGCACACCAGCGGCTCGACATCTATAAGCCCGACAAACCGGGGAACTACCCCGTTATCGTCTACATATACGGTGGTGGCTGGAACAGTGGCAACAAAGAATTGTACGCACTCGTAGCCAAAAAACTCATCCCCTATGATGTGGTCGTAGTTGTCCCGCGCTACCAACTCTACCCGGATGCCACTTTTGCACAGATGAGTGACGACGTGGCAAGCGCATTAGCATGGACCGTCAACAACATCGCACAGTACAACGGTGATCCACGCCGCATCATCTTTGGCGGACAATCTGCAGGTGCACAGCTGAGTGCAATGACCGTCTTTGATCGCAACGTGCTCGCCGCTCACAACCTGACACCATCCGCAATCTGTGCCTACTACAGCATCAGTGGGGTCTACGATATCAACGCCCAATATGCGTTCATGCGCGACAAAGGACGTGATAGCACGGTGATGACTGCCGTGATGGGTGGCGTGTCTAGATTTGCAGCCACATCACCGATTACCACGGTACATGCCGACATCCCACACATTCTGCTGGTACACGGTGATCAGGACGACACAGTCCCTCTCCAGCAATCCCAGGATTTCCATGCGGCACTCCAGCGCGTGGGGGCCAACAGTGCCCTACACGTGTATACGGGCCGTGGTCATTCCGAACTCCTCTTTCATGCGCTCACCCAAGACCCTGGTCAGTTGATTACCGATGTCATCGCGCTAACGCGCGCCTGCCCATAGGTCACCTACAGCAACTGCTCAGGGTGTGAACATTGACGCATACAGACGCCGGAGTGTTGCTCTTTCGGCCACAAGCAACACCAACAGATACACGGTGCACACCACCACACGAGCGACAACGGTTGGCATGGCCGTGGCAATCCCCGCCGCAATGCCAGTCATCCCCATGGTGGCGAGCATGCGCACATACGCATACGGTTGGGGCTGGAGTCGCTGCGATTGCCACCACATCACCACGGGCATGACCAATGCGGCGATGCCTGTGGCAATCCCCGCACCCATGGCCGCGTATGTGGGAATCAACAGCATGTTCAAGAGCGTATTGAGCACTGCTGCAGCAACGGTGCTCCACGCCAACACACTACTCTTGCCCTGGGCGGTGGGGACCAGCCCCACAATCGTGAGTGCACCGCTACACAGGGGCACCAACAGCAACGGCCACACCAGCGGTGCCGCTTCACGTGCCGCAGCACCACCAAGCAACCACAACAGTTCGGGAGCCCACACACCCGTCAACAGCGCCACGGCACTCGCCCCTGCCACATAGACTCGCAGCGTGGTGGGAATAATCATCGCTGTGGGCGGGGCAGCCAATGCGACCGGTTGCCACGCCTGTTTGAACGGGTCAATCAACAACGCCAACAAGGTAACCAATGTGGCCGCCAAGGCATATTGCCCGAGGACGACTGCATCAACTCGCCCCGCCAAAAACCACCGGTCTTGGTAGAGGAGGAGCCACATCGCCACATTCGCAGGCACCAACGGCATACCACGGCGCCATAATACCTGCATCAACGTGATATCAATGCGCCCCCACCACAACGCCCGCGTCCAATATACGACCACCAGCGCATTGATGATGTGCGTGGCAGCAGCAGCGAGCACCATGCCCGTCACCCCCCACGACCACCACAACACCAAGATGATACGCGTCAGTGCCGTGACAACCACGGCCACCACCGCATATAGTGCCACGAGTCGCACCGCCTCACGCAGTCGCACCACGGCCAACAGCGTGCCATGAATCACCCCACACGGCACAGCGACAAGCTGGATGTACATCAGTGTGATCGTATCGGGACGTTGAATGACATGGGCCAACCAAGGCACACACAGCATCAACAGCCCCATGACCAATAGCGCCCAACCTGCCACCGTTGCGAGGGCTGTGGCAACAGTCGTAGGGGGCATTGGTGTGTGGTGTGCATCCACACGATACACGCTAGCCAACACCGTGGGCATACCCAACATGGCGAGTGTATATGCGATATGTGCCAGTGTCTGCACGAGATCGGTGGTGCCGTAGTCGGCAACACCCAAGGCACGAATATAGAGTGGCGTCAGCACCAGCGCTACTGCTGGGCCAATGAATCCAACCACGGTATACACGGCCGTTGTCGTCATTATTCGTCTGAACAGTGTACGTGCAGACATTGTTCTCCTCGGACTACGTCTTGTCACATCATACGGGAAAAGTGGACACCGGTCATCCCTCACCGTGCTATGGTACTATGAGGGAGAAATGTACGATACACGGGAGTTTACTGTGCGCTACCGCTTGCTCGCGCTCGACCTAGACGGTACCATTGTCAATCACGATTTGGGCATTGACCAGCGTGTACGCACGGCCATTGCCAAGGCACAGGCAGCAGGAGTCATTGTGACACTTGCCACGGGGCGCATGTTTGGTGCGGCCATGCCATTTGCGACCACACTCAACATTCACCAGCCACTCATCTGTTATCAAGGGGCCGTCATCCAGGATGCCCCTGATGGCCATATCCGGTATGCGGCCACAATGCCGGGTGCGGTGACGGCACAGGCGGTGCGCTTGATTCTCGAACGGGATATTTTTGTGGTGGCCTATATTAACGAAGTCTTGCATATCGCAGCGCGCCGCCCCGAACTCGACCTCTATCTCAGCTATCATCCCGAAGGGGCAGAAGTTCGCCTCTGTGATGATTTGGCGGCAGTCGTCGCCCACCATCCTGCCACCAAACTCTTGTTTGTGGCCCAACCCGACATCGTAGGGCCGACGCTCGCATACCTCAAATCACAGGTCGGTGACCAACTCGTGACCACCCGTTCACATCAACTCTTTGGTGAACTCACCGCCATGGGTGTCAGCAAAGGCCGTGCCCTGGCAGAATTAGCCCAACAGCTCGGCATCGCCCAACACGAGGTAGTCGCCATTGGTGACCAAGAAAACGACATCGAAATGGTCACCTGGGCTGGGCTTGGACTCGCCATGGGCAACGCAATCGCTCCCCTCAAAGCGGTCGCATCAAAGGTCATTCCCAGCATTGATGATGCCGGTGTCGCCTGGGCCATCGAACACCTCATCCTCACCGAAACAACCACACCCCCTAGGAAGAATTCCTAAGGGGTGTGGTTGCGGTAGCCCGGGCAATCTTCTATAATAGGAAGACTAACGGGAGCGGTACATGGTGCGCAAGCACTTGGTGCACACGTTAACTTGAAACTTGTGACCGGCCTCTGTGATTGTGGTCCGTTGCACATTTGCCTTGAACGTGCGGCTGGTGCGTGGGGCACGTCGGAACCAACCACCGGTCGCTTGGTGGCGGATGTTGCGACCGAAGGTAACACCTTTATCGCAGAAAACGCATTTTGCCATGATGAATCCTCCTAGGAACGATACGACATCTATTTGTCGCCACGTTATGGTGTGACACACTAATGCTGAATAATACCATACCAGACCAGGGTTGGCAACTCGAATCCCAGATATATGGACGGTGCACGATTACCACGCACGCACTCGCACACATGCTCCTCTATTGTCTGCGGCCAGTCACCGCGATCCAGGGCATTGGCGTGAACGCCTTGCCTATGTCTCATCCCGATGCCTGGCGCGCCCTGATTATCACGCGCATAGATGCGTACACGGTACCCGTTGCCATGGCAGCGGCCGACATACGCACCGATGTCATCGAGCACATCCAAACCCTGAGCAGCCAACACATGACCCGCTGGGTCGGCATCCCCGTAACCGTAACGGTAGCGGTGGTGAATGCGACTCCGCTACAACAGCGTAAAGGATAAGAGCAGTGGCGCGTATCAAAATCGTCTCAGATAGCACGGCCGACATTTCTGCTGAGCTCGCCCATGAACTCGACATCGAGATTATTCCCACCCAAATCCAGTTTGGCGACCAAGCATTTCGTGCAGGTGTCGAGCTGGGCAACGACCAGTACTATCAGCTCATCGGTGATGGACGCCTACGGCCACGCTTTCTCCCACCGAGTATTACCGACATCGAACAGGTACTACGCAAAGTCACTTCCCGCTACGATCATGTCTTTGCGATTCACATGGCCGCACATCTCAGCCCCGTGTATCGGCTGGCACAACAGGTGCTTGGCCGCATCCCGGCTACTGCGGCTAAAGTGCGTATCATTGACAGCAAATCGTTCTCAGCAGGACTAGGGACGATTGTGGTGAATGCGGCACGGGCCGTGCAAGATGGAGCCTCTCCGAGTGAAGTCGAACGCCTCATCGTTGATACCATTGCACATACGCACTACGTGTTCTTCGTGGATACGATTGATTCACTCGAGCAAGCTGGCTGTTTGGAATATACCAACAACAATATTTCTTCGTTCCAACGCATCAAACCACTCTTGCTCCTCGATGACGGAGAAATCGTGCTCTACGAACGCACGCGCACCCGCACCAAAGCCATCGAAGGACTCGCCACATTTGTTGAGGATTTCCCCAAAGTACAGGCAGTTACCGTGCTCTACTCCACATCACCCGAGGACGTGGACAAATTCCTCGAACGCCTCGAAACCGTCTTCCCACGGGAACACGTCATCAGTATGCAAATGAATGCGAGCAGTGCGGTCATGCTTGGCCCGGGAGCCATGGGAGTGGCAGTCTATGAAGGACTCCTCTGAGATCACCCAGCTCAAAAACGGCGTCAAAACACTGGGTGCCGCACTCCGTACCGAACAGAAAGATGCCTGCCAAAATCGCATGCATGATGGTGGGCTCGATGTCTTTTTGTTTGATTGGGGCAACGCTAATCCACTCGCCGCATCACAAAGCGAAATTGCCGGTGTGCTCGCCATGCTCAGAGGATATGGTGCGGCGTCTATGCCCCAGCGTGCCGAACGCATCAATGTGGCGATTAACCGTCTGCTCACGCTCTACAAAGCCCTCGATGCCGCACCATCTCCACCAGTGACTGGTGCGGCCACACCAGCCACACCCAAAAAAAAGAGCACCACGCACAAAAGCACTGCGAGCATCAAAGGCGATGCGCCAATCACCGTGGACTCGCCCCTTGATGCCCTCCCCGGCATCGGCAAAGCCAATGCGCAGGCCTTTCGGCGCCTCGGTGTCAAGAGCATTCGTGATCTGCTCCACCACTACCCGTTCCGCTATGACGATTTTTCTAAACGCACCACTATCGCTGATCTCCGCCCCGGCCAGCTCGAAACAGTGGTAGCCAGCGTCTTTGATACACGCACATTTAGCATGCGTAGTGGTGGTAATGCCCTCGAAGTCAAGCTCGAAGACGACACCGGCATCCTCAAAGCCGTCTTTTATCGGCAGCCGTGGCTCGCCAAACAACTCGTACCCGGTATGCAAATTATGGTAAGTGGAAAAGTCGAACTCTTTGCGGGACAAAAGCAGATGAGTAGCCCCGACTGGCAACCTTTCCAGGCGCTCAGCCCCGACGAACTGTTGCACGTGGGACGCATGGTGCCCGTGCATCCACTCACCAAGGGATTAGCCGAACGCAGTGCCCGTAGCCTCATCAAACAGGTGGTTGACCGCTATGCCGATGCCCTTGCCGATCCGCTGCCTGCAGTAGTACGCCAACGTGCGGGGCTTGTCGATCTCCCAACGGCCATCAAACACATCCACTTCCCTGGTACGGGTGAAGATGTCGTGGCCGCACGTACCCGCCTCGGCTTCGACGAATTTTTGGCAATCCAACTGGGTGTCCTCCAGCGCAAAATTGACTGGCAACGCGAAGAAGGCTACCCCATCGCGTACAACGACGAGGTACATCAGGCGTTTTTACAGACGCTCCCGTTTGCACTGACCAATGCCCAGACACGCGCCCTTGGCGAGATTTTCACCGACATGCGCGCCCCTGTGCCGATGGCACGACTGCTCCAAGGTGACGTCGGCAGTGGCAAGACTGCCGTGGCAGCCGCTACGGCCCTACAAGCCGTTGCCGCAGGATTCCAAGCCGCCATCATGGCTCCCACCGAGATCCTCGCCGAACAGCACTACCGCGGTCTGCGCAACTTGCTCGGCTCCATTGCCGTACGCCGCAGTAGTGAGTGGCAAACCCAAATTGACGAGCAACAACGCGCTCGGCTTGCCGAAATCCAACTCATCCTCGGTATGGATCCCCAACGCAACGACGGTGTACGCGTCGCCCTGCTCACCGGGAGTCTCGGTGCCAAAGAGCGCCGGCGTGTCCTCGAAGGAATCGCCAACGGCGAAGTTGATCTCGTCGTGGGCACCCACGCACTCATCACCGATGCCGTGCAGTACCATCGCCTCGGGGTCGCCATCGTGGATGAACAGCACCGCTTTGGCGTAGAACAACGCCAGCGCCTCAAAGACAAAGGGCACAATCCGCATCTGCTCGTAATGACAGCAACCCCCATCCCCCGTACACTAACGATGACCATCTACGGCGACCTCGACACGTCGGTGCTCGACGAGCTCCCCCCTGGGCGCCAACAAATCCTCACCAAGCGCATCCGCCAGTACGAGCGTGAGCGCGCCTACAAACATATCCGCAAAGAGATTGCGACAGGGCGCCAAGCCTTTGTGATTTGTCCACTCGTCGAGGAAAGTGACAAGTCGGATTTGCCGTCGGCCGAAGAAATGTACCAAAAACTACAGACGGACATCTTTCCCGATTTACGAGTCAGCCTCATTCACGGCAAAATGAATGCCAAAGACAAAGACGAAGTCATGGTCGCCTTTCGCAACCGCGACCACGACATTTTGGTGGCCACCGCCGTCATCGAAGTAGGCATTGACATCCCCAACGCCACTACCATCATGATCGAGGGAGCAGATCGCTTTGGGCTGGCGCAACTCCACCAGTTCCGCGGGCGTGTCGGCCGTGGTGCCCACAAGAGCTACTGCATCCTCGTCAGCGACCGCGACAACGAGGTTACCACCAAGCGCCTCGCTGCCATGGAAGAAACCCGCGACGGCTTCCGCCTTGCCGAAATTGACCTCGAGTTGCGCGGTCCAGGGGAATTCTTTGGCACACGCCAGAGTGGCACCCCCGACCTCAAGGTGGCACAGCTCACCGATACGCGCCTACTGCATGCTGCCCAGCTCGAAGCCAAGGCGATTCTCCGTGATGATCCGGGCCTCAATCACATCGAGCACGCCCTGCTCCGCAGTCAGGTCGAGGCGTTTTGGGCCAAAGCCGTCGAAGCAAATTAAAACACTACCTCAGGAGACGTCACAGCGCCCCCGACCGCCCATGGCGGCACAGGGGCGTAGGGTCATGGTGCGTTACATCATCCAGCCACTGCGCTGATTAAGCACAAAGACCATCACCACTACGGCTATCACCAAGATGGCAACGGTGGCATAGAGCAAAATACGCTCGACATCGTAGAGTGACCAGTCACCACGCACCACGTTGTTGAAGCCCACGATACTCAACGTGTGTTGACGTTTGTTGAGCTCGTAATCAACTTCAGTGACGGGCGTCGCCTTGATGATGAGATCAGCAGCAATTGCCCGTACCTGGGTGTTTTCTTCACGGATGGTGTCCTCGACCAGCTCACGCAACGCAAACACTTGCATCCACTGGGGATCGTGGATGTCCACGCTTTGGTGGTAGACTACCTGCGATTGTGCATTGAGCGTCGGTTTGTGTAGTCCTGTATCGTCGTCTTCATTGAAAAACTGCTTGCCGTAGCGTGCCCACTGAAAGGTCTGCTCTTCGAGGATGTTGCCGAGCCCTTCACACGCATGGCATTGGACTTTGCCGTAACCGCGACAAGTGCGACATTCCGCGTTCTGGACGACTTCTTCGACGCTCCCATCAGCATTTTGCGTCTTGTTCTTTTTGTCCACGGATCCCCGGCCACTACAGGTGCCACAGATGTGCTTCCCCGAACCACTACATTCTTCGCATTGAACGACCTGCTGCGAACCAGGGACTTTCATGGTCACAGTGGGCACATCAATGAAGCGTTCAGGAGCGGCGACTTCGACATCCCAGACATCTGCGACTGCCACCTGCGGTACAACATGACCTGCGCGATGGATTTGTTGCACCACCTTGGGTTCCGTTCGTTTTTCGTAGTGGACGCGCATTTCGTACAGGTAAAAATTGGAGCTCAGAATTTGTCGCGGCACCATGAACTGGCTAAACATGACCCGCCGGAACCACCCTTGCCGCGCCCATCGCTCCAACAAACGTCGTACTGCATCCACACGGTGTAGCGCATCGGCACGTGTCTGGCTACGCCGGAGATAGTCGGCATCCAACTCATCAGCCATGAGGGTTTCGAGGGGATTCTCCAACCACTCCGCCATTGCGTCCCATTGTTCGCCAGAGGGCATAGAAGCCACTGGCTGACGCTCACCCGTCACCGATACCACCGCACCAGGTACTACCTGGCGCAACGCCTGTACGGCTTGTGCCGCACTACTATAGCGCACACTTTCCGTGGTGCTCATCAGGCGCTTAATCACACGCTCAATCGCATCGTGCACCGGGTTGGCTGGGGCTAGTGCCGGCAAGGGGAGCTCAGGAGTGACACCCCCCATAATCATGTGATGGAGCAACACGCCCATGGCAAATAAATCATCACTCGGCTTGGCATCAGTCCCCCCGAGCCGGAGTGCGGGTGGGTAATAGGCCGAGGCGAGATCACGGTCGTCGAAATCTACCAAATCACGACTCGCATCACAGGCAGCAAAGCCCAGATTCGTCACCTGCACACTCAAGTCATCACTGACCAGAATCGCCGCAGGTTGAATGTCGCGATGGATGATTTGCTGGTCGTGGAGGGCATCAATGACCAGTGCGACCTGGCTGAAAATACGCACCGCTGTCACTGCATCAAGTGCCCCACCTGCGAGGAGTTCGTCGAGAGGGCGCCCACCCGTGTCGGGGGTGACCATGTAGTCACCATACGTAGTATCACGTCCAGCCACAATTACCGGCAAAATACCCGGGTGGCTCACTTTGTGCCCCAACTGCGCAGCCAGACGAAACCGCGCCAGCGACAATGGGTCGCCACGCCGGAGCAACGACACCAGCAATGGCCGATCGGTGCCATTGTGGGTCGCCCGGTAGCAGACTGCTAAATCATCAACACGCACCGCATTGCCTAGCTGAAAGCTAGTGAGCCCGGTGTGTGTATCTATTGGACGTCGTGTGCTTGTGTCGCTTCGTGCAGTCATACCACTACTCATATACCCTAGCACAACTATCATACAACAGTGCATGGTGTATGCGGTAATAATAACACAAATGTTCTACTATTTGCAATAGTGTGATCGGAGCGCCGTAAATGATGATTGGGGCACCATGAAATGACGTCCCTACTACCATTAATAATCCCGCTTGAGCGCACATACGCGTACCTTTTCGTAGGGGTGCATCGGTATGCGAACACAACATCCTCCACCAGTCAATCGAGGTGACCATGGTATACTTAGCAACATCACCCACCTATACGGTACTCACACACGGCATGACTGCACGTTTATCAGCCAAACACATGCAGTGGCAATTCGCAGCTCCAGTGCACACCGAACTTGTCACGTCTATTGCGCATCAATGCCATCTATCACCGTGGCTCGCACGCATCATCGTGGGGCGTGGATACACCACTGCCCCCATGGTCAACGACTTTTTGGCACGCAGTGATCCACACCATGATCCCCTGCTGATGCACGACATGGCCAAGGCCGCCCAGCGTATCATCCAGGCCATCACCGATCACGAGCCGATGGCCGTCTACGGTGATTTCGATGCAGATGGCATTACTGCGACCAGTCTGATTTGTGATGCATTCCGCCAACTCGGTGCCAACATTGCCCCCTATATCCCACATCGCACAGGCGAAGGCTACGGGCTCAACACCAGTGCCATCGAACGCCTCGCCGCCAGTGGCGTACGCCTGCTCCTCACCGTGGATTGTGGCATCAGCAACAAAGCTGAAGTCGCATACGCCCGGAGCATCGGGCTCGACGTGATCGTCACCGACCACCACACGCCACCCGATGATCTGCCCGAAACAACTGCCGTCATCAATCCACGCCTCGCCTTTTGCCCCTATCCCGATAAGGGACTCGTTGGCGTCGGTGTTGCATACAAACTCGTGCAGGCCATCGGTCAACTCGGTATGCCGCTGCCAAGTCATGCCATGTACGAGCTCCTCGATCTCGTGGCCCTCGGCACCATTGCCGACCTCGGGCCACTCACCGGCGAAAATCGCGCCTTTGTGGCTGATGGGCTCGTCTGCATGGCCCAAAGCATGCGCCCTGGCATCATCGCCCTGCGCCAAGTCGCTGGGCTCGATAGCATGCGTATCAACGCCGACGATGTGGCCTTCAAGCTGGCGCCACGTATCAATGCCGCAGGCCGCCTCGACGATGCCGCCCCCGCCTACGAATTACTCCTTGCCAGCGACATCGCCACTGCCACACAGTATGCGACGACGCTCAATGACATCAATACACAGCGCCAACAGTTCACCAAAGCCCTACAAGAGCGCATCGCCACCGACATCGTGCGCATCGGCCGCCAGCACGACACCATCATCGTGCACGCTGACCCCGAAGCCCACGCCGGGCTGGTCGGACTCGTTGCGGCGCGCATCGCCGACCAATTTGCCCGCCCCACCATCATCATCGAGCAGGGCATCCCCACCTCACGCGGTTCCGCACGGTCAGCCGGCATGATCAACATGGTCGAAGCGTTGCGCCACTGTGGCGTCGACTTCGTCAAAATGGGGGGGCACGCTGCTGCAGCTGGTTTTACCATTGAAACACGCACCATTGACGACCTGCGCAACGCCCTACAACACTATGCCGAGGCCAACCAGATTACCACCGGTATCCGCACCCTGACCATTGACTGCGAACTCGACGCCACAGCGCTCGACATGACCATTCTGACGGATATCACGGCCCTCGAACCGTGTGGGCAACACAACAGCACACCCAATTTCCTCACCCGCAATTGCCGGGTCATCAGTGCCCGTACCATTGGCGGTGATGGCAAACACCTACAACTCAAGCTCGACATGGCTGGTCATAGCGTGACGGCAATTGCATGGGGCGAGGGGCATCAGGTTGCACATTTTGACCGCATCAAAGCGATAGACGTTGTCTACCAACCCCAACTCAACGAATGGAACGGCAAGCGCGAACTGCGCCTCGACATCCGCGACTTCCGCTCGGCACGCGGTCCAGACGCCCCGCCGTACGCCCAATAACAGCACTACCGCCCATGAGTCAAAGGAGACGTTATGCGCAAGGTTCGTATCGGTTTTGTGGGAGTGGGCAACATGGGGCAGGCCGCCCACCTGCGTAATTTTGTGATGGTGCCCAACTGCGAAGTGGTGGCCGTCTGTGACGTCAAACCCGATCACGCTACCCACGTGGCACAAAAATGGGGTATCCCACACGCCTACACCACCCACCACGACCTGCTGGCACACCACGAACTCGATGCACTGGTCGCTATCCAACCCTTTACGCGCCACGGCAGTATCATCCCCGAGCTCCTGTCCTACGGCAAACCCATTCTCACCGAGAAACCGATCGCTGCCTCGATTGCCCAAGGTGAACGCATCGTGGCCGCCGCCAAGGCACACCATACCTGGGTGATGGTGGGCTACCACAAACGTTCCGACCCGGCCGTCATGCACGCCAAAGCCGAAATCACGCGCCTGATGGCCAGTGGCGAGTTGGGTAAAATGACCTACATCCGTATCCTGATGCCCGCCGGCGACTGGATTGCCAACGGCTTCAACCAAAACATATTCAGCCCCGACATCAGCGACACACTCCCCCACGATCCGCCCCCCAGCGACATGGATGCAGCCGCATACGACGCGTATGTCACCTTCGTCAACTACTACATCCACCAAGTCAACTTGATGCGCCACCTGCTTGGCGAGGATTGGCAGGTCACACACGCCGCGCCGTCAGGGCATCTGCTGGTCGGACAGAGTGCACACGGTGTCACCTGTAGCATCGAGATGAGTCCCTACCAGACCAGCATTGACTGGCAAGAAAGTGCGCTCATCTGCTTTGAACGGGGTTGGATTCACGTCGAGCTCCCCGCCCCACTCGCCTTTACCCGCCCTGGGCGGGTAACCATCATGCGCGACCCACTACCTGCCAGTGCCACACCCCCCAGTACCACTAGCCCGCACCTGCCGTGGGTACACGCCATGTGGCAACAGGCACAACATTTTGTCAATGCGGTGGCGGGCGACATCCCTCCCATCTGCACTGCCGAAGAAGCCCTCCAAGACATCATGCTGGCACGTGACTACCTGCGCCTGCATCGGGGCGTCTAGCCGAGAAAGGATGCATCTATGCCGATTCACTGGCGGAAACACTGGGTAAGCGATGAATCGTTCGAGTCTGCGGGTGTTTGGGATGTGGATGGTGACGGCATCCTCGACATCGTCAGTGGCAGTTTTTGGTACAAAGGGCCCGACTTCCGGCGTAAATACTTCATTGGTACCACGGCACGCTACGACGAGTACTACGACGACTTTTCCACCATCGCCATGGATATTGACGGCGATGGCCGCCTCGACATCGTCACCGGCGGCTGGTGGGGCGACAATCTGCGCTGGTGGCAATGTCCACCCGACCCCACCCAGCCCTGGCAATCACACATCCTGGCCGCCCATACCAGCAACGTGGAAACGACGCGCGCCTGGGATATTGACGGTGACGGGGTGCGTGAAATCATCGCCAATACGCCCAATCATCCGACCGTGACGTACTACAAAATCTCCCCCGTGGCACCCCATGCTACGGCCGTGCCCGTCTATACCTTTGCCGAGGGTGGGCAGGGGCACGGCCTCGGATGTGGCGATATCGCCGGCCATGGGCGCATGGACATCGTGCTGTGCCACGGCTGGCTCGAAGCCCCCGCCAACCCCGCCACAGACACGTGGCAGTGGCACCCCGAATTCAGCGATGCGCCGTGGGCGAATATGGCTAGCATCCCCATGCTGGTGGTGGACGTGGATGGCGACGGGCGCAATGAGCTCATCACTGGCCACGCTCACGGCTACGGGCTGTGGTGGAGCAAACGCCAGCCCGATGGCACCTGGCAGCACCACGTGATTGACCCCGACAATGCCCAGTACCACGACCTGCACTGGGCCGACATTGACGGCGATGGCGTGTGTGAACTGGTCACAGGTAAACGCCACCGCGCCCACAACGGGCGCGATGTGGGCGAATGGGATGCGCTAGGTATCTACTACTTCAAGTGGGCAGGTACCCATTTCGTCAAACAAATCATTGACTACGGCGTCATCGGTGTGGGGCACGGCTGTGGTATTCACTTTGCGCTGGCCGATTTGCGTGGCACAGGGCGCCTCGACCTCATCGCCCCCGGCAAAGATGGCTTGGTCGTCTACTACAACGAAGGCCCTTTTGCACCGCCGGTGACATAGTCACCCAAAAGGTGTAAGATAGGTACAGCCTTGTCAACTCGTACATAGGACTGTGGCGTGACTCTTTTTGGTCAAAAAAGACGCACCACACTGCCGACAAGGAATGGAATGTGCCCCGTCTTGTGGATATGCAGTGGTATACCAGAACGGAGATCAATGACGATGAGTGCCGCAACCAACCAGTATCCGATGCGTGCCTTTCCTGGCTACTATTCCAGTACCGAAGGCATCCAGCTCGCCATCCAGACCCATGCCGAAGCCAGCAACGAAGATTTACAGTTTTATCAGCAACTCGGTGTCGAATGGGCCATGGTGGGTATCCACAAACCCGAACAACACACGGCTGATTTCTACAAAGGGCTGGTGAAGCGCTTTGGTGAATACGGACTCAAAATCTACCGCATCACCAATTTGGGGGTGCATAATTCGTCGGAAATGACGTTGAATTTGCCCGGTCGTGACGCCAAAATCGAAGAATTCAAACAATTCATCCGCAACCTGGGTGCCGCCGGCATCAAGTACAACACCTATGCCCACATGGGCAACGGCATCTGGACAACGGGGCACGTCCCCGGTCGTGGCGGTATGAATTCACGCATGCTCGACATCACCAACGCCAAAGGGCATTGGGCAGGCACCGTCTACGAGGGTGAGCTGACCCACGGACGGCGCTACAGCGAAGACGAGCTGTGGGACAACTATACCTACATGATCCGCCAGATTGCCCCCGTGGCCGAAGAAGAAGGCGTCTACATCGGCATCCACCCCGATGATCCGCCCGTCTACGACTTGGGTGGCATTCCACGCTGCATGTTCGGCAACTTTGCCGGCTACAAAAAAGCCATGGACATCGCCAATAGCCCCAATATCGGCGTCTGTTTATGTGTTGGCTGTTGGTTGGAGGGGGGCGAAGTGGGCATGGGTGTGGGCGTGGTAGAGGCCATCAAGCACTTTGCCGCCAAAAAGCAGCTCTTCAAGGTGCACTTCCGCAATGTAACCAACCCGATGCCCGCCCCATGGGTCGAAACCCTCATTGACAACGGCTATCAGAACATGTACACGGTGATGCGCACCCTGCGCGAAGTGGGCTTTGACGGCTGTGTCATCCCCGATCATGTGCCTGACATGCTGGGTGGTCCACGCGTCGGTACCGCCTATTCTATCGCCTATATGCGGGCGCTGATTCAGGCTGCCAATGATGAGGTGGGCCGGTAACTAGTGGCGACACGGGGCGCCATCGTATGGCGCCCCACCCGTTGCACTGCAACACATCTGTGCTATACTATCAGCAACTCTACTATTGCCTGTCATAAACACGATGTGTGTGGGAGTGCATCATGACCAAAAGCAAAAGCAGCCAGTCACGTGGTACTGGCCGCCGTGCCAAACGCAAAAGCGTTGTTTCGTTGCGCCCTGAGCACCAGCGTGAACTCTTTGCGCTCGGTCTCATTGCCATCGCTGGGGTGACCATCATCTTTTATCTGACGGGGAGTACCGGTCAACTCGGCGCCAGCTGGAAGCTACTGATGGAACGGCTGCTCGGCTGGGGTGCACTCGTCGTACCAATGGTGATGGGGGTACTCGGTATCGCCCTCTTTAGCAGTGGCATCAACGACCGCAACCCACTCCATCCCACGCAAATCATCGGCACCATCATGGTGGTCATCGCCATGCTCATGCTCCTCGAATTCGGCATCACGCCACGCCTCAACTACCAAGACCAACAAGGCCAGGGTGGCGGTGTTGTCGGTTATCTGCTCTTTGCCATTCTGAGCAATGCTATCGGCCGTCCGGCGAGTTTTGCCGTCACGAGTCTGCTCGGTGTCGCTGGGGTGATGTTAGCATTCGATATTACGCTCGTCCAAATCGTGGCTGGCATTCGTCATGCGTTTGTGGTGACCTGGATTCGGCTCCGTGGCGACCGTAGCCACACGCGCGTCACCGCTGCCAACAACGACCAGCAACTCACCTATATCAGCTTGACCGACAGCATCATTACACCCATCGCCGAACGCAAAACCAAGGCGCGCTACCGCGACGAAGGCATTGATCCGGCGAGTGTGACTGTCGAAGAACCCAAAGCCAAAGAGCCGGCCAAACCAAAAGAAGCCAAACCCAAGCGTGCCAGCAAAGCCATCGAAGACGAAGAACACATCCAAGTCCTTGACTCACTGCTCCGGGATGCGCAACAACGCCCCGCAGTACCGGTGCACTCACGCCCAACACCTGCCACACCACAATCTGGGGGAAACCCGGTACAAAGTGCCCTCGAGGGCTTTGAAGCGGGGCACGCCTACCGCGCGTGGAGCATGCCTCCAGTGGATTTCCTACGCTATTCGGTGGAAGCCACCATCAGCGACGAAGAGCACCGCACCAAATCACGCCTCATCGAGGAGACACTGGCGAGCTTCAAAGTAGAAGCACGCGTCGTCAACATCAACGTTGGCCCAGCAGTCACCCAGTACGAACTGCAACCAGCAGTGGGCGTCAAAGTCAATAAAATCACCACCCTCGACAAAGACTTGGCACTCGCACTCGCGGCCCCATCCATCCGCATCGAGGCGCCTATACCTGGTAAATCGGTGGTCGGCATCGAAATTCCCAATTCTTCGATTTCGACGGTGGCGTTGCGCGATATCATCGAAAGCGACGAGTTCGTACGTTCCAAGGCCAAACTACGCCTCCCCCTCGGCAAAGATGTATCGGGCTCACCTATCATCGCCGGCATGGAACGCATGCCCCACTTGCTCGTTGCCGGGAGCACGGGCAGTGGTAAATCGGTGGCCATCAACTGTTTTGTGTGTGCGCTTTTGATGCGCCATACTCCAGACGACCTCAAATTCATCATGGTTGACCCCAAGCGCGTCGAAATGGTCGGCTACAACGGTATCCCCCACCTGCTGTCACCGGTGGTCACCGAGGTCGAGCGCGTCGTACCGACGCTCAAGTGGGCAGTACGCGAAATGGAGCGTCGCTACAAGCTCTTTGCCAAGGTGGGCGTACGCAATCTCGACAGCTACCGTACCATGGCCCGCGAACGCACTGACCTCGAAGCGATGCCCTACATCGTCATCATCATTGATGAGCTCGCCGACCTGATGATGATGGCTGCCGACGACGTCGAAACACTGATTTGTCGCCTAGCCCAAATGGCACGTGCCACCGGCATTCACCTCATCATCGCCACCCAGCGCCCATCGGTGGATGTAGTAACCGGTCTCATCAAAGCCAACTTCCCGTCACGCATGGCTTTTGCGGTAACATCGCAAATTGACTCACGCGTCATCCTCGACCAGCCCGGCGCCGAACAGCTCCTCGGGCGCGGTGACATGCTCTTTACGGCGGCAGACTCACCACGCACCATCCGTGTACAGGGCACACACTTGACCGACGACGAAGTCGAAAAAATCGTGCGCTTCTGGCGTACCGCCAAACCGCCTGAGACACCCGCAGATGGTGAGACAAAAGCGAGCACGGCGCAGCCCACCACCACCACGGCAACCGATCACGACCTCAAACCTGAGCTCGACAAAGTGGATCGCCTGCCCGTCTTCCCACGTGAACCTGTACCCCATGCCGACGAGCAACCTGTGGCACCCAGCGACAGTGACGAACCCGTGGACAGCATGCAACCCATTGCAGAATACTTGTCCGCCGGCGAACAAGATGCGCTCTTGCCCGAAGCCATCAAACTGGTGCAACAGCACCGGCGTGCATCGGCATCACTGCTCCAGCGCCGCCTGCGCATCGGCTACAGCAAGGCATCACAGCTGATTGATATGCTCGAGCAGCAGGGCATCGTCGGGCCCGCCGACGAAGGGCGCTCACGCGAAGTGCTCATCCACGAAGAGGATTAACACAACACCCGGCAGAGGATGGTCCTCTGCCGGGTCTGCTTCTTTTCACCCAATACGCCTACTACGAAATATCAATATCACAGCCAAAGGCCTTGCGGAAGAGTCCAGCAGCACGATTAGCATCCCAGACTTCAACGGTGGTATCACCGGCAGCGTGGGTCACCATGCGCACCACAGCCCCCAGCTCGATGGTAATGGCCTGTACTACTTGATTTTTACGTCGCTCCAAAAACTCCGACAATCGCAACATGGCAGCCAACTTCATCACCAGCGTTGCATCGCCCGGCTCGAGTATCTGGCGATACGCATCCACCGATACATCCCCTTTGCGGTGGTAGCGCACCAGCAATGCCAAAATTGCCACTTCGCGGTGACTAAAGCCCTGCATGGCACTGTTGACCAGCAGGTATGCAC
>CAZMWB010000031.1:0-31259 GCA_964569955.1 uncultured Klebsiella sp. | reverse complement strand
GCCGGGCGCGGCGGGCGGTCGGGGTTGAATGGGCGATCACCGGCCGGGCGCGGTGGGCGGTCACCCTGCGGGCGCGGTGGCCGGTCGGCATTGAATGGACGGTCACCCTGTGGGCGCGGCGGGCGGTCACCTTGTGGTCGGTACGGGCGATCTTCTGACGGACGGGTACTGCGCTCGGGTTGCGGGCGCGAGGGACGCGCATTTGCATCGTCCTGTGACGGTTGAGTTGGTTTGTTTGTGTCATCGTCACTGCGGCCACTGCCACCATCATCTGAGGTCGCATAAAAACGACTGTCGAATAGACTGTATTGTTTGTATCCCACGTATTTCCTCCAAACAGGCAAATGACATAGCTACATCGTGTGGCTACATCGCTGATTCAATTGTCCGTGCAAAGGCGATTAATGCTTCGCGATCCTCTTCTGTGATGGTGGGTACCCGCAATGCGGCTGCGAGTGTCCCGCGTTCAAGCACGTGTTGCCAACAAGAGTGTTGCTGACACACATATGCGCCTCGTCCATTTGCTTTGCCCGTGGTATCCACGACCACGCCACCGGCTGTATCACGCACCACGCGGACCAGCCCGCGTTTTGGATTGGGCTGTCTGCATGCGATACAGATGCGTTGTGGCACATGTTTTTGGCGCACAGCGTGACCTCGCTCATCAGTTCAGAAACTCGTAGTTGTCATCTTCACCTTTCTGGCCATCTTCTGTATCGTATTCGGCTGTATGATTTTCATTATTATTCATCATAAAGGAAGCGATGAGACGATCATTGGTGTAGATAAACAGCTTGGTGGGTGTGGCACGCACTTGTAACATTTGTCCAACGAACTCTTGTGCGACGGGTCCGTATTCAACATCGTTGTAGATGATTGTTCCCTTGGATGACACCAAACGATCTTCTACTACGGCTTTCGCCAGTGCGATTTCGAGTTCCATGCTTTCAGTGTCTGCAGCATGCCGTGCGTCACTCGCTTCGCGCATTTCATCAATCAACGTGCTCGAACTCTTGATGTCAATCTTCCACTTTGTCAGTTTTGCTGCCAACCGCACATTCTGCCCTTCTTTACCGATGGCCAACGACAATTGCTTGTCAGGCACAATGACTACCGCTTTTTCGCCCTCTTGGACTTGTACTTCGACGACTTGCGCAGGTGATAGTGCATGTGCGATAAACTCTTTGATGTCCGGCGACCACTGCACCACGTCTATTTTCTCGCCGTTGAGTTCGTTGACAATGTTCTGAATCCGGGTTCCACGCACGCCGACACAGGCACCTACCGGGTCAATGCCTTCTTGGGTTGCTGCAACTGCGCACTTGGTGCGGATACCTGGTTCACGGGCGATATTCTTGATTACGACGGTACCTGCCATAATCTCTGGTACTTCCATCTCGAAGATTTTCTCAACTAGTTTGACATCTGTGCGTGACACCACGAGCCGTGGTCCACGGTCACGCTCGTCCTTGCCGATTTTTTGCAAAATGACCTTGATGCGCGTGCCGATCCGGTAATTATCGCTGTTGACTTGTTGCTCGCGGGGAAGAATTGCTTCGGCTTTGCCCAAATCAATGATAATGTTACCGTTCACATTTCGCTGTACCACGCCAACAATCATCTCATCTTTGCGTCCGTTGAATTCGCTGTACACGTTATCACGCTCTACATCACGTATCCCCTGCAAAATGACTTGCTTGGCTGTTTGCGCGGCAATGCGTCCAAAGTCGCGTGGCGTTGTTTCTGCTACCACTTTGTCGAGAACTTCAACATGTGGGTCTATTTTGCGTGCCTCTTCGAGACTAATCTCGAAGCGTGGGTCTTCGACTTCGTCAACGACGAGTAATTCGGAATAGACGTGCGGATCGCCCTTGACTGGGTCAATTTTGACAGTGACTTCAATCGCAGGTGGGCGATCACCGAGTGTGCGTCGGTACGCAGCCACTAATGCTTTTTCAACTTGTTCAATAATTCGCTCGCGCGGAATACCGCGTTCTGTTGCTATGGCTGATATTGCCGCAAAAAATTCTGTACGCATTTGTTTCCCTCGTCAACTCAATTTAGGAATAAGAAAAGTGGGGGATACCCACTTTCGACGGACAACCTATCGTTGGTGGAACGCACGAATCTGTCGTACATTCTGCTATAGTATACCATAGGCTTCGGTAAAATGTCGTCTTTTTGATGGCAGCCTTGATGAGAACTCCATTAAGTAATGAAATTACTTGCGATTGACGCGGGTTTACATTGTGGATATGCGATGTTTGACCTGGCGTCTACATCATTGCTCTGGTATCGGTCGCATAATTATGGGCAATTTGCGCGTTTGCGACGTGGTGTTTCGACCCTGGTGAGTCAGGAGCTCCCCATTGCAGTGATGGTGGTTGAAGGTGGGGGAAATGTGGCTGAACCATGGCTGAAAGTGGCCGATTTTCATCGTATCCCCCTGGTGCAAATCCATGCCGAAGCATGGCGCTCCGATATTCTGTATGCCCGTGAACAACGAAGCGGCGCAGATGCGAAGCGTGCGGCACAGCACTATGCCCAACAGCGTATGGAGCATGCCAAAGTTGCCTACCACTACAACCAAGTCAGGCATGATGCTGCCGAAGCTATTTTGATTGGGGAATGGGCCATACATTTTAATGCGGTTGTTCAGCAGGTGCGCAATGCCATTCTCAGCCAAGGAGGAGCCGATGACTGATCTACGTGCGGAACTTAAAGCGGTGGTGCGTCGTGAAATCGAACAGAATGTGGCCACATTGTACGGTATCAGTGATTGGATGTACCATAACCCCGAACTAGGTCGTGAGGAGCATCAGGCTGCAGATAAATTAACAGATGTGCTCGGTGAATATGGTGCGACCATCACGCGAAATATTGCTGGAATGCCGTCTGCATTTGTGGCAAATTTGCCTGCTGCAACACCGGGACCCAAAATTGGCATTATTGCTGAATATGACGCTCTACCCGAAGTGGGACACGGGTGTGGCCACAATATCATCGCCACTGCTGCACTTGGTGCAGCGATGGGGCTCGCCCGTGTTAGTGACCAATTGCCGGGGACAATCATGGTTTTGGGTACTCCTGCAGAAGAATCAGCAGTTCCCAATGCGGGCGGTAAAATCCACATGATTCGCGATGGCTATTTTCGCGATTTGGCTGCCGCGATTATGATTCACCCGATGACCGAAGACCGGCTCGACTACGATTCATCACTCGTGGCACAAGGCTTGGAATTATCGTTTCACGGGAAATCAGCGCATGCGGCAGCTAATCCACACGACGGTCTTAATGCGCTTGATGCGTTAATTGTGATGTTTTCGAGTGTCGGTTTGCTGCGCCAGCAAATACGCACGGATGCGCGCATTCATGGCATCATCACACATGGTGGCACGGCACCCAACGTGATACCCAGTTATACGGCGGCACGCTTCCGCATCCGTGCTGCCGATATTGCATACACCAAAGAATTATTTACCCGGGTGATTGCCTGTGCCGAAGCTGGTGCCAAAGCGACCGGTTGTCGGTTGGAATGGCACGAGTATATGCCAGCATACCTCAACATGGTGCCCAATCGTGCACTCGGTGAAACGTTCACGCAGAATCTGGAATTGATTGGCCGCCAGGTGCGCAAACCAGCATCACGCACTGGTGCCGGGTCAACTGATCTGGGGAACGTGAGTCACCACGTACCAGCTATTTGTGCCTATCTCGAAATTTGTGATACGAGTGCCGGGTGGCATTCCACTGCTGTTGCTGACGCCACAATTACGCCAAAAGGACATAAAGCGATCGTGGATGGTGCAGTTTCGATGGCCTTTACAGCCATTGATTTACTCCTTGATGGCACCACACTCGATGCGGCTCGCCAAGAATTTGTCGCTACTACGCGATTTACAGGTGATGTATGAGTGATTCAGTCGTTTTTCACAGTGCGCGTGCACAGCGTGCATTGTTGGATGCCCAGGCAATATCTGCCCGTGAGCTCCTCGATGCTCATTTGGCTCAGATTCGCACTTACAATCCTGAAGTGAACGCAATTATTACCATGGATGAAGCGTATGCGTATCGGACTGCTGATACCATTGACTCGCTCCGTGCGCATGGTGTGATGCCTGGTGTGCTTGCCGGCTTGCCCATGGTGCACAAAGATCTAACCGCAGTGAAGGGGATGCGGTTTACGAGTGGCTCGCCCATCTATGCTGACCGAATCGCCGAGGAAGACTCACACATCGTGCGCCGTATGAAACAGGCTGGGTGTGTGAGTATCGGCAAGAGTAACGTGCCTGAATTTGGTGCTGGTTCACAGACGTTTAATCCAATTTTCGGTGCTACCACGAATCCGCATAATCTACAAAAGACCTGTGGTGGGAGTAGTGGTGGAGCCGCTGTGGCACTCGCATGTCGCATGGTTGCATTGGCTGATGGCAGTGATATGGGGGGGTCTCTGCGCAACCCGGCTGCATTTTGTGGTGTCGTCGGATTCCGTCCGTCACCTGGTGTCGTGGCAAATAGCGATGATTGGTCGCCGCTTTCCACGGATGGTCCGATGGGGCGTAACGTCCAAGATGTGGCATTATTGTTGGCTGCGTTGGCGGGGTATGAGCCTGGTGCCAACATGACCATCCCGATCGATACGCATGCACTGGCAACACTGGACGCATGTGCCCTGCGTGGCAAACGTGTGGCGTGGGCACCACGCTGGGGAGGCTTGCCAATTGAGCCAGCGTTGGCAGAAGCGTTTGATGCGCAACGTGCCATGCTTGTTTCGCTCGGTTGTATCGTCGAGGATGCATCACCCGACTTTCACGGTGCCGATGAAGCGTTTCAAACCTTGCGAGCGTTGGCTTTTGCCACGGGGCGTGAACCATTATTGGCAACATATCGTCACCTGATGAAAGATACGGTAGTGTGGAATACCGAGCTCGGATTATCATTGACTGGTGCCCAAATTGCCAACGCATATCGCCTTCAAGCACAAGTTATTGCATCCATGCGTTCGTTTATGCAACGCTACGATGTAGTAATCGGACCTACTACTCAGGTATTAGCATTCGATGTAGACCAGCCCTTCGTACGCGAGATAAACGGAGAAACATTGCCAACGTATATTGACTGGATGAAGTCGTGTTGGTATATCACGATGACCGCCCATCCTGCGATTTCGATTCCGTGTAGCATGTCGCGTACTGGACTGCCAGTTGGCATGCAAATTGTGGGACGGATGCACGACGACATCAATGTTTTGCGCATAGCTACGGCCATTGAATCGGCCATTGATCAACGCCAATTTGTACCAGCGTTGATTACGTAGGAGTTCGTCATGCAGTTTATGTGGTGTGGGCATGCAACCGTGTACATGAAAAACTGTCATGGCACACGAGTGCTGATAGATGCCTGGGTGGATACGAATCCGGCTTGTGGTGCTGACGTTGCACAACGTGTGCGCGAATGGGGTGTGGATGTCATCGTGCTTACCCATGGTCATAGCGACCACTGTGCGGATTTAGCTGCACTCCAGCGTGATACGGGAGCCATCGTGTGTTGTCAGTATGATGCCCAGGAATGGGTGACGTATCAACATGTGCCCCAATCGGCTGTTCGCGCATTCAACAAGGGTGGTAGCGTGACAATCAACGATCTCCGCATCACCATGACAGCGGCACAACACAGCAACAGCTGGCCGACGGCTGCAGGTGCACGCATGCTCGGCAGTGAGGTTGGGTATGTGTTTCGCACCATAGGTGACGCAACCGTGTATGCGGCTGGCGACACCACGGTAATGGCTGATATGGCGATAATTGGCGATCTTTACCAGCCTCATGTGGCACTATTGCCAATTGGAGATCGCTATACGATGGGCCCGTACGAAGCCGCGTATGCGACTAAATTGATTCACCCGCAGGCCGTATTTCCGATTCACTATGCGACGTTTCCCGATCTGAGTGGTACTCCTGACCTGTTTCGTGCTGAACTGGTGCAGCGTGGGGTGGACGTGGAAGTGCTAGTGCCGACGGTCGGTGAATGGATTACTTGGAGTATCAAACCATGAAGATTATCCTGCCTGCTCAAGTCGTACATCACGCAGAAACCCGTATCCGAGCCAAATATCCCGATGTACAGATAGTGACAACCAACGACGAAGGGATTCCCAATGGCGATGTCTCAGATGCCATAATCCTCGTTCGTTGGTGGTATACGCTCGAAGATTTCATGCGTATTATGCATATGGCCCCCAACATTAAATGGGTCTATACCCCTAGTGCTGGTATCGAGTACATGGACCTTGCCTATCTACAAGCACGGAATATTGTGCTCACCAATGCGGCGGGAGTGCATGCGATTCCTATTGCAGAATTCATCATGATGTTTATACTGCATCACGCCAAACGCGGTCCGCTGTTGCGTGATTTCCCCCGTGAACAATGGGAAGAGGTTGAGCGAACCAAACTCGATGAACTTTACGGAAAAACGATGGCAATTATCGGTCTTGGCGGTATCGGTCAAGAAACGGCGAAACGCGCTAAAGCCTTTGGCATGCGTGTGGTTGGTAGTCGGCGGCGACCACAGGTTACCTCATTCGTGGATCACGTGGTGAGTGACGATGAATGGCGCACCCTATTACCCGATGCTGACATCGTGGTCTTGTCAACTCCGCTTACCGATCGTACACGTGGGATGATTGATGCGAGTGCGTTTGCACTAATGAAACCAACGGCATACATCGTGAATGTGGCACGTGGGAATGTCATCAACACGGACGATTTGATTGATGCGTTGACGCACAACAAAATTGCAGGGGCGGGATTGGATGTACAGCCTGAAGAGCCATTGCCAGTATCGCATCCATTGTGGGATGCTCCTAATGTGTGGATAACACCGCATATCTCTGCATCGTCGCCTAAAACGCGGACACGTATGATGGAGCTTTTCCTGGAAAACTTGGACCGATTTGTGCATAATCAACCACTCCAGCAAGTGGTGAATTACAGCGAAGGATACTAGTGTGTTTGTGGGTGTAGATGTAGGTGGAACAAAAACCGAAGCAATTGCAGTGGATGTACATGGTGTCGTTCATGCACGTGTTATTGCGGGTTCAGGGAACTGGGAAGGTATTGGGCTGGAAGCAGCGGCACAGTTGTATGCGGATATCATCCAACGCCTGCTCGATGAACTTCGACTTTCTACAGACGCAATTACTGCACATGCATGGGGGGTGGCAGGGTTGGACTGGCCATCCGATGATGCACGACTTCGCCCGTTGATTTCACCACTTCTCCCTGCTGCACCGTGTACACTCGTGAACGATGCCTTTTTGCCACTCCGTGCAGGGGCTCGTACCGCCTATGGGGTGGGAGTTATCGCAGGCACTGGTAGCACTGTCGCCGGGATTGGAAGAAGTGGAGCACGATATCGCACGTTTGGGTTGGGGAGTATGTGGGGGGACTTTGACGGTGCACAAGGAATCGCATATGCGGCATTACAACAACTGACCCGTGCATATTACCGTAATCAGGCTCCGTCACAACTATTGCAGGCACTACTCACGTGGTCTGGTTTTGCTTCGCTTCCAGCACTTGCCGAAGCCGTATCACGTGACGAATTCACCAAGAATATTGCGACATTTGCTCCCATGGTCATGCAGGCTGCTCGTGCCGGTGACGCGATTGCGGGTGCAGTTGTCGCATCTGCTGCACGTCTCCTCGCGGAAAATGCGGGAATTGTTGCACAGCAGCTTGATTTGACTGCACACGAGTTTGACGTGGTGCTGGCAGGAGGAGTTGCAACTGGGGCGGCCGAAGTGTTTCATGACACTTTTGTGCAGACACTTCACACCTATGCACCGCACGCACACGTGCAAATTTTGAGTTGTCGCCCAGTAGTTGGTGCGGTGCTAATGGCGGCAGATAGCGTTGATACACAATTAGCTCGCACCATACAATTGGCCTTGGCGTCAAAGGAAGCACAGTGATACAGTTCGGTCGTTTGGTAGTCTGGGGTTTTGTTCTGGTGGTCGTCGTATCTTGTGCAGTACCACCCGCTGCATCACCAACGGCAACGCTGGTGCCTACCGATGTGCCCACACAGACAGCCGTGCCCGTTGCCACTGCAACCGTTGCCGTGATGACACCAACTGCTGGGGTGGTCGCCAACGAAGGACCGTTGCAGATTCGTTTCATCCATGACACGAACAATACCCCACAACCGATGGTAGACCTCATTACGAGTACCGCCAAACTAGCTCAGCTTGATGTGGTCGTTGATGTGCGTAGCCCGGATGGGAGTTACGCGCTGGCAGCGCTGACCGAGCTACAGACGACTCCCGATGTATGGATCGGCAGTGAGTACGACTTACAACAACTCATCCGTTTGGGTGTGGTTGCAACGGACACCACTGTGCTCCAAGTTGCGCACTTTCCTTATCTCGATGATGCCATGGTGCGAAACCGAGGGTATGCGGTGCACCCAATCGGGTTGCGTAATTATCTGGTGAGTATCGGCAATAGTCAGTTTATTGATTCGTTGCCAGAGACCACTGCCGATCTCATGAGCATTGGTGCTAGTATCCGTGGACGTGTGCGATACAAGATGGCGTATTCGTGGCCGGAAGGTCGCTGGTTTGCTATGATGCTCGATCAGCTCGGTGCGCAAACGGTGTTGACTCAGACCAATTCACTCCTCCCAGAATCCATGCTAGTCACGGCGCTTACGTCGCTCGACGAAATGCGCACGCTGGGACCACGAGATGCAACCACGTACGTTGAAGCCACTAGCGACTTTATCAACTGGTATGTGCCCTATAGTATTGATGGGGATGCGGCTATCCGGCGCTACGAAAAATATGGAGAAGATGTGCCACTGCGTTTTGCACCACCGCCTACCTATAGTGCGAGTGGCCAGCGACTGATGCCTGCCGTGGATGTGGTCTATGCCATCATTCCGAAGTCGTTGTCGCTAGAGCGACGTACGGATGTGGAATCGTTGATCCGTGGGTTGCAAAGCAGTGACGCACAAGTCACAATGTTCACCAACATGCGTTGGATTCCAGTGAATCGGGCGGTGATAGAATCAGGTGTTCTTGTCATTGATCCGTTGTTTGTGGCGCTCGAGCCGCTGATTCCCACGTTAGCAACGCAAGCGTATGATACGGCTACCATTTGTCGCTGGGATGCGTACGAGCAGATACTTCCGCTGGTGTTGCTTAACACGATACGAGTGCCAGCTGGGGCAACTGCCATCAACACCGCGTTACAGGCGTGTATCATCGAGCCGTAATCTGTATTAGTTGTCAACTACACAGAGTAATGCTATAGTCTGTAGTGGAGTAAGCGATGACAAACACACTACAACAACTGCGCCAACAGAGTGGACTTTCCATGGTGGACGTGGCCGCACGTACAGGTATACCTGTACGTGACATTGCCGCAGCCGAACATGGTATGCGCGCACTCGATCCATCACAACTCGCATTAGTGAGCGAGTTGTACCAGGTGACTAACACACGATTACTGCGCGTTCCCAAAACGCGTGGTGCATCACCCTATGCGTGGATTCTCGGACTAGGAACGATATTCATCATTGCGTCAGCAATTGTCATGTTGGGTGGTTCGTTGCTGGTTATGAGCATTCCTGCAACACGTATGATGAGTGATACACGCGTTATTTCGCAACATAGTGATAATCCCGACGGTGCAAGTGCCGTATTGCGCCAGCGTTTGGTGCAGATGGCATTGAGTCCGGCTATGTCACAACAAATCATGCAACTCGATGCACAGGAAACAGGTGAAGTTGCCGAACCCATCGTGTTGCCAGAGAGCCATCCGATGGCGGCGATAGCATCGAAGCGAGGCTTACCAGGCGCTCCCTTTGGATGTCCGGTGCGACCAGAAGTGGGCAGTGTGGTGATGACACAAGGGTATGGTGTTGGTACGCACGCACCAGCATCGATTTGGGGCGCCATAGACTTAGCTGTGGACGGGAATGGTGACGGCTATGCTGATCCAGCGGCCACCACTGGAGCGCCAATTGTCGCGCTTCATTCGGGTATTGCCCGTGTGGTGCCCAACAATTGGTTGGCAGGCAATTACGTGCGTATCAGTGACGGCATTAACGGGTGGGCAACTGCATATGCCCATTTGAGCAAACTCAATATTGTTTCTGGACAGCAAGTGGAAACGGGTGATGTGATTGGTTGGGTGGGCACGACGGGCTATTCGAGTGGGCCACATTTGCATTACGAAGTTTACCAGAATGAAGTAAACATAAATCCACTCTCCATTCTCGAATGTTGGTGATACAATACAGCTAGTACGCAATGGAGCGGAACCATATGGTTCCGCTCTTTTTTTAGGAGCAGATGGCCATGAATCGCATTCTGGTGACTGAACCACTCGCCGAAGAAGGGCTTGCGCATCTGCGTGAACACGCCCATGTAGATGTGCTCACGTCGTTGACTCGCGTCGAGCTCCTCGCTGCCATTCAGCAGTACGATGCGCTGGTGGTCCGGAGTGCCACCAAAGTAGATACAGAACTGTTGACTGCGGGTGGTAAATTACGTGTAGTAGGTCGCGCCGGTACAGGCGTGGACAATATTGACGTAGAAAGTGCCACCCGACGTGGCATTGTGGTGGTCAATGCACCGGCATCAAATAGCGTGGCGGTGGCAGAGCTTGCTATCGGATTACTGCTATCGTTGGCACGCCACCTTCCGCATGCTCATGCCCATGTGGTGGCCGGTGGCTGGAGTCGTGCCAAGTACATGGGGCGCGAAGTGCGTGGTAAAACACTTGGGCTGGTGGGCTTTGGCCGGATTGGTGCCGAAGTTTCGCGCCGTGCTCGAGCGCTTGAGATGGACATCATCGCCTATGACCCGGTTGTTTCCACAGAGCGCGCATTACAGCTGGGAGTCACACTGTGCACACTCGACGAAGTGTTGCAACAGAGCGATTTTATATCGTTGCATGTGCCCCTCATTGATGCAACGCGCCACATGATTAATGCGCAACGGCTCGCACTGATGAAACCAGGTGCGTGTATCATCAATGCGGCGCGTGGTGGGGTGATTGATGAATCTGCTCTATTCGATGCCCTGCAACAGGGACACATCGCAGGTGCTGCCATTGATGCATTCGAAAAAGAACCGCCCACCGATTCTCCATTGCTCGGTCACCCTAAAGTCATTGCTATTCCGCATCTGGGTGCGTCCACTGTAGAGGCACAAGCACTGACTGGTGTGGATGTGGCCGAAGGTGTACTTGATGCGTTGAATGGGCTGTCTCCACGCTATGCGGTGAATGCCCCCTATATTGCACCAGAAGATATTGGGGTGCTTGCTCCGTATGCGACTTTGGCGCGCTGTTTGGGCAAATTGAGCATTGGTTTGGTCAACGAACCAGTGCAGCGCTACGAGTTTATTTATGCGGGTGAATTATCCAATGTAAACACGGCGCCGTTGCGTACTGCGCTCCTCCAAGGTATCCTGTCGGATGTGAGTGAGCAGCGGATTACTGCAGTCAATGCACCGATTATTGCCAAGGAGCGTGGCGTCCGTTTCAATGAGCGCACGATGCCCGAAGTCGAGAATTATGCAGGTATGCTGGCCTTACAAGCGCATACTGCGAGCGGTGTACGGACGTACAGTGGTACCGTTCTACGCGATCGACCATATGTTGTCGAACTCGACGGCTACTGGGTGACGTTCGAGCCCACAGGCTCACTCTTGTTCACGTACCACCGTGACCGTCCTGGCATGATTGGTATGGTGGGTACGTTGCTCGGTGAATACGACGTTAATATCTCGAGCATGCAGGTCGGGCGATTGGCCCCGCGTGAGCAATCGTTGATGGTGCTAACCTTGGATGATACCGTCCCCAACGATGTGGTAATTCGGCTCCAGACTGAAGCAGACATTGAACGTGCTGTGGCAATTGACGTGTAGTATGCGAGCATCACACAAAACACCCCTGCGCATCGGTAGATGCATAGGGGTGTTTTGTTACACGTGGAGCAGGTGTCTTACACGGGGGTATTGTGCGACTGTGGTACTTCGAGTCGTTCGCTCTTGCTGAAGCGGAGTTGCTTGCCGTTTTCGTCAACTTCGGCAATCACCACATCTCCTGTCACAAAATTCCCCTTCAGAATCTCACGTGCCATCGGTGTTTCTATGGCGCGTTGGACGGTGCGGCGGAGTGGGCGTGCACCATAGGCCGGGTTGTAGCCTTCTCGCACAAGCCAAGCTTTGGCACTCGCATCGAGCGTAAGGGTGATTCCTTGTTCGAGCAGGCGCTTTTGTACGTCTGCGGCCACCAATTCGACGATGTGCGTTAATTCGACTTCGCTGAGTGGGTGGAAGACGATGATGTCGTCAATACGGTTGAGAAATTCGGGGCGGAATGCTTGTTTCATCGCTTCCATGACACGTGCCTGCGCTAATGCCTGGTCATTGCGATCAACGGTGCGTACCAGTCCAATCCCCTGCTGACGGACATGCTCGGTGCCAATATTTGACGTCATAATCACAATCGTGTTGCTGAAATCAACGGTACGACCCTGCCCGTCGGTGAGCCGACCATCGTCGAGTAGCTGCAACAGCGTGTTGAAGACGTCAGGATGGGCTTTTTCGATTTCGTCGAAGAGTACCACTTGGTATGGTCGGCGTCGAATGCGTTCGGTGAGCTGACCGGCATCATCGTAGCCGACATATCCGGGAGGTGCACCGATGAGGCGCGATACGGTATGCCGCTCTTGGAATTCGGACATGTCGATGCGTGTCATCGCATCGTCGCTGTCGAACATGAATGCGGCCAAAGCCTTGGCCAACTCCGTTTTGCCAACACCCGTGGGCCCCACAAAAATGAAACTTCCGATCGGTCGGCGTGGATCAGCCATGCCACTCCGTGCCCGCCGAATAGCGTCTGAAATCGCAACAATCGCTTCGTGTTGACCGATTACACGTTCTTGTAAGCGTGCTTCCATGTGGACGAGTTTTTCACGTTCACGTTCGAGCATGCGTGCAACTGGTACACCTGTCCACGACGACACGATTTGGGCGATGTCCTCGGCATCCACCGTCTCATCAATGTTTGCCACACGTTTCCATGCGTCTCGTTGTGTGGTGAATTCTTGCTCCAGCTTGAGGAATTCGGCACGAATTACCACTGCACGCTCGTAGTCACGCCGCTGGCTCGCATCTTCTTCGGAAGTGCGTAATTCGGCGAGTTGTTGCTCCATGGTGCGCAGTTCTTTGGGCATAGAAAACATGTCAATGCGAATTTTGGCAGCTGCTTCATCGAGTAGGTCTATGGCTTTGTCCGGCAAAAAACGATCCATGATGAACCGGCTCGATAAGCGCACTGCAGCCTCGATTGCGTCATCGTTGATGACCAGCTGATGGTGCTCCTCGTAGCGATGTCGCAAGCCGCGCAACATTTCGATGGTGGTTGCCACATCAGGTTCTTCCACGAAGACGGGGCTGAAGCGTCGTTCGAGAGCAGGATCTTTTTCGATGTGTTTGCGATATTCGTCGAGTGTAGTTGCGCCGATGACCTGCATTTCACCACGTGCGAGCGCCGGTTTCAGCATGTTGGACGCATCTATAGAGCCTTGTGCAGCGCCTGCACCAACCACAGTGTGGAGCTCGTCAATGAACAAAATAATCTTGCCGTTGCTTGAACGGATTTCGTCCATCACTCCTTTGAGTCGCTCTTCGAACTCGCCACGAAACTTTGAACCGGCGACCATTGCCCCGAGATCGAGGGACAAGACCAATTTGTTGAGGAGTGTTTGTGGCACATCACCCGACTGGATGCGCTGTGCGAGACCCTCGGCAATCGCCGTTTTTCCTACGCCACTTTCACCAACAAGCACTGGATTATTCTTGTTGCGCCGACTGAGAATGCGGATTACACGGATGATTTCTGCATCGCGACCGATGACCGGATCCAGCTTGCCTTCGCTCGCAAGGCGGGTCAAATCTACGCTGTACTTGGAGAGCACTTCGTACTTGCTCTCTGCGTTCGGTGAATCTGAGCGCTGATTGCCGCGAATTTCCATCAGGGCCTGATAGAGGCGTTCTTGGGTGATATTGAAGCTCGTGAGAATGCGCTGGGACGCACCATCACGCTCATTCAAAATCGCGATGAGCAAATGTTCAATGCCCGTAAACTGATCATTGAGCCGTTGGGTCTCTTCTTCGGCACGTTTAACTAGCCGTTGTGTGCGTGGTGTGATGTAGACTTGGTTGCCGTAGATGTTCTGCCCGTAGACCTTGGGTGATTTCTCGAGCTCGTATTCTACACGTTGAGCGATTTGCTCCACATCAACGCCCAATTTTGCAAACGTCTTGCTGGCCAAGCCGTCGCGCTGGCGCAATAGCGCCAAAAATATGTGCTCTACATCAAGTTGTGTGTGATGCAAGCTACTCATGATGTTCTGGGCTTCTTGGAATGCTTCCTGGGCCTTTTCGGTAAATCGTTCTAATCTCATGGTTCACCTCGTGGTCACCTAAATTGTCGCTCTGACGATGACCTGCTGGTAGTATAGCATTAGGTGTTTGTTAAACCTATTTGAAGAATATTAGAAAATTTGTATGTGTTGCGGTTGTACAATCACAGCCGAATGCGCATACACCCGACTGTGATTGTACGATTCAACTAGAGCATGTCATCCATTGACCAGTGGTTGTTCCAGCGTACGTCAATTTCGTCACGGACCCGCTGGAATCGGATATCCGTGGATAGCCGTAATCGTCCTTCGTGTGATTCGTTGGTGGTAGCCGCATGAATCATGTAGGCACTGTGTACCACCATGTCGCCTGCTTCGTAATCGGCAATTAACCAGCGTGTGTCTAGCCGATCGGCGAGATTGGGCAAGTCTTTGGTGAGCCACCCCGTGGAAGACATGTTTTTGTTGTAGGCGTTGATTTGCTCTTCACGCGACATGCCGTGATTTTGGGCACGGAACTCTTCCTCCATGCGCACACCCCAAGTATGTGATCCCTCGAGGTAGACGAGCCCACCCATGTGTACTGGGACATCTCCGATGGGAATCCAGCTCGTGGCCACTTGATCCGTCCCTGCGCGCAAATACGTCAAATCGTAATGGGCACCGGTAGCCGCAGATTCGAATGGTTTGGTGTGGCGGATGATTTTACGTTTGTGCAAATAGGGCGCCCCATCAAACAGTTGCTCATAAAACTCCCAGATGGGTTGTTGCAAGCAAAATGCTTCGTATGCGCACCAACGGACTATTTCGTGATAGAGCTTGGCAATCTGCTTGTGGTCTTCGCCACCGCCACTGTATATGCCATCAATTGGGTCAGTACCGGGCTTGAGCAAACCGGTTGCTGAAAATGCTGCAAAAAAACGTTTGCGAAAGGCAAAAACGGCCTGACGATCGAGGATTCCTTTGAGCCACAAATACCCTTGTGCCTGAAACTGTTCACGCAACTGTGTCATTGGCGTATGCGGATTTGACGGTGTCAACCGCCCGAGTCGGCGCTCGTTTCCCTCGAGTATGAATCCGTTACTCTTGAGCGGCGTCGGATAGACAACTTCAGTCGTCATCGTATGTCTCCTGTGATGATTTGCTCTCCCCTAGTATATCAGAGCGGGTTGAATGTGATTTGCCACCCCGGCATCTGATTCCTTATGGTGAAGACGGGTATGCGACGTGCATATCAATCAATACACCATCATCACTAAATCCGTGGGGCATCGGATACAGGGTAATAGTGATGGTAAACGAGTATCGTTGTTGTTTCTTGATTTCGTTGAGCACTTCTTGTATATCGTGTTGTGCGGAAATAGTGGCTCCGCGGTAGCCAAATAGAATGCGTTTCTGTTGTTTGTGGAGTGCCTGATATACGCGAGTGTTCAGTTGCGCCATCCCCTGTACGGTGTATTCGGGCTCAAGATAAATGAGCCCCGTTTTGTGCATGATCGTTTGTACCATGCGCCGCTGTTGTGCTTTTGTCTTCCCGATGAGTTCGAGATGTGCGCGATATTGCATGTGTGCATGCGGGAATGGTTTCTGTCCTGCGAGTACCGTTACCGTGTGGGTTCGCTGAATTTCTCGATCAGTCAACAAGTAAAACCGATACATGCTAAACGGCGTATTCGTATCGGCCACTGTGCTCCACGTGCTGTCAACGTGGTACCAGTGCTGGTCGAGTTGAACCATGTTCCAGGCATGCGCTTCAAATTTTCCCGTTCCAGTGATGATGCGGCACGGTATTCCTACTGCATCACACAGATGCCAGTAGAGACTCGCATAGCCACTGCATACCGTTGACTGTGTGGTGAGTGCGTCGTAGGCCGTACGGCGCTGGAGCGTGTGATCGTATCGTATGTGCGTGGTTATCCAGTCATGTATTGCCAGGAGTTTTTGTTGTTGGTGCATCGCAGGGTCAGTAATCTGATGGATAATTTGTTGCACTATTTGATTGACATAACTTAATTGTGTGCAATCTTCGAGATACGTGATTTCCAAAGCAAGTACGGTGTTGTTGGTGTAGACGGTAGTGCTAATTTGGTAGTGGGATATCGCATGGAAGTGCGGATCAGTCGCACCATGGAGAAATTGACTGACTAATGCGGCAGGATTCACGATGCGCTTTTTTTCAAGATACGTAATTGTAAACGCGGCAACACGTTGCTGGAGCATGGCATCAATACTTGTGCCAATTGCAGGAAGTGTATGGGCAATCAAGTTTGGTAGTGCATGTGTCATACAGCGTATTATAAATGGTATGATACAAACGGATTGATTGCTGATGGAGGATATGCATTTATGCCGTACAACGCAAACGCAGAGCGCTATGCTAGTATGCGCTACAACCGAACTGGGCGTAGTGGACTTAAGCTTCCTGCGATTTCCTTGGGGTTGTGGCACAACTTTGGTGGTGTTGATGTATACGAAAAATCGCGTGCCATGGTACTGGCAGCCTTTGACATGGGGATTACCCATTTCGATTTGGCCAACAACTACGGGCCGCCAGCTGGTTCTGCAGAAGAGACATTTGGGCAGGTGATGCGCCAAGACCTGCGTCCGTACCGTGATGAAATCATCGTTTCGTCGAAGGCTGGCTACTACATGTGGCCAGGACCGTACGGCGAGTGGGGTTCACGCAAATACTTGGTGTCGAGTTGTGACCAGAGCCTCAAACGCATGGGGCTCGAGTACGTGGATATTTTTTATCACCATCGTCCCGATCCCGATACCCCCATCGAAGAGACCATGCAAGCCCTCGACTACATTGTGCGCAGTGGTCGGGCACTGTACGTGGGTATCTCCAACTACCGACCCGCTCAAGCTCGTGAGGCATTTGCGATTTTGCGTCAGCTTGGAACGCCCTGTGTCATCCATCAGCCGTCGTACAACATGTTTGATCGCTGGATCGAAGAAACCGGCCTGCTCGATGCCCTTGCCGAACACGGCGTCGGCTGTATTCCCTTTTCGCCGCTTGCCCAGGGTATGCTCACTGATCGGTATTTGCAGGGTATCCCTGACGGGTCACGCGCCAGCAAGCCGCACGGTTTCCTGAAGCCGGATAGGGTCACCCCAGAAAAACTGGCGATTGTGACCAAATTACGCGATATGGCACATGCACGTGGACAGAATACGGCTCAGCTTGCGCTTTCGTGGGTGTTACGTGATGCACGGATAACGTCTGCATTGATTGGTGCAAGTTCCGTTGACCAGATCAAAGAGGCAGTGGGAGCACTTGCAGCTGCACCACTTACTGCAGCTGAGTCTGCGCGCATTGAGCTAATTTTGCAAGGTCAGGATTAGTCGTCATGCTCGCGCGGTTGCTCATCTTTTTTGGCATACCGTTGACCATGTTGCCGCTGGTCTTTCGTTGGGCCGTCGCAGATGCCACAGCCCAGGCCGAACAGAATGCCTTCGCACCGCACGTATCACAGTACGCACACCAAAGTTCACCGTATTTGCTTACCGCGGTCAATGTTGGTTTAGTGGTCGGGTTGGTGCCACTGGTGGTCGGGGTTGTGCTCCTGATCCGTGAACGCATCCGCCCAGCGTAACAAATCCCCACGGCAACAACGTTGCCGTGGGGATTTGGTTTTATTGCAACGCACGAATGCGTGATAACACGTCTGTAGTCTGGCCGACGTCGAGTGCACCAACAATGAAATCGCATTGCCATGTGTGTGCGGCTGCGATTTGTTGGAGGTTTCCTTTTGCTTTCTCGGCGCTATATCCTTCGGGTTCGGCGGTGGCAGGCATGGCAAAGCCGAGACAATCTTGGTCGGGGGTGCGTGATATCCAGCGAATCGTAAAGGGGAGTTGGCTAGGCCGATGTGCCACATAATCTGCACTGCCGTTCGGATGGACATGCACACTGTGCGCCCAGCCTTGAGCATCCGCGTTGGGGTTGATGGTAAACACCACTTCCGGATTAAATCCCAAATCGGGGCGTAACACGTTGGCTTGCTCGGGGTGTTGACCAAGTGATTCGATGAATTCACGATACCCGGCAGGCGGGGAAATATGCGACGGGATGCTCCGGCGTACGCGAATCGCATCGGCATTCGAAGGCGCACTGGTGTGTAACGCCCCCATATCAACGGGGCGGTAGTTGATGTGCGCCAGGTACATCAAATCCATCGGCGTCTTTTTGTCGTTGTGGATGCGCATCGTCACCGTGAATATGGTTTGATTGGCGTAGAGTCGCACTTCTGGAGTGGCCACATAGTTATCGTTGAAGGCGACGGTGTGTCGAAATGCACCACTAATGGCTAGATATTCGCCACGCTCATCGTTCCCCAACGTCAGCCATGCTTTTTGATAACGGGCGTTCGGTAATTCGCCATGCAACGGATGGTTGTCCTGTGGACCGGGGACCCCCATGCGCGTTGCCCCACAATGAATGAAGAAGCCGCCGTAGGTGTGCAGGTAGGTGGACGTCGGTTGTGGTTCGCTGAACATGGACTTCATGCCGAGATCTCGCCCGTCAAAATGTGCCGACCAAATCTGTTGCCCCTGGTACGGCAACATGACAATGTGCCCACGTGTGTTGCTAATGTGCAGTCCTGCTACTCCACTGTCAAACAAAAACGTATGCACAACAAAATCTTCAGTATCGAGTAAGAGATGGCGCTTGTCACGAAACATCTGCTCGCTGAGATGGATGACCGTACTCATGGTTACTCCTCGTGTTCACTTTCATAACGGATACCGGTGTCACATATCTGGATTGGAATATGCTGTAGCGTCGGGATGTGGTGACGAATGGCAGTACGATGATGGTTCGCAGATGTGCTATCTGGCCAGAGGACACAGACTGAGCCTCCGTCTCCGCCAGCACCATTGACTTTCCATCCCAGTGCACCAGCACGTTGCGCATAGGCAATGAGTGCGGTGGCGTCAGCACAGAGGAGTGCGGGATGCAGCGTGTGTTGCGCCATCGTGTTCTGCTGCAATGCGATTCCGTATCGCGGGAGATCGCCCTTCACTAATGCGGCGCTAGCAGCGGCGGCCGCGTCACGCAGTGGTTGGAGTAGCTGTTGCGTCTCTGCTACGGTCTCGAGACGACGAATGACCTCTTCGTGGACTTGCGACGATTGATGGGGGCGCCCCAAGTACCAGAGTTGGAGTTGCGCATTCAGTTCGGCTCTCGTCTGGGGCGAAACTTGGCAAGGGTGTACTTGGCAATCCGGATAGTCGTTCATGATGATTTCATTGATACCACCATAAGCGGCTGCCATCTGATCCTGAATACCGCTTTGCATGCCCAGTCGCTCGGTTTCGAGGATGTGTGCTGTGCGCGCCGCCTGATATGGTGTCAATGTTTCACCATGCAGGTGGGAAAGTGCAGCCAGCAGTGCCACTGATACTGCCGCAGACGTGCCGGTCGCGCATCCAGGAGGCATATCGGCACTGATGTGGATGCGCCATCCCGACGTGCGCGGCGGTGGGATTTCGTCGAGTGCTGCAGCCAGCAGTGGATGCTGTTTCCGCAATATTTCGAGATTGACATAAGCTGCATCTGCAACGCATATCGTCAGCGTATCCGGGTGTGGGGTGATTGTGATTTGAACGCCTGGATTGACTGCAATACTGCAGACGCGACCGTGTCCGGCAAACCAAGTGTCTGTCCAGCCACCCACATCACAGATGCGCACAGGTGCGTGTACGCTGAGCATTGAACGTGTCATATCCTTCTCGGATTCATTATGCGATCCTCAGTCCATTATAGTATGCTCATCCAGAACGTAGTTTGTGCCAATGTACATGTGACTACTCGGTCACTGGAGCTACATCACGGTTGCTTTTGCGCAAAGGAATTTCATCGAGGAGGAATAAAATCAGCGTAAACGAGATGAGGACCAACCAGATTGCATTAAAGTAGATCTGCGTAATACTAGTCGTAAATGCGCGTTTCATGGCGCCCTCTATCTGCGTGCCTACTTGGGATGCACGTGTACGTGTTGCTTGATGCATCGCCTCAAGTTCTGCTTGGAGTGCCGGGAGCGTTTGTGGTGTAATGGTGTTACGTTCGATAGCCTCACGCATGAGTGCCGGTAACTGCGGATCAGTCAGTAGTTTCGTACGCAGTGCATCATCGCCATTAGCCAGCGCGATGAGGTCGTCGTTGAGTACCGCAAACTGGTTGTCTACGGCCGTAAGGATTCGTTCTGTAGGTCCTTCACTATTTTCTGTGCCGGCTGTTACACTATTGCGCAGGCTACTCCCCGAAAAGTTGAGTTGTGCGTGGAGCGATGGTGGCAATTGTGCCATGATTGGTTGAAGTTCGCGGTTGATTTGTGCGGTGAGTGTAGTTGTAAGAACAACGCCAAAGAGGGCTGCACCGATTGCCTGGCCCAACTGTTGGAAAAATTGGCGGTTGGCTACTGCCGTCCCCAAGTACTGATACGGCACCGCATTTTGCATTGCCAAATTGAGAAGCGGCAAGGTGGGGCCAAGACCAATCCCCAGAATAATCATGCGCCACACCACATCCGTGCTCGTGGAGTCTACGGACAGCTGTGTCATTAGATAGAATCCGATGAGCATGACGGCGAACCCGACAAGAATGAACGGTTTGTATCGGCCGGTACGGCTCACGAGTTGTGACGAAACCACACTGCCGACTACGAAGCTCAGCATCAACGGTATCTGTGCGCTACCGGCTTCGGTAGCAGTGACCCCGAGTACATTGACCATGAAGAGTGACAAAAAGAGAAATGCACCAAAAAATGCGGCACCGTTGAGGAGCGATGAAAACATGGTGACACTGAATGTCTTCTCTTTGAATAAAGCTAACCGCAAAATGGGAGATTCTGCGCGTTGTTCTACTACCAAAAAGAGGGTGATAAATAGGGCGGCCATTGCGAAAAAACCGATGACGAGTGGCGAATCCCATGGATGTAATTCTTTGTCAATGGTCAATCCCAACAACAGTGGTACCACACCGAGCATCATAGTGATACTGCCAAGCCAGTCAATTTTGGCTTGCAGATGCCGACTCATTGATGGCATGAAACGCATGATGAACGCTATTGCTATCACACCAACTGGTAAATTGACATAAAAGACCCAATGCCAACTTAATGCATCGGTAAGGTACCCACCCATTAACGGCCCGATGATGCTTGATACGCCAAACACCGCACCAAAGATGCCCATGTATTTTGGGCGCTCTGCTGGTGAAAAAAGATCTGCAGGAATGGCGAATGCAGTAGATGTCAAACCAGCGGCACCTATTCCCTGTACCACTCTGAATCCGATGAGCTGATAGATGTCTGTGGCAAGACCGCATAATGCGGAGCCGACGAGAAAGACCACAATCCCGAACAAGAGGATGATGCGCCGACCGTAATGGTCTGAAAGTTTGCCGTAGATTGGTACCATGGTGGTGCTTGCCAACAGGTAAGCGGTAGATGTCCATGCCACAAATTCGAGGCCACGTAAGTCGCGTATAATCGCGGGCATTGCTGTGGAAACTATAGTTTGATCGAGTGACGAGAGAAAGAGTCCGAGCATGACACTGGCCAAAATGAACATTTTGGTGCGGTATGGTAAATCTTCGGCATGAAATTCCACAGGCGCTACATGAGAAGTAGTCACGAACATTATCCTTGTAATACGGGTGTCAGTGCATGGCAGTATATACACGTATCACTGGACACCGCAAGTGACTCGTGTGGATGAGAAATACATCACGTTGCCAGTGTATCACTCGTGGTTGGAGTTCGCCCTATTTTCAAAACGATGAAGAGGAGTGCACCCAAAAAGTGGAGCCCGGCAGCAACGATAAGTGCGATGGTCGTGCCGATGCTGCGTGCCATGCCTGTGGCCAAGAGTGGCGCAAGGAGACTGACCGTGAACATGACCATTTGATAGGCAGGCATGACTGCGGTGACCTGGCCTGGAGGGCAACTGTCGAGGAGTAAATCAATGAGGACCAACTCGATTCCCGCCGTCGCAATCCCCCAGACCACCGCCACATACAGCAGGGGCGTCATGCTCCCGACCAGTGCGGTGATGAGCGGATACGTACCAAGTGCGATGCTACATACCCACAAGATGGCGACACGTCCTTTGAGTCGTGTTGCGATGTAGGTACCCAACGTATAGCCAAACAACAGCGTGACACTTTGTATCATCGAAATCAGGCCGATGGTGCTATCGTCGGCATTGAGTGTGCGAATCCAGTGCAGTGGGAATAGTGGTACCGACATGGCAATACCGGCTTGAAAGACTGCTTGGCAAATGATGAAAAGTCGAAAACTACGATATGTTTTGAGGAAGTAGGCGATTTGTGAAAATGCCTTGCGAATCGAAACAGGAGCGGCATGTGTATCTCTGCGTTCGGCGGGGACTTCGTAGTTGCGTGCAGGAAAGAATGCAAAGACGGTGAAGAGCGATGATACACAGATTACTAGGGCATATGCAGAGAGGGGTGCATTACTCCCCAAATAAAGTCCTGCAACGTATACGGATATACCATTACACACCCCTAAAATGGACCATCGTAGACTCATCAACTGATAGCGACGTGAAATATCTATGATTGAGCCCATTACCACATTGAATACCAGGGTCAGGGCGATTTGAGGGAGCGTGGCAACCGCAGCAACAGCCACCATGATGATAATTGCTAACTGCGCATCAAAGAAGAGTGGGATAATGCCAATGATGGGGTAACTGAGGAACAGGAGCAGGCGACTCCACGCATACCACGGCACCACATTGTTTGTTTTGCTGATGTACATGCCGAGTGGTACGGCGAGGAGTAGACCAGCAATCGCCGGCATAGACGAAAGTAACCCGACGCTCAGTGGATCAGCTCCAAGGCGTGTAAGGAGTACTGGAATGAAGATGCGTACACCTTCAACGATACCAACACCAAAACCGTCTAACATGCCACGCGTCATGTTTCGATCGTCGCCTGTTTGCGGAGCATAGAACCATGACGGGGTTCCGAGGCGACGTGCTAATTGCGTGAATCGTGATTCCATGTACAATCCTTAGTGCAACGGGTATAGGCATTATATCAGGTGAAAAACGTGTCTCACACAGTAGATGTTGCCCATTACTACGACCGACTCACATCGCTCTTTCAGCGCGCAGGGTTTACCAAGCGTACTGGAGCGATTCATCGTGTTGTCAAACCACCTGTTGACCTGCAGCTTGATGGAACAGTACAAGACACGATACATGCACTGGTGATTCGTGAACTAAGCGCACTTTCCGCATGCGATGCAGTGGCCGACTTGGGGTGCGGTGTAGGGGCGAGTATGCATGCGGTTGTAACGGCCCTCATGCCTTCCACCCACGTGAGTGGCATCACGATTAGTCCGGTGCAAGCCACATACGTACAGTCCGGGACCGTTCTTGTGGCGTCGTTTGATGCGTTGCCATATGCGGATGCGTCACTTGCGGCAGTCTGGGCCATTGAATCATTTGCCCATTGTCATAATCCAGCGCGCTTTTTTGCCGAAGTCGCTCGTGTGCTTCGTCCTGGTGGGTTATGCATGATTTGCGATGATATGTTGGCCCCAAACCATGTGTCACCATTTATTGCGGCCTTTCAGAACGGCTGGATGGTGCCAAATATTGCCACCTGCGACGCACATCAACAGCAGGCGACTTTGGCCGGGTTGCGCCTCGCCAAGCGCATTGATTTGAGTGATGGGTTAACCATTCGTGCACTGCCAGACATGCTTGCGCAGTGGATTGTGGATGGAGTGCTCCCGCGAGTACGTACACACCTTTTTCTGCGTTCCATGATTGGGAGTATGGCACTGCAGCAGTGCTACAAGCACCGTGCAATGTGCTATGAATTCGTGATATTCGAGAAGTTGTATGCGCCGAAGTAATGCCCATCCGGTACGAGTGGTCGTGGTGGTTGGGGGGACACGTGGCGACGTACAGCCATTTGTTGTGCTGGCGCATGCCTTGCAACAGCAACAGGTGCCAGTGATGATTGCGGCACACGAGCGCTGGCGGCCGTTGCTCGACGCACAGCGCATTGCGTGGTATCCCCTCCCCGAAGACCCAACTCACCTGTTGCTCAAGCCCGCCTACCGCGCAGCCTTGAGTCTGCAACACGGCGTGTTGCGTGGAGTGTGGCATACCATCCGTTACTTGTGGGATAGTCGGCGCAAGATGACCGCATTGCTTGCTGCGGCAGATGCGCTGGCTGATGCGGACACGCTTGTGGTGGCAAGTCTGGCCACACAGTGGGCGATGCCTGCGCAGCACGGCATCTGGGCTCTTTTGCAACCCATTGTGCCCACACGGGCATTTGCTTCGCCATTATGGCCGTGGCCGGGTAAACTCCTCGCCGCACGCAGTACACATCGACTCATGAATTGGTTGGTCTGGCAGCCGTGGCGCCGGGCTGGTGGCAGGCGAAGTGGTGGGCTACAGCACATCCAAGCACAACGTGTCTTGATCGCTGTCTCACCCGTGTTACTGCCACCATGGCCAGACCGGAATGCACTACACGAGGTAACGGGTGTATGGCGCAACGATGACACGCGACCACTTCCTGTCCACGTGAGTGCATTTCTTAGTCAGGGTAGGCCGTTTGTGGTTATTTCCATGGGATCTCCCGGGCACAACGAACCACAGGCGTGGTTTCAACTACTGTGTAATGCAGCGCGTGCTGCTGGTGTGGATGTGGTACTGCATGCTCCCAAGTCGAATACGATTGATGCACAGGATGGTGTGTGTATGGTTACTGGTGATGTCAACCATCTGCATTTATTCCGTGGAGCACAGGCCGTCATTCATCATGGTGGCGCAGGGACCTTTCATACCGCATGTGCTGCTGGTGTGCCATCGCTGATCATTGCGCGGGGTGTCGATCAACAATTCTGGGGGCAACGTGCTGTCGAACTGGGGATTGCACCGCGTTGGATTGCACGCAATCGTGCAAAATTGAGTACAATAACGGAGGCAATTGCAGATATGGTTGCGGATCCATCGTATCGGTATCAGGCGCGTATGGTCGCGCAGCAGATGACATCCGAACAAGGAGCACACCGGGCAGCACAGATCATTGCACAATACGTTCGCCGCTCGTAAGTTTTATTCGCAGGATTTGTGACAAAGGTGTGTCATGACGCAACGTGTAGAATTCCAACAATATCGCGATTTGTTATATACCTATTTCTGGCCACAACGCCGGCAAGTTGCAGTGTTAGTGGTACTCATCTTATTGGATAACGGGCTGCAGTTGCTCGGTCCCAATCTGCTCGGGCAATTCGTGGATTCTGCGATAAATTCCGACGATAGTAGTCTGTTGCAACGACTCGGCATCTACTATCTTGTTGTCATGATTTGTCGGCAGGTGGCTCGCTTGTTTGCTACCTACATGGGAGAAACCATTGGCTGGCGGGCATCGAATGCGTTGCGCTTTGATTTGGCACAACATACGATGGCTCTCGACATGTCGTATCACAAACAACAAAATCCGGGCATCATGATTGAGCGCATTGATGGCGATGTGACTAGTCTTAACCGCTTTTTTTCACAGATGGTCTTGCAAATCGGTGGCAGTGTGTTGTTGTTGGTATCAACGGTTGGTGTCCTTTTTGCGCAAAATTGGCAACTCGGTGTCATGATGTTGTCGTTTATCGTCGTGGCCGCTACGATTCTGTATCTGCTGCGCAACGTGGCTGTCCCGTACTGGGAAGGTGGTCGTGAAGCGTCAGCGCAACTGTTCGGTTTCCTCGAAGAACGCCTTGCTGGCATGGAAGACATCCGTGGATTGGGGTCACGCGGGCACACGATGGCGCGTTTCGACCAACTCATGAAACGCAAAAACCACTTTGACGTGCTCGGACGCGTCTATGGTGGCGTGACATGGATTGTGCCTGTTGGACTAGCCGCAGTGCTCTCGATTTTGATTTTGGGAATTGGTACACACCTCTACCTGACCAATCAAATCGGTATCGGTTTGATTGTGATGACGCTCCTCTACGGTGAAATGGTGGTGTGGCCGATCCGTACCATCGCACAAGAAATCGACCAGCTTCAACAGGCGACAGCCGGCATCGTGCGTGTGGCAGAAATCATGGCAATTAAGTCGCGCCTCGTTGATGGTACCCACCACATGCCAGCACAGGCACCGTCTGTGGTGTTTGACAATATTACGTTTGCCTATCCCGATGAAGAAGCCGACAAACATCCCGTCTTGCGCAATGTGACGTTCACCATCCCGCCCCAAAAAGTCGTCGGGCTATTAGGTCGCACAGGCAGTGGGAAGAGTACACTCATTCGTTTGCTCTTTCGCTTGTACGACGTGAATGCGGGTGAAATTCGCTTTGATCAGCACCCCATCCGTGAGTTTACGTTGGCATCGTTACGCCAGCATGTAGGGTTGGTCACGCAAGATGTGCAACTTTTTTATGCAACAGTACGTGACAATCTCACGTTTTTTAACAAGGACATCAGCGATGATAGGCTCTACGATGCATTGCATACACTCGGGTTGCAACGTTGGCTCGAACAACAGCCCGAAGGGCTAGATACACTGTTGATGGCCAATGGAGCGGTGTCAGCTGGAGAAGCACAATTAATCGCATTAGCGCGTGTCTACCTCAAGCAACCACATGTGGTGATACTCGATGAGGCATCGGCGCGCATTGATCCAGAAACAGAAAAACTAGTGGAACGTGCCCTCGACACGGTGCTAGCCGGTAAAACGGCCATTATCATCGCTCATCGGCTTCAAACGGTACGTCGGTGTGATTACATTGCCATCCTCGGTGATGGGCAACTCGTAGAATATGGAGTCGAAGCAGCACTGCGGAGCGATGAGCAAAGCCGCTATGCGACGCTCTTGCGCACAGGTTCAGTAGAGGAAGAATTAGCATGACCATACAACCCACAATCACCACGCCCAACCAAATGCTGTGGCAGATGCTCCGTAAAGGTGGCTGGTGGTATGTCATTAATTTGGCCACCATCGTGTTCGTGCTCTTAATAGAACTGTTACCTGGATTTATCAATCGGGCTGTGCTTAACGATTTGCAGGGAAATTCACTCACGAGTATTCCCTGGTTGTTGCTTGGTGCCCTTGTAGGCATCACTGCGATGCGCATGATGCTCTTTGTGCTTCTCACATACACCAACCCTAAAACGCGTATCGCTTCGGAAAATGCGATGCGACGCTCACTCCTTGGTCGCATTTTCCAGCAACCAGCTGTGGTTGCACTCAAAGGGTCGCCAGGTGAAATTGTGTCACGGTTCCGTGACGATATCGGTGAACTCCCGCATACTGTACTCCATCTCAACGACATTATTGCGCTTTCATTGTTTGCGGTAGTGGCTTTTTATACGATGTATCAAATCGCACCTTCGGCTACGCTCGTAATCATGCTTCCACTCGTCTTCATTGTGGCGGCAGCACGATTCACCTACGACCGAATCTACATCTATCGTCAGGAACGCCGGCGCGCAACTGGTCGTGTAGTCGGTTTCATCGCTGAAACGTTTGGTGCCATTCAAGCGGTACAAGTGGCAGGGACCGAACGGCACGTGTTGCGACATTTCGCCGAACTCAATAAGGTGCGTGAAGTCGCCACACTCCGAGAAGTGCTCTTCGATGGCCTGTTGTCGTCGTTGTTTCGCAATGCGGTAGACATTGGTATCGCGGTGATGATGTTGATGTTGCATCAACAGGCCATCGGTGGTGAGTTCCGCGCAGGCGACGTTGCGTTTTTTGTCTATTCACTTGGTGCTATCAGTGAATTACTCGGGGAACTCGGTGTGTTTATCGGTCGTCAGCAACAGTTGCGTGTATCCGTGCAACGCCTCGAGACCATTGGGCACGGGCTCCCTGCTGCCAAACTCTTTGACGAGAAACCGTTCCCAGCGTTCAAAGAACTGCCCCCGCTACAGACATTGGCGATTCGTGATTTATCCGTGCAGTGGAAAAACGATCAGTACGGTGTGCGTGACATTTCGCTCGACCTTGCTCCTGGTCGACTGGTAGTGGTCACTGGTGTTGTGGGGGCTGGCAAAACAACACTCCTCCGCGGTATTTTGGGCATGTTACCCCGCGTGACCGGTAATATCTACTGGAATAACACGCTCATTGATGATCCCGATTTGCAACTCGTGCCACCTGCAGTCGCTTATACAAGTCAGGTGCCGCGCCTGTTTTCTGATACCGTCGAAGATAACATTACTCAAGGTCGCCAACTCTCAAACGTTGAACTCGATACGGCCATTCATGGTGCAGTGTTCGAATACGATATCGCCCAATTCGAACATGGGGTGGCAACGCTGGTCGGTTCTCGAGGTGTGCGTCTCTCTGGTGGACAAATCCAACGTGCCGCTTTTGCACGCATGCTCTATGAGCGTCCACAGGTTTGGTTGATTGACGACGTTTCAAGTGCCCTCGACATTGTCACGGAGCAGTTGCTCTGGCAGCGGTTTGGTGAGATTCGTAGCCAGGTAGCCTGTCTCATTGTGACACACCGCCCACAGGTCATGGCAATGGCTGATGAAATCGTCGTTCTGAAAGATGGCCAAGTACAGGCTCGTGGGAGCTACGCAGATCTGATTGCACGTGGACAGCTGACGCACTAAAAAGGAGGGGACGCATGGCACGTTATGGCGTAGTGGAAACTGGTGGCACCAAAATGGTGTGTGCCATTGTCGGCGGACCCGACGATGTGCGTGACGAAGTGCGCTTTCCTACGACTACACCCCAAGAAAACATTCCGCAGATTATCGAATATCTGCGTATGCATCATGCACGAACGCCGTTGACAGCTGTTGGAATTGGCTCGTTTGGCCCAATTGTGCTTGATCGCGCTGATCCCAACTATGGATGTGTGGCACCCACCACCAAGCCGGGTTGGAGTGGCGCGCCGGTGGTTGCGCCGATTCAGGCAGCACTGGGCATTCCAGTGGGTTTCGATTTGGACGTGACCACCGCAGGCCTCGGTGAACTTATGTGGGGCGCTGGTGTCGGTTTGGAACACATCGTCTACTACACCATCGGCACCGGGATTGGTGCTGGTGTAATTAGTCGTGGACAGCCGCTTGCCTGTATGGCCCATCCCGAAGCAGGACATCAACGTATTTCACGCCACCCACAAGACGAGTTCCCTGGTTTTTGTGTTTTCCACGATGACTGTCTCGAAGGGCTTGCGTGTGGGCCGTCCATTGAAAAACGTTGGGGTGTCAAAGCTCATTTATTGCCGCCCGATCATCAGGCATGGGTGTTCCAAGCTGATTATGTGGCACAAGCAGTCATGAATACGATTCTGTTTGTGTCGCCTCAACGTATCATTCTTGGTGGTGGCGTAATGGAGCAACTTCATCTCTTCCCCATGATTCGCCGCCGTGTTATCGAGCGTCTCAATGGCTACATCAATCTTGATGCAATCACCAAGCGTATTGACGAGTACATTGTGCCACCAGCCTTGGGTAACCGGGCCGGTATGTTAGGTGCGCTTGTGCTTGCCATGCGTGCTTCTGGGCAGTAATTTGACCAAAGGAGTCCGCCGATGTACTTCTGCAAAGACGATTTCATTGGAATCAACGCTGTGGCACACCTAGCCGCAGGTGGGGAAACCCCGCAACTGAAAAGCCACTTAGCAGCCATGGCACAATTTGCCAACGACAAAGCACTGGGGATGCCAGGACGTGACCGTTTCTTTGCGATGCGCCAGCGGGTTGCCACGCAACTTGCACAGATGCTCAATGTGCCTGCAGCCGATATTGGTTTTGTTGGGAGTAGTTCGGCTGGCATGATTCAGGTAGTTACTGCAATGCAGTGGCAACACGCCGATGAAGTGGTAGTCGTTGACGATGAATACCCGAGTGGTCGCTATCTGTTTGCTTGGTTGGCACGCTTTGGTGTACGAGTGTGCTTTCCTGCCTATCATCCCGATCCAGATGTTGAGGCTGCCAATATCGAATCGGCCCTGACATCTCGTACACGTCTGGTCTATGTGAGTCATGTGAGTACACGTACTGGTCGCCGTATTGACATTCAACGAATCTGCGCCGAAGCACATCGTGTGGGTGCCAAAGTACTCGTAGATGCGACGCATTCGTTGGGGATTGTTCCTGTGGATGCATCGCATGTGGATTTTTTGGTGTGTAGTGGTTACAAGTGGTTGTTGGGCACGCATCTTGGAATTGTGGTGTGGAATCGTGCGCTTGATGCTAATCTGCATCCCCCAGTGGGGTGGCGTTCGGGGGTCCCAGGGAAGACTCCAGATGCGTACCAGTTGCACGATGATGCGGCACGTCTCGAAGTCGGTAATCCGAATTTTCTCGATCTCTATATTATGGAAAATGCGCTCACGTACCATACGCGTGTTTCCATTCACGATATCGCAGCGTATGCGCTGGCTCAGGGCGACGTGTTGCTTGATATGCTCCAGCATCATGCGGATGTGTTGACTCCGACTGCGCCGGTGCATCGCGCTGGGAATATTTGTATTGCGACTGCACATGCGCCGACGATTGTGAAACGTGCAGCAGAACACGGTGTCATTATCTGGGGTGATGCGGATTTACATCGTATACGCCTCTCGGTGCATGCATACGTCACTCCTGCTGATGTGATAAAAGCAGGTGAAGTTGTTGTGAGCTCGTTACAATTTCTTAATAAAAAACAATCAAATTAACGTGTTAAAAAGTTAAATTGCTGATGAGTATCATTTGTAGCACATCCTATATGGTGTGTCATGTAGTGTTTCGTTCGATATTGAGAAAAAATTTAGTACATATAATTTCATATTTGCATGGATTGCAGACAA
>CAZMWB010000030.1:0-31749 GCA_964569955.1 uncultured Klebsiella sp. | reverse complement strand
AGTAGGGTGGTGTGTTATCATGCCACTAGTGGTCGTTTTGCGCGAGGTTGTTGCCATGCTGTCCTATCACCAACGCCCCATCCGCGTCAGCCCGTCGCTCTTGTCGGCAAATTTCGCCAATATGGGGGCCGATGCCGCCTTGGCGCTGGCTGCCGGCGGTGATCGCCTGCATGTTGATGTGATGGATGGGCGCTTTGTGCCCAATATCACCATGGGCATGCCCATGGTCGAGGCGTTGCGGCGCACATTAGGGCCACAGGCCTACCTCGACTGCCATTTGATGATTGTCGAGCCCGAACGCTACGTCGAGGCCTTTGCCAAGGCGGGTGCCAGCCAGATTAGCGTGCATGTGGAGGCCTCGCCCCACCTGCACCGCACCATACAGCTCATCCGCGCCACGGGCGCACATGTGGGCGTGGCGATTAATCCGGCCACGTCGTTGCATAGTATCTATGAAATCATTGACCAGATCGACACCGTGCTGATGATGACAGTCAATCCGGGCTTTGGTGGGCAAAAATACATCCCACAATCCACCCACAAAATCCAGGCGGTGCGCCGTTTTATCGACGAACACAAACTCTCCGCAGCCATTCAGGTTGATGGGGGCATCGGCTTTGATACTATTGCGACGGTGGCACAGGCGGGCGTTGATGATGTGGTCGTCGGCAGCAATTTTTTCATGCCTGATCGTACCCCACAGCACGCCCTCGCCGAGCTACAACGCCGCCTCGGCTAAAATGGTACAATGACGCCATATATCGTCTATTGAAGGAAGCAACACCATGGCAAAAGACGGGATTACCCCACGCGCCAAAGATTACTCGCAGTGGTACCTCGACATCGTACGTGAGGCCGATTTGGCCGACTACGCCGAAGTCGTGCGTGGCTGTATTGTTTTCAAACCCACTGGCTACGCCATCTGGGAAAATATTCAAGCTGGCCTCGATTCCCGCATCAAAGAGACGGGGCACGTCAACGCCTATTTCCCCCTGCTCATCCCCAAAAGCTTCCTCACCAAGGAAGCCGAACACGTCGAAGGCTTCGCCCCCGAAGTCGCCGAGGTGACGCATGCCGGTGGCGAAGAATTGACCGAGCCCTACGTCATCCGCCCCACATCCGAGACCATCATCGGCTACTTTTATGCCAAATGGGTGCGCTCGTACCGCGATTTGCCCATCCTCATCAATCAGTGGGCCAATGTGATGCGCTGGGAAATGCGCACACGCCCGTTTTTGCGCACCGCCGAATTCCTCTGGCAAGAGGGGCACACCGTGCACGCCACCGAGGCCGAAGCCGAACAAGAAACGCTGATGATACTCGACGACGTCTATGCCGATTTCGTCGAAAAAGAAATGGCGTTACCTGTATTACGCGGGCTCAAGAGCAAAAACGAAACCTTCCCTGGTGCCTTACGCACCTACTGCATCGAAGCCATGATGCAGGACGGCAAGGCGTTGCAATCAGGTACATCACACAACCTCGGCCAGAACTTCGCCAAGGCCTTCGATATTTCGTTTACCGATCAAAACAACACCGTGCAACACGCCTGGACGAGTAGCTGGGGCGTCAGTACGCGCCTCATCGGCGCCTTGGTGATGGCACACAGCGACGACGACGGGCTGGTATTACCACCGCGCCTCGCCCCCATTCAGACGGTCGTGGTGCCCATCTACAAAAACGATGCGGAAAAAGCCGCCGTCATGGATGCCGTCAAGCGTATCACCGCCGATTGGAAGGGTAAAATTCGCTTCAAAATCGACGAGCGTGAGCACCTCTCCCCCGGCTTCAAGTTCAATGAATGGGAAGTCAAGGGTGTACCCGTGCGCATCGAAGTCGGCCCCAAAGATGTCGAAAAAGGCTCGGTGGCCATCGCCCGCCGCGACATCCCCGGCAAAGAAGGCAAGAGCTTTGTGCCACAAGAGGGCTTGACCGCACGCATCACTACATTGCTCGAAGAAATCCAGGCCACCCTCTACCAGCGCGCCCTGGCCTTCCGCGAGTCGCACACCAAACACGTCACGACCTACGACGAGCTCAAACAGCAAATCGAAGTCGGCTTTGCTACATGCTGGTGGGCGGGCAGTAGCGACGACGAACTACGCATCAAAGAAGAGACCCGTGCCACCATCCGTTGTATCCCCAACGATCAGCCCGGCGGCACTGGCACCTGCATCTATACGGGCAAACCGGCTACCAAAATCGCCATCTTTGCCCGCTCGTACTAACGACTGTTGGTCAGCAATCAATCCGTAGCACTGAGGAAGTCCTCGCTGCTACGGATTGGTTATCATTCCGGAGGGTATTTATGACGACCATCCGCGCCCTCGAAGGCCAATACAAAACGCGCATCTCGCTGTTGTGGCAGCCCCTCGATGGCTCCCCGGCCACCGCCTACCACGCCGAACGCCAAGTCAAAACGGCGAGTATCATCAAACTCCCCATCCTCGTGCATGCCGCATTGCTCGTGGATGCTGGCCAGCTCAGTTGGTCACAGCGCGTAGCATACCAGGCGAGCGATACCGTGCCTGGCATGGGTGTGCTACGCTACCTCGATGCCGGTATTACCCCTACGGTGCGTGATTTATGCGTACTTATGACGATTATTTCTGACAACACAGCCACGAATATGCTGATTGATTTGCTAGGAATCAATAATATTAATCAACGTATCCAAGAACTCGGTATGACGCAGACACGCCTCAACCGCAAAGTCTTTACGCCCAATACTCCCGAGTGCATGCCCTGGGGACTCGGTGTCACCACACCCCGCGACGTAGTGCATTTGCTCACAGGGATTGCCACAGGCACGCTTGGGGTACCTGAGACCAACACCTTTCTCAACCGCACACTCGCCCAGCAGCTCGATCGCGTCGGCTTCCCCCGTGGGTTACCTGCTGGTTGGCAGTATGCTGGCAAAACCGGCTCCGACGACGACCTGCGCAACGACTGTGGGATTTTGACCCGCCCCGACGGTAGTCGTGTCGTAGCCGCGTGCTTCGCCCAGGATATGGCCGAGCACTCCGGCGGTATCAATCACCCTGGGCTCATCGCCCTCGGCGAAGTCGCCCGTATCATGAGTCAATAACAGAGGTTCCGCATGCGCCGTATGCCCGTGCTCAGCGACGAAAAGCTTGCCGTGCGCCCATTTGTTGCCAGTGACAGTGCGGCAGTTGCAGCGATTTTTGGTATGGACACAGCCCATGCCGATGCCTGGCTGGCCTACAATATCGCAAATGAACAGACCCTCGCACGCCTCGATCAGCCACCATACGGCGAGCGTGCCGTGGTGCGCATTAGCGACGATGTGGTGGTAGGCGCTATCGGGCTGGTACCGTGTGTTGATGTCTATGGTCAGGTGGGGATTGGTGCCAACGATGGGTTTACGCATGCCGAAGTAGGCATGTTTTGGAGTGTGTTGCCCCAGTACCGCCGCCACGGCTATGCCACAGCAGCAGCACGCCTACTGCGTGATTACGCCTGTAGCAGCCTCAGTTTGCGCCGTATCATTGCCACCACGGAATACGATAATGTGGCATCGCAAGGGGTGATGCGCCACATCGGCATGGAGTTACGCACCAACCCACAAGCGACGCCGTCTTGGCTGCAAGTCGTCGGTGTCTATGAACCTCAACGACAGCACCGCGCGCTGACGGATGGCATGTACTTGCGCCCCATCGTACTGAGTGACCTGCCCACGCTCATCGCATTATGGCGCATCGCCGGGCTCGCACTCAGTCCCAGTGACACCGAGGTCGGCATCCGGCGCCATCTGGGTGTTTCGGGCAACCTGGCGATTGTAGTCTGCACTGCCGACGATACGATTATTGCTTCGGTGCTGGCCAGCGACGATGGGCGGCGCGGCTGGCTCAACCACTTGGCTGTGCATCCTGCTTATCAGGGGCGTGGACTGGGAAGATTCCTCGTCGACGAGACGATTGCACGCCTACGTGCGCAGGGATGCGAGAAGCTCAATTTACTGGTGCGCAGTGACAACGCCCATGTCTGTGCCTTCTACGAAGCACTCGGATTCGGCTATGACGGAGTGACCTACATGACCAAGTGGATTAACCGGTAGCCATGCGTCACATCATCCACGCCACCATCCTGATGTGCACACTCGTTTCATTGCTGGCCTGTACCGCCACGACAAGTGAGCATGATGCAACACGCCTGCGCATTGACGATGAACGTACCGACATGACACACACGTTGACGGTTACGGTGCGGGATGCCACCAATAGCGCTGGGCAATCGGTCTCCGGTGAGTTACGCATCACTACCCACCGCCAAGGCAATTTCAGCCAACAACGCCTCATCAGCCGAGGCACCATGACATCCAATTGGCTCATCCCGTTTAGTGGTACACTCAATACCATCACCACACCCACACACACTTGGCAGTACGACGATGGATGTGTGCGTGATGGGAGCATGTTACCCACGATTAGCATGCGGGACATCCTCGGCCCACTCAGCGGGTTTTACATGGATGGTGATGTGCTCACCAGTAACACGGGTGGCGCCACATGGCAACAATTCTCTGCCCAAGCGCAGCGTGACGCACAAGGACAACTCACCAGCATGACGGGACGTGGGCGGGGCAAAATACTCCTGCCCGGCGGCGAAGTAATCACCGGCGACGTGGTCTGGCAGTATCAGACGCACCGCGATGCCAGCGCAATCGTGCTTCCACCACGTTGTAGTGATGCCATTTACGCCGAAATTCCCCTACCTGCGCACTGGCAAAATCGCCGACCGTACGGCGGAGCACTCCTCGCGGAGAGTACTACGCCCCTCGCAACCGCTGCCCCAGAACTCGCCACGTTTCTTGCAACCAACGGATGGCAAAGCGACGTCTTACAGGCGGATACAACGGTGGTGATACTACAGGCCTCATCTCGTCAAGACACAGTCCGCTTCTTTCTCGTGTCAAATCAGCAAAACGGTGTTGATCTCACACTTATCGTGCAACCGTGAATGTTCGTACCAAGGAGTAACGCGATGAAACATATCCTAACCGTCGTCAAATGGATTGCAGGGATTCTCGTGGGGAGTATTGTGGTGGTGGCTGCCTCGATTATCATTGACCGTGGAGTAGGCATGAACCGCCTCGACACTATCACCAACACGGTCATCTCTAATGGCAGTGACCCAGCAATTCGCGCCTATGTGGCGCGCCCGAGTGGATCTGGACCATTCCCCGTCGTCATCATGGTGCATGAATGGTGGGGGCTCAAATCAGAAATTGCGGGCAAGGCGGACGCCCTAGCCCAAGACGGCTACATTGTGGTGGCACCCAACCTCTTTCGCAACAACACCACAGATTGGATCCCCACGGCGATTTGGCAGGTCAGCACCACCGATACCGCACAAATCAACCGTGACTTGGATGCAGTCATGTTGTGGATTCAAAATCAACCCGATGCAGACGCCAAAAAAGTGGCAATTATGGGGTTTTGTTTTGGTGGTGGCACGGCCATCAACTATAGCGTCAATACGCCAGCTATTACAGCAACAGCCGTATTTTATGGCTCCACTATCAGTGATCCCACATTACTCAAACAAGTATCTGGTCCCGTCTTGGGCATTTTTGGTGCCGAGGACGGTATGATCCCCATCAGCGAAGTCAACGCATTCGAAGATGGATTAAACGCGGCAGGTGTCCCTAACGAGATTACCATCTACGCAGGTGAAGGGCATGCTTTTGTGAAAAGCATAGATGAAATCGCCTTGGGCGGCAATCAACAGAAGGCCTGGGAGCAACTCCGTGGGTTCCTCAGAAACGCCTTCCAGGGGAACGCATCCACCGGCCGTGTGATTCCTGTTGCGCAGCGTACTCCGGCAACGCACCAATTCCACCCATCACAGCTGCTCCATTTGTGGGTATGTAACCGTACGACGGCACAATGGTAATGTGGATTTGTGTATAGCCAATTCGATGCAACAGTAGTACACTAGAAAGCGTCTACTGTTGTATGGATTGGGCGAGATTAAAGGGGTATATCATGGAAATTTTGTTTTGTTTAGCCTTGTTAGTCATGTTAGCACTCGCACTCGTTATTACCGGTATCAAAATTGTTCCCCAAGGGTATGAGTGGACGGTGGAGCGTCTCGGGCGCTTTCGTGTGGTGCTCAAACCTGGTATGAGTCTCATCATTCCGTTCATTGATCGCATCGGTCGGCGTGTCAACGTGCAAGAACAAGTCCTCGACATTCCCTCGCAGGTGGTCATCACCCGCGATAATGCGACAGTCCGGGTGGACGGGGTACTCTTTTATCAGGTCTACGACACCAGCTTGGCCGCCTACCAGGTGTTCAACTTGCAGGCCTCGATTATCAACCTCGCATTAACCAACTTGCGTACCGCTCTCGGCAGCATGGAGCTCGACGAAGTGCTCTCCAAGCGCGACCAAATCAATACGCACCTGTTGGCCGCAGTGGATCACGCCACTCAGTCGTGGGGCACCAAAGTAACCCGTGTGGATGTCAAAGATGTGCTCCCACCCGAGGATATCACCCGTGCCATGGCCATGCAGCTCACCGCTGACCGCGAAAAGCGCGCCAAAATCCTCACCGCCGAAGGGGTGCGCCAAGCACAAATCCTCGAAGCCGAAGGACAGAAGCAGGCCAAAATCCTCGAGGCCGAGGGCGACCTCGAAGCCGCACGCCGCCAAGCCGAAGCCCGCGAACGCCTCGCAGTTGCCGAAGCAGAAGCGACTAAATCGTTGGTGACGTCGGTGGGAAACCCCGAAGCCGCCCTGCAGTACTTTGTGGCCCAACGCTACGTAGACGCCCTACAGAAACTCGGTGATTCACCGGCCGCCCGCATGATAGTAGTCCCCACCGAGCTGAGCAACTTAGCTGGGATGATGACAGCAATTACTGAAACACTCAAGCAGACGGATAAGAAGTAATGTTCCAGCATAGCTACGTGTGGGGAGCAATCGGTATCATCCTGCTCATCATTGAGCCGTTTATTCCAGGGGTCTATGCGCTGTGGATTGGTATTGCAGCACTTGCAACCGCAGCCGTAGCGCTCGTCTTTCCCGCATTGGGCGTATGGCTCTTGCTCGTGTTTGCAATACTCACCATCGCAAGCGCTATTGTGGGAAATCGTATCTATGCACGCGTCAACAAAAACCAGAATCAACTCAACGATCTGCAAACGATGCTCATCGGACAGCACGGCTCGTGTATCGCTGTGGGCAACAATAACACGGTACGCGTGCGTGTCAACGGCATTGAATGGGGGGCCACTGCTGCGGATGTGGTCACGGTAGGTGATAGCGTCGAAGTCGTTGCATTCCACGATGCACGCCCCGTGGTACGCCGTATCTAGCGACACACGCGGACATGCCAAACGAGCAGGTGATTCCTCACGTGAGGAATCACCTGCTCGTTTCTTTTGTGTTTACACAATTCCACAATAATTCACGCAAATTTTAACAAAACATATCATATTGATGTTTACTTTATTCGATAAATTATCCCATTTATTTGACGAAACAAGGCGAAAGTGATACTATGAAACAGGGTACATCTTACCCAGTTTTCCGATATACACAAAAGTAGAGCTCCATGAACCGTCAACTCATGACTATTCGCCAGTTAGCAGAGCGTGCCGGAGTCACTCAGCGCACCATCCGTTACTACACCGATGAAGGGCTGATTGATGCCCCTGTTGACAAGGTGCGCATGCCACGCTACACCGAACGCCATTTGTTGCAGCTCCACGCAGCAGCACACCTCAAGTCCAGTTACATGCCGTTGCGTGTCATTCGTGCACGGCTTGCTGGGCTCGGTGATGCAGAGCTCCATGAGCTCATCGAAAGTGTATCGCAGCCAGCGGCTACAGTGAGTGAGTCGGGAGTGGCCTACGCCGTTGCCCAGCACTATGTGCCACAAGTCATACACGGGTCACACACACCCGCAGATGCAGACATCAGCGAAGTACCTGCACCAAGCAACGATACACATCGCTGGTATCGCGTAGTCATTGATGATGGCATCGAGTTGCATTTCCGCGATGACCGACACATTGATGGTGGTGATTTGCGACGCCTCAACGCCATGCTACGCCGGCGCCCATAAGTCTACATGCCCGTGCCCTCCCCCATGCACATGCATGGGGGAGGGCACTTTTTTGCTTAGCCGAGTGGGGCACCAGGAACGTTGTAGTCAGGGGAATCATCATCGTCCGCTGGTGGTGGCGGGATAATCGGTTCGCCGAAGATGTTGATTTTGTACCGGGGAATTGCCGGCGGTATCAACCCAAACAAGAGCTGGTATTCTTGGTTGGTGAGCTCAGTGTGACTCGCATCGCTCCACGATGGGGCGAGATCACCGCAGGCAAAATCATCACGCAGATGATTCCCCTGTTGTTGATGGGATGACATCGTCCACCCCAAAAACACATCGTACGCATCAGTCTCACTCAGCTCTGTGGAATGCGTGCGGTACGGGTAATCGTCATCGTAATCATCGTCGTTGTTCCCAACAGGTAAATCATCATCCTCATCTGCTGCGGATGCACCATCATCGGATTCGAGCGTCGCATCAAATTGACTGATGTCGCTGTGCATGCCAGGAGGGAGTCCCGCCCACGCACAGTCACCCGCCTTTCCCACACCAGGGAATGCACCATGAGCGAGTGTTTCGATGTCAACCTGCGTAGAGATGCGACTGATGAACGCAGCAATCGTCGCCATATCGAGGGCAGTGTCGGACGCTGGCATCCGCAGCTGTGGGGTATGCTGTGCCCGCCATTCCTCGAGTTTGGTGTAGAGGCGCGCCACCACGTCGTAGGCGTGTGCGGTGTCTGCCATGATTTGGCTGAAGTGAATGTTGCTCTGCAGATTCTTGCGCGTGGCCTGCTGTGCACGAATGGTCTCGATATGGATGTCAAATAAGGCACGCTTCATCAGGGCAACGCGTAGTAATACACGCATGGCATCGTAGGTCACAGTGCACCTCCTCGTGATGGTATAACAACAGCTTGGATGCGAATTTTTACTTTACAGTTAAAAATGATTTTCCTTTCTGTTCATAGGTAAATTCAATAATTTTGTAGACGTGTTACGTTAATAAATAGTATAACACATCTGAGTATATTTTTCAAATGTGATTACAATGCTTTTTTTGATTTGACAATTACAGTGATTACTGTTATTATTACGTTGCTATGTTATTAATCCCATTAATTTGATAGCACGTGATAATTAACACAGTTAAAAATTCTATTCAGAAGCAGGAGGAAAATCATGCCAAGCGTCAATGTTGATTTCAATCGCACACTGATCACCCCACGCCAGGCAAACGCCACACTAGGCACCGACGTGATTATGCGTGTGCAGATAACCGCACCAGAGAGTAGCCAACAGCAGCAGCCCCGCTTGCCACTCAACATCGGTTTGGTGATAGACCGGAGTGGTTCGATGGATGGCAAAAAGCTTAATGATGCAGTAGACGCATGTCGGCGCATCGTTCAACGCCTCACTGATATTGATTTCTGCACGATTGTTACCTTCGATAGTTCGGCGACGACCATTGCCGATGCAAACCGTGTAACCACAGCGCGTCGTTCATTGATGCTCCACGGGCTTGATGCCGTGCGCTCTGGGGGGAATACGAATCTCTCTGAAGGATGGCAGTGTGCTGCCACGCATTTGCTCACCCAACACGCACAGCATTCGGGCATGATTGGCCACATCATGCTCCTCACAGACGGGTTGGCAAACGCAGGCATTACCGACATCGAAAGCCTCGAAACCATGGCTCGTGATTACCACAATCGTGGCATCAGCATCAGCACGTATGGGCTCGGGCAAGGGTATGCAGAACGCGAATTGCGGCGTATCGCTGAGGCAGGCATTGGCACACATCAGTTTATTGAGCACTCTGCGGACATCGAGCGCTATTTCAGCAACGAACTCGGTGAACTCTTCGCCGTAACCTATCGTGATGTGGGCCTGCGCATCACCATCCCTGCCGGGTTTAGCGCAGAGGTGATTGGGCAGTTGCCACACAAACACGTGGACAACGACATTGTCGTGACGGTGGGGAGCATGATTGCACGCGAGCAACGCACCCTCTATGTGCGTCTGACTCCGCTCCAGGTCACAGAACAGAGTCAGATTACTCTCAGTGCCACGCTGAGCGGGACAACCAACGACGACACCCTTGCACAAGCCACAAGTAGTGCGCAGTTGCAAGTGACCACACCTGCGTTGGCTGCACAGGCTCCTATCAACGGCGAAATCGAGTACGAAGCAGTGCTCGTTGATATGGCCTATGTGCGGAGTGAAGCGCAACGACTCAACCGGGAACGCAACTACATCGCAGCACAGGCCTACGTGCTGGAAATGCAGGCGCGGAGCGACATCTTTACCCGCTTCCCGATCTATTCCCAACTCGCTGACGAAATGCGTATTCACATTGATGATTGGCGGGCAAAACGGAGCGAGTCGTGGAGTGGTATGAGCAAGCGGACATCCATCAAAGATTTGTACTACCTCCGCGAGCAACTCACTGAGCTGTTGCGTCGTGGGGTTGATGGCACCGAAATCATCATGCTACGCGAAAAAATTGACATGCTCGAGCGCATATACAAACAACGCAACGGCGACGACCAGCGATAAACACGCAGGCCGGGCGGCGCAGTGCGCCGCCCGGCCTATACACACGCCACTTACATGCACAAGGCGGCCCCACCCATGATGCCCACCGCATCACCGAGTGCGGCTGGTTTGAGTACCACCTGCTTGGAGAGTGCGCGATACGCCATCATCGTGCGCAACGGCGCAAACAGTTGCTCACCGGCACCGGTGAGTCCACCGCCGATGACAATAATACCCGGATTAAGCAAATTACTTGCCGACGCAATACCCACCCCCAACCACGCGACTGCGGTATCCCAGAGCTGCTGTGCCACCACGTCGCCATTGGCGGCAGCCATGGCCACATCACGCGCGGTAATCGAGGCAGGATCACGCTCGCGGAGCGACGGCGGGATGTTGGCACGTGCATCACGTGCAATTGACAGTCCCGACGACAACGACTCGAGACAACCGTTCCCCCCACACGCACAGGCAGGACCATCGGGCTTGAGGATCATGTGGCCGACTTCACCAGCCCACGCATGTTCACCACGATGAAGTGCCCCATTGATGATGACCCCACCACCTATCCCCGTGCTGACCGTCAGATAGAGCATGTGGCTACATCCCTGGCCGGCACCAAAGCGATATTCGGCGAGACCTGCCGCATCAGCATCATTGGCGATGACACATGGTACACCAAAGTGGGATTCGCACCGTGTGGCGAGCGCAAACCCCTCCCAGCCGGGGATATGCATGGACAAGCGCACCGTGCGGCCATCGGCTTCTACGGGGCCGCCAAACGAGACGCCCACCGCAGTAATCGGAGTGACAACCTGTGCCCGCAGACCGTCTGCAAGAGCCATCATGGCCGCAAAACCGTGCGTGGCACCACCGGTTGGGGTGGCACAACGCCCAGACACGACGACCTGGCCGGTGGTGGTATCAACGATACCAGCGGCCAGTTTGGTACCACCAAAATCGAGTCCGAGTACGTAACTCATGAGGCACGAATCCGATGCGCCAAGTTGACAGCGAGGGCATGACACAAGGCGATATGCACGTCTTCGACTTCGGGCATAAACGAGCTCTGCACCACAAATGGCACATCGACGAGGGCAGCAAGTTTGCCCCCACCAAAGCCACTCATACCGATGACTTGCCCGCCATTGGCTTGCACCCATTCACTGACACGCAAGACGTTTGGCGAATTCCCACTCCCTGAAATCGCCACCAACGTATCACCTGGGCGATACAGCATGGGAATTTGCTCTACGAAGATGTGCTCGTAGGCGGTATCGTTGCCCCACGCCGTCACAAGTGGCATATTATCGGTGAGTGCTACTGCACGAAAGCGGCGCTTACCCTCGACCACCGTCCATTTACCGAGGTCACACACAAAGTGTGAGGCCGTGGCAGCCGAGCCACCATTTCCACAGACGATCACGCTACCGTCGCGCTGGTAGGTCTGCCACAGCGTATCCAGAATGCGCTCACTAGTGGCCGTATCCACCGTCGCTAAGAGTCGCGCCAAACTGGTGAAGTAGTCCTGCATCATTGCACGAACCTCCTGCATTTACGCAAAAAAGCGGTATTTAAACAAGGCCCAAATCGCCCAAAATCCCTGTGAGGGTTTCATTTTTTTCCCCTCTTCATAGGTGCGCCCCATGTAGCTTACGGGGACTTCGTAGATGCGGTGTTTCCGTAGCAAGATTTTGGCAGTGATTTCGGGCTCAATACGGAAATCGTTGCTTTCAAGGGGAATGTGTTTGATGATATCAGCACGGAACGCTTTGTAGCATGTTTCCATGTCAGACAACCAACAATTAAACAAAAAGTTGGTCAAGAAAGTCAGGAATTTATTGCCCAGCGCATTCCAGAAGTACATGCCCGTGTGTCGCCCCATAAACCGCGACCCAAAGACGACTCCCACTCGCCCATCAAAAATCGGTGTCACCACTTCGTGGTAGTCGTTGGGGTCATATTCGAGGTCGGCATCCTGGATGATGATGACATCACCAGCGGCAGCTGCAATACCAGTGCGTACTGCAGCCCCTTTACCACGATTGACTTCATGCCGGATGACCCGCAAGTCGGGATGCTGAAGTTGCTCTTGGCGCAATACGTCGGGAGTGCTATCACCCGAGCAATCATCAATGACGATGATTTCTTTTTCGATGGGCACGGCACGCACTTTGGCAAGTATTGCCGGCAGACTCTCGGCCTCGTTATAACAAGGCATGATTACAGACAAACGCATGCAAACCTCGTCTACGTAATACGATGAACAAACTGCTCGATTCGCTCAAGTGCGGTTTCAATATGGGTCATGGATGCGGCATAGCACAACCGCACATAGCCGGCACCACTCGGACCAAAGACATCCCCAGGAATAATCGCAACGTGGGTCTCTTGCAAGAGGCGCTCACAGAAGTCACCACTACTCAAACCGAGATGCCCTACTTGGGGGAATACATAGAAAGCACCCTTGGGTTCGTGCGTGGGTAGACCAATACGACGCAACCCGGCGAGCAACACTTGGCGGCGCTTATCGTATTCATGCACCATGGCCTGGACATCAGGCTCACCATTACGCAAGGCGGCCAGCCCCGCATATTGTGCGGCAGTCGGTGCCGACATGATACCGTACTGGTGGACTTTGCGCACGGCACCACAGATATCTGCGGGTGCAGCCAGCCAACCAAGTCGCCAGCCAGTCATCGCATAGGCCTTGGAAAAGCCACCCATCAACACGGTCACATCTCGTGCACCGTGTGCCGTTACCGCACTCACATGTGGAGTACCGTAGACGAGGCGGTCATAGATTTCATCGGACAACAGCACCAGTTCGTGGCGTTGTGCAATGTCCACAATCGCCTGCATCGTCGGCGCATCAATGACGGCTCCCGTCGGGTTATTCGGATATCCAATCAAGATAGCTTTGGTGCGCGGAGTAATCGCAGCAGCAATGGCCGCAGGATCAACTGCAAAGTCGTTGGCCGCATAGGTCGGGATAGTCACTGGTATGCCACCCGCAAAGACGACACATGCTGTATACGCCACGAAACACGGCTCTGGAATAATGACTTCATCACCCGGATTGATTAACGCCAACATCGCTTGTTGGAGGGCTTCACTGACGCCCACGGTGACGAGGATTTCTTCTTCGGGGTCGTACTGCACACCGGTATGGGCCATAATATGCGTAGCAATGGCGTGGCGTAGCTCGTACAAGCCGGAATTCGACGTATAGGCGGTTTTGCCGGCCTGAATCGAATCAATGGCGGCATCACGAATATGTGCCGGTGTCACAAAATCAGGCTCACCAATCCCCAGTGAAACCACATCTTGCATTTGCGCGGCAATATCGAAAAAACGCCGTATTCCCGACGGCGGCACATCGTGGATCCGTTGTGCAAGGCGATTCCTTGGCATACCTGTTCACCATACCCGTTATAACATCACAACCATGATTGCGTACGACAATTCATCGTACCACATTCCGTACCCTAGCCAATTAGGTTCATGATGGCTCGTGCAACTCCTGGGAAGGCCGCCCCAAACCGCATGAGCAACGCACTATGCCAGGGGATAATAATCTCCCCCATGCGGCGCTGATGCATGCTGGCAACCACCGTATCTGCGACTTGCGCACTCGTACAGGTACTCAGTGCGGCTGCCCGTGGATATTTTTCATTGGGGGCATTCTGTTGGAAGCCGGTTTGTGCCACACCTGGGCAGATGACACTACAGTAGACACCGGTGCCTGTTAATTCTTGTTGGAGCGTCCGGCTGATGGCAACCAATGCGAATTTACTGGCACAATAAAAGGCCATGTTACGCGCAGCAGCGAGTCCTGCAATGGATGCCATCATGATAATCTGACCTTGTTTGCGTGCCATCATCAACGGCAAAAAGGCCTTGGTACAACGTACTGCACCATAGACGTTCACATCCATCATGCGTTGTAAATCGCTGAGTGGCGCATCCACAAACGTATCAATAAAGCCAAAACCCGCATTATTGATGAGGATGTCAACGGGACCAAATGCTTCTGCTTCACTGACCAGACGAGCCACATCTGCATCACTGGTGACATCGGCAGTCACTGCAATCGCCTTGCTCCTACCACCCAGCTCGGCGACCAACGCCTGAAGCTTGTCGGTTGAACGTGCGGCGAGCACGACTCGGGCACCAGCAGCAACTGCCCGCCGGGCAATGTCTGCACCAAAGCCACTCGAAGCACCGGTAATGACCACCACTCGATTGTTCAACGTCATACCACACCTCTTCTCACACGCACACACGCATGGCTATACTATCGCATGAATATGGTTCGATTATACCCTATCTGCTTTGGTACAATATGCGCTAGATTTGAAGAAAGACTACTCCCATGCAACGAATCATGATTCTCGGATCTGGCGGCGCTGGCAAGTCCACACTGGCACGCCGCATTGGCCACATCCTCACCATTCCAGTCACCCACATTGACCAACTTTTTTGGCAACCACACTGGCATGCCGTTGATCGCGACACGTTGATTGCTCGCCAACATGCGATTGTGACTCAACCACAGTGGATCATGGACGGCAACTATACGAGCACCCTCGATGTGCGCCTTGCCCACGCAGACACTGTCATCGTGCTCAACATGCCACGTTGGCTCTGCTTGTATCGTGTAATAGCACGGCGCATCCAATACCACAACCGAACTCGACCCGATATGGGAGCCGATTGCCCAGAGCATCTGACATGGGAATTTTTGACATTTATATGGAACTATCCTAAACGCATTCCTGCACTCAAATCACGCTTAGCCGCCCTGCCTGGCAAACGCATCATTTTCTTGAATTCACCTGCCGACGTTGACCATTTTTTGGCCACGGTGATGCAGGCACACACATCGCATAGTGTACAAAGTGGAGTACAATAAAGACGGTTTCGTAGATCACGTATTAAAGGGATAGCATCATGTCACGCACGATTGTTTCAACCGACCAAGCTGCACCAGCCATCGGACCATACTCACAAGCAGTCATGACCGACACCATGGTCTACTGCTCCGGGCAGATCCCACTCACCCCTGCAGGTGTGATGGTTGATGGCGATGTCACCGCCCAAACCACGCAAGTGCTCACCAACATCAAAGCTGTCTTGGCCGCAGCAGGCAGCTCTTTGGAAAAGGTGGTCAAAGTCACCGTCTTCTTGCAGGACATGGGTGATTTTGCGGCCATGAATGCGGTCTACGCACAATATTTCACCAGCAACCCACCTGCGCGTTCAACGGTACAGGTTGCCCGTTTGCCACGCGATGCCAAAGTCGAAATCGAAGTCACCGCACTGCGCTAAAATCGCGTAATGGTTGCGTAATGACTGACTGCCATACTCACGTTCGTGTACGGTACATGGAGGTGTGATATGGCAGTCAAATATTTCCCAGCACTCATCATCCTGCTCAGCATGGCTGGTGCGTTGTGGTGGCGGAGTCTGATGGGGGGAGCAGATGGCACTCTCAGCGCCCCAGCAATCACCGGTGATGTGCTGGTAGTTACCACCAACACCGGGCAGCGCATCTTAGTTGATACGAGCAACGATGCCCCGGCACTCCTTGAGTTTCTCGGGGCGCAAAGTGCAATCTGGCAAACACGAAGTGCCGATGCAGTTATTCTGACGCAGAGTGGCACCGCCTGGCAGGGAGCACTCGCATCACTCGTAGATCATGGGATCACCCATATCAACGTGCTCCCAGCCGCAGCGACCGGAGCCACCACACTCTGTCAGCAACCACACGTGCACTGCCATCAGCGCCCTGTTGGCAGTCAGTGGTACCATGACAATGTGGCATTCCAAGTAGTGGCCATCAACATGCTCTGGGTGGTCTGGCCGCATGGTAGTCTGCTCGTGGCACACGGTGCAACCAGCCAGCAACTCGATGCGTTAGCACCAATAGGCCACTGCCCACAGACACCATGCCTGCTCAGTTATGCATGGCAGATTACCCCGCCCTGGCAGTTGCATCGCGTATTGCACCCTGCGGGAGTCTTGTATAGTAGTGGACAGACCCAGCAACCAGCTGCACGCTTGAGCATGGCCCAGCGCCGTCTATCGCACGAAACGCTGTGGCACGAGCAGTTGCACGGCACCATCACGATTACCCTACACAATCCCACCCGCATTCGGGTGAGCGAGGTATGGCCATGAGTAATACCGGCATCTTTCTGCTTGCAACAATCGCATGTATCCCCCTGCTCCTGCTCATTCCGTGGGGGTGGCGGCGCATGTGGAACGAAACAAGCGCCAGTCAGACGTCACGCTTCATCAAAAACAGTAGTATTCCGATTGTGGCCAATCTCTTTGGGAAAGTGCTCGACCTCGGCTTTGCAGCGATTACATTGCGTGCCCTCGGACCCACAGCAAGTGGCGCATGGAGTTTTGTGGCGCTCATTACGAGCATGTATTTGGTCACCATCGTCAACTGGGGGCTCAATGATCTCGCCGTACGAGAAGCTGCCGCCCACCCCGAACGCGCCCCACGCATGTTTGGGATGAGTGTGAGCATGCGTTGGCTGATGGCCGCAGTACTCACGCCCCTCACCCTCCTCGCAGTATGGCTACTCCGCGATGTGATGCCTCCACTGACCGCGGGGAGTATGCTCGCCCTGTGGTTACTCTTGGCGCATCTCTGGCCGGCAGGCACTGCCGCAGCAGTGAGTGCGTCGTTCCAGGCCGCACAACGCATGGAAATACCTGCCCTCGTGACCGTGATTGCGAGTATCACCCGTACCCTCATCGGGGTGGCGGTACTTTGGTGGCTCCCCGATAGTGACTCCCGGATCGTCGGCATGGCCGCAGTGGCGTTCGCAACCACCTGCCTCAATGCAATCGTGTTGTGGTACCTACAACACCGCATCTTATTTGTGGCATGGCCACAGTGGGATTGGCACGATATGCGCCAGCTGTGGATTGCCGGGGTGCCCCTCCTGCTCAACAGCCTGCTCTTGACCATCTTTTTTCGCTTTGATGCGGTCATCTTGCGCAGTGTTTCTGGGGACTACGTGCTCGGGCTCTATGATGCAGCCTACAAAGTCATCTCGATGACCCAGATTATCCCCCCCTATGTGGTAGGTGCACTCTTTCCCCTGCTCGCGCATCGCGCCGTGCATCAACGAGATACACTCGCACCGTTAGTGCACCAGGCCATCACCCTACTCCAGTGGTTAGCATGGCTGGGGGTCGTCCTTGTGACCGTTCTCGCAGATCAGTTGATTTGGATGTTGGGTGGTGATGCGTATTTGCCAGATGCCGCAAACACGTTGCGTGTGCTCATTTGGTATCTCCCGCTGTCATATATTACCGGTGTTTTGCAGTATGCACTGATTGCAATCCAACAGCAAAAGACGATTACGGTCGCATTTGCCATTGGCACAATAGTCAACATCTCGTGCAATCTCATTCTCATTCCACAGTACGGGGCACTCGCAGCTGCAGCAGTCACGGTGCTGACCGAGGTCGCCTTGATGGTCACCATATGGCCCACACTACGCCGAGCCGGTCTCACGTTACCGTGGCGTGCCATGGGCATTGCGGGGGGGAGTACGCTACTCGTAGTCGGGGGGAGCTGGGGTGGCACACAGCTGGGGAGCATACCGGTACTCGTCCATGCGTGCATCGGCGCATGTGTGATGGTCGGAGTAGCGGCATACAGCGAGTGGCACAACCCGTTGATACAACGTGCATACGCGCGTATCCGTGCACGAACCACACAGTAGACGACGTGCGTGCTATACTGTAGCTGGTCTGGATTGATGACTGAAATTCTTTGTTACTATCACTGCTCAAGGAGGAACAGCGATGGCGCCACATGTAGAGAATGCGTATGTCAATGCCCAACGACAATTTGACATCGCCGCAGACATTCTCAATTTAGAACCCGGATATCGCAAATTACTGCGTGTCCCACACCGTGAATTCACGGTGAATTTCCCCGTCAAAATGGATGACGGGCGTATTGAAATGTTTACAGGATATCGAGTCCAACATAATACAACCCGCGGTCCTGCCAAGGGAGGCATCCGCTATCATCCAGACACGGACATTGACGAGGTCCGAGCACTGGCGATGCTCATGTCGTGGAAATGTGCGGTAGTCAATATCCCCTATGGGGGTGCCAAGGGCGCGGTGGTTGTTGATCCCGCGCTTCTCTCACGTGGCGAAGTAGAGCGTCTGACTCGCCGCTATGCCACCGAAATCAGCTTTTTGATTGGTCCTGACGTGGATATTCCTGCGCCAGACATCGGTACTAATTCGCAGATTATGGCCTGGATCATGGACACCTATTCCATGCATCGCGGGCATACGGTGCCTGCAGTTGTAACTGGCAAGCCCATCAATATTGGAGGCTCGCATGGGCGCAACGAGGCCACGGCACGCGGGCTCGTATATGTCTTACGCGAAGCCTGTGAGCAGGCCAACGTGAGCATCGCCGGATCCAAAGTTGTCATCCAAGGATTCGGCAACGTGGGTGGCACATCGGCGCGCTTGTTGAGTGAAATGGGTGCCAAAATTGTGGGGGTCGCAGATCGTGGTGGTGGGATTGCCAATCCCAAGGGCATTGATTTGAATACGCTACAGACACACTATCTCAAAACGGGGACAGTGGCAGGAGCACCGGGTGGGGATGCGGTCACCAACGAAGAATTGCTGGAATTACCCTGTGATATCCTGATTCCTGCGGCCATCGAAAACCAGATTACCAAGCGGAATGCGGACCGCATCAAAGCGCGCATTGTGGTGGAAGCGGCCAACGGGCCAACAACCCCTGATGCCGACATGATTCTGCATGACCGGGGTGTGTTGGTCATCCCCGATATTCTGGCCAATGCGGGTGGGGTGACTGTGAGCTACTTCGAGTGGGTCCAAGGCTTGCAAGAGTTCTTTTGGACGGAGCGCGAAGTCAATGCGCAGCTCGAACGGATCATGGTGGGGGCCTTTGAGTCGGTCAACCAAATGGCACAGGCACGGCGCACCCAGCTACGCACTGCTGCCTACCTGCAAGCCGTTGATCGCACCGCCAACGCCTACTACACGCGTGGGATTTACCCGTAATGCAGACGCGACGCCAACAAGGGTCGCACGCAGAAACACAGGCCGCGGCGTTCATCGAACGCCACGGCCTGTCCGTCTATCGCTGTAATTGGCAGTGTCGCTATGGCGAAATTGACATTATCGCCAAAGACGGCAACAGCTGGGTGTTCGTGGAAGTCCGTATGCGCCGCGATGCACAGAGTGCGGTGATATCTATTGGACCACGCAAACGTCAACGCCTGCTCAATACGGCACAGGCATTTTTGCAGACACAACCCGACTTTTCGAGTCATAGCATGTGGCGCTACGATGTGGTGATTGTAACTCCACGGGGAATCACTCACATTCCGCATGCCTTCGAAATGGCATAGCACTTAGCCGTTGAGTGGTTCCCAGGCATGTTCGAGGACACAATTCCACGGGAACTTGAACTCGTCGGCAGCGTCGTAGACGTGTGACTGCAAGTTGACCACGATGACTTCTGGCTGACTCAAGGCCTTCCAGCCGTGCATGACCATGGGTGGAATTTTGATAAGCTTAGGGCGCGCAGTGCCCAAAATAACCGAATTCACGTGCCCAAACGTTGGAGACCATGGACGGATATCAACCAAAACAACTTGAAGTTTGCCGCGGGTCACGGTGAATTGGTCAGTATGGATGTTGTGCAAGTGCCAGCACTTCGTGACCCCAAAGTCAGTCGCACTCTGGTAAACGTGCATGGGAACCACGAGCCCCTCGTTGTCAACCCACGGGCGGCTCCACAATTCGATAACGTCACCACGTCCATCGAGATGGGTGCGCAAATCTTTGACGTAGACGCCATCAATGGTAGCAGGACGCGATGATGGAACAAGGGTGTAGTTGAGGGATTGGAGCCACTCAACGGTCACATCCGCGGCGTGCAGATGTGGATGTGCATCAGCCATGTAATCCTACTCCTCACTACGACGATATTCATACATCGTCTTGTCATTCGTATCCGTATTTCATATTATAAGCGAGAAGCGATGCTATTGCATGATAGTATCGGCGAGCACAAAGGAGCGTCCCATGGCTACCCAACTTGTCCGTGATGCAATGCATGTCGGTGTGATTTCTTGTCCAGTAGAAACGAGCGTTGCTGATGCCATGGCACTCATCAATCGGTATCGTATTCATGCAGTGGTAATTACCGAGGGGCCAGGGCATCTGGCGGGGATTTTGTCGCAGACCGACCTGTTGCGCGCATGGAAAGATGGTGCCGCCTACGAACAGGTTATGCAAGGTCCCGTTTACAATATCATGACACGCAGTGTCATTACCTGTATGCCTGACATGGAGCTTGATCGTGCCATTCGGCTCCTCAATCGCAACCACATCCACCGTTTGGTCGTCGTCGAAGAACGCAACGACGGGCGCGTCTGGCCGACAGGTATTTTGTCAATGAGCGACGTAGTGCGCCACATTGACGAACAGTCCAAATAAATCTCACATACACCACGCCCCCCACGCTCAACATGGAGCGTGGGGGGCGTGGTGCGCATACAGCCTAGATGAGCATGACCAACGGATTCTCGAGCAGGCGCTTGATTTCACCAACAAACTTGGCGGCTTCGGCGCCATCGGTAATCCGATGATCGGCAGACACAGTGATGGCACACAGATTAGCAGCGATGACTTCGTCGCTGTCACCCTTGAAGACGGGCACGCGGCGCACCGCACCCACAGCCAGAATGGCGCATTGGGGTGGAGTGATGATGGCATCGAATTCGGTGACACCATACATGCCCAGATTGCTCACCGTAAAGGTGCCACCCTGCAAGTGTTCACCACCCAGCTTGCCGTCGCGGGCTAATGCGATGAGGTGCTTGGCTTCGCGTGAAATACTGCTCAGTGAGCGACTATCCGCATTGGTAACCACGGGGGCAACCAAGCCACTGTCGAGGGCCACAGCGATGGATACATTGACCGACGGATTGAGCTGGATGCCTTCCTCAACAAACGACGCATTGAGGTTAGGGTAGGCGGCGAGTGCCACACCACACGCCTTGACGATCATGTCGTTGATGGAAATCTGCTGCTCCTTGGGCAACGGTGCATTAATCTGCTTGCGGAGCGCAAGGGCGGCACCCATGTCTACGTCCATGGTGATGTAGAAATGGGGCGCAGTCTGCCAACTCTGAGTGAGGCGCCGGGTAATGGTACGCCGCATATTGCTGAGCGGCACCACCGTACTGCCCGCAGCAGCCGACGGGAGCGCAGGAGTAGCGGGGGCTGGTGCAGCAGCCGCTACCGGCGCACGCACCGGGGCACTCGTCTGTGCCGGCCGACCGGCCAGTGCTGCAGTCACGTCGTCACGGACGACACGCCCTTGGGGCCCACTACCGGGGATGGCCGCCAAATCGAGCCCATGCTCACGTGCCATGCGCTTGGCAATTGGCGATGCCTTGACGGCACCACCCGTTGCTCCTGTCGGGGCAACGGCGGCCACTGGTGCGGCAGCCGGAGCAACCGGGGCAGGTGCAGCCGGGGCAGGTGCAGCCGGAGCAACCGCAGGCGTTGCTGTGGCACCACCTGCACTCCCAGTGCGCGCAATCACGCCACCAACAGGTACACGGGATCCTTCGGGCGTGACAATTTCTGCAATGGTGCCACTCACAAACGATTCAATCTCGATGGTGACTTTGTCGGTTTCGATTTCAGCAACGGCTTCGCCTTTGTTGACGTGATCGCCGACTTTTTTAATCCAGCGTACGATGGTGCCTTCGGTCATATCAAAGCCCATCTTTGGCATCGTAATATCAGCCATGATCATTCCTTCCAGTCGTCGCAATTACGTGCGATGCAAGACTTTTCTGATAGCCGCGACAATACGCTCGGTGGTCACCACCACCTGTTGTTCGAGGTTCTTGGCATAGGGCATGGGCACTTCGCGGAAGTTGACGCGCTGAATGGGTGCATCGAGATAATCGAAGCCATGCTCGTAGAGCCGCGTGGCGATTTCTGCCGACGTACCGTACGACTGCCAGTCTTCGGTGACAACCACTGCACGATTGGTCTTCTTGAAGCTTTCAAGTGCCACGCTCATGTCGAGCGGACGCAAGGTACGCAGGTCAACGATTTCGACCTCGATGCCTTCTTGGGCCAAAATGTCAGCCGCCTGATGCGCCAAATGCACCATGCGTGAATAGGTGACAACCGTAATATGGCGCCCTTCGCGGGAAAGGACCGACTTGCCGATGGGAATCACATAATCGCCATCGGGTACTTCACCCTTGATGCCATACATCAGGGTGTGTTCGATAAAGATGACGGGGTCGGGATCTGCCATGGAAGCACGAAACAACCCGAGCATGTCGGCAGGTGTGGCAGGTGCCACCACCTTGAGACCGGGGATATGCGCAAACATGGAGTCAAATGTTTGTGAGTGAGTGGCAGAGAGCTGTGTCCAACCGTTGGTGGTACGCATGACCAGTGGCACAGAAAACTTACCACCAAACATGCTGTAGATTTTGGCGGCGTGGTTGATGATCATGTCAAATGCCAACAACGAAAAGTTGACCGACATGATTTCAGCAATCGGACGCATGCCAGCCATGGCCGCACCAATGGCAACCCCCAAAATTCCAGCTTCGGCGATTGGTGCGTCGCGCAACCGATCAGGGCCATACTTTTCGAGGAAGCCGGCAGTGACACCGTAGGTGCTCCCGTAGTGGCCGATATCTTCGCCGATGATAAAGGTGCGCTCATCAGCCATTGCTTCGTGGAGCGCCTTTTGGAGCGCTTCGCGTACAGTCATTACAGCCATTGAATATCTCCTTCATTGATGCGTTGGCGCACCAAAGGTTCGTGCACTAGATGATGTTTGGATCCACTGTTGGTGTTTCGAGCGGAGCCGCATAGATCCCTTGGTCGGTCAGCCATTCGTTGCCAGGTACGGGGCTCTCATCCGCAAATCGGACTGATTCTTCGACTTGCTCGTCAATGACGGCATCGAGGGCATCAATTTCTGCGGCAGTTTGCACCCCCACATCAATCAAGCTCTGGCGGAAGCGCATCACCGGGTCTTGTTGGCGATGCTGCTCGACATCTTCTTTGCTGCGGTACTTTTGCGTGTCTTGCGCTGAATGGCCACGGAAGCGATACGTCATTGCTTCCACCAGCACGGGGCCCTTGCCCGAACGCGCATAGTCAACGGCCTCGCCGACTTGCTCACGTACTTCGAGAACATCGTTCCCGTCAATGCGCATCGCCTTCATGTCAAATGCGCTCGCCTTGCGGTAGATTTCGGTCACTGCAGAGTGCACTTCGAGTGGGGTTCCCATGGCGTAGAGATTGTTTTCACACACAAACACGACAGGTAACTTCCAAAGTTGTGCGAAATTAAGTGCTTCGTAGAATTCACCACCGTTGGTTGCACCATCACCAAAAAAGACCATGACCACGCCATTGGTCTTTTGCATTTGGCAGGCCAATCCGACCCCCACCGCCAACAACAGGTGACTACCGACGATGGCATACCCACCCCAGAAGTTTTTGGTGACGTCAGCAAAGTGCATCGAGCCACCCAGACCACGCCCCGAACCTGTATCACGCCCAAACAACTCGGCCATCAGGGCGTTGATGTCGAGCCCACGCGCAATGGCGTGACCGTGATCACGATAATGAGTGAAAATGTGGTCTTGTGGTTGGAGATTGGAGATAGCACCAACACCGGTGGCTTCTTCACCGACATACAGGTGCAAGAATCCACCGATTTTTGAGCGCGTGTACATCTCCTGACATTTTTCTTCGAAACGACGAATCAACATCATCTGGCGATAGAGCTCGACCAGATGTGCGTCACCGAGTTCTTTGCGTGCACGAGAAAGAGGCGTACTTGACATGGTGCTCCTTAGCGAACTAGTGGCAGTGGCTCCTGCCGGTGTGGCGCCACGGCGCTTTTGCATGGCGGGTCTCCTACAAACATCGCTGCATACCACAGCGTAACTGATAACAATACTCACAACTATATCGAGCAAAACGACCACTCTGGCGTTTAGCGTACGACGTCACTCAATTCTTCGATGACAGCGACCAACTCGCGGAGCGACAAATGCGATGTATGCTGTACCGGGGCTTTGGCCGTGCCACACAACAACAACCGCTTGCTCGGATGCAAATACCAGTCGGCCTGTGCATCAACGACCAGCAGGCGCTCGTACAAGGCAGTGAGATTGACCGATGAACGTGCCTGTGCGGCCACCCCCGTCCACCCATGCAATTCCTCGCGATACACGTAGACCACTGCACCCGCACGGTATGCCAACGACGACGAACCACCGTATGGACTCTGCATTGCCATTCCTCGCCCCCACGGCGAACTAAATTCAATGCGATTGACATACGACTCGCCGATTTCCATCTGCCGTTGCTCATGCGCATACCACGCATCGAGATTGGGCAACATCAACTCCACCACTCGCAATGGGTCGTCTTCGTGGAGGAGATTGAAGGCATCTGCGAGACGCCCCAGATCACACCCTTGCCGTTCGATGGCAATCGCATTATCAATGAGTGTTACCTGCTTGACCACACGCTCGAGCACCTTGTCGTGCGGTGCTACCGTGCGGCGTACCAGCTCGGCTGCGCTGAGGGTGCGTACATGCCGTTGATGATGGTCAAAACGCCCGAGTCCGGTATCAACATGAATGACCTGTGGGTCACTGTCTACCGGCTTGTTGTTGAGTGTCGTACCTGCTGGTACAAACTGCAACTGCACATCAGTAACACCACCAAACCGCTTGAATATCCATATGGCAGCGATACAATCAAGGTCTGGTGCCAGATGAGCCACAATAACTGATGGCATGGCGACAACCATGGGGACCCTTCTCTACGCAGTACGCGAGTACATTCATACTCAACACTGTAGGCGAAATATCGCGCGCTAGTATATCAGAAAGGATGATTTACTGCAACGTGGGAGATATTTCGCGGTTTTTTACGCGAATTGCCCTCTCCGATGACATGATTTTTTCCACTCGTAATAGTATATATTCGATAAAAGCATTTTACACGGATATAAGTTGCAAAAATCATCCAGACCGAGTATGCTGTGCTACATATGCAATCGTTGCATATCAACTAGGGAGGAGTTACGCGATGGGTAAGCACGCAATGCTGCGGGTTTTGCAGTTGATGATTGGAATATGGTTGTTGGTTGGATGTAGTGCATCCGTACCTCCTGAAGGTGCGGACACTACCGCGCCCCCTACGGATACTGGCGGGCGTTTGGTCATCTACAGTGGGCGTAGTGAAGCACTCATCCAACCGGTGATTACTGCATTTCAAGCACAACATCCACAGATAACGGTGAGTGTCAAAGCGGGCAAAAACAGTGAACTCGCAGCCGCACTCCTCGAAGAAAAAGCGAATCCACAGGCAGACCTTTTCATCAGCACCGACATGCTGACCCACATCAACCTACGCAACCAAGGGGTATTTGCCCCAGCACCTGTTGCCGGCAGCGAATCAGTACCAGCCAGCCTGAAGGCAAATGATGGCAGTTGGACCTCAGTCACGAGCCGGGCACGGGTTATCATGTACAACACGACCCTTGTGAGTGCGACCGAGGCTCCCACATCCATGTTCGACCTGACCGACCCCAAGTGGAAGGGGAAAATTGCAGCGGCGAATTCGACCAACGGCTCGATGCAAGCCCAAGTAGCCATGATGAACGAGCTGGTTGGCACCGAGGTCACGCAAACCTGGCTCGCTGGGCTGGTAGCCAACGAAACCACGTTTTTTGGCGGGCATACGGATGTACGCAAAGCGGTCGGTGCCGGTGAATTTGCCATCGGGATTGTGAACCACTACTACTACGAACTACAAAAACGGGAAGCAAGTGATAACCAGGTTGCCGTGGTCTATCCGGACCAAGGTGAAGGGCAGCTGGGGACCATGATCAACACGACAGTCGTCGGGCAGATTCAAGGTGCCGCCAATGCCGACAATGCACGTCTATTTGCAGAGTTTTTGTTCACACCTGAAGCGCAAAAACTCTTTGCAGAAGCCAACTACGAGTATCCGATTATCGCCGGGGTGGCCGTGGCGGAGGGGGTCACTCCACTCGAATCATTGCGCATTGCAGTCACTGACATGACTCAAACGGCAACTGGCGTAGATACTGCGCTCCAGCTGATGAACGCTGCCGGTATCCCCTAACACGCCGTAGCACACCACGGATTGTCACAGTCACGTCGCAAGGAGTTGCAGCACATACCAGCAACTCCTTGCCTGTATAATGACATGGTGAAGTCTACATCCCTGAGGATTCGCATGTTATTCCATCATCGTCGGATGCGGGTCACGATTATTGGTCTGCTATGGTTCATGTTGTCGCACACCGCATGTGGTGAATATACGCGGACTACCCCGGCCATCACGGCGGTCGCACCCCAACATGTCGTCATCTACAGCGGACGAACCGAGGCACTCATCATGCCAGTCATACAGGCATTCCAACGCGAATATCCCCATATCAACGTCATTCTCAAATCGGGCAAAAACAACGAACTAGCTGCTGCCATTCTCGAAGAACGGGCACAGCCACAAGCCGATATTTTTCTGAGCACAGATATGCTCACCCACATCAATCTGAGCGATGATGCCGTTTTTTTGGCGGCTCCCATTGCAGGAACGGCAACTGTCCCGGCACATCTCAAAGACGCCGCAGGGCGTTGGACATCGGTGACTGCACGGGCACGTGTCATCATGTACAACACCAATCTGATAGCAGCAGACGACGCTCCCACATCATTGTTCGATCTGACCCAGCCACGCTGGGCGGGCAAAGTTGCCATCGCCGATTCCAGCAATGGTCCCATGCAAGCGCAGGTTGCAGCCATGATTGCCTTGATCGGCGAGCCAGCCACCCAGCGCTGGCTGGCCGGCTTGGTTGCCAACAAAGTGACATTCTTTGCGAGTGCCACCGATTTGCGCAAAGCGATTGGTGCTGGTGAGTTTGCCATTGGGGTTGCGAATCACTACCACTACTTGCTCCAACAACAAGAAACGAGCAACAACCAGGTTGCTGCGATTTATCCCGACCAAGGTGAGGGAGAGATTGGGGTGATGATGAACACGTCTACGGTGGCACAGCTGCGCAACGCACCCCATCCCGAGGCAGCTCGTATTTTTGCCGAATTTTTGTTTCGTCCGGAGATTCAAACGTTGTTTGCGACGGTCAACATGGAGTTTCCCGTGGTGCCTGGAGTAGCGCTTGCACCACACAGTGTTGATTTGCGCACGTTACGGGTTGCCGCAGTAGACATGCAACAGGCGGCTACAGATGCACCACAAGCGGTCAAGCTCATGCAATCAGTGGGGATTCCATAAGGTATGGCGACATGGTACGGCAGACAAGACGGTGGGCGCCGACCACCTCACATCATCTGGATTATTGCTGGCGTGGTAGCACTGCTGGGGGTCATCCCAGCGGCCTACACGGTCATCAGAGCGCTCGAAGCATCTGGCACCACGCCATTCCCACCGTGGCCACTTTTGTGGACACTGATTCGCAATACCGTAATGCTTGCCCTGTGTGCGGCGCTCTTGAGTGGCATCATCGGCACAAGCCAGGCATTGCTCATCGAGCGCATGGCACTCCGTGGGGGGAGCCTCTGGCGCATTGTGGCGGTCTTACCCCTGGTCATGCCCCCCTACGTCTTGGGGATTTGTACGTTGGCACTGCTCCGCCCACGCGGTATCGTTGAACGCTGGTTGGTGGAACACCAGTGGGTGGAGTACGGCGATATTCCGTTTAATGCCATCTTTGGCGTGGGGGGGAGTGCCGTCATTTTGGCGTTGTGTCTCTCCCCATACGTCTACTTACCCGTCTCTGCCGTGCTCCGCCAAGGGAGTCATCATCTCCGCGAAATTGCACAGTTGAGTGGTGCACACTGGGTACATCGCCTCAGACATGTCACGTTGCCGTTGCTTGCACCAGCCGTAGGCGGGGGCATGTTGCTCGTCATGTTGTATGCACTCGCTGATTTTGGAGTGCCGTCGTTGTTACGGCTCCCCACCTTTAGCACGGCCATTTATGGGCGGTTTACCGGGCAGATCGATCGGGCGGGTGCCGCATTGCTCAGCTTGCCACTCATCATTGCCACCCTCGGCTTGTTGGTGCTCGAAGAACGCCTCGTAGGGCGCGGTGGCGCACAAATCAACCGCTCGTGGCGCCCAGTGATTCGGCAATCGTTGGGGGGCTGGCATTACGTGGCACAGCTCCTATTGGCCACAATTACCGGGTGCGCCCTCGTGGCCCCCATCGGCACATTGCTCTACTGGAGCAGTAGTGTGCCATCCCCAACCGAACGCGCCAGCCAAATACCCGTGATGCAGCTAATGGGCACAGGCGCATACAACGTGCTGTATGTGGCACTCATTGCCACCATCACCACCATACTCGCCGTGGCACCTGCGCTGTTGCTCCGGCGCGGTGGGATGCTCGGTGGGGTTGTGGCACGCCTCAGTCAAGCGGGGTATGCGTTGCCAGGAGTGGTGGTAGCGCTGAGCATCATTCTGGTCACCAACCAAGGAATCCCGTGGATGATTGGCGGCTTGTTACCGCTAAGCGTTGCCTACATCATCAGGTTTCTACCGCAAGCCGTACAAAGCCTCGATGCTGCATTTGAACAAATTGCCCCAACACTCGAGGAGGTGGGGAGAAGTCTAGGGCACTCCGCCCTGCAGGTGCTCCGCTACGTGGTGCTGCCACTTGCGACCCCTGGGCTCCGGGCAAGCTGGGCGTTGCTCTTTTTGGGGATGCTCAAAGAATTGCCAGCCACACTCCTGCTCCGCCCTGCAGGATTTGATACACTAGCAGTGCGGATTTGGATGCCGGCAAGTGATGGACTCTATACGGCCGCTGCTATCCCCGCGCTTTTGCTGATTGCCTGTGCGTGCCTTCCCGTGGCATTTGTGCTACGCAACCATCAAAAGTCCAATTGACCTGTCAGCCGAGGAAGCAATGAGCGAACCGGTTATTCGATTACAGCATGTGACCCGGCATCCGAGCACAGCCACACACCCGATTGTGCATGATTTAACGCTCGAATTGCATGGTGGGGAAATTCTCGTATTGCTGGGGCCGAGTGGTTCGGGAAAAACAACCACCCTACGATTAATTGCCGGTCTAGAGCTCCCCGACGAGGGTGAAATCTATATTCGCGGCGTGTGTGTTACCAATCGCAATCGGCCACTCCCCCCTGAGACACGCCGGGTAGGCATGGTGTTTCAAGATTATGCACTCTTTCCACACATGACAGTAGCCGACAATGTGCGCTTCGCCTTGCATGCGTATCCCAAACACGAGCAACGCGAACGCATGCACGCCGTGTTGCACCGTGTAGGCCTAACGGGGTTTGCAGATCGCTTCCCGCATCAGCTCTCAGGTGGGCAACAGCAGCGGGTGGCGATTGCCCGGGCGCTTGCACCCGAGCCATCGGTGATTCTCTTCGATGAGCCATTCAGCAATCTCGATGCGGCCATCCGAGACCATGTGCGAGGAGAATTGCGTGATATTCTCCGGGCAACAAGTACATCGGCCATTATTGTGACCCACGATCAATCCGAAGCACTCGCCATCGCCGACCGGATTGCGTTGCTCAATGATGGTAGGCTCCATCAAATTGACACCCCTGAAACACTGTTTGTGGCACCACACACGGCCTTTGCGGCACGCTTCATGGGGCAGGCCAACTTTATCAACGTTACACCGCATACCGACGGACTGTGGAGTGAACTCGGCATGTTGACGCTCACCCCAGTGGCAAGCGTCGCACCCGCACTCGACCACAACCATACCATTCTGGCGCGCTACGACGATATCGGCTTTTGTGTGAACGAAGGTCACACCAACGCCCAAATCAGTAGTCGTCACTACGAAGGGACCGTCTACCACTACCAACTCATGCTGACATCCGGGCAAACGCTGAGCTGCAAACTGCCACACGATCAAAAGTATGCGGTCGGCACTGCAGTACGAGCCTACTATACTGCGACCCATTCACTCGTCTACTTTGTGGGGGATGCGGCCCATGGGTACGCGGTACCGCATCCACGCACCCACCAATCCTAGTTAGTCACCCGGTGTTGTGATGTCATACATGCACATGCCCTATCCCGGCCATCAGTTATTGCCCCAGCTCCGCACATTTTTACTTGACACGTACATGCGTTACGGCAGATTGCGCAACTGGGAACCGCGCCGTCTACTTGGCCACGTCTACCACCGGCATCCTGCCGAGGCTGGCACGACCCTGGCGCACCTCCAGGCAGACTGGCATATTTGGTACGACGCCAACCAAGAGATTGTGGGTGCCGTATTGTGTGAAGATGCCGCACATCAATACATCCAGACGCATCCCGATCACCACGTGCTCGTTGCTGAGATGGTAGCGTGGGTCACGAGCCAGGGAGCAGCACACCCCCCCAGCATCTGGTGCCACGACGATGATGTACACCTGCAGCAACTCTTGGTTGCCCGTGGTTATCAGCAGGAGCCTGCACATATGCTCCAGAAATATTGTGACCTGCGGCAACAGCACTTCGTGCCTAGTCCGCTCCCTACTGGCTACCGCATCGGCACCATGGATCGTACTGCGCGCCGTGGTGCACAAATGGCCGCACTCCTCAATCAGGCCTTTGGGCGCACCACGCACAGTGCGGCTGAATATGCCAACTTCCAGCAACTGATGCCCGATTACCGTGAAACAAGCGATTGGATTGTGCTCAGCCCCACGGACGACGTGGTATGCAGTGTGGGCATGACCTGGTATCCCGAAGCGCAACTCGTGATTATTGAGCCGGTGGCGACACATCCCGCACATCAGGGGCGTGGCTTGGCCCGCACAGCTATCACCCATGGGCTTCACGTTGCCCAACAGGCCGGATTGATGGATGCATGGGTTGAGGCATGGCATGCGAATGCGGTGGCAGACCACACGTATACTCGTGCAGGATGCCAGACCGTAGCACGCCACTATTGCTGGCAAAAACAGTAGTGCCAGTGTGAGATTTTTTATACGACACAACATGA
>CAZMWB010000029.1:0-33134 GCA_964569955.1 uncultured Klebsiella sp. | reverse complement strand
AGAATGACCCTCGTGTCAATCTGCCGAATTTACACCACGTCGAGAGACATTATCTTCATAATTCATAATTTTTCATTCTTAATTTTTAATTTTTAATTCCCTGCACTACTTGTCGGAGGGTATCGGCGAGCTGCGTGCCACGGTCGGCGGGGACGAGGGGACCGCCAATCACCACAGACGCCGCACCGAGGCGGGCCGCGGTGATGGCATCGGCCACCGACAGACCACCGACGACCTGCACGGGGATTTTGACGGCCTTGAGCACATCGGCGAGTCCGTCAATGGCACGCAAGTGGCGCTGCTCGTTGCGGTGATCGAGCCCCAAGTGCCAGCCGATCATTTGCACCCCGAGTGACTCGGCACGCACAGCAGCCGCCACCGGGTCTGCACAAAACATGATATCGGCGATGGCCACGAGTCCAAATTCACGGGCCGCATCACCGGCAGCACGCACGGTGGCATCGTGGGAAGCGGCCATCACGTCGAAGTGGGTGGCGCCCGCCGCATGGGCAATTTTGGCGAAGTAGCGTGCCCCATCACACACCTTGAAGTCGCACACAATCGGGTGGGTAGGGAATCGTTGGCGCAGGGCGGTCACCACATGTAACCCTTGCTCGACCATCAGTCCCGTGCCAGCTTCGAGCCAATCAACACCGGCAGCGACTGCGATGTCGGCGACATGCAAGGCATCAGCGATTTCGTGCAAGTCGAGCGAGATTTGGACGCTACACCCCATCATCACACCACCTTTCTGCAGTTGTATTGTTGGATGGCGCCATTATAGCACTGTGCATATCACGCCCATGCAGTCGTGTGGTATATTGGCATCACATTGTCACAATCCATTAACCACACATCGTGCACATTTGTTCCGATGTTTCACCATGAAAGTCGTGTCGCATGAAACTCTTTGCCGATAATCATCATCTCGACCATCAGCCGGTGCATGAATTCTATGATGGAGCACTCGTCCCACCCTTTGAATCTGCAGCCCGTGCCCAGAATATTGATGCCGCGTTACACCGCGCCGGATACCACACCGAGGCCCCTACACAGCGCATCCCCGAGGCACTGTTGCACGCCATCCACGATGCCGACTACCTGCACTATCTGGCCACCATTTACCCGCGTTGGTGTGCGGTAGGTGGTGATAGTCGGGCAGTCTTGCCCAGCACATTGGCCGTGCGCTGGATGAAACGACCATCGCCATTCCCACTGGCCGAAGCCGGCTACTACGCCTTTGATTTGAGTGCACCGATTATCGCAACGACGTGGTCGGCGAGTGTGGCTTCGGCGAGTTTGGCGTATGCTGCCGCAGAGGCGATTTATGCAGGCGAGCGCCGCACCTACGCACGCTGCCGCCCCCCAGGCCACCATGCCGGGCGCGACATGTGTGGCGGCTACTGCTACCTCAACAATGCGGCGCTGGCTGCACAACACCTGACCAGTCGCGGGCGTGTCGCCATTCTGGATATTGACATTCATCACGGCAACGGCACACAACAGATTTTCTATGAACGCGATGATGTCTTTTTTGCGTCCATTCACGGGCATCCCGATGTCTGCTACCCCTATTACCTCGGCTTTGCGGACGAGACGGGGAGTGGCGCTGGTGCCGGCTACAACCTCAATATTCCGTTGCCGTTTGGGACCAATGACACCCAGTTTCTCGCTGCCGTGGATCATGCACTACAACGAATCATTGCCACGGAATGTCGCACGCTGGTGGTATCGGCTGGATTCGACACCTATACGGGGGATCCGCTTGGTGGATTCGACGTAACCCGTGCCTGTTACAACGCCATTGGACGGCGTTGCGCCCAAATCGGCATCCCACTCGTCATCATCCAAGAGGGGGGATACGTGGTCGAGGCACTCGGGGACAACGTGGTTGCGTTGCTTGACGGCATCGGCGCAGTATAATACAGAGCATCGCGTTTACAGTGTGAGAGTATTGTTATGACACGTTTACCCAATGGTGGTCGTATTGAAGTGATTTGTGGGTGCATGTTTAGTGGCAAGACCGAAGAGCTCATCCGGCGCCTGACCCATGTCCAGCTTGCGCGGCAAAAGCTCATCGCATGTACGCCACGGCGCGATACACGCTATCGCACAGGGAGTTTGGTGAGTCACAACGGGCAGACCATCGAAGCCGTCACCGTGGCACATATTGACGAAGTGGTGGCCGCAGTGCCCCCAGGCACGCAAGTGGTCGCCATTGATGAAGTCCAGTTCATCGAAAGTAGCCCACAAGATATTGCACGTGGCTGTCAACAACTTGCCGATCAAGGCATCCGTGTGATTGTGGCGGGACTCGACCAAGATTTCCGGGCGCAACCCTTTGCCATCGTCGCCGAACTCATGGCGGTCGCCGAACAGGTAGACAAACTGTATGCGATTTGTGTGAAATGTGGCTCATACGCCACACGATCACAGCGACTGATTGATGGGCAGGCGGCACCACCCACCGCACCAGTGATTGCCGTGGGGGGACTCGACATGTACGAAGCCCGTTGCCGGAATTGCTATGAGACTGGGCAACGCTAGTACACCACCAGTGATTTTGTGTTATTATTTTTTGCATGGTGTCATAAGAGAAATGCATCCAGGGAGGAAAATTTCATGCCGTATATCATCACCGAAGCATGTATTGGAACCAAAGACGCATCATGTGTCTCAGTGTGTCCAGTAGACTGCATCTATGAAGGCACCGACCAGTACTACATCAATCCCGATGAGTGTATTGACTGTGGGGCGTGCGAGCCCGAATGTCCGGTTGAGGCCATCTTCTCCGAAGATGCCGTCCCCGGGAACATGCGTGCCTACATCGCAAAGAATCGCACACACTTCGAGAATGGCAACTAGCCTGGTTACCGATGTGTGTAGTCAAACAGCCGATAGCCCATCATGCTATCGGCTGTTTGTATTTCGCCCGACGTACTCTTCTGTGGGCAAGGTGATACACATGCAGGAACCCGCATCATCCGCACAACCAGCAGCATCGGCCACGACACCCGGGGCACACCCGTCACCCACATGCGCTGATTCTGCGGCGGTTCCACTCCCCCCACCCCAAGACATCATCCCCACAACGGCGCTCGGACATCTATGGGTATTTATCGGTATTACCGTCGGATTTTATATTGCCTATACGATCTGGACGGGGAGTGCGCCAAACGATGATTGGGCGAAGCGCTGGGTCATCGTTGCCATTCCCGTGACAACCACAATTGGGCTACTCCTCGGCTGGCGTAGCGCATGGCGCACCATTCTAACGACGATGACCAGCATCTATTTGTGTGCGCCATTCGTGGCAGCTCGCGTAGAATCGTGCGCCTTACCGATTCCCGATGCCATACCCTGTTTTGCAGACAACACGCTCGTGCTCGAAATGGCGAATCAATTGGCACACCCCCTCTATTACCAGGTACTCATTGCTATCCACTTGTTTGGGTCATGCGTTGCATGGTCGTTTGTGGCATCACATGGAGGTCAGAATTATGTCGCAGCCTCATCTACTCGTCCGCCAACGGATTGAACACAACGAGCATCAAATCCTCTCACCCTATGCTGCCAAAAGTGATAGTGCGGTGCGTGAGCGCAGTGAAACCGAATCGCCGGTGCGTACGAGTTTTCAGCGTGACCGTGACCGTATCGTGCACTCCAAGCCATTCCGACGACTCAAACACAAGACGCAAGTCTTTATTGCGCCACAAGGAGATCACTACCGGACACGCCTAACCCACACCCTAGAAGTCACCCAGATTGCCCGCACCGTCGCCCGCGCCTTGCGGCTCAACGAAGACCTCGTGGAAGCCATCGGACTCGGGCACGACATCGGGCACGCCCCATTTGGACATGCAGGAGAAACCGCCCTGTCACACGCCCTCGGGCATTCGTTCCGCCACAACGAACAGAGCCGACGCATCGTGGAAGTGCTCGAAAAAAATGGCATCGGGCTGAATCTGACGTATGTGGTCCGCGAAGGCATCTACATGCACTCCAAGGGACGGCGCGATATTAGCGCGAAGGCGTGGGGTGTGGCAAGCACCCTCGAAGGACAAATTATCAAGGTGGCCGATTCTGTGGCCTATATCAACCACGACATTGATGACGCCTTGCGTGCGGGGATTCTGACTCCTGCTGATTTGCCCAAGGATGCAATTGCCGTGCTGGGCGACACGCACGCTGACCGCATCAACACGATGGTTTGTGATTTGATTGACCAAAACTGGTGGGCAACCGGTGATGGTGATGCTCCCGAAGTCGTAGAACTCCACATGAGCCCGCCCATTTTACACGCCACCAACACCCTGCGCGAATTCATGTATCAGCACGTCTATTTGGGTTCAGCCGCCAAAACCGAAGACCCTAAAGTCGAGCAGATGCTTGACTTACTCTTTAGACACTTCATGGCACACCCCGACAAAATCCCCGCTGACATCATGGCCATCAACACGGCACGTGGTGAGCCGCTGAGTCAAGCGGTGGTTGATTATGTGGCCGGCATGACGGATCGTTTTGCAACCCAGGTCTTCCAAGATATCTACGTACCACGTATTTGGGGCGGATAACACGGTTGGTACACACACTAAAGATGCTTTTATGACTAGTAATCGGGTCATTGAACAAATCAAAGAACGCATTGATATCGTCGAGTTAATCAGCGAGCATGTGCAGTTGCGCAAAACGGGGCGTACCTTTGTGGGGTTCTGCCCTTTTCATGCCAACACCAAAACGCCTGCCTTTACCGTTTATCCCGATTCCCAGAGTTACCACTGTTTTGGATGTAAGGCGTCAGGCACCGTATTCGACTTTGTGATGCGGCAACAGGGAATCGAATTCCGCGAGGCGCTCGAACAGCTCGCACAGCGCACCGGCATCGAACTCGCGCCACGCACCGCCCAAGACGAAGTGCGCGACCATCTGCGTGAGCGCCTCGTTGAGATCAACAATGCGGCAGCACGTTTTTTCCAACATATGCTCAGTAAATCGGCACTTGGGGGTGACGCCCGCGCCTATGTGGCCAAACGCCACATCAACGACTGGGCCATCGAAGCTTTTCAACTGGGGTATAGCCCCGATGAACGCACCAAACTCTTTGACTACTTGACGGTCAAACAAGGGTATACACCCGAAGAAGTCGTGGCCGCCGGCTTGGCCATCGTGCGTGACGACGGCAGCCACTACGACCGGTTCCGTGGGCGTGTCATGTTCCCCATTCGCAACGTGAAAGGGCAAATTATCGCCTTTGGGGGGCGGGCCATGGGCGATGCACAACCCAAATACCTGAATTCGCCACAAACCCTACTGTTTGACAAGAGTAGCGTACTCTACGGCATGGATTTGGCCCGTGATGCAATCCGACAACTCGACAATGTGGTCATCGTGGAAGGCTACATAGATGTGATTGCGTTGCATCAGCACGGTTTCCAAAACGTGGTTGCACCACTAGGCACTGCACTAACGGGTGAGCATGTGCAGGCCATCAAAAAGCTCACCAAAAAAATCTACTTAGCGCTTGATGCTGATAGTGCGGGGATACGCGCCACCCTCAAGGGGCTCCAGACGCTCAACGAGCACATGGACAGCCAAATGGTGCCCACACCGACACCACAAGGCGTGTTGCAATGGAGTCGGAGTACGGCTGCCGATGTGCATATCATCGAACTCCCCGATGGCCAAGACCCTGACGAACTACTCGCCACAGATCCCACGCAATGGCCGGCCCTCGTGAATGCTGCCATGCCTGCCATGGAGTTTTACATTCAGGTGTTGACGCGTGATCTCGACCTCGCCGAGTATGCGGACAAACGCACGGCGTTTGAACGCTTGGCACCACTTGTCTTGCAAATTTCGAATCAAATTGAACAAACGCATTATATTCAGCGTCTTGTGACTGTATTACACATAGACGAGACGCTATTACGGCGTGAACTACGGCGCCTGGCAACAACACCAACACCCCGTACGGGGCTACGCGAACGCACCCCGGCGGCACCCATGCCCGATACACCACCAGCGACACCGTCCACGGCACCTCATTTGTCGTTGGCAGGGCGGACGCGCCAATCGGCGGAATTTTTGTTGTTGATGCTCCTCCAACACGCAGAGATTCGCCAACAAGTCCTGCAAAAGGTTCATGACGATATGCACGACTTTCCCGATGTGCAATCATTCATCGCCGCAGACATTGAAACCCTGTTCGGTGATGACGTGGAATTGCGTGAAATCTGGCGTGCCCGTGAAGAATTCGGCCATGAGGGTGATTTGTTGGAGTGGATTATCATGCTCCCCGAACCGCTACGCATCCGGGCGCAACATCTCGGCAGTACGGAGCATTTCCCCAAGGAATACCTGGTCACAAACGAGGCATTGGAGTGTGCTACAATTTTACAGAGGGATGTGGCAAAGCAGTGGAATAAACGTCTCGGTGGGCAACTCGGTGGTGACGATGACGACACGCTAATCGCACGGATTACCGCAGTGCAACAGTATCTCGGTCGGCTGATGATGCCACGCCGGAACTCCACCTACGACGATCTTCATGCGCGTCACAAAAACTGAAGGGGATTGGTATGGACAGCAACCAAGCGCATACAGCAACCGATACCGCTCTCATCTCCGCACAAGGCGCACCAATCCCAGAGGAAGAGGGAGTCCCGTTCGGCGAAAACGGTGAAGATACCCCTCCCGAAAAAGCGGCACAACGCATGGTCGAAATCATGCGCTGGCTATTACCCCATGCAGTATTTGTGGATATGCAGGTCACTCCTGGTATGGCGCCGGCGGTCACCGCGCTATTCGACCATGCCACCCAAATCACTGGCTCACCACTCACGATTCCTGCACCTGAATACAGCAATACGCCACCAGAACAACTCTCCTCTGCACGTGACGAAGATATGGGCGATTCGAGTGGACTCGACCTAGGGTCTGACGATGATGATGGCGCCATTGAAGAGAGTGGCACGGAAACGCCCGAGCTACAAACAGCGAGCTTCACCGATACGGTGCGCCTCTACCTGCGTGAAATCGGCAACATCAAACTCCTTAATTCGGAGACCGAGCAAGCCTATGCCCGTGCCATCGAAGCCGGCAGTGTGCTCGAACGCATCGCAGGCATGGTGCAGGTCGAATGGTTTCATCGCGAACGTGACGTGGTGAATGCATTGCGCGTGGCTCGGCATGCACCACACGGTGAAGCGGTGGTAGCACACATGGTGCAGACCATGCTCGACGAACTCAATCGCACCTTGAACAAGGCGTATCCGGATACACCACCAGTCGTCATTGATTTCGCATGCTACAGCGCGGAAATCACCAGCAATGTGGCGGTACTGTGTACCAATTGGATGACCATTATCAACAATGGTCGGCAAGCACGTGAATATTTGACATCGGCTAATTTGCGCTTAGTCGTATCGGTGGCCAAAAAGTATATCGGACGTGGCCTCCAACTTCTCGATCTCATTCAAGAGGGCAACGTGGGATTGATTCGTGCGGTGGAAAAATTCGACCATCGCCGCGGATTCAAATTTTCCACGTATGCCACTTGGTGGATTCGTCAGGCCATTACCCGTGCAATTGCCGACCAAGCACGCACCATACGCATTCCCGTGCACATGGTCGAAACCATCAACAAGCTGATGCGCGAAACACGCCGCCTCGTACAAGAGCTTGGGCGAGATCCCACAGACGAACAGCTCGCCGAAGTATTGGGGCTGACGGTGGAACGCATTCGTGCCATTCGCAAAACGTCGCTTGAGCCGATTTCACTCGAAACACCGGTGGGAGTCGAAGAAGACAGTCAGCTCGGTGATTTCATCGAAGATGTGAAAGCACAGGCACCTGCGGATGTGGCCACCAACCACCTGCTCCGCGAGCAAATCCAAGAAGTCCTCGCTCGCCTCAACGAACGTGAGCGTCGCGTGTTACAATTACGCTTTGGACTCGAAGATGGGCATTGCTGGACGTTGGAAGAAGTCGGACGCGAATTCAACGTGACCCGTGAACGCATTCGGCAGATTGAAGTCAAGGCGTTGCGCAAATTGCGCAATCCACGCAACCTCCGGTCTCTGCTTGATTACATGGAGTAGGAACACAACTCGTGGCATACGATTTTGAGCAACTCGACCACTATCAACTCCTCAACGTCGCCCGTGGTGCCTCGCTCAACGAAATAAAAAAAGCCTTCAGACGCGAAATCACCAGCTACCACCCTGACCGCTATGTGCGTGCAAGTACCGAGGAAAAGCAGTATGCGCGCACGCGGAGCCAACGCATCAACGAAGCCTTTCGGGTGCTCCGCGACAACAAGCTGCGTGAGCACTACGACTTGACGATGCCCGGGGGCGTAACCCTGCGTCCATCGCAACCCGTGCCCACGGGTCCACTGGCTCCCCGTGACCACCATGCGGAAATGTACGAAACGGCCAAAACCCACATTGATGCGGGGCGTTTGCTCCAAGCGGTTGCAGTGTTGCGCCGTCTGCAACAGTCCAATCCGTTTTATCGCGATGTGAGTACACTGCTCGTCAATACGGAGCAAGCAATTAACGCACGCCAACTGACCATGCCCTACGAAAGCGTGCGACGCACGAGCTGGCTAACCGTGAGCATCGTGGTGATGGTCGTCGTGGTGGTTGTGGTGATGTGGTTGCTCAACGATCAATCAGCAATAAGTGGAGCGCGCATTGATGCGACACAAACCGCAGAGGCACAGGTGACACCTGCCACCGTCACCCGCGTGATTACGCGCACACCACGCAATACGCCAACGCGGCCACCAGTGGCAACTGCGACGCCGGTGGATGTCAATGTGCTCCTCGACGATACCTTTGTGACCAATGATTGGGCATCGGCAACGGGTGACACGTGGAGTACCCGCTATGACGGCAAACAGTACTACATCACGGCACAGGCCAATAGCGATGCAGCCTGGACGTATCGGCCATTTGCGCAGGCCGATGTCGTCGTCAGTGCCGATATGCACATCAACAGTGGGCTGGCAGGGATTATTGTACGGTATCGAGCCGAAAACGATTATGTGGCAGTAGTGCTCAACCCAGCGACGCAGGAGTATCGAGTGCTCCAGCGTCAAGAGATGCAATTCGTGGAAATCACGCGTGGCCAAAATCCTGCCATTGCCGCAGATAATTTGCTCGATGTGCGTGTGGTAGGCAAGCAACTCGATGTCAGCATCAACGGCAGTGTGGCAGCGAGTGTGACCATTGATACGATGGCCGACAGTGCACGCTTTGGCATGATTGGTATTCCCGACACCAATGATGCGGATGTACTCTACAGCCGGCTCACGGTACGCAAACCGTAGCCTTATGGCTGAATGTCGGTTCCTAGCACAATCACGATGTCGGCGGTGCTTTGCAGTGGAGCAGGTAGTTTGTCGGTGACCACTTTGCCGGGGATGAGCAGGGCAATACTTGCTGCCTGTTTGGGGTGATTGTTGAGGTCGTAGATGATGGTCTCGGTGCGGACATCGCCGGGGGCATCGCCGGGGGCATCAGTCACAATGCCTACTTCGTGCAGTTGTTCACTGACACTCCGTGCCATACCTGGAATACGCGACCCATTAAAGACCTGAACCCGCGCGGCACCCTCGTCTATTTCCCAACCGGCCTGGCTACGCACGTAGTTGGTGATACTCCGCCACGTGTCAGTGACTGCTTGACGGCTCTGTGCCAACACGTCGGCTTGCACGGTCAACTGCGTGGCATCAATGGCCACACCCGCCTGTGTCAACCACGTATCAACCACGGCTTGGACGCCAGTTGCATCCCAGAGCAAATCGGATCCATCCACGGTATAGCGCGGAATCGTTTTGGGTGAAATATGCGTGGAAGCCATGGTGGTTGCATCCACCTGCACCATGGCGCCAATCAGTGCGGTGACCATGAGTGGATTCAACAAGGGCATGGTGGTACGTACGGATCCACCCATGATTTGTGGGGCATTATTGGCCACATACCACCAGCGTGCAATATCGGCACGTTTGATTGCAGTAATAAACGCCTGTGCTACCTGTTGTTGGCGTTGAATACGCCCAAAATCACTATCTGCATGGCGGGTACGTGCGTAGATGAGTGCCTGCTCACCCGTCATGCGCTGCAGACCGGGTTGGAATTCGATGCGCATCACGCCATAATCGGCAGTGGGATATGCCGCATCAACGAGATAGGTGGGGACATCCACATCTATGCCACCGAATGCATCAATGAGTTGGGCAAATCCGGTGAAGTTGAGTTCGAGCACGTAGTCCACACGATACCCACGACTCCGGAGCATCAAAAAATCCTCGACGGTCTCAGCGACTAGCGCCATGCCAGCTTCTTGTTGATTGACATCATCGGTATACAACGACTGTGGGTTCATGTAGCCGTGGGCATACGCCGCGTTAATTTTGCTTTCGCCACGCCCCCGGATGCTGACCCGTGAATCACGTGGAATTGACAGTAGACTCACATTACCTGTATAGGGCTGAATCCGTGCCAACATTAGTGAATCACTACGCACACTCGTGTTACTCCCGTCGTTGCGCGAGTCAACACCCACAATCAGCAACGTGAAGCCTTGTGCGATGACCGTGTTTGGCCGGTCTGGCCGGAAATCGGTGGCACCGATTGCAGTAGCAATTTGGCGCAACTGAAAGCTGGCCACCAATACGGGAATCACGCACAACACCACCACCCACAACCAACCCCGGCGGTAGACGGGGCGATGCTGGGGACGTGGATTGTTTAGCCGATTTCGTGGCAGGATGATGGTCGAACCAGGGGTTACCCCATCACGCAAGCGACGTTCACGTGGTGTTCGTGGTGATTGCATAGACAGACATCCGCTTCAACGATAGCTCCTTGGCAGTATCATAGCACACCCGTCTGACACGCACCGTGACACCCATCTTCGGCTATACTACTCCATGGAGAATGTTTCACCGAGTTGCAGATTTCATGCGTCGTCACCACTCTGCGCCACTTCATACCCCAGCATCACCAGTAACCCGCACGCACGTGGCGAGCCCCGCCGACGTGTACTACAGTCGGCGCTGGCGTTGGGCAATCGGTATCATGGCCGTCATTGGGCTACGCCTCGTCCGCCAGCGCCGCTGGGGGCTGATTACCGCCATCGCCCTCCTGATGACGCGGATCTGGCGCTATGCGCGCCTATACGAGCCCGCCACACCCGCACTCATCCATGTGCATATCTACGACAAACGCATCCCGGCCGGATTCGACGGCTTCACGATTGGACAAATCAGTGACATGCACCTCGGGCAGCCGTTTTCGGATGCCAATCTGCGTTGGGCCATTACCACAATGAATGCGAGTGCACCCGATCTGATTGTACTCACCGGTGATCTCGTCAATGATCGGCCTGCACTCACCCGCCTCCCCTACTATGTACGCCAGCTCCGTGCACCATACGGCGTATATGCGATTAGCGGCAACCACGACTATGTGGAAGGCATTGATGACGTGGTACGGGCGCTCCAATCTGCGGGTGTACCCATGTTGCGCAATCAAGGGTTCATGCTCAATCATCAGGGGGACAATGTGTGGATAGCAGGTACCGATGATTGGTGGCATGGGCAAATGCGCATTGACCGGGCCATTGCCGATGCACCCGCACGCACACCGGTCATCCTCTTGGCACATGCCCCAGATGCTGCTTTTGAAGCGAGCACCTACCCGCAAATTGTGCTCCAGCTTGCAGGACACGTACATGGCGGGCACCTCAATCTCCCTGGACTCGGCCCCCTCGCTCGCCCGCGTTTTGGGCGCTGGTTGACCCAGGGAACACACCGCGTGAATGCCATGTGGTTGCATATTTCACTCGGGTTGAGTGGGCGCCAACTGCGCATCGGCAGTCGCCCCGAAGTGGGCATCATCCATCTGCACGCACAGGAGCATCCAGATGCGCAAAACGATTAATGGTTGGGTATGGTTGGGGGATACACTGGTGCTCATCGTCTTTGCGGCCATCGGGCGACAAAGTCATAGCGAAAGCAATCTGCTCAGTGCCGTACTGGCCACTGCCGCACCATTTGTGCTGGCATGGTCATTGGTGGGGTACGTGGCCGGAGTGCTAACTCCTCTGCCCCGCTGGCGCTGGGTGGTACGGACCATTGCCGCCAATACTGTGGCCTGTGCGCTCGCATTGGTGATACGGGCCACATGGCTCCAGCGTGACACCATACCCTGGACATTTGCCCTCGTTGCCGTGACTGTCACAAGCATTTTTTTGGTGATTGCACGCCTATACTACCCGCACCCACAGGAGACCGTATGAGCACCACCACACTCACGTTGATTCGTCATGGTGAAGCATTTTCGAATGTGGATCCCTATTTTGTGGAATCGTACTCGTGTCGCGGGCTCACCGAGCGCGGTATCGCTCAGGCACACGCCTTGGCACAGCGCATCCACCACGAACAATGGCAGTACGATGTGCTCTATGCCAGCACGCTCAAACGGGCGCGCATGACCGCAGATATTATTGCGCCCGCGTTACACTTGCCAATTACCTGGGAAGATGATCTACACGAGCTCCGTGTGGGGGATGCAGATGGCGTGGTCATCAGCGACGTGACCACCCGCTTTCCTGCGTTCATGCATGCCATCAAGGAGCCGTACACCAAGGTGGCACCGAATGGTGAAAGTTGGAACGAATTTGCGATGCGTTGTGCCCACGTACTCCACACCATCACCACGCAACACGCAGGACAACGCATCGCAGTGGTGTGCCATGGTGGTGTCATCGAATGTGCGTTCTTGTGGATGTGCGAACTTAACGCGGGGACACGTAAACGCATCGCATTCCCGGCACGCAATACGGCAATTACTACCTGGATTCGCGTACAGAGTCCATACGACGATCGCCTAGAATGGCAACTGCGATGCCACAACGACCACACCCATCTTGCGCCGCTGGGGTGATGTGTCCATGGTCGTGCGAGAGTAAAACGCACACATCTTCTACGCAACAGCAGGGATGGTGTGCGTGTCCGTTTTTACGAAAATAATCACGAATATGCTGGTCTATGTTGCATCATAACTGGATTCAGGATGGAATTGTCAAATTTGTCATTCGCATAGAAATAGGCGGTATCATCACGCTTAGAATTCTCGTGCACTGAAACTTTGTTTACAAAAAATTATGTCATTCCCTACCTACGATAATACATCGTTTTGTCATTTTCGCTTCATATGTTCCATGGTATAATCGTCTTTGGAATTGTATTTTGATGAAACAACACTATGACAGCAAAAACTGCCGTTGTGCCCGACACCAAACGATCGTTGGTTGTAACCAAGGATCATGTTGTGTTCATCGTCATCCTGTTGTGTAGCGTCCTCACCCGTCTTTGGGGGTTGGGTGATCGTGCGCTACACCACGACGAAACACTCCATGCGGACTATTCCTACTCGCTCTTTGCCGGGTTAGGATTTGTGCATGACCCATTGCTCCACGGCCCATTCTTGTACATCATGGGAGCAATCACGTACTTCTTTTTTGGCGACAACGACTACACGGCACGCTTATCACCTGCCTTGTTCAGTATCGCACTCGGCCTCACCCCCTATTTGCTCCGCCGCGAAATCGGTCGTACCGGCGCAATTGTGGCCAGTGTCGTAATGGTGTTTTCGCCGGTTTTCCTCTACATCGGGCGATTTTTCCGGCATGACATCTATGCGGTGCTCTTTGAAGTGCTGGTGCTCACTGCCATGTTGCGCTACGGGCGCACACGTCAGCCCATGTGGCTGGTTATCGGCTTTGTGGCACTGAGCATGATGCTTACCGACCTAGAGACGACCTATCTCTACATTGCCATTTTCTTGCCGGTGATTGTGGCGGTCTTCTTTTGGCAGGTATGGCGACCGGGGATTCTGGTTGCTGGCGCCATTGGGGCCACCATTGTGGCATGTGTGTTTATCTTGCCCGGTAAACCGCAACCGGCCGCCAATCCCACCGAAGACATTCGTGTGACACGACAAAATGGCGTCTACGTCTGCCCCGACAGTAATTTCGCTGATTATGTATATAATCCGATTTTAGCTGGTAAACCGGGGCCAATTTTTGGCTTTGGACCACTGGAAACCGACGACAACATGTACGCACTCTGTGTACGCAATCAGTCGGACAACAATGTGCCCGCCTACTTCTTCAAGTTGTGGCAATTTTTCAGTCACCCGGCCATCGTGCTCGGGTTTTTCAGCACCATATTGGGCATGATTGCACTCTGGTGGCTGGTCTGGAAGCGCACGCTGGCCGACGGTATGACGGCGTGGCAAAAAGCCAACCAGACACCTACGCCACTCGTTCAGACATTTGCCAGTCTGGGTGCTGACCGTCGCGTCATCAAGGCGTTGGGCTTAGCGTTCATCCCGTATGTGCTCTTTTTCAGCTCGTTCTTCTACAATCCGATTGGTATTGTGAGTGGCACCACCGGGTCGTTGCTCTACTGGCTAGCCCAGCATGACGTCAAACGCGGTGGACAACCAGGGCACTACTACGGGGTTATGCTTGCCGTCTACGAACCGCTCGTTGTCATTGCCGCTATTGCAAGTGCGATAGTCATGATTATCCAGCTGGTGCGCGTCCTCAAAGCCAAGGCAAGTCCGAGTGCATTCTTGGCAACGGGTATGATTTTGACCTACTGGTCGATTGGTGCGTTTGCCATTTTTTCGTGGGCTGGTGAAAAAATGCCGTGGCTGACGATTCACCCACTCATTCCACTCACCCTGCTCGGTTCATGGGGATTTGGCCAACTGATTGATGCGTGGTGGGCCAATCACCGCACGCAACCGAACGGGAGAGCCGGGATTATCACGGTGGTCATTGTCACCATCATCGTCTTTTTTGCGGCGACCACGCTGATGATGCTTGCGATTAATCCCACCAGCCAATTCTCTGGGTGGACACCGTGGATTCCGGTGGGATTCATCGTCTTGGTAGTGGCCATCACACTCAGTCATATCCCGAGTCACGGCACATTGTGGAGTGCAGGTATGTTAGTTTTTGCGCTCTGTGGCGCATTAACACTCTACGAATTGCGTAGTTCGTGGCGATTGAGCTACCAGAACGGTGATATCCCCAAAGAGATGATGATTTACACGCAGACCACACCCGATGCGTTGCGTGTGGTGCGTGACATCGAACGTGCCTCCATCAGTCGGCACGGCGATTTGAGCATGCCCATTTGGCACGACAACGAAACCATTTGGGATTGGTACATGCGACACTTCACCAACAAAATCGAACAACCCCCTGGGGCACCCGCAGTACCCGGTGAAGACATCATGGCGATTGTGGTCATGGATGAGAATTTACGATCAGTTGATGACAGCACATTCCCTGGATTCCTCATCCAGAAGTACCCTTTGCGCTGGTGGTTCCCCGAAGATCAAATGTATCGGCTCGACACGGGATGGTATAGCCAGGAAGTCAATGAAGGTTCTTCGTTGCTCCGCCGTGTATTGCATAATCCGTTTGATACACAAACTGCCGTAGCGGCATGGCGCTACTACTTGTATCGCGATCCGGGGTTTCCACTTGGTTCATCTAACTTTTACGTGGCCATTCGTCCAGAGATCGCACCATTCATGACCCTCGGTCTTGGTGCGCGTTAGCGGTGAATACGGGAGAAATCATGTCTGAACAGTCAACAACGCACGATCAACCATTAGTCATTGATCAACCACGTGTTTCACTCGACGTGGTCGCCCTGGTGCTCATCTTTGTTGCGAGTGTGCTTGTACACTTGGTTCGTCTCGGTGACATGGCAATGCACCACGACGAATCAATCCATGCGTGGGTCAGTTGGCGCTTTTTCACGGGCTCGGGGAGTTTTACCTGTGCTGGTGGGCGGGTAGCCGAAACATACTGTTATGACCCCGTCTACCATGGACCATCGTTGTACATTTTCACGGTTATTTCGTTTTTCTTGTTTGGTGATGGTGATTGGCAGTCACGTCTGCCCCAAGCACTGGCTGGCATCGGGCTCACATTGTCCATGTTGTGGTTGCGGCCATTCCTCGGGCGCAACGGCTCATTGATTGCCGCAGCTGCTGTCACGTTGTCACCCGTGGTACTCTACTTCACCCGCTTCGCCCGCCACGACGGGTTGATGATTTTGTGGGAAGCACTCATCGTCATCGGCTTTTTCCGCTATCTCATGAGTCGTGAACGCAAGTGGTTGTGGATACTCGCCGTGGGCATCGGTCTCGCAACTACCACGCACGAGCTCTACTACATCATCGGCTTCTTGTTTGTCTGGTTTGTGGGGGTGCGTGCCGCCGTCGAAAACACGTCACAACGCATCGTCAATATCATCATGCTGGTACTCATCGGTCTTGCCGTCTTCGTCGAGGTCCTGATTTTGAGTGGGGCCTGGTCCGGTGACGTGACCGAATCACTCAATGCGGGTGGCATGGCCGTTGCGATTTTCTTTGTGGCCGGGATTAGCCTGGTCATCATGCAGTTATGGTCGCAGGAGCCCATCATCACTCCCTTGGTGCAACACCTCTGGCGCGATGCACGTGCCGAGCTTCTCACCGCAATTGCAATTGTTGGTGGCATCTTTGTGGTCTTCTACGGCAACTTCTTCACCGATCCACGTGGTATTCTCGATGGTCTCTACCAAGGCCTCGCATACTGGCTTGGCTCGCAACAAACGTTTGCCCGTGGTGATCAGCCGTGGTACTACTACCTGATGGTGATGGGGCTCAACGAGCCACTCGCCCTCTTTGGTGGGATTAGTATTACGATTGCCGCAATCGTCAACGCCGTGAAGCGCGTCCAATCGGCCCGTACTGGCAAACCGTTCGAAATCAACGTGCCCTTCTTTACCACCTTTCTCATCTACTGGTTTGTTGGCACGTTGGTCTTCTTTTCGTGGGCCGGTGAAAAAATGCCATGGCTGACGATTCACATCACATTACCTGCCATTCTGCTGGTCGTAGTTGGCGTATTGCACATCTGGTCCGGATTAAAACGCCCTGTGGGCAACAACGGCTGGCGTATTCCTGGGGCGGTCATTCTCGCCATGCTTGCCATCGGTGTTGGACTGGCACAGATCAGCAATAGCAGTGGTACCACCAACGTCCAAGGCTTTATCCCCCTGCTGGTGGGAGCAGGCTTCTTGTACGCCGTATTTGCCCTGTCCAACAAAACCGGCCACGCAGATACCAGTCGGCTCGCACTCCTTACCCTCGTTGGTCTCCTGAGTGCGTATTCGATTCGTGCCAGCTGGATGATCAATTACGAGATGCCGGACACCCCGCGTGACCCGATGGTCTACACGCAGACTGCTCCGGACGTACCCCGCATCGTGGAGGATGTGCGCGAGCTCGCCGTCAATCTCACCCGCAACCAACGCACCAACGAAGACGTGGCCGGTGGCTTGTCCATGCCCATCATCATTGATGTTGGTGGTGCAGATGACGAAAGTAGCTTGGCGTGGCCCTTCCAGTGGTACTTCCGCGACATGAAGCGCCTCGAAAATCGCGATGGGCGCTTCTTCGAAGAAGCCAATCCCGACTCGTTCAACGTGGCCGGTATCGAATCAGAAGACCCCATTTTGGCACCGGTGGTGCTGGTATCAAAAGACAATGTCAATGATACGGCACGCACTGCCTTAGAAGCCAATTATGTCAAATTATACGATGGGCAACTCAACTGGTGGTTCCCCGAAGGAGACAAATGTAACCCGACATCATCGGGCTACAAGACCTTCTACTACAGCACGCTGAATGCGCGTAAAGCGAGTGTGGACTGCCCGGGGCTCAACACCAGCGAACTACCGTCGTTGTTGGCGCCCATCGTATGGCCACTCGACCGGAGCCACTGGGGCACCACGTGGCGCTATCTGATGTATCGCGAGCTTCCTGACACACTCAGCATTGGTGGGCGTGCCATGGAAGGCTGGGTGCGCAAAGATCTCGCAGGTGGGGGGGGCGTCAGCACAGCAAGTGCCGTATCCACCTACAAGATTGTGGCCGAAAAAATATTCGACATGAGCGCACTAGAGAGTGTGCGTGGCATTGCCGTGGCCGCAGATGGCAGCTTTATCGTGTCGGACACCGACAGCCACCAGATTGTCATGTACGACGCAGATGGACGCGTGCGCAAGCAGATTGGTACACGGGGAAATGGGGCTAATCAGTTCAACGAACCACGTGGCGTGGCCATCGGCAACGATGGCAGCATTTACGTGGCTGACACGTGGAATGCGCGTATTGTCAAGCTCGACAACGAAGGCAACTGGGTGAAGACGTGGGGGACAGGCGATCAAGACTTCGGTGATGGGCGCACCGCATCCATGACGGATGGCACGGTGGCCGGCAACGAAGCTAACCCGCTTGGATTCTTTGGTCCACGTGGCGTGGCTACCGGCCCTGACGGCAACGTCTACATTGCGGATACTGGTAACAAGCGCATCGTGGTTACCAGTCCCGATGGGCAGTACCTCTACCAGTGGGGGTCGTTCGGCAGTGAACCCGGTCAATTCAATGAACCCGTCAGTGTTTCCGTGGATTCAGATGGCACGGTGGCTGTGGGTGATATTTGGAACGGGCGCGTACAGTACTTTGCAATCACCGCAGACCGCAAAGTCAACCCACAACCGATTAACACGTGGCGCATCAATGGGTGGCAGGCGCAAACCTACGATGACCCGTACGTGGCGATTCGTGGTTCTCGTGTGGTTTCGTCTGTGCCCAAAAAGAACGCCATTTCGCTGACTGGCGCTGACGGGGTCGAAAGCCTGCGGTGGGGTGGCAATGGCACGGATACAGCGTCCATGAGCAATCCGAGCGGTGTGGCCTTTGGTCCAGATGGCACCGTCTACGTGGTTGACCGTGCCAACAAACGCGTCATGGTCTTTACGCTCCCCTAAATACTAGAGGTAGCGCTTCGGCACCACACAGGGCATGCAGTTTTACACTGCATGCCCTGTAGTATTGAGCATGTGTTCATCGTAGGTCAGATTTTCACGGAGGGCGACCGTATATTCGGCGCGGAGCGTTTCTGCCAAGTGGTCATCGCATAATTCAGCGACCCACTCATAAATATCTTCGAGAAAACGTTTGATTCGATAAAACGCGAGAGACTGTGCACAGAGGGTATGCCCGCCAACCACCTGCTGATAGGTCGCATAAATGGTCGGCCAGTTGGCATCCCCATACCAACAGAACAAATCCTGTTCGGCTGGTGCCAAGACCAGTCCCTCGAAATCAATCAGCCAGGTACGGTCACCCTGTACGATGACATTCCAGCCGTGGATGTCGCTATGACAAAGCACCATGGGGAGGGGGTGGGTCTGCAGATATGCGCCCACATGACGCAAGCGTTGATGCAAGATGCACAATGTAGCACGATGAGGGTCCAACATCATCCGCACGGGGGCAGGCAGCTGCGTCCACCCATCGTTGAGCATGCCATCCCATACCGCATCCCAGCGCGGGAGAAACGTTTCAATACGTGCGTGGGCGGGCAATGGCACCTGTGCACTTGCCCGATGAATGTAGCCCACCGTGGTGGCCATATCGCACTGTTGCGCCACTGTTAACGGTGTAGTCCGTGGGGTCACCCCGGGGAGGTAGGCAAACACGGCCGACACGTAGGGGGCATCATCGTACAAAAACGACCCATCGGGGCGCGCCATGGGCATGGCGATGCGCCCATGTGCCGGCGTATGACGGTACACGTAGTCAGTAACTTGCAAATAAAAGGGTGCATATTCGAGCATGCGTGCAGTAATCGCACGTGAATGGTCGTACGTCTTGACCATCACGTCGTGCGTTGCGGTTTGTAGCCGGTGCGCATGCGCCACAAACCCGGGTTGCAAGGGAGTGATGGTGTGCGGTATGCCGAGTGCAAACGTGGTAGCCACGTGCATGAGATGTGCATTGAGTGTCGTCATAAACCATCATCCTTGAAGCAACATACCTGCCCCGTAATTATGCCACAAACGGTATGGTGGTATGCCCTGCAGCAAACCCTAGGTGCGCGTTGATGGCACGCCACGCAACGCCATGATGGTGCTGTTGACTACGACGAGCACCATCAGCACAATCACCATCATGACCAGCACTGCCCAGGTTGTCACACCCCACCACGCGACCACATAGCCGGCAACAAGAATACCAAGTGGCGTGGCCGCATTGGTGGCCGCATTCAGCATCGCCAATGCACGCCCATACATCTGCTCAGGCACGTTGATCTGGAGCAGTGTCAACAACGGCCCGTGCATCCATGCCCCCGCCCAGCCGAGGAGCCCCACAAAGAGATAGAGTACATAGGGGTGGGGAGGCAACCATGCCAATAACCCGAAGGCGACTGCAAGCACGATAACAGCACAAATCAGGGTGTGGATAACATGGGGAAAACCTCCCCACCATATGAGGAGAGCAACACCACACACCAGTCCAATACCGCCAATAATCTCACTGGTGGCCAACACCCACGCCCCTGCCTGAACATGGGAATTCACCAGATACGGCAACAAACTGAAAACGGGCATGACGGCCATATTGAGCACAACAGCAACCACGAGTACGCCGAGTAATCCGCTCGTAGTAGTGAATTCGTGCCACACACTCTGCCAATCCTGCCACCACGGCACATCGGTGGGCACAAAGGGCATCACCGGTGTCACCATCCATGCCACCACAACACTCACCACCAACGCCAGAAATGCAGCCAGGATGGCCCAATCCCATTGCTGTGATGCAACAATGGCAGCACCACACACGGGAGTGAGCAGTGATGCTGCTCCGAGAATGATTTGTGGCATACTGCTGAATCGTTGCAGATGCGAAGCCGGAATAAGTTGTGGCCAGGTTGCTTGCCACGCCGTCGTATAGAACGCCGTACTCAGCGCACGCAATACGACGACCGCATAGATGACCCATGCGAACGTGGTCGTATGCCACTGCCAGATGAGCCAGAGCGGGATAAGCGAAAGGAGCTCGGCTACAATCATGATGGTACGTCGTGAATAGCGGTCAACCACCCTGCCAATCACGGGAGCCAACAGCACACTTGGAGCCAAGCTAATCGCACCAGCGATACTCAAGGCCACCGCAGCATCACGTTGTGACGAAAGTTGCCAGATGAGCGCAAAGTTGAGCATGTTTGCGGTCACGAGGACCGCAAACTGTGCAATCCACATGGCGAGCGCCATGCGCCACCAATCTTGCCTGTGCATGAACGACCGCCTCAGACTATGCCGAATACCTCATCTGTATCATAACAACAACTTGCGACACACACCACCACGGCAGGCCACACATACAATGACAGCTGTTTCATCAAGTGCTCATCAGCACCGGTGTGTGCTATGTTATAATGCACAACGATGCGGAAGGCATTGTGTGACGCTGTCGCCTCGCCACAAGGAGTGCGTGTGTTTAACTTTCTCAAAAATTTACTCGGTGGTGGTTCTGAAAAAGAGCTACGCCGTATTGACCCTATCGTCAAGCAAATCAATGCGCTTGAGCAGACCATCGCTGCCTGTAGCGATGCAGAGCTCGCCGCATATACCGACAAATTCAAAGCGCAGCTCGCTGACGGCGCTACGCTCGACGACATTTTGCCCGAAGCCTTTGCCGTGGTGCGTGAAGCATCCAAACGGATCAATAACCAGCGCCATTTCGATGTGCAGCTGATTGGTGGGATTACCCTGCACAGTGGACGCATCGCCGAAATGAAAACCGGCGAAGGTAAAACACTGGTTGCCACACTCCCACTCTACCTGAATGCGCTTTCGGGTGAAGGTGTCCACCTTATCACCGTCAACGATTACCTCGTGCGTGTTGGTGCGGGGTGGATGGCACCCATTTACCATTTGCTCGGATTGCGTGTGGCCGTCATCGCCCATGATTTCTCGGCAATTTTTGACCCCGATTATATTGACCCCAATGCAACCAGCGACGATCGGCGCCTGATTCACTGGCGTCCAGTCACCCGCCGCGAGGCCTACCACGCAGATATTACCTATGGCACCAACAGCGAATTCGGCTTCGACTACCTGCGTGACAACATGGTCGTCGAAGAGGCCCAGTTGGTACAGCGCCCACTCAACTATGCGATTGTAGACGAAATTGACAACATCCTGATTGACGAAGCACGTACCCCGTTGATTATTTCGGGGCCTGCCCAAGAAAGTAGTCAGGAATATCGCCGTTTTGCGCAAATTGTGCGCAACTTGGTCGCAAGTCCATATACACCTGATCAGGTCAAAAAAGAAAATATTGACCCGGATGGTGATTTCATGATTGACCTGCGTAGTAAAACGATTCAGATAACCGAACAAGGGATTCTCAAAGTGGAGAAGCTCCTGCGCATCCCACAAAACGAGAATCTGTACGACCCCAAATACTACGAGCTCACCCATTACCTCGAAAATGCGCTACGGGCACAGTTCATTTATCATCGTGACCGTGACTACATGGTCGAGCCTGATGGCGAAGTGGTCATCATTGACGAGTTCACTGGGCGCAAAATGAGTGGCCGACGCTGGAGCGATGGGCTCCATCAAGCCGTCGAGGCTAAAGAGGGCGTGCGCATGCGCCAAGAAAACGTCACCCTGGCGACTATCACGTACCAGAACTTTTTCCGCATGTACAAAAAGCTCTCGGGAATGACGGGTACGGCCGACACCGAACGCGAAGAATTCGCCAAAATCTACAATCTGGAAGTGACGATTATTCCCACGCATCGCCCAATGGTGCGCAAAGATACCGACGATCAGATATACCGCACCGAAGCAGCCAAATTCAATGCGGTTATCAGTGACATCAAACAGCAGTATGCCATAGGGCGTCCCGTACTGGTGGGGACCACATCCGTTGAAACGTCGGAACGACTCAGCCAGCTGCTCAAAAAGGCAGGTATTACCCACAACGTGCTCAACGCCAAACAACACCAGCGCGAAGCCACGATTATCGCTCAGGCAGGGCGCCTCGGCACCGTTACCATTGCCACCAACATGGCAGGTCGTGGCACCGACATCTTGTTGGGTGGTAATCCGGATGGGCTGGTAGAGGTGGTACTCAGCGAGCAAAAAATACGCAGCGAAGATGCCACTCCCGAGCAGATTAATACGGCGCTCGCCGACGCCCGCCAACGCACCGAAGTCGAGCGTGAAGAAGTGGTGGCGCTGGGCGGGTTGCACGTCATCGGTACCGAGCGCCACGAAGCACGCCGCATTGACAACCAGCTCCGTGGCCGTGCGGGACGGCAAGGGGACCCTGGTTCGTCGCGCTTTTACTTGTCACTCGAAGATGATCTGATGCGCCGCTTTGGTCCGATGGAACGAGTAAAGTCGTTGATGGAACGCCTCGGCGTGGATGACGATGTGCCCATCGAAGCCGGGCTAATTAATCGCTCCATCGAAAACGCACAAACGCGTGTCGAAGGGTACAACTTCGATTTGCGCAAGCACACCGTCGAATTCGACAACGTGATGAACAAGCAGCGCACCGTGATTTATGCGGACCGCCGCCAAATTCTTGCCGGGGAAGAGTTGCGTGAGCGGCTCATCAGCATGATGTCCGACGAAATCGAGTCGCTGGTCACGCAACACCTCGGTGATGACCCCGACGAATGGGACCTCGCACCGCTGATGCGCCCCTTGCGCGTGATTAATCCGCTCTTGCCCAAAGACATCGAAGAAGAGTTGATTGACCTGTCACGCGACGAGATCCTCGAAGAGCTGATTGCACAACTCGAAGCGGCCTATGATGCCCGTGAAAATGCGGTAGGTGTGGCCAACATGCGCACCATCGAGCGCCGCCTGCTCCTCGCCATCATTGACCGCCACTGGGTCGAATATCTTACTGGCATGGAAGATTTGCGCCAGGAAATCGGCCTACAGGCGATTGCACAGCGCGACCCACTCATCGAGTACCAGCGCAATGCGTTTAGCATGTTCGAAGAACTCAAGACCAACATACAACGTGAAGTCGTCTATCAGCTGATTCACGTGTCGTACCAATACGAAGATCATTTGCGCCAACTCGAAGCCGAACAGCTCAAACGCTTGATGGCCGCCCAAAAGGCCCAAGTCCAAGAGAGCACAGACAGGCAAGCGGCACGTACCGTGCGCAACGATGTGCGCATGCCAGGGCGCAACGATCCGTGCCCGTGTGGGAGCGGCAAAAAATTCAAGGTCTGCCATCTCGGTCGTGAACAAGAGCTGTTGGCGGTGATGCAAAACCAGGCAAGCACGGCACCTGTAGCGAAACCAACGACCAGTAGCGCACCCGTGGCGCGTGGCAAACGCCGCTAAGGAATGACGCAATGCGGTGCCCCATGGTGGGGCACCGTTGCGCTTTTTTGCAATGAGGAGAAGTATCGCATGTCTGCATCGCGCCCCCGCCCTGTGTTACTTGCCATCTTGGATGGCTTGGGTGAACGCAACGATATCGTGGGGAATGCCGTCAAACAGGCTCACACCCCCAATCTCGATCACTGGCGTGCCACGTGTCCGACTACGCTCATCTATGCAGCCGAAAAGCATGTTGGTCTGCCTACCGGTCAAATGGGTAATTCCGAGGTGGGGCATCTCAACCTAGGGGCCGGCTTTGTGGTCATGCAAGATATTACGCGCATTGATACGAGTATCGAAGATGGGAGCTTTTACCACAACGATGCCTTTCTGAATGCGATTGCACATACGCGTACCCATCAGAGCAATTTGCATGTGATTGGGCTGCTCGGTGACGGCGGCGTACATAGTCATATCAATCATCAGATTGCCCTGCTCGAATTCGCCAAACGGGCAGGCATCAAACATGTCTATTTACACCTCTTTACCGATGGCCGTGATACCCTGCCACGGAGCGGAGCTGGCTTCTTGCGCACACTCGAAGCAGCCATGAGTCGCATCGGTATCGGCGAAATCGCGAGTGTCACTGGTCGTTACTACGCCATGGACCGTGACAAGCGCTGGGAACGCACCCGCATGGCATACGAAGCCATGGTCCTCGGCATTGGTGAGCATGTAACAAGCGCTGCTGATGCCATCCAACACGCATATGCGGCCGACATCACCGACGAATTCATCAAACCAGCGGTGGTGGTGAATGGCAGTGGCACACCGATTGCCACTATCACAAACAACGATGCGATTGTGGCATTTAACTTCCGCGCTGATCGGATGCGTCAAATTACCCGTGCCTTTGTGGTACCTGATTTTGACGGCTTTCAGCGACCCACACTCGCCAATCTGTACTACGTGGGAATGACCGAGTACGAAAAAGACTTGCCGGTGACCACCGCGTTCATCAACGACGATGTCGAATCACCGCTCGCCAAAGTCATCTCCGACGCCGGTTTGCACCAGCTCCACGCCGCCGAGACCGAGAAGTACCCACATGTGACGTTCTACTTCAACGGCGGCCGTGAAATACCCTTCCCCGGCGAAGAGCGCCTGTTGGCGGCATCACCCAAAGTGGCCACCTATGATCTACAACCAGAAATGAGTGCGGCTGCGATTCGTGATGGCCTCCTCGAAGCCATTGCGACGGACACGTATGATGTCATCATCGTCAATTTTGCCAATCCAGACATGGTCGGGCATACTGGCGTGCTCCCGGCAGTCATCACGGCAGTGGAAACAGTGGACCAGTGTGTGGGCGCCGTCGTGGCTGCAGTGTGTGCCAAGGGGGGCATCGCACTGGTGACTGCCGATCACGGCAATGCGGAATACATGATTGATCTGGAAACAGGTGGACCGTTTACCGCACATACCACCAACCAGGTGCCTGTGATGTTGGTGGCACCTGCCACCTCCGCCTACCAACAGGTCACCTTGCGTGATGGCGGACGCCTCAGTGATATCGCACCCACCGTGCTCGATGTGCTCGGGTTGGCGCCGGCGCCACAAATGACTGGTACGAGTCTGATTATCCGGTAGCCGACATATCCTCGTTGCGGTGGGCAGTAGTGCCCACCGCATTTTTTGCAGACGGCAATCGCTCCACATGGTGTATATATAATGGATGGAGCACACCGTCGTTCCGAGTCGTAATCACACAAGGAGTTCAACGATGAACACGCACCGCCTGTGGTACCGTCAACCAGCCCGCACATGGGTCGAAGCCATGCCCGTCGGCAATGGTCGCTTGGGGGGTATGGTGTTTGGCGATGTGACGCACGAAAAAATCGCCCTCAACGACGATACGTTTTGGTCGGGACAACCTCGTGACGGCATCCACCGTGATCATCGCGCTGACTTACAACAGGTACGCACATTGCTGGCCCACCACAACTATCGTGGGGCAGAACAGTATGTCGAACAACACTTCATTGAAACATGGACGCAGTCGTTTTTGCCACTCGGCGACATCCTCATCACCCCACATCATACCGGTGATGTGCACGCCTACGAACGGTCTCTCGATTTGCAGACCGCAACTGCGCATACACGGTATCAGGTAGACGGCGTCACCTATCAGCGCCGTGTCTATGTGTCCCATCCCGACGATGTGATGATAATCGAGCTCCACGCCAACCAACCCCGTGCCCTCAGCATCACACTCGCCCTACAGAGTCTCTTTGGGATGGAGCATGTGAGTAGCGACAACCAACTCTGGCTCCATGTCAGGGCTCCACTACACGTCGAGCCCAATTATGTCAAAGACCCAGAGCCGATTCGTGGCAAAGGTCAGGGGATGCGCGCCGCTATCGTGGCGCAGGTCATCGCACACGACGGTGAACTCAGCCACGACCATCCCACGCTCAGTGTGCGCAATGCGAGCACGGTAACCATCATGGTGGCAGGCGCGACAAGCTTTGTACGCTTTGACCAGCCCGCCAACGCAGATGCCGGACACCGGGCACAACAGGCGCTGAGCACGGCCATACCACGCACCCACCATTGGGAACGCCATGTGGCCGACCACCAGACCCTCTATGGGCGCATGACGCTCACTCTTGGGACGAGCCGTGCCGACTTGCCCACCGATGAACGATTAGTGCGCTTGCACACCACGCCACCACCACCAGCCGATGATGCCATTCGCTACCATGCGCATGCCACGCAGATGCATCCTGTGGTAGCCCCAGCCGATGATCACGATTTGGTGGCGCTGTTGCTCCACTTCGGGCGCTATTTGCTGATAGCGTCGTCACGCCCTGGCACCCAAGCCACTAATTTACAGGGCATCTGGAACGATAACCCGGTACCACCCTGGAGTAGCAACTACACCATCAACATCAATACACAGATGAATTACTGGGCAGCCAACACGACCAATCTGAGCGAATGCCAAGCACCACTGCATCAGCTGGTGGCAAACTTGATGCACGACGGCGCACGCATGGCGACGAGTTACGGGTGTCGCGGCTGGACGGCACACCACAACACCGATATCTGGGCTCCTGCGAACCCTGTCAAAGGCAAAGCGGTGTGGTTCATGTGGCCGTATTCAGCAGCATGGCTCGCCACACATCTCTGGGAATACGTGCAGTTCACCGGTGACCGACAATTCGCGCGTGACCACGCACTCCCCGCATTACGTGGGGCAGCGCAGTTTTGTATTGACTGGCTCCAACCACAACCCGATGGCACATTGGGAACCAGCCCGTCCACATCACCCGAAAATGTCTTTGTGGCACCCGATGGGCAACCGTGTGGCGTATCTGTATCGAGTGAGTCTGATATTGCGATGACACGTCACCTGTTTACGGCGTGTCTCCAGCTTGCCCACATGCTCGGCGATAATGATGCTGACTGGGTAGCAGAAATCAGGCATACCCAAGCCTTGCTCCCTGCCCCACTCATTGATGCCCAAGGCCGCCTCAAAGAGTGGCGCCATGACCTCCCCGAATTCGAGCTTGGTCACCGCCATATTTCGCACCTGTATGGTATTTATCCGAGTAACGAGATTACCCCGATTACCACACCTACACTCGCAGCTGCGGTGCGCGCCAGCCTCGATACACGGCTTGCACATGGCGGTGGTCATACCGGCTGGAGTGCAGCCTGGGTAGCCGCCTGTTTTGCACGGCTCCACGACGGCGACATGGCGCTCGCCATCGTGCACCGCCTCTTACGGGACTCGACCTATCCCAGCATGCTCGGCGCACACCCTCCGTTCCAGATTGATGGCAGCTTTGGGGCTCCCGCTGCGATTGCAGAAATGCTCATTCAAAGCCACGACGGCACACTACACCTGCTCCCTGCGCTTCCTTCGGCCTGGGCAACAGGTACGGTCCATGGCCTTTGTGCCCGTGGGGGGATATGCGTTGATATGCACTGGAGTGCAGGTCGTATCGTCCACTGCACCCTCACCGCCAACCATGATTGCATGGTAACAATTCGTACCGCTACACCCCTCAAATTCGACAACGCACCGGTGGTTGATGCGGTACAATTAAAAGCCGGGAACGCCGTACGGCTCCACGCCTAACTGTATATATAGGTCCAGGCATGCACATCATTATTAGTGGGGCAGGAATCGGTGGGTTGACCACGGCCCTTGCGCTCCAACTCCGTGGACACCAAGTGACGGTCTACGAGCGTGTGGCAACGTACACCAGTGTCGGTGCAGGCATTGCGCTCTGGCCAAATGCCGTCAAAGTCTTCAATCAAATCGGTGTCGGCGGGGCGATTCGTGCCCGTGGCACGGCGCATCGTACCGGTGGTATTCACAACAAACGTGGTGCCACACTCGTCGCCGCTCATACCGACGACATCGAAGCGCGCTACGGGGCGCCGACCATCGTCATGCATCGTACCGTACTGATGGACATCCTGCGCAACGCCTTGTTTGTGCGGCCACACTACGGAATTGCCGTCACAGCGTATACCCAAGATGAGACCGGGGTTACCGCCCAGCTCAGCAACGGCACATCGAGCCACGGAGCCGCTTTGATTGTCGCTGATGGCATCCATTCTCGTATCCGCCAACAATGGTTTCCCCATATTGCGCCACGCTATGCCGGATATACTGCGTGGCGTGGGGTCTGTTATTTCGACCATGAACGTGTGGGCAAACGCTGGGGAGAGTGGCTGGGAAGTCGCGGGATGCGGTTTGGGGTTACCCCACTCGCAGACAATCAGATCTACTGGTATGCCACCCGCAATCAGCCACCCGAACAGCTCATTCCCAGCAGTGAACGGCAAGCGCATCTGCACACGCTGTTCGCAGATTGGGGCATACCGATTGCGGCGATTATTGCTGCCACACCGAGTACCGCCATCCTCCAGCACGATATTTATGACCTTCCGGCGCTGCCAACCTGGACGGATGGGCGTGTCGCATTGCTGGGTGACGCCGCCCATGCCATGACGCCCAACTTGGGGCAAGGGGGATGTCAGGCCATCGAAGACGCCCTCGTACTGGCCAAATCGTTCCAGCACTACGACGATGTCCCCGATGCGCTACTCGCCTACCAACAGGCACGCAAGCAGTACGTCGAATCCGTCGTCGCACAATCACGTACCACAGGGCTCCTGTTGGGGCCAAATAGTCGGGTACTAAGCGGCATCCGAGACATCCTAATTGCGCGCCTCCCCGCATCGTTTAGCACCAATCGGCTTGCGCCCCTCCTCGCACACGAAGTCTAGTAGCCGAGCTGGTGGGCCAACGCAATCCATTCCGCGATTGTCACCGTTTCGGCGCGGCGTACCGGGTCAATCCCTGCAGCGATGAGATGTGCCTGTGCGGCTTCGCGGGTGATGGAAATCTGGTGTGACGCAAGCCCACTCGCCAGACTATTGCCAAGCTGCTTGCGGGCGTGCAAAAATCCCGCCTTGATAACCCGCATCACCCCCGGCTCTGCGGCAGCCGAGACAAGTGGTACATCGCGGCGGCGCAGGCGCAACACGGCTGAATAGACCTCTGGCGCTGGCATAAAGGCGCTCGGGGGCACGATGGTGACAAGTTCGGGAATGGCACGAATTTGAATGGCATGGGCGAGCACCGATAGGTCACCGGGAAGCGCACAAATCCGCTGGGCGACCTCTCGTTGCACGAGTACCACCATGACCTCTGGGGGATGTACTGCTTCGAGGAAGTGACGCAGCACGGGCGATGTAATCGCATACGGCAAATTGGCGACCACATGATAGGGGTGCGGCCCAGTCAATGTTGCAATGTCGGTACGCAATATGTCGTTGTTGACGAGTGTCAGGTTGGTGGCGTGGCGGAACTCGTCGTGTAAGCGGGCGATGAGGCGTTTATCGAGCTCCACCGCAATCACGTGTGCTGCCCGCTGGACGAGCTCCCACGTCAGCACGCCTAGCCCTGGACCGACTTCGACGACAGTGGTTGTGGCACTCACTTCACCCGCAGCCACGATTTGTGCCAACGCATGACCATCAACCAAAAAGTTCTGTCCCATGGCCCGTGTTGGCCGCACATCAAGGGAACGCAGTGCAGAGCGCACGCGCCCAATATCTAACATTGGATTGGTCATTGTTCACGATTTCTCGCCATGGAAATTACCATGTGCGTGTATCAAAAAGAAAACTCTGGACACCTGTGACAGCCGTGCGGATGCCGGTAATCAGCACCTGTTCACTGGTGGCAACCCCTTGATCCACCACGGCGAGGAGCGTACCTGGCCAGGTCGTTGTATCACGTTGTACCATGGCGACCACCCATGATGGGGCAGGACCGACCACGTACCACGCTGGCATCGGTGTACATGCACGTGCCACAAACAACGATTCGCCACCAACCACACCTACTAGCGGCTGGATTTCCCCCATGACACGCATTGCAATACCCACACGAGCAGGAGTTGCCACACAGTCAGGGGTCACGATCAGCGCAACTGGCGAGCCGATTCGCAACGCCACCCATACCACATAGATGGCAACAACGCGTTGCAGGATCCACGCAATGTGTGGCCAGGTCTTGCGCACCCACGATCTCCGTGGATGCACCACACTGCCACACACACTACAGAAGTGCGCCTGTGGGGCAATCATCATGCGACATTGACCACAATAGTAGACTTCCATACACGCTTTACTCCCCATCCGTCGTAGCACGCTCACTCACTCCATTGTACATGGACTGGCTATACCTGCATAGCTCTCCTAGTTGGCCCTGTTTGCCAGACGATGAGCATCGTATCAACAACGATATTTACAACACACACATTGCTAAACGTCATATGTATGAAATATTATTAATATTTATCAATATTTCTCGTGTTTTTCTAATTTTAAAATGACCAATAACGTAGTATGTCAGTATGTTATATGCAAATTTATACATATGAGCATTTCAATGCGCACTATCCTCCATGGGATTAGATTCTTTCTCTATTTGCGTTAACTGATACCTTTCATGTAAGATGGAGCAAACATGGTCAATATGGAATGTGACACACAATGCGATTGGTGATTTTAGGCGCAGGTGGTCGTACTGGGAATCATCTCGTGCGGCAAGCAATTAGCATGGGGCATGATGTCACTGCATATGTGCGTCGTCCCACGAAAATGCCCTTTTCACACGAGCGGCTACGTGTCATCATCGGTGATGCACGTGATCAGTTTGGTATTGAGCGCGTGTTGCAACATGCTGATGCAGTAGTAAATGCCATTGCTCCGACTGCAACCGATACCGAGGATGTATTTCACGACATGACGCATACCATCATCAACGGCATGAAAAAGCACTCGGTTACTAGATTCGTGGCAATTTGCGACACACACGTCCAACTGCCACACAGTCGCCAGGGCATCCTCACTGGTCGCTTGAATACACTGTTGTTGTCACCGAGTGCGAGTCGCTTTGCACGAATGTCACAGATACTAGTGCAGGAAGCCACGCGTAGCACGTTGGACTGGAGCATTGTACGCACCCATCACCTCAGTGATGAAGCATTCACGGGTCAATATGTGATTGACAACAACAATCGCACATTCAATGCGCGGGTATCACGTGCCAATGTTGCTGACTTCATGTTGCGCATTGCCGTCAACGGCAGTCATATCCACGACTTGCCCATTATTTCCAACTCATAATCCTTATACGCCGTATGATGCGTCAACAACGAATTTTGTACGGAGTTGGGCAATTTCCCCGTCAGTAACACCGATATGACGCAAATAGCCTTCGCTATTGCCGTATTTCTGCTGCAATAAGAAGAGAAAATACTGCATATTCTCCGGGCGTGGCCAGATAATGTCGTAGACTTGATTGCTATAATCAGGAAAATGCACAATGATTTCACGGCGCAATTGTTCAATAATCGGTGCCGCATAAATGGTGGTGCGCGTATAATCCGCAATAATCACATCGTGGGTCACCCCCACCACATCCAGCAACAATGCGGAAATCAACCCGGAGCGCTCACTGCCAATTCGGCAATAGTACCACGCCGCATGCGGTGCATGAATCAACGTGCGGATGGCGGCACAGATAATGGGCTGCTTGGTCTGTATCGAGTCAAACAACAGCTTGTAGGTACCTACTTGGACATTTGCCGCATATTCATGAAAATCAGCAAACACTGAGAAATTACTACAACTAAACCGTGTATCAGCCAAAAACGGATTCGGATGCACACCCAATTCGTATGCAAACTGTAAACTCATCACCGAACGCACCCCAAAACCATAGACCGTATCCCGGTCTGTCGCCGTCATCAGATGCGGCGAATCCGAACGAAAAAAGACACCATAGGCGGTCTCACGCCCATCGTAGGTGCGATAACCGCCTAGGTCTCGAAAGTTGTAGACATGTGCAAATGGATAGTGACGGAAGCGCATGGTGTGCCACGTAAAAAGATTACCTACGTGTCATCATACATGAGTTTCATGACACACATATGAGCCAGTTATGAAACCACGTATCCCGACATCGCCTCGCGGGCGGCACCTGGGGCGAGCACAAAGACGCCGTGTGCCTGGGCACCCTGTGCCATCAGGTTAAACCCATCGTTGCCATTGGTCACCGGCTCAAGCGCAATCAACGGTTGTCCGGGGGGCATATAGACGACGGCATGTGAGTAGGCGTGATCCATCCAATGGCACACCGATGTGTCTGATTTCGCATAGTAGAGCTGGATATGTGCGCCAATGTCACGCTCGTAGTAGCAGTCATCGACAAAGACCTGCCCGGCGACTCTGCGTTTACGATAATCGA
>CAZMWB010000028.1:0-33563 GCA_964569955.1 uncultured Klebsiella sp. | reverse complement strand
TGCAGGCGGTGGCGTGTTTCCAAGGCCGCATCGTCGCCATCGGGAGCGACCACGAAATCCTGGCACTGTCAGGCCCTGGCACCAAGGTCATCAACCTGCATGGTGCCACGGTGGTACCGGGGCTCAACGACAGTCACAACCACATGTTGGAAGTGGGCATCAAGATGACGCGTATCGCCCTCGACGATGTCAAATCGCTGGGTGAAATGCGCGACCTCATCGCCAAGGCAGCCCAAAATACCCCACCGGGACAGTGGATTATCGGTGAAGGCTGGAACGAATCGTTCCTCGCCGAAAATCGCCTGCCGACCCGTGGGGACATTGACGCCGCCACCGACAAGCACCCCGTGTTGCTCAAGCGCTTTTTCAACATGGACGTGGTCAATAGCGTGGCATTGAGTATGGCAGGCATCGACGCCAATACCCCAGACCCCAGCGGTGGCGCCATCGAGCGTTACGCCGATGGGCGCCCCAACGGCATTTTGCGGGCAGCTGCCAAACTACTGGTGCGCAACCTGTTGCCAGCGGTGACCCAAGACCAGGCCGTACTAGGCATCCAAAAGGCGAGCACTGAATACCTGTCGTATGGCATCACCAGCATCCAAGAGCCAGGGCTCTACCCGTGGGAGATGCAGGCCTACATGGCCGCCTATCGCTACGGCAAACTCAATGTACGCACGTCGCTGATGCCGTCGTGGCATGGCTTCCGCGAAGAAGAAATCGAAAAAGAGCTCGACGACCGCGCCGCCAACCTAGGGCTGTGGAGCGGACTGGGTGACGAGATGTTGCGTTTGACGGCACTCAAAATGGCCGTTGACGGCGGCACCACCAGCCGCACTGCCTGGATGTTCAAGCCGTTTGTGGGCGAAAGCGTGGTGCGTGACTTTAATCGCCTCAACCCGGCCGATTTGCGCCGCTTCTTCAAGCGCGGGCATGATCTCGGCTGGGATATCGGCATCCATGCTATCGGTGACCGCGCCCACCATGAGTCGGCGTTGGCGTTTGCGGATGCAGTAGCAGCCAATCCACGCGACCATCGCCACAACATCATCCATGCCTACTTTGCCAGCGAGGAATCGCTACAGGCCATGGCCAAATACAAGATTGGCGCGGTTATCCAGCCCACATTTATTTACTTCGAGGGCGACGACCTCTTCCGCGATGTCGGTGAAGAGTTGGCACACGAATACAAGCCGGCTAAGACATATCTCGCCCGTGGCATCCCGATGATTGCCTCGAGCGACATTCCCAGCACCTTTCACTACAATCCGTTTATCAGCCTGTACAGCTTGGTGACACGCAAAACCCATAAGGGCACCGTGATTGCCCCCCAAGAAGCCATTGACCGCATGGCAGCCTTGCGCTCGTACACCGTGACACCCACGTGGCTAACACGTGAAGAGCACCTCAAGGGGAGCATTACTCCCGGCTTGCTCGCGGATATGGCCGTACTCGACACCAACTACGCCACCTGCGCCCCTGACGATATCCTGCACATCAAGGTTGATATGACCATTGTGGGGGGAAATGTAGTCTACCAGCGCAAGTAGTGTACCGAAAACGGCATAGCGACACATTGCAACGCGGTGCATTGGGGGAACCCGATGCACCGCGCCCTGTTGGAAACAGTTCTCAACATTCTGCGTCTGTTTGTTGCATATTGATTCCGATACTGCTATGGTGTGACCATACACACCTCAACAAAGGAATGCAGTCACCCCATGGCATTTATCCCCAATTTAATCCTGCATAACGCCAACATTATCACCATGGACATACACAAACCCGTCGTACAGGCGGTGGCGTGTCTCCACGGACGCATCGTCGCCATTGGGCGGGAACACGAAATCCTAGCCCTCGCGGGATGCGGTACCAAGGTCATCAACCTGCACGGTGCCACCGTGGTACCGGGATTCAACGACAGCCACAACCACATGCTGGAAGTGGGCATCAAGATGACGCGTATCGCCCTCGATGATGTCACATCACTAGGTGAAATGCGCGACCTCATCGCCACGGCAGTCAAAAACACCCCGCCTGGGCAGTGGATTATCGGCGAGGGCTGGAACGAATCATCACTCGTCGAACAGCGCATACCCACACGATGGGATATTGATACGGTTACCACCCAGCACCCGGTGATACTCAAGCGTTCGTTTAATATGGACGTGGTCAACAGTGTGGCGCTCACCCTGGCTGGAATCAATGCGAATACCCTCGATCCTAGCGGTGGTGCCATCGAGCGCGATGCGGATGGACAGCCCAACGGCATTTTGCGCGCAGCCGCCAAACAGCTTGTGCGCAATCTGTTGCCCGCAGAGACCGAAGCAGAGGCCATACTGGGCATCCAAAAGGCGAGCACCGCATATCTGTCGTACGGTATTACCAGCATCCAAGATCCAGGGCTCTATCCGTGGGAGATACGCGCCTACATGGCAGCCTACCGCTACAGCAAACTCCATGTACGCACGTCACTGCTGCCGTCGTGGCATGGCTACAGTGGCGATGAAACTGAAAAAGAGCTCGACACCCGTGCCGCAAATCTCGGAGTGTGGAGTGGGCTGGGAGACGAAATGCTGCGCATCACCGCACTCAAAATGGCCCTTGACGGCGGCACGACCAGTCGCACCGCCTGGATGTTCAAGCCGTTTGTAGGTGAACACATGGTGCGTGACTTTAATCGCCTCAATGCGGCCGATGTGCGCCGCTACTTTGCGTATGGGCACAATTTAGGCTGGGATATCGGTATCCATGCGACCGGTGACCGTGCCCACCACGAGACTGCATTGGCATTTGCGGACGTGGTAGCAGCCAATCCGCGTGACCATCGCCACAACATCATCCATGCCTATTTTGCCAGCGAAGCAGCGTTGCAGGCTATGGCCACATACCAGATTGGTGCGGTCATCCAGCCCACATTTATCTACTACGAAGGTGACGACCTCTTCCGCGATGTGGGTGAAACACTAGCACACCGCTATAAGCCGGCCAAAACGTATCTGGACCGAGGCATTCCGCTGATTGCATCAAGCGATGTGCCCAGTGCGTCGCACTACAATCCGTTTATCGGCTTGTACAGTCTGGTGACACGCAAGACGCACAAGGGCACTGTCATTGCCCCCCACGAAGCCATTGACCGCATGGCCGCCCTACGCGCCTATACCGTCTCACCCACATGGCTGACGCGTGAAGCGCACCTCAAGGGCAGCATTACCCCCGGCTTGCTCGCCGACATGGCCATACTCGACACCAACTACGCCACCTGTGCTCCCGACGACATCCTGCATATCACGGTTGATATGACCATTGTGGGGGGACATGTGGTCTACCAGCGCAGGTAGCACAATTTGGAGCACAGCAATAAAAGATGGTATACTTCACAGTGCATTGGGGCACACTCCAGTGCACAGCAGGAGGACAGTAATAATGCCATACATTCCAAGTGTGATTGAACGTACCGCACGGGGCGAACGCGGCTGGGATTTGTTTTCGCGTCTGCTCAACGAGCGTGTAATTATGTTGAGTACCCCCATTGATGACGATGTTGCTTCTTCGATCGTAGCTCAGCTACTCTATCTGCAACACCAAGACCCCACCCGTGACATCTGGTTTTACATCAACAGCCCGGGGGGCAGTGTACGCGACGGGTTGGCCATCTACGACACCATGCACATCATCTCGTGTGATGTCAACACGGTGTGTGTGGGGCGCGCAGGGAGCATGGCTACGATTTTGTTGGCTGGTGGCACCAAAGGCAAGCGCTACGCATTGCCTCATTCGACCATCCACTTCCACCCTGCTGGTGGTGGTGCCCAAGGATATGCCCCCGATGTCGAGCGCATGGTACAAGAATTATTGCGCCTACAAACCGTCGGCAACGGTCTGCTATCGCGTGACACCGGACGTACCCCCGAAGAAATCACCCGCGATTTCAGTCGTGACCGCTTCATGACGCCCCAAGAAGCCAAAGAATATGGCTTCATCGATGAGATCCTGCAAGTAAGCAAGTAATCGCGGCATCTGACCGAGCGTTTTTTGCAATAGAGGAGAACGAGAACCATGGGTCTACTCACCGGCAAACGCGCCCTCATTATGGGGCTGGCCAACGACCATTCGATTGCATGGGGCATTTCCAAGGCATTCCACGAACACGGTGCGACGCTGGGTTTTTCGTACTACGGTGAAGTCCTCGAAAAGCGTGTCGTACCCTTGGCAACCAGCCTCGATGCATCCTTTATCGTGTCGTGCAACGCCAACAGCGATGAAGAGCTCGATGCGTTGTTTGCCACAGTCAAAGAAAAATGGGGCTCATACGATATTTTGGTGCACGCCGTTGGCTTCGCCAAAAAAGAAGAGCTCAACGGCGAATACCTCAACGTGACCCGCGACGGCTTCCATGTGGCCATGAATTCCAGCGTCTACTCGCTGACCGCTGCCGTCAAAGCATCGCGTCATCTGCTCAATCCCGGCGGTTCAGTGATTACCCTCACGTACCACGGCTCACAACAAGTCGCTCAGAACTACAACGTGATGGGTGTGGCCAAAGCTGCACTGGAAGCCAGCGTACGCTACATTGCCAGCGATCTCGGACCGAGCAACATTCGCTGTAATGCGATTAGCGCGGGTCCCATCCGCACGCTGGCAGCCAGTGGCATCACCGGCTTCAAAGAGCTCCTCAAGGCGTTCTCGGGGGTGGCACCACTCCGGCGCAACGTGACCCAAGAAGATGTGGGCAACACGGCCGTCTTTCTCGCCAGCGACTTGGCATCAGCCACTACGGGTGAGATTATTTACGTAGACGCCGGTTTCCGCACCGTCAGCGTCAAAATTGATTCCTAGGCAGATCCATCAATACCAGCAACACCGCGGGGTGGACACACTGTGTGTCCACCCCGCGCTCCATTTCACCGTATCGCACATGCGCACATTTAGTGGCGTGGCATGGTTGGCAGATCGTCGTGGTCGGCGAGTTTATGATATAGCCAGCGGAGCATGTACTGCAGTACCGAAGTGACTGGAATAGCCAAAAAGAGCCCCAGCACCCCTCCTACTGCTGCCCCTGCCAGGATCGCAGCAATGACGAGAATGGGATGGAGGTGCACTGCTGGGCCGACCACTGCGGGGATAATCACATAGTCTTCAAACATACGTAATGAGAAATAAAGCACCCCAATAACCCCAATCACAACCATCACAGAATCGCTAATCGGCAGCGGTTGTTGGAAGGTGGCCATGATAATCGCAAAACCAGCCGCAGACCATGGCCCGATAATCGGCAGAATTTCGACAATACCACTGATGATACCAATCAACAAGGCATATTCGACACCGAGCAACCACAACGATACCGTTGTCAGCACGGCCATGATGGGGATAAGCAACAACGTACCGCGGATATAGCCACTCAAGATGTGATGAATCTGTAGTACCACAAAGCGTACCTCGTCGCGATGCACGAGAGGCACTAGTTGAAAAAGTTGGCTGATAATCTGGCGCCCATGCGACAACAGGTAAAACGTGGTAATCAGAAATGCCAACAGGTGCAAAAAGCCTTCAATGATGCCTACTAGCAACTTTGGCACACGTGTCGGTAATGATGATACGACATCACGTAGCGCCTTTTGCAACTCGCCTCCAACATCCACAGTTACGCCGGCAATGGTCACGGGAGTGGCTTGGATTTGTGCCACGATACGAGGCATGTCTTGGCGGAACAACTCGTACTGTGTACTGATTGGCGGCCATAGCCAACCCACTGTTGCCGCGAGCATGATAGCAACAACAATATGAAACACTGTTGTCGCTATCAGACGTGATGAGCGCACAAACGGGGTAATCCAGGTAATAACGGGGTAGAAGATGTAGGCAACCACGACTGCACCAAAGAAAACCAAGGCAACATCATGCACTGCCGTATACAAGACATACATGCCCACACACACGAGCACAACCGCAAACCATTTCAGTGTGGGACTAAAGCGAATCGTCGCTGGTGGTATTTGCATACTGCAGACCTCAATACTCAAGACTGACCGCACTGGGAATCACTGCTGCACACATGCGCATACCGCATGCACCTCTTAATTGCGTCCATTCCGATCAATTGGAAATCGCGTCTCGAGCTGCTCTTTGTTGTTGCTGGTGGTGATGGCGATATCAATGCTGTTTGGATCAATACTCGGCACATAACGCCGAATCACTTCACACAAGTCATGCTTGAGATTCTGGATATTTTCGGGTGTGAGTTTGACACGGTCATGCAGCAACACCGTCAACAGACGATCACGTGCCACACTGCCTGATCCCTTTTTTTTACTGAAAAGTCCCATCGCTGTACTCCTTCTCCATTCCCAACGTGTTACCGTCCCCCACGGAACATGTTGGAAATGCGTTCCATTAAACTGGGATTGTCCTCGATGATATCCACGGGGACTTCCTCGCCGGTAATCCGGCGCGCAATGTCACTATAACTCTTGCCTGTGCGCGAGTTTTTATCGAGTGCGAGTGTTTCCCCTCTATTCGTCGAGGTAATCACATCTTCGTCCTCGGGGATAATACCAATCAAATCAATGGCGAGGATTTGGAGCACATCATCCACACTCATCATTTCGCCACTGCGCACCATTTTGGGGCGATAACGATTGAGGATGAGGCGCGGTTGACCTTTGCCGTAGGCTTCACACAGCCCGATGATACGGTCTGCATCACGCACAGCCGATACTTCGGGAGTGGTGACAATCAGGATTTCGTCGGCACCCGCAATCGCATTTTTGAAGCCACTTTCAATGCCTGCTGGGCAGTCAATCAACACGTATTCGAACTCTTCACGGAGCTGATCAACGAGCTCTACCATTTCATCTTGAGTAACTGCATCTTTGTCTTTGGTCTGTGCTGCGGGCAACAAATAAAGCTCTGGAAGATGTTTGTCTTTGATGAGCGCTTGGCGCAGGCGACAGTTGCCTTCGATGACATCAACCAAGTCGTAGACGATGCGGTTTTCGAGTCCCATTACCACGTCCAAGTTGCGCAAACCGATATCCGCATCCACGACGGCCACTTTGTGACCGAGTGCGGCCAACGCGGTGCCGAGATTCGCCGTAGAAGTCGTTTTACCGACCCCACCTTTACCCGATGTAATTGTGATGACCTTAGCCATAGCCAACTATCCTCCCACGCAGACACGTACTCTGTGTTATCGGCGATATTCTTCCCAGGTTTGCACAATAATTTGACCATCTTCGATACAGGCAATCTCAGGTGTGCGGTGTGTATCATCTTCGGGGGCACGGGCACGCACGTCGGCAATACGGATCTGTGTCGCAGCCAGCTCAATCGCACAGATAATCGCCGTTCGATCACCCATGGCTCCCGCATGTACGATGCCACGTACACGCCCAAAGACCACCACACTACCAGAAACAATCAGCTCTGCACCCGCATTCACATCACCGAGCAGGGTCAAGTCACCATGGAGATGCTTGTAGACTTGGCCCGAACGCAAATTGCGGATCACAATGGGACGCGGGGTATCAGCTATCATGGGTTCTTTGCTGGCGTTGATGCCACGTGGTCGTGCCGTAAAGCCCACCGCCCGCGCAATTTGGCGCATATCCGTGGATTCTGCGTGCACATCTACGGCATCAATATTGTAGCCGCGCAATATGCCCCGCAACGCATCCATGTCTGCACTTTCGAGTTGACGCGCACCCAGATCGAGTGCCACGCGCATCCCCTGCATCAACGATGCGCCTTGTTGCATTTGTTTGTGCAAATCACCAAGGGCATCGTCCCACGTACATGCGTCATCAATCACGACACGGATACCGCCACGTGCCCCTTTGATAGCAACATAATCAGCCATGCGCATCTCCCAGCACACGCCCACATGTTATGTGGAGTCAATTATACCATATGATTGGTTCGTGCGAGCATCTATTGTGGCACAGCAATGTCAGATTTCTTGCCAGAAATCATTCTTCAGAAAGCCGATTTGTTGGTGTATCAGATGGCAAATCAGCAGTTTTTGCAGCATCAAACAACGTACTCGTTTGTGCAATTCGTTGTTGCACAATTGTTAATTGGGCATGGATGTGTTGCAGGGCCTCGCTATCACTGGCACGATACTGCGTGGCAGCACTTTCCCATGCTTCTATTTGGAGTTGCATGGCATGAATGCGTTCGCCAAGTTGTTTGACTCCCAGCAACACACCATCGTCCACGAGCGTCATCGTGTCACGCTGTTGGACTTGCAGGGCATCGAGACGTACCAGTATTTCGTTGATGGTATCGCGCATCACATCCCCATCCAGCGTGGGGGCCTGTGCGCCACGTTGCTGTTCCGCCCATTGTTGCAGGGTTTGTTGGAGTTCGTTGACCCGGTCAATCAGGCTTATGGTGTCACCGCCAGTAGGAGCAACCACATCAAAGCGGGCTTGGAGCTGCGCAATGGCCGCACCAAGCTGGGTTTGACGGATGGTTACTGCTTCTTGTTCGCTGAGCAAATCAAGCAGCATTTCGCGCAATTGTGCCGCATCATCCGAGACGCGTACCACTTGTTGTTGCAACAGGCGTGGCACAAACCACAGCAGCAATGCGAGCAAGGCCAGCACCATGATTCCTAGTGCCACAAACAAAGCAGTCATGCGCATCCTTTCTGTGTATGTATTCATTATAGAAGAGAGACGCTAGAAAGGTCAACATCCCAATTACCGCACAACTCAATGCTGATATATTCTGTGATATGATACAGGGAGTGCATCATTTTTGTGAGGTTGGGCATGCATAAGGTTTTCTATCGTATCGGTGCGGTTGTGCTGTTGATGTTGAGTATCACCAGTTGTGGGCTCTTCAGTGACAACACGTTGCATATCGCTGATGTCACCGCTGCCTCTGACACGTATGTTGGCAAAGAGATTGCTGTTGCTGGCGCATACCTGCTCAAAACAGGTGAGCAACCCATATCGGTGCTCGTATCCGGTGTGAGCACCCTCGACAACGGGCTCGATGCACAGCCACTCGGCGATGCCATCTGGGTTGACAAACTTGCTGACGATATTCTGCTCAAACTCCACCGGCCCGGTGATTCCACCTACGGATTTGTCAAACTCACTGGCACACTCGAAGCAGGTGCATTCGGACCTGACGGGCGCTATCCGTACCGCCTGGCGGTGAGTGGGGCCGAAGTCATCGAACAAATCATCACCAAAGAAGAACGTATCGAAAACGTGCCACTCGGTGACGGCAAAGTTAGTATCTTCGATTTGGCTGACCGTCCCGAACAGTACAATGGCCAGACCATTACCACACAGGGCTACTATTTCTGGAACTCTGCCATCTACGTGTTGGCTGAGGGTATCGCCACCGAAGAAGATGGTTCGAGCCCACAACCCATCGGTAAAATCATCTGGATGGAAGGATTCCCCCCTGACAAATCCGCCGAGCTGAACGTGGGCATCAACAACAGCTACGTGTGGGGCAAAGTCGAAGTCACGGGGACATTCCAGAGTGGTGGTCAATACGGTCGCGACGGCCTGTATCCGTCATTCATACAGGTGCAATCTGCCACTGTCATCAAATAGCGCGTTTCTTTGATGCATGTTTCCCTCACTGGCAGTAGCAACTCCAGTGGGGGATTGTCTTAACAATGCCATAGGGGAGTGCCGGTGTATTACTTCATCGATCGCATGCACATCGACGATTTCGCCGACGTCCATACCATCGATGTGCAAAGCTTTCCACATCCTTGGTCAATGGCCACCTACCAAAACGAACTGCGCAACGAGCGACAAAGTCGCTATATTGTGGTGCGGAGCTCGCCCCAATTACCGGGCAACAGTACACCGCGTTCGTGGTGGCAACGCATCCAAACATACGTCGGTGGGCCACCTACCACATTGCCATCACCCGATACACCCCGTGCACCCGTAGTAGGCTATGCGGGCATCTGGTTGAGTCTCGAAGAGGGGCACATCACCACGATTGCCGTTCATCGCGATTTTCGTGGGCAGGGGATAGGCGAATTGTTGTTGCTCGGATTAATTGACCAAGCATACGACCTCGGTGCCGAACAACTCACACTGGAAGTGCGCGTTTCAAACACGGTGGCGCAACAGCTCTACGTCAAATATGGCTTTCGTATTCATGGTGAACGCAAACGCTACTACACCGACAACGGCGAAGACGCAGCCATCATGTGGACGGATGGCATCCGCACCAGCGAATTCCGCGAACGGGTGCGCGAGCTACGCCAGCAGCTCCACACCCGTTTGCAGGCCCATCATGTTCCCGCCAGCACCTAGACTTCGGTGACGATTGGGAGCACCACAGGGCGGCGCCGGGTCTGCTCGTAGAGATGATCCCCGACACCATCTTTAATTTTACGAATCACAAAGGCAGCATCAATTTCGGTGCTGTCATTTTTGTGTTGCAGGAGCCGGCGCACCACGTTGCGCGTCGATTCCACGAGCGCTTCTGATTCACTCACCTGCACAAAACCACGTGTTAACACGTCAGGACCACCGATGAGCTCACCCGAATGGCGGTCAATGGTCACTACCACTATCATGACGCCATCACGGGCCAACAACTGACGATCGCGCACCACAATCTGGCTCACGTCACCCACCGTGGTTCCATCCACGTAGATATAGTTGACGGGGATTTTGTTGACCATTTTGCCAAAGCCCGGTGCGAACTCCATCACAGAGCCGTTCTCCAGCACAAAAACGTTATCCGCCGTATACGACATCCCCATACCAATCGCCAATTTGCGATAGAGCACCATATGGCGGTAATCGCCATGGAAGGGAATGACATACTGTGGACGGAGCATGGCCAAGAGCATTTTAAGCTCTTCTTGGGCGGCGTGCCCCGACACATGCACCTTGGCTTCTGGCCCGTAGATGACATCAGCACCAATCCGGAAGAGGTTGTTGATAACCCGCGACACCGATACTTCGTTACCGGGGATGGGTGTCGCAGACACCACCACCGTATCGCCTGCTTTGATGCGCAAATTGGGGTAATCGCGGTTAGCCATACGTGCGAGCGCAGCCATCGGCTCACCCTGGCTACCCGTGCTCATCACTGCCAACTGATCGTCGGGGAGCGTAGCAGCTTCGTTGCCACGCACTAGCGTAGTGGGCTGTACCCGCAGGTAACCCAGCTCATGAGCAATCCGGAAGTTGTTTTCCATGCTCCGCCCGGCCAACAGCACACGTCGCCCATACGCTTCGGCCGAATCAATGACCTGTTGCACGCGTGAGATGTTGGATGCGAAAGTGGCCACGATGATGCGCCCTGGTGCCGTCGCAAAGATGGCATCGAGTGAATCACCTACCACCCGTTCGCTGGGGGTGAATCCTGACGCCTCCACACGTACACAGTCGGTAATTAACACCAACGGGTTGCGTTGGCTCAGTGCGGTAATTGCCGCAATATCGGTGGGGCGTTTGTCCACCGGAGTATGATCGAATTTCCAGTCGGTCAAGTAGACGGCCATGCCTACTGGTGAGTTGATTGCCAAACCCACGGTATCGGGAATCGAATGTGCCAAATGGAAGGTTTCGATACGAAACACCCCAATCGGCAACGTGTCACCTGCCACAAATTTGTGGAGCTTGGTCTGGTCGAGCATGCGATGCTCTTTGAGTTTGTGTGTGACCATACCAATGGTGAGTGGCGTCCCATAGACGGGGGGGAAATCGAGCTCGGGGAGTACATATGGCAATGCCCCAACATGGTCTTCGTGGCCATGGGTAAGCACGATGGCTCGTACTCGTGACATGTTCTCTTTTAAATAGCCAATATCCGGCAAGACCAAATCCACACCGAGCATTTCGGCTTCGGGGAACATAACACCGCAGTCGAGTACAACAATGTCGTCACCATATTCGACCACCCACATGTTGCGGCCCACTTCCCCGGCACCGCCGAGGGGAATTACGCGTAATCGCTGTTTGTTTGTCATCGCGTCAATACGGTAGCACCCGTGCTACCAAAGTCCTTTCTGTGTCAAAAAATCCATCGAATCTCATACGTATGCGTATACCAAACGGGTCACCCGTACACGTTGCACGTCACGACACCACCACTCCGTGGGATGTCTCCAAACATCGTGAGCAATTATTTCTGCACCTAATTAAGCCCAGCACGCCGGCGGATTTCGTCAATCAGCTCTTCGCGGTATTCAATACCCGCATAAATTGGCAACACTGCCCGCCCATACGCTTGGGCATGGAGCAGACGTAATAGCGGATTAGTGATTTGCGTGGTTGGATCAACTTTGAGACGGAGCTCGTGACTTGGTTCATCACTATCTGCATCAATCACACGAATTTCACCAATACTGCTCCATGGAATCAACAAGGAAATCCCCGTTGATTGATAGCGCAGTCCATCAGCGTTCGGAGTATAGCGCACACCCCATTCCATGCCGATATTCCACATGGTCAGCGGTGCAGCGACCATCAGTACCACCATGAACAGGGCGGGTACCGCACGGTCTACACTCAGGCCTTCACTCATCGTGGCCTGAAGCGCATCTAACGTCCCCTGTGTGTCGCTCACACTAATTGCTAACGTTGACTGAAACACCCATACCGCAAACATCCAAATGAGTGCAGCACCAATCATCAACAGTAGTACGTTGCGGCGCCCTAGCGATGAGAGTTGGTAGGTCTTCATGCATCATTCCTTTATCACACACGCACATCGGGGAGATGCGTATTGATGTACTCACCGAGTGCTACAAAATCTGCTTCGAGTATTGCACGATTACTCGGCTGATAGAGTGCGGTCGCCGGATGCAACATCGGGATAACCACCACGTTGTTGATGGTATGTGGCACCCCGTGCACCTGAGTAATACGCACATCTGGTATCCACCGTGCTGCTGCGTGACGACCCAAGGGAACCACAATATGCGGCTTGATGAGGATCATCTGACGCCGTAAAAACGGCAGACACGCATCAACTTCTGCAGGGAGCGGATCGCGATTATCCGGTGGTCGGTGCTTGACCACATTCGCAATAAACACCTGCGTCCGATCAAGCCCCGCACAGCGCAACAGACTATCTAATACTCGACCCGACGCCCCCACGAAAGGCCGCCCGAGGCGGTCTTCTTGGGCACCAGGACCTTCGCCAATAAACATGACTCGTGCAGTGACAGGCCCCTCCCCGGGGACCGGGTTCGTCGCCGATTCACACAAGACACAGGCACGACAATCACGAATCTCTTGCGCGATGGTCTCCAACGTATCCATGGTGCACCCTCACGCATGCAACTACTCAAAGTATACCATACACGGCATGATAGTGCAGACTGACTCGCCACTCGCATATTACGCAGGTGTGGGATGCCACCAGATAACCGCATTGGCGGGTGGAGTACCCGGCACAATCACTTCTCCGGCGTCGTTGATGTGCCAATGCGTCTGAATCAGCGTTGCAATCCGCTGTTGATGTGGCTCATCGTAGGGCACGCGCAGGCGAAAGCAGGTCTCAGCAACAGCCTCGGCGAGGCTCGCATACTGTATCGGATTCGCCACTGGAAGCATGTTGAGATGGGCATGAATGCCGAGCTGCGCCAAGGCATTGAGGCACTCATAGGCACCGGGCAACGGCAGGCGTGGCGACCCATGATACGCCTGCCACAGGGGCAACACAGGCGTGGTGGGGTGACGTACGCCTAGCACCAACACACACAATTTACGTGCCGCCGTGTGCATGGCCTGCACAAATGGTGCGATATCGGGGAGCGCGTAGAGCACATGCACGGCCAGTGCCACATCACCCGTCACGGGTGTGGGTGGCGGCCAATATTCGGGGACGATAGACACATTGGCCAGGTGTTGCTCTGCCACCAACAGGTGCATCTGTGCCACCATGGCCGGTGAGCGTTCGAGTGCAACTACGTGGCATCCAGCACCGACCAACGGCGGCAGGTAGCGACCACTCCCCGCACCAATGTCCAGCACGATGTCACCCCGTACCAGCTGCGGCAACAGCCAACGCATTACTGCATCCGGCTGAGGGACACGTTTGGCGTTGCGGGCAAAGCGGGCAGCCGCAGTCGCATAATGATCGCTACTCCGTTCCATGTCAGGATGGGTAGCCGCTTCTCCCTGGGCTCGTTCACGTTCGTACATGTCACGCCAAATGGCCAGCCAATCGAGACCAGCAGCAGTCGCAGGAATCATCATTGCATCACCTCTTGCCATGCACCATCGTGCGCCGCACTCTGCCGCGCCGCTGCAATCACCCGGTCAACGGCTAACCCGGCAGCACCATCACAGACATCACGGGTATCACCCGCGAGTGCGGCCAGCATCGTTTCCCACGCGGCAGCATGCCACGAAAAAATCCCCGTCGCAGTTTCGGCACTCGGGAGTGTAGCCGCTGGCGTCTGGCGATTCCACACCAGTGTTTGTTGCATGGCAGCCGCCTGTGTCGCCGTCCCGAGGGTGAGCGCATTCGCATTGAGCGTATCAATCATGATACTGCCCTGATGACCGTAGGCTTCGATGCGGATGTCGTCAGCGGCACCCGGCACCATTTTGGAGGCCTCGATGGTCACTCGCATGCCATTTGCCAGCTGGGCAACCAGCCAGGCCACATCGTCACTGGTGACTTCCACGCGCTGCCCCTGCCCATTTGGACGCTGTGGCACCGCCGTATGGAGCTGGGCATGGATGCGCACGATTGGGCTGGCAAACAGATACTGGCACAAATCAATCAGATGGGAGCCGAGATCAACGAGCACACCACCCGCATCCCCGAGAAAGCGCCACGTCAACGGGCGTTCGGGAGAGACATTGCTGGCACGGAAATAGCGCAGATGGGCACTAATGGGTACTCCCAAGTGTCCTTGGGCAATCAGCTGTCGCGCCGTAGCCACTGCAGGAATCCGGCGAAAGTGGTGGTTGAGTACCAGCATGCGCTGCTGGCTTGTAGCCAGTGCAACCAGTTCGGCGGAACGGACAGGGTCAACGGTCAGCGGTTTTTCGCACATCACATGCTTCCCCGCCTGGAGCGCGGCTGCGACCTGCGTTGCATGTACCGCAGTTGGTGTACAAATCGCAACCACGTCCACCGTCGGGAGGGTCAGTATTTCTTCATAGGAGCGCTGGGGCAGGTGTGGGTAATCACGGTGGGCGTTGGCCTGACTCTGTGGTCCACCCGCACACACTGCCACGAGCTGGGGGCGATAGGCGAGTGTGGGATAGAGTTGGGGGAGGAGCTGAATCACACTGGCATGCAAACGCCCAATAGCGCCATATCCGACCAGTGCAATGCCGAGTGGTCTGCTCATGGGTAGCGTTCCTTTCGGTCAAAGGGGGGCTGGCCTGACCGTGCCATGGCTTCGAGATGAGCGAGTGCGTCCCAACCCGCACGATAGGTTTCTGGCGCAGTGGTGGCATAGGATTGCGCTTCGAATTCGTCGATGTCGAGGCGGATAAGTTGCGTGGTATCACTACTCACAAACAAATCCAGCTCAAGATCCCACGACACGATGGTGTGTGGCGTCATCTGGGCTGGACGTGTCACATTACAGTACCAGCCACGATGACTGCCGTCTGCCCGAAAGATGGCAAAGACGTTGTACCAGGCATCGGTATAAAAGTGCTCTTCGAGGATGTCGCCAGGGGCAAATTGCATGTAGCCCAAATCCACCGCTGGGCGCGTCCAGTGGGCACGAACCAGCGCATACGATGCGTCGCGGACAAGTGGTGTGGTTACATAGCTGACCGTAGTACGGCGGACTGGTTTGATGAGATGTACGACCATGACTGCTCTTTGCTGCCGCCACAACGATGCGGCTTATAGATAACTCCGGCGGAGCAGCCGGCGGATACGGTTGCGCCATGCTGCGGGGATGCGCCGTGCCACGTCGCTAACGAGGAGCAACCCGATTAGCGTAAAGGTACCCATGCGTGGTGCCACCAATGCGCGTAGCTGTGCCGGATCATGGAAATCGAGAGGTGAGGTATCACGGACTTCGACGTTGAGTGTGCCATGCCATTCTTTTTCGACCCAAAAAAGGTGTGGCATACTGCGTTGAAACAGGTAATATGCCGGATTATACGCATACAAATAGTCAAAGAATTCACCAAACGGCTCGTGCGGCTCACGGGGGTGGAGCACAATCGTATCGCCGATGAGATTGACATACCAGCGATGAAACGACCAGTGAAAGAGACGCTCTGCGATTTCGGATGGACTTTGGATGTAGCCCGCCTTGGAGACCCGTGTGAGTTCGGAAACGAACTGTTTGGGGTCATCCATGTGTTCGAGAATATGCGAACAGATGGTATAGTCGAATGCACCATCACGAAACGGAAGATGGTGCGCATCCGCCACCACAATCGGGCGATCAATGACGATGTCGCCACCGCGTTCCGTGTTGTCGAAGAGAAATTTGTCAACCAAAATGTCGGCACGTGGATTTGGATTATCGCCACTACCGATTTCGAGGACGAGGCCCGTTTTGGGCGGGTTGAGGTGTTGTTCCATGCCGTATTAATTCAATTCATCGCCAGAAAGGCTATCATGCAAGACATCGAGGTATTCGAGGGCCATACCCGTGCCGATGGCCACGCAGTTGGCAGGTTGGTCGGCCACGTAGCAAGGCACGCCGGTCACATCCGTCAGCAGGTCGTTGATGCCACGTAGCATCGAGCCACCACCCGTCATGACCATACCTTTGTCAATCAGGTCTTCCGCAAGGGCGGGGGGTGTTTCGGCGAGCACACGGCGCACCGCATTGGTCACATGGTCGAGCGGCTCTTGGATGGCTTCGGTGATTTCGCTGGAGTTGACTTCGATGGTGCGGGGCAACCCGGCGACTTGATCACGCCCACGTACCTGCATTTGGAGCGGGCGACTCATGGAGACGGCCGAACCGATTTCAATTTTGACGCTTTCGGCCATGCGCTCACCGATAATCAGGTTGTATTTGCGCTTGATATATTGCATGATGGCATCGTCAAAGCGATTACCACCCACACGCACCGAGCTCCATGCAACGATATCGTTGAGGGAGATAACAGCGACTTCGGTAGTACCGCCACCGATATCAATAATCATGTTGCCTGATGGTTTGGCGATGGGAATATTGGCACCAATGGCCGCAGCCAGTGGTTCGCGGATGAGATAGGCGCGGCGCGCACCTGCCGCCAACGCGGCTTCGCGCACGGCACGCATTTCCACGGAAGTAATGCCAGCTGGAATGCTTATCATCACATCGGGTTTGCTCATGCTAAAGCGACCGTTCGTTTTGCTGATGTAATGCTTGAGCATCGCCTCGGTGATATCGTAGTCGGCGATCACACCATTGCGCATCGGGCGCACAACCTCGATGCTTTCGGGTTCACGTCCAAGCATAGCAAGGGCATCAGAGCCGACCGCTTTGATACGATTATCGCGGTTGGAAATGGCGACTACCGATGGCTCTGAAAGTACGATACCACGGTTGCGCACATAGACGAGCACATTGGCAGTGCCCAAGTCGATACCGATTTTGCGGGCCATAGCGTATCCGCATCCAATCTGTACAAACGCCATTCTTATGGGTATTGTACCATACCATGCTACACAAGACGAGCCCGGTACGTGATGTACCGGGCTCGTCTGAACCGTTTTAGGCGCTATTTTTGGCCTTACGGGCTTGGGCAACACGAATCTGCATCAACGAGCGACGCAAATCGGCTTCGGCGAGAGCCAAATCTTGGTCAGACTTTCGCTGGGCAATACGCTCTTCGGCACTCCGACGTGCTTCTTCAGCACGTTCGATGTCAATTTCATCGGAGCGATCACACGAATCGGCGAGAATGGTGACACGGTCTGGGAGCACTTCCATGAAGCCACCAAAGACGGCAAATTCTGTGCGAACGCCCCCTTTGATAATGCTCAATTCGCCTTCAGAGAGGACAGTAATCAGGGGCATGTGCTTGGGCAGGATACCGATACGGCCATCCTGCGTCGGCGCATTAATCTGATCAACATCATCCGAAAGGATATGGCGCTCAGCCGTGACAATTTCGAGATGAAGTGGCATCTCGGCACCTCCATCAGGCCACCCACCCCCGCACAGTCCGCACGGGGGTGGGTGGAGGGATTACTTACTGGCCTCGTAGGCGGCGATGACTTCGTCGAGTGAGCCCTGCAAGAAGAAGAACTGCTCGGGTACGTGGTCAACTTCACCAGCGAGCAGGCGTGCAAAGCTACGCACAGTATCGGCAATCGGCACATACTTGCCGGCACGACCCGTGAATTGCTGTGCCACCGTGAACGGCTGCGAGAAGAAGCGCTCGATTTTGCGGGCGCGTGACACGGTCAGTTTATCTTCGTCGGAGAGTTCTTCGACGCCCAAGATGGCGATGATGTCTTGCAGGTCTTTGTAGCGCTGCAACACGATCTGCACCTGGCGTGCCACACGGTAGTGTTCTTCGCCGACGATGTTGGGGTCAAGAATGCGGCTCGTTGACGCAAGTGGGTCCACGGCGGGGTAGATACCCTTGGCGGCAATACTGCGCTCGAGCGAGATGGTGGCGTCGAGGTGGGCAAAGGTGGTAGCCGGAGCCGGGTCGGTGTAGTCGTCGGCTGGCACGTAGACGGCCTGCATCGAGGTAATCGAGCCCTTCTTGGTTGACGTGATGCGCTCTTGCAGCTCACCCATCTCGGTACCCAAGGTGGGCTGGTACCCTACCTGCGACGGCATACGACCGAGCAACGCGGAGACTTCTGAACCAGCCTGCACGAAGCGGAAAATGTTGTCAATGAAGATGAGCACGTCGCGGCCTTCGTCGCGGAAGTACTCGGCCATCGTCAAGGCCGTCAAGGCCACACGCAAGCGTGCGCCGGGCGGCTCATTCATCTGACCAAAGACCATGACAGTCTTGTCAAAGACGGTGGTGTTATCGTCAATGCGGGCATCTTTCATTTCGTGGATAAGGTCGTTGCCTTCACGCGAGCGCTCGCCTACGCCAGCAAAGACGGAGTATCCCGACTGTTCTTTGGCGATATTGGCAATCAACTCTTGGATGACAACGGTCTTCCCCACACCGGCACCACCAAAAATACCGGTTTTACCACCTCGGGTAAACGGCGCAATCAAGTCAATGACTTTGATGCCCGTTTCAAAGACTTGGGCTTGGGTGGACTGCTCTTCGAGGAGCGGTGGGCGATTGTGGATGGGGCGGCGTTCGACGCTAGCGTCCACATCGGCTTCACCGTCAATTGGGTCACCAGTCACATTAAAGACGCGTCCGAGGGTTTTGGGGCCCACGGGCACTGCGATGGCGCTGCCGGTATCAACGGCCTGCACACCGCGCTTGAGACCATCGGTCGTACCCATGGCTACCGCTTTCACATAGCCCCCACCCAAGTGCTGTTGCACTTCGGCGACGAGCTTGCTCCCATCGGGCATGGGAATTTCGATAGCGTTGTAAATACTGGGAGTGTTGTTTTCCGGGAATTTGGCGTTGACTACCACGCCAATAATCTCGGTAATCTCCCCTGTCACCTGAGCCATATACCTTCCTCCAGCACGTATCGTGTGGGCAAACCACACGCAGACATCAACTATCCGCTAGGGCTGCCGCACCCGAGGCAATCTCAGAGACTTCCTTGGTAATATTGGCCTGACGAGTCTTGTTGTACGTCAAGGTCAATTCGCGGCGCAATTCCTTGGCGTTGTCAGTCGCGTTGCGCATGGCCACCATACGAGCGCTATGCTCGCTGGCGATGGACTCAAGCACCGACTGATAGATTTGTACTTCGGCAAAGCGAGGCAAGAGCTCTCTCAAGACGATATCTTGATCGGGCTCAAAGTTGAACTCACTTCCCTTGGATACGTCGCCACCGGATTCGGCTTCGACCGGCAAAATGCGGCGCACTGCCGGGCGTTGCACCAACGTGTTCACGAACTGACTATAGACGACATAGGCCTCGTCGAATTCGCCCTTCAAGAAACCTTCGATGACATTCGTAGCTACGCCGAGGACATCAACGAGCTTTGGATAATCACCGAGTTTCGTGACTTCGGCCGTCAAATCTTGACCACTGCGTGTCAAGAAATCGCGCCCCTTTTTGCCGATAGCCATGACTTTGACGGTGTGCCCTTTTTCGCGTTCATCGAGGATGAAGCGCGCCGTGCGCCGCAAAATGTTGGCTACCAAGCTCCCAGCCAAACCACGATCGGGGGTGATGAGAATCAACGCCACGGATTTGACTTCGGGTCGCACTTCGAGGAGCGTCCCCTTGCGCGAACCACTCGAACGCGCAGTAAGGCTACTCATGACATCGCGGAGTCGATCGGCGTACGGCCGGGTCGCAAGCACGTTGCGTTGCGCACGACGCATTTTCGACGCCGAGACCATCTCCATGGCGCGGGTGATTTGCGCCAGGTTACGCACGGAGCGAATGCGTCGTCGGATTTCACGTGTACTTGGCACCGTTTCCCTCTTCCGTTAATTGATGGAGTGCATCGAAACCGCTGCCCTCCATCCGCGACCTACTCGCTATAGCTACTCGTCTGATTGAATTCCTTGATGGCCGCTTCGAGGCTGGCACGCAATTCAGGTGCGGGGAACTTGCGGTCGAGGCGATTTTCGTAAATCCCCTTGCCGACTTCTGGGTGCACCGTGCGCATGAACTGCAGGAAATCACTCTTCCATGTGCCGACCTTGCTCACTGGCACACCATCAATGAAGCCGTTGGTGGCAGCAAAAATCACCATGACCTGCTCCTCGAGAGGCATCGGCTGGAATTGTGGCTGCTTGAGGACTTCTTGGAGGCGTGAACCACGATCAATCTGGGCACGGGTGGCCGCATCGAGGTCTGAGGCAAACTGCGCAAATGCGGCCAAATCGCGGAACTGCGCCAAGTCGAGCTTGAGGCGGTCTGCAACTGAACGCATCGCACGCGTCTGCGCCGAGCTCCCTACGCGGGACACCGACAACCCGATGTTCAAGGCTGGGCGGATACCCGCATTGAACAAGTCAGATTCAAGATAAATCTGACCGTCGGTAATCGAAATCACGTTGGTCGGGATATAGGCGGACACGTCGTTGGCCTGCGTTTCGATGATGGGCAATGCCGTCAACGAACCGCCACCCTTTTCATTGCTGAGGCGGGCTGCCCGCTCGAGCAAGCGTGAGTGCAAGTAGAAGACGTCACCAGGGTAGGCTTCGCGGCCTGGCGGGCGGCGGAGCAACAGTGACACCTGGCGGTATGCGGTCGCATGCTTGGAAAGGTCGTCGTAGATAATCAGGGCATCGCGGACCTCTTCACCGTTGATGGTGACGCCGTTTTCCATGACTTCTTCGCCGATGGCACATCCTGCATACGGCGCAATGTACTGCAACGCTGCTGATTCTGACGCCGTGGCGGCCACGACAGTGGTGTATTCCATGGCACCGAAGCGCTCGAGGTAGCCAACAATTTGCGCCACCTGTGCACGTTTCTGACCAATGGCCACATAGATACAGTAGAGCCCTTTGCCCTTTTGGTTGATGATGGTGTCAATGGCCACGGCGGTTTTACCCGTCTGGCGGTCACCGATAATCAGCTCACGCTGCCCACGCCCAATCGGAATCATCGCATCAATCGCAATGATACCGGTCTGCACAGGGGTGTTTACCGATTGGCGATCCATCACACCGGGTGCAATACGTTCGACGGGACGAACCACGTCACTATTTATGGCACCTTTGCCGTCAATGGCTTGACCGAGGGCGTTGACTACGCGCCCGACCAAGGCTTGACCGACGGGGACGGAAATAATTCGACCGGTGGCATTGACTTGGTCGCCTTCCTCAATTGAAAGGTAATCGCCCAACACGATGGCACTCACCGTATCGCGCTCGAGATTCAAGGCTACGCCGTAAACTGCTTCGCTTCGCCCAGCTTTGACGGGGAATTCGAGCAATTCTGAAGCCATAACCTGTTCGAGACCACTAATACGGGCAACACCATCGCCCACCGAAATCACTGTACCGACGTTCATCATCTTGGGACGGACGTCAGCACCTTCTTGGATGCTTTTCAGCAGACGCTGATAAATGTCGTTTGCTGCTACGGCCATGTCTGGCACCTCAATCGTAATTGTCGCGGCGCGAGTGGTATACTGCGCGCCGGCGCGCGTCTCCTTGACTCAGGCGGTCATTGCCTAGCCAGCCAACATGCTGCGTTGCACGGCACTGAGGCGTGTGCGCAAGCTGTTGTCTAGCACTTGATCACCAACACGCACGATCAAGCCACCGATAAGTGACTCGTCAATGCTGAAGCTGACCTGTAGGCTCTCACCATATTTCCCACGCAAGTCGGCAGCCACCGCAGCCTGTTCGGCATCGCTGAGTGCCACGGCACTCACCACGGCCGCATCAACAGCCTGCGTGCCACGCTGTGTCGCCCGTTCGAAGGCCTTGCTCACCGATTCGAGCACATTGAGTGTGCCGGCGGCGCCCAAGGTAACGACCAGGTTCTTGACTTCACGCGGTGCATCGGCTCCCAGTTTGGCATTGACGGCATCCGCACTCGTAGCACCCGCACTCACCGCGGCTGCGGCAGCTTTGAGGGCCTTGAGCATGGCTTGCTGTGATGCCTCTTGGAGGGCCTTTGCAATCATCTGTGCATCAGATGTACTCACGTTTTACCTCGCTTGCAGATGCGTGACACATCTGCCGGCTCTGCACAATTAGTTGTTGCGCCCCAATCGGCCCAACGACTCGTCGATTAATTGCTTGTGATTGCCCTTGAGCTCAGCACCCAGTACCTTGGCAGCCGTTTCGGTGACCAATGTGGCAGCCTGGTTCTTGAATTCACCAGCCATGCGGCTCAGCTCTTGCTCAGCATTGGCACGAGCCTCTGCCTTGATGCGCTCAGCTTCCGCGCGGGCCTGATTGATGATCTCTTGCTCTTGTACACGAGCGCGTTCCTGCGCCTGAGCCATCACCCCGGCAGCCTCTTGGCGTGCCTTGGCCTGCTCGGCTTCGTTTTCTTTGCGCTGTGTGGCCATCTGCTCACGCACCTTGTCGGCTTCGCGCAAGCTCTCTTCGACACGCTTGGTGCGCTCGGCCAAGAGATTGATGAGGGGGTTGAAAAGAAAGCGCGACAACATCCACACCAAGAAGATGACGTTGAATATCTGCGCAATCAACAAGCCCCAATTAATGCCTAGTTTTTCCAAAGCATCGCTCCTCGTAGATGCATAACATGCACTCGTCATGTCACAACATCGAAACTAGATAATACTGAAGCCAATCAACAGACCGAACACCAACGACAAAATGAAGGGCACTTCGGCCAAGGCGAAGCCCAAGAACATGTATGTGCGCAACATACCTTCAGCCTCTGGGTTGCGACCCATGGCCTGCAAGGCACCACTAAACACGACACCGATACCAGCACCGGGCCCGATTGCGCCCAAACCAATGGCCAACGCCATAGCCACAAAACGAAGTCCTTCGTCGGTCATGACAACTCTCCTCTTTGCGTACGTAATTAACGAATGTCACCAACACACACACATCCTAGTGGGCGGCTGCCCCGTGTTCGGCATCTTCGTGACCACCACCATGCGCCTGGGTGGCCATTGACATGAACACCAATGTCAATACAGAGAAAATGATTGCCTGCATTGCAGCCACAAAGACTTCGAATGCATAGAACGGCAACGGCAACATGTAGGGGAAGAGACTCGCCAATACGACAAGCACCACTTCACCAGCGAAAATGTTGCCAAAAAGACGGAAGGCAAACGAGACGATACGGATGACTTCCGAAATCAACTCGATGAGCCCAATCACAGTGAACATCGGTCCTTCGCGGAAATTGAAGAACCGCACCAAATACTCCCAACCCAATGCCTTGAGCCCGAAGTACTGAATCAGTGTCACTGAAATCAACCCGAGTGCCAATGTCATGTTGAGGTCGGCTGATGGCGCACGCAAATAGGGCACCAACAACTCGTCTGCACCACACGTGAGCGGCCAACCAGCATATACACTCGCAGCATGCCCACCTTCTGCACCTGCAGTGGCGGCATGTGCATACGGCTGACACATACCGATGCTCCCCGCCCCGGGTAACAACCCGAGCAAGTTTGAAAGGATGATCAACAGAAATGCTGTCGCTGCAAATGGGAAGAACTTGGCAACATTCTTCTTGTCGACGCCTACGGCAAAATCGTAAAACGTCCCCACAACCAACTCCACGAAGTTTTGGAAGCCACGTGGCACGAGTTGTGCCCTGCGTACCCCGAAAACTACCGTCAGCACCAACAACACATCAACAATGATTGTTGTCACCAGTGAATTCGTGATTGGGAAGCCAGACGCACATTCACCTGGGTGCGCCGCATCCATCGCTCCACCAATACACATCAGTGCTTCCGCTTTCACCGAAATGTGTAGGTCCTCACGAGGGAATACGAGCCCGAGACCAAAGTACATCACAGCGCCAATCGCGAGGGCCACTAGTACGGCATTACGTATCCGCATGTAACACGCCCTCCGACTTAATGAACGCTTTCACAAAGTAGTATACTGTCCAAAATATGTGGGTGTCAAAACCACATATCAGTTACCGTATACATCCATATTTGATAGTACCATATTTTTCAATGTGACGGGGAAATTTTTGTGAATAATTGCGCTGGCACTCTATCGCACGCGGACCACCCACTAGAGCGCCGGTGTAATCGCAGGAATCATCACCACAAACGTGGATCCTACCCCTACTCGACTCGACATCATCACAAACCCACCAAGGCGTTGCACCATGTCGTAGACGAGTGTCAACCCGAGCCCGCTACCACCGTGCCCCCGTGTCAACGAATGATTGAGCTGTACAAATGAGCCAAACACGTGCAGCTGCTCACGCATATCAATCCCCACACCCAAATCACTCACCGCTATGGTCATCCACTGCCGCGGATCACTACGCAACGACGTTGGTGCAAATGTCGGGTATTCGTAGTGCACATGTACACTAATCGTGTCACGCTGTGCATGGGTGGCCGCATTGCCGATGAGCTGCGCCAAAATCACCCGCATCCACTGTGCATCACTCTGCATCGGTTGTGGTGCTGCATCAATCTGTGTATGCACGCGCATCAACGGGAAGCGCATGCCAACCTGCTGTACCACCTGTGCCACGAGTGGCTCCATCTGCAATTCACTCACGGTGAGCTCGGTGTCGAGATTCGTCTTCTGGAGCTGTGTCATGCGCTCGACCACTTCACGCATGCGCAACGCATTCGCATGGATTTCTGCCGCATGCACCTGATTCTCGTCGTGCAGTGCCCGACTCAACATATCCGCATACCCGACAACCATGGTGAGTGGAGTCCGTAATTCGTGTGACGCAATCGCAATAAACTCATCTTTCATGACCTCAATCTGCCGCTGCCGATAATACAAATTCGACATGGCGCCGTAGGTCTCCGCATTACGAAGTGCAGCCACACTTTGGTTGACAAGCAACGTGATGAGTTCACTCACTGTGGGGAGATTGGGGTGTGCATCAACCGTCCCAATCATGAGCACCCCCTGGAATGTCCCCCATGACAACGGCACCGCCATAGCTGTGTGAATCGCATATTTGCTGTGCGTGAACGCCTCAACATGGCTCGACGTGAGTTGACGCGTGTTGAGCACATGATGTGCAAGCTCCATGCCCACCACGGACACATGCCACTGTTCATCGGCCACAGTGACTGACGTCAATGGCGTTTTTTCGTCACCGACCAGCCAAGCGGCCACCGACCATTCGCTCCAGCGTATCGCCAAATTCAGCATGTACTGCACCAGCAACGTGTAATCGAGCGTAGACGTCAAGATTTCACTGTCAATGCGTAACGCTTCGAGGGCACGCAACCGCACGTTGTCACGGATGACATCACGACGGTGCAAGGCATCTGCAACTGCCAATATCAATTGCGATAAATCAAAGGGTTTGGGGAGGAATTCGGAAATACCATTTTGCATGGCTTGATGCAGATGCTCGTACGACGCGAATGCAGTCATCATCACCACCGCTGCAGTCGGGTCACGCTGACGCGCCATCATCGCAAGTTCAAGTCCACTCACCCCTGGCATTTTCAGATCCGTCAACAAGAGGTCATATGCCCCCTGCGAAATGAGCGCTGGGGCCTGACTGGCGTCTTGGACGGTAGTCACCTGATACCCGCGTGACTGCAAGGCACGTGCACAGATATTACACATCTCTGGTTCATCATCAACCACCAAAATGTGCGATTTGAGTGTGGTCGCGCTTGTCATGATGCTTCCTCCATGCCCAATAAGCCACCGTTTGCAAGGGCATATACGTCTGCCGCCGTAAGGGCCACACGCGCAAAAATGCGCGGGAGAATCAAATCCACCACGTTCCGCGCCATACTGCGGATACACCCGGGGGCACCGATGACCAGTGTGTCACCGATATACCCCAACAGCAACAAGTTTCCTGGTTCTACAGGTGCCCCATAGCAGGTAATCACTCCGCCAGCCGCTTCAATTGCCATCGGCACCACATCCGCATAATCCATGATTGACGTTTCGCTCAACGTGACAATCACATCATACGTACGCAACTGTTGCATGCGGGCCGTGGTTGCTTCACTGTTGGCATGCACATGATGGACAGCTAATGCAACAGTGGGAAACGCCCGCAACCGGGCCACAAGTGCAGTCAGATGGGTACGTGCCAAGCGCTCCCACACGGCCGTATCCCCTACAATCACCACAGCCACCCGCGTATCTCGGTAGCGCTGCACGGCGAGTGCGGGTGCTGGCGTGGCGCGCATGGCATCGTGTGGGAGTGCAAATGGCAATATTTTGATGGTGGCCACCCGTTGACCACGACGCACCGCACTGCCACTCCGAACCGTCGCCACCGTTACCCCAGCAATGGTATGCCAAGCAGCCAGCTGTGCATCATCAACAATCATCGCACCATCCCACGTGGCATGCACATCCACACGCCCATGATGCGGTGGACGAATGGTCACCCCACGGGCACTACACCGGGTGGCGACAACTGCTGCGGCCGTATGTTCGTCTATGTCGTGGGCATCATAGCGCACCACATCGAGAAAGTGAATCTGCTGCGCCAGCAACATTTCTACATCGGATTGGGTAATCACCCGCCCTTTGGCAATCAGCCGCTGACCCTGCGCATTACTAATATTATGTCGTGCCACTAACCCGATACTATGTGTGGTTGCCACGGTGAGTCGTTGCATCTCAGCGCACTCCAATTTTGTGCTGTACCGCGGCATAATCAGCATGCGTATCAATGTCAATCAACAGATCGGCATCGGTACACTCCATGAATGCTGGGGTCACTGCACCATCACGAAAAAGGGTGCGTCCCCCTTGATCGCCGTGCAACTGTGCCAGTCGTGGGAGCAGATGCCCAGCCCAAATCACGGGATTGGTGGGCACCCCATTGACCCGTGGTACGAGTGCATCGGGGCGGTGCGTACTCCACGTAGTCACACACGCAGTCACATGCGCCACGGTCAAAAAGGGCTGATCGCACAACAAGACCACGACAGCATCACATACGGACGACTGCGTCAACAACCAGCGTGCTCCACACGCTACCGAGCTCCCTTGCCCATCGGCATACGCATCGTTGTAGACACAGGTCACAGCCAAATCGTGCACTTGAGTCTGCACCGCTTCCGCATGATGCCCAGTCACCACGACAATTGGATCGAGCTGCGCAGCCACTGCCACCTGGGCACTATAACGCACCAGCGTCGTACCCTGCCACGGCAAGAGTTGTTTGGGTTGGCCAAGCCGGCGCGACAATCCGGCAGCAAGCAGCATGCATGCCACTCTCATGAGCGCACCTCAAGAGATTTCCCATTGCGCACCGCCACAATCTGCGCCATGATACTCAACGCAATTTCACCAGGAGTCCGTCCGCCAATGTTGAGCCCGATCGGCGCATGCAGGCGTGCAATATCCCCATCTGCGAGCCCCGCATCACGCAGACGTACCACGCGCTCTGCGTGCGTCTTTTTGCTCCCCAATGCGCCCACATAGCGTGCCGGACTAGGCAATGCAACCAGCAGAGCTGGATCATCGAGTTTGGGGTCGTGCGTCAGCACCACCACGGCCGTGTTGGGGTGCAGGCGACCAATCAGCGCCTCGTCGGGCCAGGCATGCACCAGCTCATCAGCATGCCCGAAGCGTTCACTGGTGGCAAAGGCTGCCCGTGCATCCACGACCACCGTACGGAAGCCGAGCTGAGCCGCAAAAGCCGTCAAGGCGATTGAAATATGCACGGCCCCAATCATGATGATGGTGGCCGGGGGAGGATATGTTTCGATAAATATCTCACGCGCGCCGTAGCTGACAATGCCTTGGGCTTCGTCATTGAGCATGCGCACGGCGTCGCGTTGCAGTGTTTCCACCAACACGGCATCACTGAGCATACTGAACGGTGGCATATCGGGGCGAATCAGCGTCTGCGCTCCGATATCATCGCCGCTGACGACGGTGGCGAGCGCTACAGGATGTTCGGCACGGATTGCGGCCCGGAGCAATTGGTAGAGTGCGTGTTGCATCGTAGTCCCTTATGCGAGTGGTTCAACAAAGACGTCGATGGTACCGCCACAGGCGAGACCGACTTCCCAGGCGGCTTCGTCGGCCACACCGAAGTGGAGCAGGGCGGCGTGACCAGTACGAATGGCGTCTTGGCAGGCGTCAAAGACTGCACCCTCAATACACCCGCCGCTGACAGAGCCAGCCATGTTGCCACGGTCACTCACGACCATTTTGGCGCCAATGCCACGTGGCGACGAGCCGAGCGTGCGCACGACCGTTGCAATAGCCACCTTTTCACCACGCTGTTGCCACGTATCAATGGCGTCAATGACATCACGCATGGGACACATCCTTTCACTCGAGGTATGGCAATGCTTCGGCTAACGTGGGTTGGGCAGCCGTCCCCCCGGCAGCCCGCGTGGACAACGAGCCACACACGGTACCGAGGCGGGCAGCCTTGGCAAGTGGCCATCCCTGCACCATGGCATAGACCATCCCCGCATTAAACGAATCGCCGGCGCCCACCGCATCCACAAATGTGGTGGTCACAGGACTGGCATGCACACGCTCACTACCACGTTGCACCTCAGCGCCGGCAGCACCACATTTAATTGCAACCGTAGTCACCTGCTGAGCGAGTGATTTCAACGCGCCGGCCACATCAGGCTGCCGACTAATGGCACACGCTTCAGCGTCGTTGGGGAGGAACAAATCGGTATGCGGAAACAAGGTATCGAGTCCCGCCCATGTCTCACTCGGATCCCAGTTGGTATCTACGGAAGTGGTACCACCCTGCGCACGCATGGTAGCAAACAACGCGGGCAATCCCGGACGCAAGGCATGCTGGAGATAATAGCTACCGATGTGAATGTGACGCGATGCAGCCAACAGCGGTGCCGGGATATGGTCGGCTCGAAGCAGGGGAATGCCCCCTTCGTAGGTCAACATGGCCCGGTCAGCTGGTTTTTGTAGGACGACGGTCAAGCCACTGCGTACCTGTGGGTCGATGATGACGTGGGATGTATCAACACCGGCAGCGTTGAGGGCATCGAGACAAAACTGGCCGATGGTATCGGGGCCACATACGCCCACATAGGCCACCCGTAAACCGAGACGGGCCACACCGCATGCAAAAATAGCAGACGACCCGCCGAGGACGAGGGCCATATCATCGACGATTTTTTCGTGTTGTTGCCACTCTGGCTCCACGTCACCACGCAAAATCAGGTCAGCATTTATTTCTCCCAACACGAGGACGTCGTAGGTGGTCATAGGTATCGCTCCTGCGTTCTTTCTTTCCATTATAGAGCGATTTTGTTGATCCAAAAAAGAACCCCCCACCACGTTGTCACGTGATGGGGGAGAGTGGATATGCGTCATGTGACATTGTTCGGCATCATCCACACAATTCGGGGCACAAGAGATGCCTACACACGAGTACATTCTCTGCATGGACAGGGCATTCGTCCTCACTTGACATCTTTTTGAAAAGATGTGAAAGTTATAGTTGTGAATAAATATGGTGGCGCACAACTCAGCCACCATAACTGTGTACCGTTTGTTGTGTTTTCTTCGCACCTGGTTTGCGTCACACAATTGCCTTTACACGGTGCGAAATCAGCAATTACCCACTTATTTTAGGAGCAGACATGGCAGACTCACAAGAGAAATGTCCGTATCACGGTGCCACCACCACCCCATCCACCGGGACCCAAAACAACGATTGGTGGCCCAATGCCTTGAATCTTGATATCCTGCGCCAACATGACACACGTTCAAATCCACTCGGCGATTTCGACTACCGCGCTGCCGTCAAAACACTCGACCTCGCTACAGTCAAAGCCGATATCCGTGCCGTCATGCGTGATAGCCAGGCCTGGTGGCCGGCGGACTACGGGCACTACGGGCCGTTTTTTATCCGCATGACCTGGCATGCAGCCGGGACCTACCGTGTTGGTGATGGACGTGGCGGTGCCAGCACCGGCAGTCAACGCTTTGCGCCGCTCAACAGCTGGCCCGACAACGGCAACCTCGACAAAGCCCGCCGCCTACTCTGGCCCATCAAACAAAAGTACGGCAACAAGCTGTCGTGGGCCGACCTGCTGGTACTTGCCGGCAACGTCGCAATCGAGGACATGGGTGGGCCCAATCACGGCACCGCCCTGGGTCGCGTCGACATTTGGCACCCCGAAAAGGATATTTACTGGGGCTCCGAAGATACCTGGCTCGGCGATAAGCGCTACGGCGCAACCCGCCAAGACCTCGAAAACCCCTTGGCTGCCGTGCAAATGGGGCTCATCTACGTCAATCCCGAAGGTCCCAATGGCAACCCAGATCCACTCCTCTCCGCCCAAGACGTACGCGAAACGTTCAAGCGTATGGCGATGAACGACGAAGAAACCTTTGCGTTGGTGGCTGGTGGACACACCTTTGGTAAAGCACATGGCAACGGACCCGCGTCGAGCGTTGGTGCGGAGCCCGAAGGTGCCCCCATCGAAGCACAAGGGTTCGGTTGGGCCAGTACCCACAAAAGTGGTATGGGTGTTGACACGATTACGAGTGGCATCGAAGGACCGTGGACGGCCAATCCCACCCAGTGGGATATGGGCTACCTCGACCTGCTCTACAAGTACGAATGGCAACTCGCCAAAAGCCCGGCAGGTGCACATCTCTGGTACCCCATCAACTGTGCCCCCGAAGACATGGCACCCCAAGTAGATGGCAGTGGCCAAAAAGTCCTGCCCATGATGACCACCGCCGACATGGCCCTCAAAATGGACCCCATCTACCGCGCCATCGGTGAGCGCTTCGTCAAAGACCCTGACGCCTTCGGCGAAGCCTTTGCACGTGCCTGGTTCAAGCTGTTGCACCGCGACATGGGTCCCAAAAGCAACTATGTGGCTGGTGACTACAAGAATGTGAGCTACACCTGGCAAGATCCAATCCCCGCTGGCCGTACACCGAGTGCCGACCAGCTGAGCAAGGCAACCGCCGCCCTCAAGGCGAGTGGTCTGGGCGTGAGTGCCATGGTCGAAGTCGCTTGGGCGAGTGCGGCCACCTTCCGTGGCTCCGACAACCGTGGTGGCGCCAACGGTGCACGCATCCGCCTTGCACCGCAGCGCAGCTGGGCCGTCAATAACCCTGCCCTGCTTGCCACCGTGTTGCCCGTCTACGAAAAAATCGCCGCAGACACGGGTCTGAGCGTGGCCGACGTAATTGTCCTGGCCGGTGGTGTGGCGATCAGCAGCGTCAGCGGTGCGACCGTCCCATTTGCAGGTGGCCGTGGGGATGCCCGCCAAGAGGATACCGATGTTGCCAGCTTTGCACATCTCGAGCTCCGCGCCGACGGCTTCCGCAACTACGCCGAGAAAGAGTTCGCCGTCAGCCCCGAAGAAATGCTCCTCGACAAAGCACAACTCCTCGGTCTGACTCCCGTTGAGATGACCGTGCTGGTCGGCGGGTTGCGCGCCCTCGGTATCAGTCGCAGTGGCGAAGGTGTGTGGCATAGCACCCCCACCCTCGATAACGGCTGGTTCAAGACGCTCCTCAGCATGGACGTCAAGTGGGTGCAAACAGGCTACAACAGCTACGTCGCCAAAGACCGTGTCAGTGGTGCCACGGTTCGTACCGCCACACGCATTGATCTCGTCTTCGGCTCCAATTCCGAATTGCGTGCCATCGCCGAAGTCTACGCGCAGGACGACAATAATGCGCGTTTTGTGCGCGACTTCATCGCCGCCTGGACCAAAGTCATGAACGCAGATCGCTTCGATTTGCGTTAACGACATTCACTCCCAGCCCCCGATGCATCGTGCTGATGCATCGGGGGCTTTTTGTGGCGGTAACCCCTCATTGTCACAGAGTAGATTTTGCTATAATAGGCGTATACGATTCGTCAATCAGTGCTACCCACCGGAATATGTGTTGTTTTGAATGGGAGGTTTTGCATGACCGAAGATGCGCGCCCCAGCAGTGCCGCTGCGGACATCTATCATCCGACAGCCGACATCGTCGCCAACGCCAATATCACCGCCTACATGCACCAAAAAGGCTGTAGCACGTGGGATGAGCTCCATCGCTGGTCGCTCGATAACTCACACACATTCTGGCATGATATGGCGCAACGCCTCGAATGGTATCACCCCTACACGACTATTTTGGACGAAAGTGCCAAGCCCTTTTTCAAGTGGTTCACTGACGGCAAAATCAACATTGTCCACAATGCCATCGACCGCCACCTCAAAACGTGGCGGCGCAACAAACTGGCGTATATCTGGGAAGGCGAAGACGGCACCGTACGCAATTTTTCGTATGCCGACGTCAACCGTGAAGTCAGCAAACTCGCCAATGTGCTCAAAGCCATGGGGGTGCGCAAAGGTGACATCGTCTCTATCTACTTACCCCGCGTCCCCGAGTTGCCCTTTGCAATGCTGGCTTGTGCCAAAATCGGCGCTGCACATTCCGTCATCTACGGCGGCTTTTCACACGAAGCGCTCCGTGATCGCATTGCCGATGCCCACTCCAAAGTGCTCATCACTGCTGATGGCGGCTACATGCGCAACAAAATCATCGAACTCAAAAAAATCGCCGATGATGCCATGGCTGCCAGCCCCACCGTACAGACGTGTATCGTGCTCAAACGCACGAATCACAGTGTCGAGATGCAGACGGGGCGCGACTACTGGTACCACGACTTGATGGCACTCCCCATTGCAGGTGAAACCTGTGCAACCGAGGTCGTGGATGCCGAACACCCCCTCTTCATCCTCTATACGTCGGGGTCAACGGGCAAACCGAAAGGGGTGCTCCACACGCATGGCGGGTATGCGGTGCATACGTCGGCAACGTATAATTTCACCTTTGACATCAAAGAAGATGACATCTACTGGTGTGCGGCCGATCCCGGCTGGATTACCGGACATTCCTACATCGTCTACGCCCCGTTAATGGAGGGTGCCACCTCGATGATCTACGAAGGAGCCCCCAACTACCCCTACCCCA
>CAZMWB010000027.1:0-33990 GCA_964569955.1 uncultured Klebsiella sp. | reverse complement strand
TGCCGATGCCCTCGGCGTCGAACCTGAAGCGTTTGTGCATCCGTGGGAGCAACGCACCAAGTAGGGTCATGGTGTGTCGTATATGTCTTTGTGTATGGGAAAAAATGCTACGCATACACCCCATGACCCCACGCACCACAACTGGTGTGCCGTGTCATGAGTGGCCTGTGCGGGTGTGACAGATGGCGGGTGTGTTTCTGACCATAGTGCGGAAACTCACCCGTCATCTGTGTGGCGATGCACGACATCTCCCCCGTGTACCTTTTCCCAAAAAACAAAAACAGCGTATGCTATAGAGAGATGAAAAAACGGACAGGATGAGCCATGCCCACCAGATATTTCGACCATGCGGCCACCACCCCCCTCGATCCCGATGTACTGGCTGCCATGATGCCTTTCTTGACCACCTTCTACGGGAATGCGTCCAGCCCACACGCCATGGGGCAGGCCAGCCACAGTGCCCTCGACCGTGCCCGTGACGATGTAGCTAGCGTGCTGGGCTGTAGTGCGGGTGAAGTGGTCTTTACCGGGGGTGGATCTGAAGGTGATAATTTGGCGGTCAAAGGTGTGGCCTTTGCCTACCAGCAGACGCATGGCAGTGCACATGTGGTGGTGAGTGCCATCGAGCACCATGCGGTGTTGCATGCTGCCGAAGCGCTGACCCGCCACGGGATTGCGGTGACGGTGTTGCCTGTGGATGGCGACGGCATGGTGCATGTGGATGATGTGGCGGCGGCACTACGTCCCGACACGGCGCTCGTATCGGTGATGTATGCCAACAACGAAATCGGCACCATCCAGCCTATTGCCGAGATTGCCGCTCTGTGTCGCGCCCGTGGCGTGTTGTGCCACACCGATGCGGTGCAGGCCGCTGGGCTCCTCGACCTCAACGTGCAACATCTCGGTGTAGACATGCTCTCTATGACGGCACACAAGTGTTACGGCCCCAAGGGGGTTGGCGCCATGTACGTCAAACGGGGCACACCCCTCTGGCCACAGATTCATGGGGGCGCCCACGAACGCCAGCGCCGGGCCGGCACCGAAAATGTGGCGGGTATCGTGGGGTTGGCCACGGCACTCACGCTGGCCGATGCCAAACGGGATGCCGAAGTCGCTCGGCTCACCCCTCTACGCGACCAGCTCATGGCGCAGATTGGCACCTTGCCCGGGGTGCGTGTGACAGGGCATATCAGCCAGCGGCTGGCCAATAATGTCAGTGTGGTGGTGGATGGCGTGGATGGTGACAGTCTGTTGATTCTGCTCGATCAGCGCGGAATTTGTGCGTCGAGTGGCTCGGCCTGCACCAGCGGGTCGCTGGAGCCGTCGCATGTGCTGACGGCTATCGGTGCCATCGGCACCGACGTGCAGGCCGCCTTGCGCCTGACGTTGGGGCGGAGCACACAGCCCGATGATGTGGCGTGGGTTGCCACACAGGTTGCCGACGTGTTGCACCTGTTACGCCAGGCCTAGGATACCAGCGTTGTGGTGTGCGCCGGTACAAAATCGTGTAAGATGATTCTGCCCAGCACGTAACACAGAAGATGAAGGAGCAGTTCATGCGTAGTATTTTGGCATCGTTTTTGCGCAGTTTTTTGGGTGCAATTGGGTATATCCCCGCAGTCAACAAAAAAATCGATGATATTGCAGATTCTGCAGTAGACAAACTGGAAGAAGCTATTCCAGCAGTGAAACAGATCGACGACATGCTGGGGGAAACGTCGCAACGGAGTGACAGCACGGCGACGGCATCGGGTGCTGGTATGGGGGAGGCGGCATTCGAACAGCAGGTGTTGCAGTCAAAACTCCCCGTGTTGGTTGATTTCTGGGCGCCGTGGTGTGGGCCGTGTAAGGCGGTGTCGCCGATTATTGACGAGTTGGCCACGCTCTACGCCGGCAAGCTGAATGTGGTCAAAGTCAACATCGACGATGATGCTACCCTGTCGGATACCTACGACGTGCAGTCTATCCCGACGATTGTCTTTTTCAAAGATGGTGAAGAAGTGTCGCGGAGCAGTGGGGTCAAGACCAAATTGCAGTTCCAGCGTGACATCGAAACCGCCATCGCTTAATCGCGCCAACCGATTAAACCGTGCATGTGACGGGCAGGCCACACGCCTGCCCGTCACACCATTTCAATCTGTCCAGCAGTCTGTTCGATGAGGGTGGCACGAATCGTGGCGACATCGGCTACGCGTAGGGTGACTGTCACGGTCACGTCCCCTGCGAATTGTTCGTCGTCAATGAGATGATCGTAGAGTGCCAGCGTGCGTTTGACACCTTCGTAGTGTGCATAACTCATGGCGAGGACGCACTGCTGGCGGGCAATCTTTTCGCAGCGTGGCACACTGGCTACTACTGCGCGTACCGCATCCCCATAGGCATGTACGAGGCCACCAGTCCCCAGCAATGTCCCCCCAAAGTAGCGGGTCACCACCACCACCACATCCCCCAACCCGCTACCGTGGAGCACGGCGAGTGCGGGGCGGCCTGCGGTGCCCGACGGCTCGCCGTCGTCACTCATGCCGAGGGTGGTGGTAGCGCCATGACCAATGACGTAGGCGTAGACATGGTGGGTGGCATCCGGCATTTGGGCACGAATGGATGCAATGTATGCACGCGCCTCGGCCACACTTGCCGCAGGAGCGAGGTGGGCAATGAAGCGCGAATTGCTGGCACGGATTTCTTCGCGCACGGCGAGTGCGGGGATGAAGTTGGCCATGAAATTACTGCCTGCGGATGATTTCGCCCGCCACCGGCAACGTAAAACTAAAGGTGCTCCCTTTGTTGAGCACACTCGTCGCCCAGACACGGCCACCTTGGAGCTCCACAAGCCCTTTGACGATTGACAAGCCGAGCCCCGTACCACCGATGCTTTTGGTATTGGAGTTGTCCACGCGCATAAAGCGATCCCAGATGCGTTGCAAGTGGTCAGGTGCAATCCCAATCCCCGTATCGGTCACGCTAATGCATACAAAGCGCCCAGTTGGGTGTTGGTCGGGCAAATCAGTCAGCTCGCGTATCCGCATGACGATGTCACCACCCTCGGGTGAATACTTTGCCGCATTGGTGAGCAGGTTGGTGATGATTTGGCGGACTCGGTCCTTGTCGGCGTGGACGGGTGGGGTATCACTGGCGATGTCCACAGTAATGGTGTGCTTGTCAAAGACGTGTTGTCGTTGCAGTTGACGTGACAAGTCACCACTGAGTTCTTGCAGAGGTACCGTCCAGCGGTTGATACGCACCGTGTTGGCTTCGATGCGCGCAAAATCGAGGATGTCGTTGACCAGATTGTCGAGATTTTCGGCTTCTTGGCGCAATATTTTGAGAAATCGGCGCTGATCATCCGCAGGGAACTCGCGGGTGAGCAAAATATCCGAATACCCCATGATTGAGGTGAGGGGAGTGCGCAACTCGTGCGAGACCATAGACGTGAATTCCGTTTTGAGGCGGTCGGCCTCTTTCTCACGCGTCAGGTCGTGGATGACCCATAAGCGCCCCGTAATCTGCTCGCTACTGTCACGGGTAGGCACCGACATAATACTCAGCTCTTGGTGTGGGTTGCGCAATTTGAGGTGAATGGCAAATTCTTGGTCGGGGGTGGCTTGCCCCTTGGTACAAAAATCACTAAACGCCGCCGAATCGTGGAAGCGCGGCAGGATGAGGCTGAGGATGTCGAAGGGGAGGCGAAAGTTGGCACCGACCTGTGCCTGTTGTAGCCCCCACATCTGGAGAAACGACGGGTTGTGGCGCAACACTTGACCGTGGCGGTCAATCAACACGAGCCCGGATGGGATGCTGTGGAAGACTTGGCTGAGTTGCGTACTCCGCTCGAGCATCTCTTGGTAGCGCAGGGCACGGCGCAACGGTTGTACGGCCGCTTCGGCCACCCCGAGTGCCAGCGCAGATTCGTTGTCGCCAAATGCGTTGGAGCGCGTACTGTCGAGGATGAGTACCGCTTCGGCACGCCCATCTACTGTGATGGGGATAGCCAGTTTGGCACGTATTTCCGGCTTTGTTTCGTAAAAGTAGTCAACGTCTTGGGTGACTTCACGCATCAAAATCGAACGCGCACTACGGGCCACTTTGCCAGCGATGCCACTTTCCCAGCTCCAGCGATGCCGTTTGTGTTCGCCGCTGATGTCGGGGAGCAGGGTGACCGTGTAGCCGTGGGTATCCACCAGTTCCAGCTCTTGGCGGTCGTGGTCCACGTATACGATGCTCCCTGCTTCGGCACCCGTGTACTCGATGCCACGCGCTAGAATCAGCGGGAGTAGGCTGTGTAACGGTAGCGGTGGGTCGAAATCCTGCCGCAATCGTGACAAGAGTTGCGCCAAGTCGAGGTGTTTGCTAAAGGTGACAAGCGCCTGTTCATCGGCTGGAGTGGTTTCCGGTGACACCGTACTCAGGGTGTGGTCAATTTCGGCGGCCAGGAGGGGCAAAATGGCCTGGATAGTCGCGAGATCTCCTGCTGACAAGGCATTGTCGGCATCGCCACGAAACTCGAGGACACCGAGGACGCTCTCTTGCCAGCGGATGGGGATACCCGTGACGGTCATGGTTTCGGCGACGACCTCACCCGCTGGGTGTGCCACGCTGATGGTCGTCGTATAGTGGGTCATGTCGTTGTGGTGCCGCGTCTTGGCCAGTTCGTCGTCATCCCAGGGGGCACTCCACGAGGCATTGGTCAGCACCGTGACAGCGGTTTCTTCGTCGTCATTTGCGGGTCGCCAATAGGTCAATCGTGCATCGTGGTAGCTGACAACGGCGCGCAGGATGCCGAGCACCTGTTCGGCGCGTGTGGCAAATGGCTGTGTCGTTGCGAGTGCTTTGGCACATGCCGAAATGATATTGAGGTGGGGGGGCGTCAGAGGAATCGTCGACATGTCAATACTCAATCATGCTAACGCACAGTGAAAGCTTCTCTTGTTCTATTGTAGAGGTCGGAGTCTGTGATTGTCAACGACATGCGGTGGTGAATTGGTGTCATCTGCAATGATACGCCGTGTTATGTGATACTCATTGATGTCCTGTATCCCACGCACGGGATGCATTGGGTATTGGAAAATTGTCATATTCTCAACAGTGTCCCACAAAATTCGTGAAATCTGTTACAATGGTTCAAATTAGGGATAGATTGTGTGTGAATCGAGGGGAGAATACCATGGCAAAGCGCGTCCTAATCGTAGTGTTGATGCTAGTGCTTGCCGCATGTGGTGCGACAGCACCTGCTGCGCCCGCACAAGATGCTACGGCCCCGAGTAGCAAGACGGTACGGGTAGGCTATGTGCCGGTGTTGATCTACGCACCGTTGTACGTGGCCATCGAACGTGGGTATTTTGCTGCCGAGGGAATCACCATTGAGTCCACACCCATTCAGGGTGGTAGTGACGCCGTCGTGCAGTTGGCAGCTGGTAATTTTGATGCCGCCTTGGGTGGTGCTGGTGCAGGGCTGTTTAACGCGGCTGCGCGTGGCGTCGAATTCTCGATTGTGGCACCCATGCACAGCGAAAAACCGCCAGTTAGCAGCCCGCTGGTGATTAGCGCCAAGCGCACGAGTGAATTCATGTCGGTCGCCGACTTAAAGGGCAAAAAAGTGGCCATCAATGCCACCGGTGCGGCCACCGAGTATTGGTTGAGTGAGGCACTCAAAAAGGGTGGTTTGACCATTGACGATGTGGAAGTCGTGACGGTGCCCTTCAAGGATGTGCCCGCCTCACTCGACAGCAATGCGATTGATGCTGCTATTCTTGGTGAGCCATTGGCGACCATCAACATTGATAACGGGTTGGTGAGCATCCTCTCCAACGACTTCATTGATGGATTTGATGCGACCTATCTCTACATGGGCAAGCCGATGCTGGCCGACCAGGCGACTGCCCAGGGCTTCATGCGTGCCTATCTCAAGGCGTGTGCCGATATGCAGGGTGACTACATGACACCCGAAATCGCTGCCATCGTTGAAAAGTACACCAAGGTGCCGGCTGCGGTGGTCGAAAAAGCCGCGTTGCCACAGTATGATGCCACGGGCACCATTCCCGTGGATGATCTGGCCACACTCCAAGCATACTTCCGTACCCGTGGCTTGCTCGAATACGACAGTGACCTCGATATTGCGACCATAATCAACACGGAGTTGGTGGCGAGTGTCGCCGGAAAGTAGCGCTGGATGATGCACCCGCGTGTATCAGTCGAATTTACCGATGTGGGGGTCACCTACGCCAATGGCGTGGTGGCCCTCGCTGGCCTTTCATTGACAATTGCCCCTAACCAAGCGGTCTGTGTGGTGGGGCCGAGTGGGTGTGGCAAAACGACCCTGTTGCGGCTACTGGCGGGGCTCGAACAGCCGAGTCGTGGTCAGGTGACGATGGCCACGCCGTTACGCATGGCAATGGTCTTTCAGCAGGGGTTGCTCTTTCCCTGGTTGAGTGTGGCCGACAACATCAGCTACGGATTGATGACCCAAGGTGCTCCCCCCAGTCAATGCCGCAGTGTGGCTCGTGAATGGTGTGAGCGCATGGGGTTGCAACGCTTCATTGACGCCTATCCACACCAACTCTCGGGTGGTATGCAACAGCGTGTGGGCTTGGCACGGGCATTGGCCGTGAACCCCGATCTGCTGTTGCTCGATGAGCCCTTTGCGGCGCTCGACGCACAAACCCGACTGCTGATGCAGGAGCTCCTATGCGACCTGCGGCGGCAGGGGATGTGTCGTAGCCTGTTGTTTGTGACACACGCCATCGACGAAGCGTTGCTGGTCGGGGATCGCGTGGTCGTGTTGTCGGCACGCCCAGGGCGGATTGTGGCCGATTTGACCCCCCAATTCGATCGTCAGGTGGCGCTGGATGCGATTCGTACGCATCCCGCATTTGCACAGACGGTGCAAGAGATTTGGCAACTCATTCGCACCGAAGTGGTCGCACAGCTGCACGAGGGGGTGTCGTGATGGCACCACAGAGTCGCTGGTTGTCGTGGCTTTCCCCAATTATGCTGGTCATCATCTGGGAAGGTGCCGTGCAGCTGGGAGTACTGAACCGAATTTTCGTGCCACCACCGAGTGAAGTGGTGGTTGCCTTGGCGCAGTCTATCGGTGATGGCAGCATACAACGCGATGTGATTGTGAGTAGTCGGCGTATCGCACTCGGATTCTTGGTGGGGGCTATTCCTGCCACGGTGCTAGGGGTCTGGAGTGGTCTCAATCGGACGGTGTTGGCACTGGTTCGCCCACTCGCCGTCATGCTTTACCCCATCCCCAAAATTGCCTTGTTGCCGCTGGTCATCGTGGTATTGGGTATTGGTGAAGTCAGCAAAGTGGCCACTGTGGCGGTAAGTGTCTTTTTGATGGTTGTGATTCACACCATTGGTGGCGTGTTGCAAATCGATCAACGCTACTTTGAAGCCGCAAAAGTCTTTGGCGCAAATCAGCGTACCGTCTTTACCACGGTGGCATTGCCAGCCAGTTTACCGGCAATTGTCGAGGGGTGGAAGCTGGCCATGGGCTTTGCACTGACACTGATTGTCGGTGTGGAATTTGTAGGGGCGAGTGATGGCATCGGCTATCGCATCTGGCAATCGTATGAGCTCTACGCTATCGCTGATATGATGGCGGCAGTGTGCGTTATCGCATTGCTAGGGTGGATTGTGACTATCGCACTCGACGAGGTTGAGCGGCTCGTGGTGCCGTGGCGCTATGCAGCAAAGGAGCGACGAATGGGAGCGATTCGTACATGGTGGGGCGCAATACGACCGTGGAGTTATACGGCGGCCATTGTTCCCGTCTTGTTGGGTGCCGCAGTTGCCGCCCACGAAGGCCCGCTACAGTGGTGGTATTTGCTCCTCGCATTAATTGGTTCCATTGCCATACAGGGTGGTACCAATCTGATGAACGACTACTACGACTATCGCAAGGGCACCGACACCCCCGCAGTCAAAGGGACGGGTGGTGCCCTGTTGCGTGGTGATCTCACTCCTGCCCAGATTTTTTGGGCAGGGATTATCGCGTTTGCGATTGGTGCCACCATCGGGCTCTATTTTGTGTCCGAACGAGGCGCATTCATCTTTTGGCTGGGGCTGTGTAGTGTGGCTGTTGGCTATTTTTATACGGCGGGACCCTTTGCGTTGGCCTATGTGGGGCTTGGCGAAATCGCCGTCTTCGTGTTCATGGGGCCGGTGATGGTGCTCGGCTCGTACTTTTTGCAACAACCGGTTGTTTCGTGGCCCGCTATCTGGGTGTCGCTACCAGTGGCCTTTGTCGTCGCAGCAATTTTGCACGCCAACAACCTGCGTGATATTGATACCGACCGTGTGAATCATAAACGCACCTTGGCCACCGTCTTTGGGCGGGATGGAGCACGTATCGAGTACTACGTCCTTGTTGGTGGCACATTTGTGAGTCAGTGGGTGCTGATTGCTGTGGGTCTCGTGCCGTGGCCGACGCTGATTACGGCATTGATGCTCCCCTTGGCATGGCGCCTGATGAAGATTGCTGGTCGCGAAACCGACCCAGCAGCATTGCACCCCGTGTTGCGCCAGAGTGCCGTGCTTCATATGCGCTTCGGTCTGCTGTATGTGTTGGGCTGGGTTATTGCACTGTGGGTGTGAGCGCTAAGCGCTGCATTGATAGAACGATATTTTTTGCGACAGTATGTAGTAAAATAACATGAGAAAGACTGATTGTGTATGAAGAGGCAATCATGTGGCAGCAACGTGGCGTATGGATGGTGATTTGTAGCATTCTGGTTGGCTGTGGCACAACAACGCCAGTGACTACAGTGACGCCCACTGTTGCATCTCATACGGGGGATGTCCGAGCTACCGTCACCCAGCGTGCAGAGGGTGTCACCCAGCCACCTGTTGACGCCGAGGCAACGGCAAGTGCCACCGCCTTCGTCGTGCCTTCGTCAACCCCGAGTAATGCGAATGCACCTGATGCGACGGCGATTGTGGCCACCGTCCAAGCGGCCATGCCTGCTACGCCCACCCCAGATGCTGCGGGGCTCACGGCATCTGCAGTCGGTGAAACAGCGGTGGTTGCCATCTGGCAAGACGACAACGGGCCGTATTTTGCGGCGATTACCACGGGGCTGATGGATGATATTGATACACCCCACCCACTTACCATTTATCAGAAACAGGGTGAGACCTTTGTGCCGGTGACGCGCTACGACTTCGTTGATGGCGAGTATATTGGGGGCATCGAGCTTATTCCCGATATCACCACCGATAAAACATTTTTCGTGGTTCATGGCGGGGTTGGTGCACATAGTAGTTTTGGCACCGTCTTCGCCTTTGATGGAAAAAATCTCACCGTAGCCGTTGATGGACGTTCGGATGCAGGGAGTGGTGCAGTCACGGTGCGCGACATCAATAGTGATGGCGTGCTCGATATTATCACTGATACCACCGATTATTACGTCTTTTGCTATGCGTGTGGCGTCCGTATCCGTAACGCGACCGTTTATGCGTGGGATGGGACGGCCTTTGTGGCACAGGTCATTGAACCAGCGAGTGATGCCGCAACCAACACCATTGTGGCCTATGCGCAGGCTCAGCGCTGGAGCACGGTAGACACACTGTTGGCACAACTGATGCCGCCGTCCATGGTCCCCGACAAGTGGAATGTGGTATTGATGCGGCACATGGCTGCACTCCGTCGACCAGTGACAGATGATGCGTTTCCGCTGTTGGCGCATATTTTTTATGGGGATTACGATGCGGCCATTGCCCTCTTGAAGGCGGTTGGAGTCGATGAAACCACACGCATTGACGGGAGCTGGTTTGCCGGCCCGATTAGCGATGGTCAAACTGCCGAAGCAACCATGGAGTTCCGCATGGTGGCAGCAGACGTGATGGTGCGTTTTGCCGACATCGCCCTTGCCCAAGACCCCACAGACACGAGTGTGCAGTTTATCCGTGGCTGGGCGCGTACGCTCAAAAATCCGCGTGATCCAGCTGGGTTGAATGATTTACAAGCCGTAGTGGCTGTTGACCCGTTCTACAAACAAGTACGTGATGCCATTGTCAGCCGTTAAATGGACGGCACCACCGTACAGTGTGAATGTGTGGTACGATTGAGCACTGCGCCGATGCGTGTGCCGGTGGTAATTGCCTGCGGTGGCACGTGGGGATGGTATGGTGCGGAGAGACCGCTATGTGGGAGGGTTATGATGCCTGTTGAGTTACACGGATACACGCTACTCAGCCAAGATGACCTCTATCTTTTCAACGAGGGTTCACACTTTGCCTTGCATGAACGACTTGGGGCGATTCCGTGTGTCAAAGATGGTGTCAATGGCGTCCACTTTGCGGTCTGGGCACCAAGTGCACGTGCCGTACATGTCATCGGTGATTGGAACGGTTGGAATCGTGGACAAATGATGCTCTATCCACAGGGAGCATCGGGCATTTGGGCCAACTATTTTGCCGATATTCCTGTGGGAAGCTGTTACAAATACGCCATCGAAACACAGTCTGGGCAGTGGCTTGAAAAAGCAGATCCTTGTGGCTTTGGGAGCGAGGTGCGCCCACGCACGGGCTCGGTAGTAACCGATTTGGATGCATATCAGTGGCAAGACGTGGCATGGATGCAACAGCGCCACGCATATGACGTCAACCATCAGCCCATGAGTATTTACGAAGTACATCTTGGTTCGTGGATGCGCAATGCGGATGGATCATGGCTGGGGTACTATGATGCGGCGCGCAAACTAGCCGAATACGCCAAGGCGATGCATTACACGCATGTCGAATTGCTCCCTGTGATGGAATACCCGTTTGATGGTTCGTGGGGATATCAGACGATTGGGCTCTATTGCCCGACTAGTCGTTACGGTAGCCCGCGTGATTTCATGGGGTTTGTGGATTACCTGCACCAGCAGGGCATTGGGGTGATTCTGGACTGGGTGCCGTCCCATTTTGCCGTGGATGCGCATGGACTGGCACAGTTTGACGGTACGCACCTTTACGAGCATGCGGATCCGCGTCAGGGGTACCACCCTGATTGGGGGAGTTACATCTTCAACTATGGGCGCCACGAAGTGCGTAGTTTTTTGGTGAGTAGTGCCATGTTATGGCTGGAAAAATACCACATTGACGGTATTCGCGTGGATGCAGTGGCTTCCATGCTCTATCTCGACTATTCACGCAAAGCGGGGGAATGGATTCCCAACGCCTATGGTGGGCGGGAAAACATTGATGCCATCGTCTTTTTGCGGCGCCTCAACGATGCAGTACGCCAGCGTTACCCGGGGGTGGTCATGATTGCCGAAGAGTCCACCGCTTGGCCGATGGTGTCGCGCCCCACCGATTGGGGTGGGTTAGGCTTTGCCATGAAATGGGACATGGGGTGGATGCACGACACGCTGACGTACATGCAACACGACCCCATCCATCGGCGCTACCATCACAACATGCTCACGTTCCGGTCGCTCTACTCGTTTAGCGAAGCCTTTACCTTGGCACTTTCACACGACGAAGTGGTACACGGCAAGGGCTCGCTCTTGGCCAAGATGCCTGGAGATCGCTGGCAACAGTTCGCCAATTTGCGCACACTGTATGGCTACATGTATGCGCAGTCGGGTAAAAAACTGCTCTTTATGGGTGGGGAAATTGGTCAGTGGCGAGAGTGGTCGTACGAACATGAACTTGATTGGTTTGTGCTCGAAGACCCCATGCATCGCGGGGTGCATCATTTGGTGCGCGACCTCAATCGTCTGCACAGGGAGGAGCCAGCACTCCACCAACTCGACTTTGATCCGTGGGGATTCCACTGGATTGCCTGTGATGATGCAGATCAGAGTGTGGTGGCTATGTTGCGCCGTGGGAGTGAGGGGACGCGCAACGTGGCTGTTTTCTGTAATTTTACTCCAGTACCACGCTATCATTACCGCATTGGTCTGCCTCAAAGTGGTACATGGCAGGTAATTTTGAATAGCGATGATACGCAGTACGGTGGGAGTGGCATGCGTGCTGACGTTGTAGTTGAAGCGGTACCCGCACACGGGATGCCGGTATCGGCAGTGGTGACACTACCGCCGTTGTCGGTGGTATTTCTTACCGTGAAAATGTAACACTATCAACATGTATGCTGACTGTTTTGTCATAACGGCAGTGGACAGTATAGTCTATGAATGGGAACCAACTGTGACACGATTTGTGTGTGTACATGGGCATTTTTATCAGCCCCCACGTGAAAACCCTTGGCTTGATGTCATCGACACGCAACCGAGTGCGGCTCCGTATCATGACTGGAATGCGCGTATTACCGCCGAATGTTATGCACCCAACACGGCAGCGCGAATCCTTGATGACCATGGTCGAATTCAGCATATTATCAACAACTATGCGCGGATGAGCTTCAACGTGGGCCCAACATTGATGCGTTGGTTGGCGCACCACGATCCAGTCACATATGCTGGGATAGTAGCTGCAGACAAAGAGGGTCAGACTCGTTTCGGTGGTCATGGACCTGCTATCGCACAAGTCTATGGGCATCTCATTATGCCACTGGCAACCCCCCGTGATCGGCGCACACAGGTGGCGTGGGGAGTGACTGATTTTCGCCATCATTATGGGCGTGATCCTGAGGGGATGTGGTTGGCCGAAGCAGCCGTGTGTACGGACACACTCGAAGCACTTGCGGAGTACGGTATACGGTTTACCGTGTTGGCACCGCATCAAGCAGCAGGAGTGCGCCCGTTGAGTGGTGGTGATTGGGTTGCGACGTCAACAACCCCCATTGATACCACGATGCCGTATCTGGTCAAATTACCGTCAGGGCGGAGCATTGCTGTCTTTTTTTATAATGGTGTGGTATCGCAAACTATCGCCTTCCAGGGATTGCTGAATAGTGGTGTTGCGTTGGCTGAAGGGTTGCTGTCGGGCTTGTCACCCGTTAGTTCACGCCCACAATTGTCACATGTGGCGACTGATGGTGAAACATATGGGCATCATCATCAGCATGGAGAAATGGCACTGGCGTATGCGCTCCATCATATTGAGCGTGCCGGACTAGCGCGTACCACTGTTTATGGCGAATTTTTGTCACTGCATCCACCCACGCACGAAGTATCTATCGTCGAGTTGAGCTCGTGGAGTTGTGCTCATGGTGTCGAACGCTGGCGTAGTGATTGTGGTTGTCACACGGGGGGAGACCTCGGCTGGAATCAAGCATGGCGTGCGCCATTGCGCGCTGCACTTGATTGGGTACGAATACAGATAGAAGCACAGTGGGAAAAATCCGCTGCAGTCATGTTTCATCAGCCCTGGCAGGCACGTGATGCGTATGTTGATGTCATTAATGATCCAAGTGAAACTACGATTACGCATTTTATGGAGACACATGCGCGTACCACACAGCGCTATCCGGCCCTCGCCTTACTTGAGTTGCAACGACAGTTGATGCAAAGTTATACGAGTTGCGCATGGTTTTTTAACGATATTACCGGTATCGAAACAGTACAGGTGTTGCGCTATGCGGCTCGTACGTTGCAACTTGCGCATCAGACTATGGGACTCAGCATCGAAGAAGGTTTCCATGAACTACTCGAGCAGGTGATGGGGAATACTGGAGTGACTGCGGCAACTCTCTATGCCGAACAGGCCAAATCGCTATCACTCACATTGGCTGATATCTGTGCACACGACGCATTAACGGGAATTTTTATTGATTCACCACCAGCCCATGAAATCTATCTGCATCAGATAATGCGGCTAAGCCGCCAAACATGGTCGTTTGGGCAAACGCGTGTGGTAGTGGGCACTTCGGATGTCTCCGCATTACTGACAGGCGAAAAAACATGCTTTGTGTATGGGGTGGTACTCACAGGTGAGCAGGTCTTGGCGGGTGGTGTCTCACCCGAGATACATCGTTATGAACGATTGCGTACACAGGTAGAACTAGCTGTGCAACACGATAATCGGGATCAACTTTTGGGGGTGATGCATGCCGAATTGGGACGGTTCGATTATTCGCTGCGTTCGATTTTCCGAGATGAACAACGTACTATCATGACACGCATGCTTCAAACCGTCATTGATACGGTGGTGGCACAGTTCCATAAGATGTATGCCGAACATGCCACATTGATGAGATTCCTACAACGTATGGCTGTACCACTCCCACCTGAACTGCAAGCAGTGGCAGCACTAGCGGTACAGGCAGATATTCGTGAGTTGCTGTTAGTGCCAGTCCCCGATACGAATGAATTGCGTCGCTTGGTCGAAACTGCCCAACAAGCCGGGGTTGAGCTTGATACTGCTACCGTCGGGTTTTTGGCGACCCAAGCGCTCCATCGTATGGCGGCACAGTTGGTGGCGACACCAGACAGCATCGCTGCGATGACGCAGCTCCGCGATTTTATCGATGAGATGCGGATCTTTGACCTAGAGTTGTGGATGGCACAAAACACGTATAATGTGGTTTGGCAACGTGATTATCGCGCAATGTGTGCAGTGGCCAACAGCGGTGATGTGGTGGCTCGTACTTGGGTCGACGAATTCCGCCGATTGGGGATACAACTCAACATGGCAATTGTAGACGTCGATGAATAAATCCTGCGATATGATGAAAGGGATGGCAGTATGGCAGCAACATTACAGGTGATTGGGGCGATGCGTTCGGGCTACGATGAAATACTCACACCAGCAGCACTGGCGTTTGTGGCCGAGCTGATTGAACGCTTCGAGCCGCGCCGCCACGAATTGTTGGCACAACGCCAGCAGCGTTGGGTTGAGCTCAAAGCGGGGCGCTTGCCGGATTTTGACCCTGCCACAGCGCATATCCGTAATGGTGATTGGCGCGTCATCCCGCCACCCGCTGATTTCCGTAATCGCCGCACAGAGATTACCGGGCCGGTGGATCGTAAAATGGTCATCAACGCCCTCAATTCGGGTGCACAGGTCTTCATGTCGGATTTTGAAGACGCCAATGCGCCCTTGTGGGACAACGTGGTACAGGGGCAGATCAACCTGCGAGACGCCATCCGGCGCACTATTTTCCTGTCAAGTGATGGTAAAGAATACCGTCTCAACGATACCACTGCTACCCTTGCTGTGCGTGCGCGTGGCTGGCACCTCGACGAAAAGCACGTTTTGTACAACGGTAAGCCGATTTCGGGTGGCATGTTTGACTTCGGGCTCTACTTTTTTCATAATGCGCACGAATTGATTGCCCGTGGTAGCGGCCCCTACTTTTATCTGCCCAAACTGCAAAACCACCGTGAAGCGCGCCTGTGGAACGACATTTTTGTCTATGCCCAAGACCGCCTCAATATCGCCCAAGGAACCATTCGTGCCACCGTGCTCATCGAGCACATCTTGGCCGCGTTCGAGATGGACGAGATTCTGTACGAGTTGCGTAATCACTCCAGTGGCCTTAATCATGGGCGCTGGGACTACATCTACAGCTTCATCAAGGCCTTTAATCATCGCGACGACTTTGTGCTCCCTGACCGTGCCCAAGTGACCATGGGTGTGCAATTCCTGCGCTCAGCGGCCGAGTTGGTGGCAGCCACCTGCCACAAGCGTGGAGCGCACGCGTTGGGGGGCATGTCGGCCATCATCCCGCGCAAAGATGATGTAGCTGCCAACGAAAAGGCGCTCAGTAATGTCCGTGCTGATAAACAGCGCGAAGCGAGCCAGGGTTTTGACGGCGCGTGGGTGGCGCACCCCGGTCTGGTGCCCGCCGTGCAAGAGGTCTTTAATGCGGCCTTTAGCGGCGACAATCAGATTGAGCGCGTGCCACAGGTCAATATCACCGCCGCCGATTTGCTCGCCATCCCTACTGGTGACATTACCGAAGCCGGTCTGCGCAACAACATCAGCGTGGCCGTGCAGTATATCGAGGCCTGGTTTGGTGGCCGTGGTGCCGTGGCAATCAACTTTTTGATGGAAGACGTGGCTACCGCTGAGATTTCACGCTCACAAATCTGGCAGTGGTTGCACCACCATGCCACCCTCGCCGATGGGCGCCCCGTGACCGCCGCCCTCTACGCCCAGATTCGCGACGAAGAAGTGGCCGCTTTGCAGGCGCGTCTCGCAGGACCACGCCTCGCGCAGGCGGTTAAACTGCTCGACGAATTGGTGCTCAACCCCGAGTTTGTCGAGTTTTTGACGGTGCCTGGTTACCAGCAGATGGCATAGCACAGCATGCAACACGGCGTTGGCAGTATCGCCAACGCCGTGTTGTTGTGTGGTAGCGACACAACCCGCGCTCATCGTAATTCATAATTCGTAATTACATATCGGTTTTCTTCTGAAAGGGCATGAGCACGATGCCAAAAAAGCCATCAATGAAGCGGGCGATGATGTAGCAGAACCAGCGCGCTGGCCACAATACCCAGATTACCGCATTGCGTAGCGGTGAACGTGCAATCAGGATGGTGCCAATCAAGACACTCATTGAGATGGCGAATTGCTGGAGCTCACTGAACGTGATGTGCGCGTATTCGTGCAAAATGAGTTCGGTGCCGATGACGAGCAACAACAAGAATGCACTCGTTTCGAAGGCTGGTTCCCAGGCGATGAGTTTGCTGAAAATTGTGGCTGCAAAGCGCATCACCACGATACCAATTGCGACCCCCAGCATGACTACCCACAGCTCGTCGGATAACGCAACTGCTGCAATCACGTTGTCGATGCTAAAGGCCAAATCGGCGAGCTCGAGGGCAGCCACGGTTGCCCAAAATCCGCTGGTCTTGAGCGTATTGGTACCGTGTTGGCCATCTTCACCGGTGGCATCGAAGCGTTCACCGAAGTGACGGATTGCCAAATACATCAAGTACAACGCGCCGACCAAGCGCAACCAGGGCACTTGGATAATCCAGCCGGCGATGATGAGCATTAGTGCCCGTCCGAGGTATGCACCGAGCAAGCCGACTTTCAAGGCGGCTTCACGCTGATTGCCCAGGGTGCGTTGCCCCCAATTACCGAGAAAGCTCAGGAACTTGGGCCAGGGAATAGGCTGATTGGTGGGTAGATGTGCTACCATGGCACCAAGGACGGCTGCATTGTCAATTGACAAAATGCCTTCCAGAAAAATCAGCTGCACGATTACACTAATGGTTGCAATATCCATGTTATCCCTTTCAACTTACCCTTATAATATTACACGACATGTGACTGTGTGGTAGTCACATCTGGTGGTACACGGTTGGGAAATGCATGCCCAACGAGGAGGACACGCGCATGGCGGTTGTAGCAGTAGTTGGTGCACAATGGGGCGACGAAGGCAAAGGTCACATCGTGGATATCTTGGCGGCACGTGCCGCAACTGTGATTCGCTACGGTGGTGGCAATAACGCTGGACACACGGTGGTTAATCGTCATGGCACCTTCAAATTGCATCTGGTGCCAGCGGGAATCTTCGAACCGACTACGCGTAACATCGTTGGGAATGGTACGGTGATTGATCCCAAAAATTTCATTGCCGAGCTCGATGGCCTCATCCAACGCGGCATTGACGTGACCAATTTGGTGATTAGCGACCGTGCACATGTGGTCATGCCCTATCACATCCTGCAAGACAAACTCGACGAACAGTTGCGTGGTGATGCCAAAATCGGCACCACGGGGCGCGGTATTGGTCCAGCGTACGCCGACAAAACCGCCCGTACCGGGATTCGCATGGCCGATTTGGTGGACGCCGATCGCCTGTATCAGCGATTGCAGACGGTGCTCACCAACAAAAATCACCTCTTTGCGACCTACTACGCCAGCGCGGGATTCGACCTTGATGCCCTGCATCGTGAATATGTGGCTTACGGGCAGCGCCTTGCTCCCTATATCTGCGATATCCACCCTATCGTGCAGCAGGCCCTCGCAAGTACGCAGTCCGTGTTACTCGAAGGAGCCCAAGGAGTCATGCTCGACATTGATCATGGCACCTACCCATATGTGACTTCGTCGCTCCCCGGGATTGCGGGCGCTTGTCAGGGTGCGGGTATCGCCCCTAACGCCATTGATCATGTGATGGGAATCTTCAAGGCATACACTACACGCGTTGGCGCTGGCCCTTTCCCGAGTGAAGTAGATGGTGCGGCCGCTGATGCGCTACGCCAAATGGGCAAACCGTGGGCTGAAGTTGGTACCACGACGGGACGCCTACGCCGTGTGGGCTGGTTTGATGCGGTGGCAGCCCGTTATGCTACTGCCCTCAACGGTATTGACCTGATGACCATCACCAAACTTGATGTGCTCGACGAAGTTGCTGAAATTGCCATTTGTGTGGGCTATACGCTTGACGGTCGCGTTATTGATGCACCACCCAGCCAAATCGAGGACTATGCTCGTGTCCTGCCCATCTACGAAACCATGCCTGGCTGGCTGGCACCAACACATACGGCACGGCGCTGGGAAGAATTACCCGCCAATGCACAGGCCTACGTGCGTCGCTTGGCTGAGGTATGTGGCACCACTATCTCGATGGTGTCGGTGGGACCCGGGCACGAACAAATCATCGAAGTCGTGTCAGCACTCTAAACACACCACTGCGGCGTAGGAGATGCCCCCTACGCCGCAGCAGGTGGTTGCAATCGCTAGCGCATGCTGGCGATTTTTGCTTTGAGCTCGGCAGCAGATGGTTCAGCCAACATGGAACCATCGGGGAAGACGATGGTCGGCACGACCTGGTTGCCGTTGTTGAGCTTGACCACGATATCGCGGGCTGCGTCATCTTTTTCGATATCAATTTCGGTGTAGGCGATGTTTTCTTCGCCAAGGACACGCTTGGCCAAGCGGCAATCGGGGCACCATGTGGTGCTGTACATGGTAATACCAGTGCTCATGTGATTTCATCCTCTCGGTATAATACTCACCATTATTATTATACGTGACCTGCACTGCACATGGAAATCGTAGATGTAGGCAACATCGAGTTTGCATGATTGGGAATCAGGCGTACAATGAGTGTGTAACAAGAAATATAGTTATTAAAATACGTAGATTGTGATAAGGATTTTTTGTGATGAAGTTGCGCTACCAAGCCCCACAACCAGCCGATATTGATGTGCTCCTTGCCCATGTGCACGTGGTCACGCAGGTCTTGGATGCACAGCAACTCCCATGGCGCATTGTCGGTGGGGCGGTACGTGATGTGGTGGCTGGTGAACCTGCGCTCGACATTGACATCGAAGTAATCGCACACCACACTGCGGACGTATGGGCGCAGCTGGTGCCATTTTTCCCCCAGGCGCTCCTCATTGACAGTGACAAAGCGCTGATTCGTATTCGCATCAATCACCAGTGGTTTGACATCAGTGTTACGCCATTCCACGACCTGCACACAGCCACCGCGACGCGCGACTTTACCATGAATGCATTCGCCGTAGATAGTACGGGGCAATTCCATGACCCCTATGATGGACTCGCCGATTTGCAGGCGGGGGTGATTCGCCATATTGGCAACGCCTTTGCCGATGACTCATTGCGCGTGTTGCGTATGATGCGCTTTGCGGGCATGTACGATTTGCAGGTAGCCCCTGATACTGCGGTTGCCGCCCGTGCCATCGTCCATGCTGTTCCTTCGTTGACGCGGGAACGGGTGTGGGGGGAATGGTATTTGTGGGCCACACGGAGCCGTGTGCCCAGTGCCGGTTTGGCCGTCTTGGCTACCACAGGGTGGTTGCCGCAGTACCCGATGCTTGCCGATCTAGTTGGTTGCCCCCAGAATCCCGAGCATCATCCCGAGGGTGATGTGTGGGTGCACACCAATCACGTGTGTGATGCGGTGGTGCGGCTCGGCCAAACCACAGACACGGATGAGCGACTGGTTATCATGCTGGCCGCATTGTGTCACGATTTGGGCAAACCGGCCACCACCGTGCGCAAGGATGGCCGAATTGTAAGCCCCGGGCATGCCCAGGCGGGGATGCCCCTTGCGCAGCAGTTCCTCACGATGATTCATGCGCCAGCGCGGATCCACACCCTGGTGGTGCCGTTGGTGGGTGAGCACATGGTGCGTCTAGGGCATACACCATCTGACCGTGCTGTGCGACGCCTGGCACAGCGCCTCGATCCCGCAACCATCGAGTTGTGGGGTTGGTTGGTAGCCGCTGACGGGGCGGGTCGCCCACCACTCCCTGCACAGCACGACGCAGATGCGGTCCTCGTGATGGCGCAGAAACTCGGCATTACAGATGCAAAACCACCCGCGCTGGTGCGTGGTCAGGATGTGCTGGCGTGTGGTATTCCGCATGGGCCACAAGTAGGCATGTGGTTGCACAGGGCGTACGAAGCACAACTAGACGGCCTGTTTGCCACACATGATGCCGGGGTTGCATGGCTGCAGCAACAACTTGATGTATCACCACAACCGTAGATGTCGTTGCGGTATGCCACGACAAACCAAGCGCGTCTCATCTGCGTAGTATGGTGTGAGGGATGATAGCGGTGTGACGAGTGCTACGAGGAAAAGATGACAACACCACTTGCGTTGTTGGGAGTAACTCCACGGATGCTGATGTGGCGTGGACATCGAATTGCCCTGCATGAAGCCGGGGCGGGACCACTCATGGTGCTCGTGCATAGTATCAATGCGGCAGCATCCGCACACGAGATGCGTGCTCCGTTTGCGCGATTTGCGGCTCACTACCGTGTGGTGGCCGTGGATCTATTGGGATTTGGCGACTCGGATCGCCCACAGATGATCTATACGGCCGAGCTGTATCGTGACCTCATCGTGGATGTGGCTCGTGCACTCGGTGGTGATGCACGGGTTATTGCCGTATCGTTGAGCTCGGCATATGCGATTGCGGCAGCCCACCAGGCCCCCGATGCAATACGTGCCGTGAGTGTGATTTGCCCGACAGGGCTCGAAGATTTGGTCGTGCCCAATCAGCCGAATTCCGCCTACCGGCTGTTGGCTGGCCCCGTGGGGGCTGCAATTTTTGCCGGGCTGGTGAGTCGTGTCAGCATCGATTATTTTCTCGGCCAGATGACCTACGCCGATGCGAGTCGTTGTGATGCGCCCATGCGTGACATGTACTACCGTGTGGCGCATCGCCCAGGGGCGCGTTGGGCCCCTATCTGCTTTGTGACGGGTCTGCTCAACTGCGATTTGCGTGACGTGTTGCCACGGCTGACCCAACCGCTCCAAGTGGTGTGGGGGCGCCAGGCTTCGACGACACCGGTCTCGCGGCTGGCTCGATTTCGCGCTGTGGCACCGCATGCCGACGTGCAACTCTTCGATGCGGGGATGGCCGTCCAGGATGAATGCCCAGACGCATACGCAGATGGAGCGATGGCGTTTTTTGCACGGGTGTAATCAGGTACCCACAGTAGGGGGTGTCTCATCCGTCTGTTGATATGAAAGGAACTCGCAACACATGTCGCTTCCACACACAATGCGTGCACTGCAACTCGAATCATTTGATGGACCCGAAGGATTGCATGTACGTGATATTCCCGTGCCGACACCCCGTGCAGGGCAGGTGCTCATCAATATGCACACGGCTGCAGTCAACCCTTCCGATTTGATGTTCTTGCGTGGTCGCTACGGCGTGCGCCGTGAGCCGCCAACCACCCCTGGATTTGAGGGGTGTGGCACCGTGGTTGCAGCGGGGGCGGGGCTCGGGCAGTTCTTGGTCGGACGGCGTGTGGCACTGGCCACCCAAGGTAACTTTGGTACATGGGCTCAATACACGATTGCGAGCGCCACCAACGTCTTTCCGCTCCGGCGCCAGATAAGCGATACCCAGGGTGCCATGTTGCTGGTCAACCCACTCACCGCTTGGGCGTTGATTGACGAGGCACTGCGCGCTCGTCAGCCTGCCGTCGTCTTTAATGCGGCCAATAGCGCACTCGGGCGCATGCTCATCCGCACTGCTGCCATGCGTGGACTCGCCAGCATTGCCATTGTGCGCAATGCCGCATATGTGGCCGATCTGCGTGGGTTGGGGGCAACAGAGGTTTTGGTCAGTAGTGACGAAGATTTTGCCGCACAGCTCGCTCAGGCATGCACGCGCCACCGTGCGGGAATCGGCTTCGATGCAGTTGCCGGAGATTTGACAGGAACAATGCTCAAAGCGATGCCTGCGGGCGCACGGGTGTTGGTCTACGGTGCACTGTCACTTACACCCGTGCAGGTAGATGTGGGCACACTCTTGTTTGGCAATAAAGTCATCGAAGGATTCTGGCTGACGGAGTGGATTCGTCGTCGTGGGATTGTGCAGGTACTGCGTGCCATGCGCGATATTCAGACATCGCTTTATTCAGCCATGACCACCGAGGTGATTGCCACATACACCTTGGACACGGCGGCGGCTGGGATTCGAGCCTATCAAAATCACATGGGGTCAGGCAAAATCGTTTTGCAGTTGCGCTAAAAAAAGACCCTCGCCGTGGCAGATGCGCCACGGCGAGGATTGGAGTTATGTGTAGACGTGTGGCCGACGATTGGCGAGCGATGGTACACTTTTGCGGATACGGTCGAGCTCGGCCATGTCGAGATGCGCCACTACGACGCCCTCACCATCGGGAGCCTGCGCAATGACCGTCCCCCACGGGTTGATGATGATGCTACGGCCATAGCACTGCCGTCCCACGGGGTGCTCGCCCCACTGAGCGGGTGCGATGATGTAGCATTGGTTTTCAATGGCGCGGGCGCGTAACAACGGCTCCCAGTGATCTTTGCCGGTAAAGGCGGTAAAGGCGGCAGGTACGGCGATGACTTTGGCACCAGCCAACGCCAGACAGCGGTACAATTCGGGGAAGCGCATGTCGTAGCAGATGGTCAGCCCGAGGGTGACTCCGTTGATATCGGTGGTCACAATCTGTTCACCGGGCAAATAGGTGTCTGATTCACGGTAGCTTCCCGGTGCAATGTCTACGTCAAAGAGATGGATTTTGCGGTACACGGCTACACGCTCTCCCTGTGGATTGAATACCAGGGTGGTGTTGTAGTCTTTGCCGTGGCCAGATTTCTCGATGATTGAGCCACCATGAAGCCAAATCCCATGCCGTTTGGCGGTAGCCGCAAAGGCCTGGGCTGTCTCGCCATCAATCGCTTCAGCGTTGGCTGCATGATGTTCTCGCCGTCCGAGAAAGGTGACACATTCGGGGAGCGCCACGAGCTCGGCACCCTGGGCCACGGCCTGGCCGATGAGCTCGATGGCACGTGCCACGTTGTGCTGGCGATTCTCTTGAGTATTGATTTGGACAAGACCGACGCGCATGCATGCCTCCTTTTTAGATGTGTGTGACGATACTCAGGCGATCGAGCCTGACGGTAATCGTCATCTGACTGCCGATGTCAGGTACATGTGCTTGAGGCATATCATACTCGAATTGTGCATCCCCTGCCACTGCACCCACGGTAACCCGCACCCACGGAGCTCGGTAGTAGTGACTCACGACGATGCCCGTCAGCGCTACGGTGTGGGTATTGTCGGTGTGGAGACCGGCATCCGGTGGAATAATCAGACGTCCCGCAGTGTTTGTGGTAGGCACGGGGATATCACCAAAGGCGGTGTGCATACCCCCATCGTTGTTGCGCGTGTAGGGCACGCTGTAGCGGATACCCAGCAGTTGTGCCACGAATTCACTCTGTAGTTGCTGGTAGAGGGTGGCAGGGTCTGCATCGCGCACAATCTGCCCTGCACGCATCACAATCACGCGATTGGCAATCTGACACGCCTCGTTGGCATCGTGTGTCACGTAGATGGTCGCCACTTGCTCACGAGCCAGCAGTGCGGGTACTTCGGCAAGCAGGTGGTCGCGTACCGAGCGGTCAAGCGACGCAAAGGGTTCATCGAGCAAGAGGAGCCGAGGGCTAGGCGCGAGACTTCGTGCCAATGCGACCCGTTGTCGTTCACCACCAGACAATGTGGCAGGGTAGCGTGCTGCGAGATGGGGTAAGCCGATGAGGGTGAGGAGCTCGTTGATGCGTGCGTGTTGTTGGACCGTGGGGAGATGCTGGATGCCATAGGCAATGTTTTGGGTGACTGTAAGGTGGGGAAACAGTGCATGCTCTTGGAACATCAGGCCAATGTGGCGGCGATGTGCAGGGAGTTGGGTGATATCGGTGCCGTGATAGGTGATGCGACCATGATGCCCTGTTTCGAGCCCTGCAATAATGCGTAGGAGCGTGCTTTTACCGCATCCTGATGGTCCAATTAAAGCGACACGTTCAGCGTACGCAAGTGTGAGTGTACACTCGGTGAGTGCCGCCGTCTGTCCGTAGTGGTGACTAATCTGTGTGAGTGCCAACAACTGTGACATGGCGTATCTCGTTGCATGTTATCCCCTATAGTATTATAAGTATAGTGCCCGATTGCGCCACCGTGTGAAGGAGTGCGTATGATTGCCATCCTCCAGCGCCGCTGGTTGTGGCTGAGCTTGGGTATTGCCATCCTGTTCCGGGTCTTTGTGTGGGTCGTAGTACCGCGTACCACATGGATTTCCGACGAAGGTGAATACTTTGCAGCTGCAACGTGGCTCAGCTATGGGCGTGGTTTTGCGTGGTATCTCGATTATCTGTGGACACGAGTACCGCTCTATCCCGTGTTTGTGGCCGCACATCTCCGCATGGGGGGCACACCCTACTGGGTGTTTGCCTCGCAAATCCTGTTGTCGTTGACGCACATCATCTTGGTGCGTGGTATTGCCATGCGCCTCTGGCCACTTCAGCCCACTGTTGCAGATATTGCATGTGTCTTGACTGCACTCTGTTTGCCGTTGGCCACCATGACGGTCACCTTGCTCTCAGAAACACTCTTTCTCACACTTTTTCTGACCATTTTGTGGGTGGCACTCGGTTTCCAGATCGCCATCCCTAGTTTATGGCGGGCAAGTGTGCTCGGTGTGTTGCTGGCCTTGGCCACGCTGACCCGTAGCATGATGCTGGTATTCGTACCTTGCCTCGTGCTGTGGATGTGTGTGGGTGGGAGCTGGCTTCCCGCGAGTTATCTGTGGAAACGCCTACAAGCCGCAGTGGTAATGGTGCTCTTTTTTGTGATTACCATCATGCCCTGGAGCTGGTATGCCTCGCGCACATTTGGTGGCACACTGTTGCTCGATACTACGGGGGCCTACAACGTGCTACTCACCGCAAATGCCACCGTATACCCTGATTCGAGTGGGACACGCCTCGAGCAGTATACGACCGCCCTGCTTGATCCACAAGCGCCATTGCCGGCACAGAGTTGTGCGCCGCATCCAGGTGCGCGCGCAACACCAGTGGCGCGCCAAAACGCCATGCTTGCTGAGGCGTGGTGTGTGATACGCACCAACCCCAGCGCCTTTGTGACACGTATTCCCGCAGAGTTCATTGATTTCTGGCAGATCCATTATGCGAGTGCCGAACGATTCACCAAAGGATTCACCACAGGGAGCGTTTCGGCCAGCTATCTGACTGCCGTCTTCTGGTTTGACGATGTATGGTACATCGTGGTGCTCTTTCCCGCATTGGTCGGGTTGTGGGTACTCCGTCGTGATGGTGCCACGCGTAGTCAGCACGAGTTATTTTTGCTCTGGTTTGGTGTGCCCATCCTGTTAGCGGTTGTGCTCTTTAGCATCACCCGTTTCCGCATCATCGTGTTGCCCCTGATGAGTATCACCGCAGCCGCTACCTGGGTCTTCTGTATTGCGGGGCGTTGGCGCGAATTGCTGCATCCCGTACCCGGTATTGTGATTGCTACTGCTACGGTGGTGTGGTCACTGGCGGCGACGCCGTGGCCAGCCCTTGCGCCACGCCTCACGCCGTCGTTTTTTGGTGGTTCACCATCGGTCATCTTTTGTGTTGATTTGGCACAACACGGTGTGGTGATGCGGCACCACAGCAATGCCTTTGGGCAGATGCTCCACATCAATCCATGGCTGATGCCCATTCCACGCCCGTTACCACCACGCGAGGAGGCTGTGGCGGATGCGTTGCAGTGGTACTGGCGGGGAGAGATGGCCAATGCCACCGATGCACTACCGTCAAGCACCGATATCGAACCACAGCTCATCCGTGCCGATATTGCCCGGCACCGGGGTGATGTGGTGGCGGCCAAGACCATGTTCGGCCAGTTTGACATCGATCAGCAGAATCCACTCGAATGGGCGTGGTTATGGCTCAATCCACCTGCGACGATGCGCATTGACGTGGGTGGTGACACCGATATGGGCTATGTCCGCGGGTGTTATCTGGGCGAGGGTGATGCCGCCCTCGATGCCACCTTCCGCTGGTGTCGTACCGACACCCAACTCCGCTTCCCGCAGGCGGCATCCGGGTTTGTGCAACGCATCGTACTGCGCGTGGACGGGCGTGCATGGCCCACCGATGTGCCACCATCGGGTACGATTGTAGTATGGCTGGGCAACCAGCGTCTGGGCACCATGGCGGCCAACGATGCCCGCATCCGTGACGAAGTGTTCGATTTACCGATTCTGCCCGCGGGAAGTGACATCGTGATTACCTTGCGGGGCCCGGAATTCGTGCCTGATGCGTACGACTTTCGTATGCAACAAGGCGTGCACGCTGGACAAGTGCGGCGCCTAATGGTGCGGCTCGACGACGCACGTGTGGTGGCCGCAAACACGCCATAATTCGTCGTATAATCCATGTATGTTCATTGTTGAAAGGGATGTAGCATGACTGCCCAACAGGTGCCAACACGTGGTGAAATCAAAACTACAGACACGTGGGATTTGACGTTGATGTATGCCAGCGACGAGGCGTGGAAACGCGAGCTTGGCACGGTTGATGAATTGATTGCAGCCATTGCGCTCCATCAGGGCAAAGTGGCTCAGCATGCGGATAGTGTGGTAGCCGCCTTCAAGGCACGTGAAGCACTCATGCAGACTGCACACCAGCTTTACATCTATGCGCACTGCCGCTACGACTCTGACTCGGGTGATACCGATGGGCAGGGGCTGAATGCGCAGGCGCAAGCCATGGTTGCCAAAGCGCAAGCAGCAATCGCTTTCATTGAGCCCGAAGTGCTCACCATTGACGAAGCCACATTGCGCGGCTGGATGCAATCACATACTGGTCTTGCCGCCTACGCATACTACCTCGACGTACTGTTGCGCAACCGTGCGCATACGCGTTCTGCGGAAGTCGAGGCGGTGCTGGCACAGACGGGGGAAATGGCGGGTGCACCCTACAACATTTTTGGTGTACTCAACAACACTGACCTCGAATTCGGCACTATCAAGGACGAAACGGGCAACGATGTGGCCTTGTCTCATGGGCGCTACGGCAAGTACCTGGAGAGTAGCGATCGCCGTGTGCGCAAAGATACGTTCCACACCTTTTACAAATCGTTTAAATCGCACCGCAACACGCTGGCAATGACGCTCTCCAATGGGGTGCGTGCCAATGTCATCAATGCCCGCATCCGTGGCTACAACAGTGCGGTTGAGGCGGCGCTTGCGCCCAACGACATCCCGGTGGCAGTCTATCACAACCTGGTCAAAACGGTACAGGCCAATTTGCCCAAGTTGCATCGCTACATGGCGTTGCGCAAAAAACTGATGCAGCTGGACACGTTGCACATTTACGATTTGTACACGCCCATTCACAGTGGTGCGGACATCAGCGTTGATTATCACGAAGGGTATCGCATGGTGCAGGCCGCGCTTCGCCCCCTCGGCGACGAATACCAGACGGCACTGAGCACCTGCTACGAATCACGCTGGATTGATGTCTACGAAAACAAGGGCAAGCGCAGTGGAGCCTACAGCACGGGCTCATATACGACGGCACCATATATCCTGCTCAACTACCAGAATCGTCTCGATGACGTCTTCACGTTGGCGCACGAGTTGGGGCATTCGATGCATTCCTTCTTTACGCGCAAAACGCAACCCTACCACTACGGTGATTACACCATTTTTGTGGCAGAAGTGGCGTCAACACTCAATGAATCCCTCTTGATTTCGCATCTGCTCCAAACACGTGACGATGCTGCCCTGCGTCGCCATTTGGTCGTGCAGCAACTCGAAGACGTGCGTACCACGCTTATTCGCCAGACCATGTTCGCTGAATTCGAGTTGGACATGCATACACGCTCCGAACAGGACGAGCCGTTGACCACCGATGGGCTCACAGAGCGCTACTACGAGATGGTCAAGCGTTACCACGGCCCAGCAGTCACCCTCGACGACGAAATCGGTCTTGAGTGGTCGCGCATTCCCCATTTCTACTACAACTTCTACGTCTACCAGTATGCGACGGGTATTTCTGCAGCACTCGCACTTGCCGAACAAGTGCAGAAGGGTGATGCTACTGCGGTCAATAATTACCTCGGATTTTTGCGTGGTGGTTCCTCCAAGTCGTCCATTGATCTGTTGCGTGGGGCGGGCGTTGATATGGCGTCACCTGCACCGGTACAGGCCGCCATGGATCGCTTCGATACCTTGCTCGATGAGTTGGAGCGCTTGAGTGCATGATTTTTGGCGTCGCTCGATAATCCTGCGTGATGTGATAATGCGCATCACGCAGGTGTGGTACCGTATCCCACAGCGGCACACGCTGTTGTGGGGTATGGGTGTTGTAGCGGTGCCCATTTTGCTGGGCGAACTCTTATTGCGCGCCATCGGCGGTAGCTACGTCGAGTTGATGCCAATCTACAGTGATGAAGTGGCATATTGGCTACAGGGGCGGGCGTGGTATGCGGCCAAACTCGGTGCGGGCTATTTTTCGCTCAACGAACGTATCGCTCCTCTTTCTTGGTCCCATTACGGCTCCCATGGCGTTTTTGTGGCTATGGTGTACGGCATCGTTGATGCTTCCCGTTTTGATCGCATTGTGGTCACCAATACGGTGGTTTTTGCCGTGTGTGGTGTTGCTGCCGCACTCATCGCCCGTTGGTCGTGGCGTGAAGCAGTGGCGAGTCTCACCATCCTTAGCCTTTTTCCATTTGTGATAACCATGATGCCAGCCTCCATGCAAGAAATCCTCCATGCGGGGGTTGCTATGGTGCTTGCTGCCGGGTTTGCGCGCCTGCTGGCCGGCGACGTTGCAGTGCGTGTCTGGGTCATTTTGGGCATCATGCTGGCCATGTTGTTGCGTCCCACGTGGGGGATCCTGTTGATTCCCGCCTTTGTGTTGTATACGCCTGGTATGGCCTGGCATCTGCGTGGTGCCCGCATGCTTATCGCAGGGGGCGTGATGCTGGCCATGACGATTCTGATGGGAGCTACTGCGGCACCCTATCCCACGTTGCGGAGTGGCTACTATGCCGATCTCACCGGCGTGTCAGATCTCTTTGGGCGCATGTGGGAATACACCCTCTACAACGTGGGGGCCATCATGCGCCCTACGCGTGTCGTCTTTACCATGCAACGGGTCTTGGCCGTGCTCTTGGTGATGGGTGTGACCATTAGTTGGACATTTGGCAACAACACATCATCACGCCCCATGATTGCCACCAATGAATTGCTCCTCCACCTCGTCAACATTGTGGGGATGTATGTGGCCATGTTGCTCTTGTATGAATTCATTGATGGCCGTGATTTTCGGGTGGTGGGCGCCCACCTGTTGTTTAGTGTGATGCTCTTGATTCTGCGCCAGCAATGGCTTCTTTTCTATGCCGTGTGTGCCTGGAGTATACTCACCCTGCCATCCACCTGGCAACACTACCAATCGGTGCATACACCACGGTTTGCCATTACACGTACGATTCCGCCGTTGTCGCACCATCTCACCTATGAGGCGCAACACCCTAGCTGGTGCAATACCGTGGAGGTATCCATTGACTACGTGGGTGGGATGAACGAGGTGTTGCTCGACATTCCCCCCGGGTTCGGTTTGACCGTCTTGACCGGTGTGCCCCCTGATACCCTGCATGCCAAGTACCTCGTGTTGGTTGACGACCAACATGCAACGCTCAATGAAACAATGACACTGACACGGCTCATGCCCGTGCGCAACGGGGCACTCTACCGCAACGAAAACAGTGGTTGCCCGTGACAGTACGTCACAGACAACCACTGTACGACTCTTGCACACATGCGTGAGGGCTACGGCGTGGGACAGCGAACTTCACCCGTGGTGTAGTCAATCGGGCACACATTTGCAATGTCGCGCAGTTGTTGCCACTGGGTGGGGTGGGTAGTGCGGAAGTCGTGCCGCACATAGAAAAATGCCCCCAGTGGTTCTGCAGTGAGGACTTGCATGGACATGCACGGGTAGCCTTGGTCTGAAATAAACACGTCATAGGGCGCACTGTTCATGTGATCGCAGTACATGTTACGCACCGCTTCGCCTACTTCAACCCCCGACGGATGAATCAAAATACTTGCTGATGGTACATCCGTGTAGAGCTCGACAATGTTTGCAAACGACCCCACAAAGGCTACTGGCAACTGCAACGGTTGGAGTTGCGCATTGATGTTCTCGACCTGTGCCACCCGAAGTTCGTTGTACTCAGCAGTGTCTATCATGGCATTCGGGTCACGTTGGAACATTTTCTTGATGGCCATCTCGTTCTGATTGAGGCGGTACGACATGGGGGTGTGTACCAGTGCTAGTACGAGTGGTAACAGCACAAATATGGTGGGCGCAATGTTGGCGTAGCCGAGTGTGCGCGCAATGGTGTGTTGCCCAGCGATGCGCGTGATGAGCTGATACAACAAAAACATGCCAATGCCCAGCCCAATATACATGGACGACCCTTGGAACGAAATCACCGAATGATTGATGTAGTAGGACATACCAAAGACAGCAACGGTCGCCACATACACAAGTGCCGCAAAATGATTGCTCAGCATGGTATCGTGCGCATATGTGTGGGCATGTTTGGCGAGCACGAGGTAGAGTTTGGCCACACATAGCCACATGGCGATAATGGCCGTGATAATCATCAAACCGTTACCGGGAAACTCAATTAAAAAGCTGCCATGTCCTGCCACCGATTTGCGAATCCAGATGTAGATGTAGTCGGGATTCATGGTGGCAATGTCCGTGTTGATTAGCCACAGGATAACAAACCAGACGAGCCCACTACCTGTGTAAATACCCGCCAGCGTCAGTCGCTCTTTCCAGGCATGTAACGGTTGAAAGACGATGGCTGCACCGAATGCGAGGAAGGCAAACAAGCCGAAATCGTTGGATTGGAATACGCCAATGCTTGCCACAATACCACACAACACACCATAAATGATGAACGCACGTTGATTGGTATAGGCACGTGATAAAAACCATAAACAGAGTGCCCCCACACTGAATACGGTGAACATGCGTACGGGTACGATGGAGTAGAAAAAGAGGTGCAACGTGTAGTAGATACGCTCAAAATCCCAAAATGGACGGGTGGCAATGAAAAAGAATGGTACGGTGAAGATAATTGCAATCCAGAGGGATGACTGCGCCATGTAGCGGTACGTGAAGTGGACGGCCAACGCAATGGCCGCAATGCACATACACTCTAAAAAGAAGTAGATGATGTACATGGTGAGCTGTGGATACGCGGTTATTCCCGCCCAATCGAGTGCCACTGCAAAGTACTGATAGAGGTGCACATAACCAGGCACGTAGTCGGTATACGATTTGAGATTGGTTAGTGGTTGCAACATGTCGTTGATGATATAAAAGTTATCTGTCAAACTAACATTGATGAGTACCGCAATCATGCCCATATAGAGCACAAAGACACTCAGCACCAATGCGAGTGGCGTGATGAGCCGCTGGGCGATTGTGGTGCGTAATATGCTTATCACAAGTGCGAGCCCAAGCAGGATGAGCAAAATTCGCGTACCCAAGCCGATGAAATCGGTGTAAAAATCATCTTCGCGGAAGCCGATACCCAGATAAACACCGACCATACACAACAGTATGATTTTGGCACCACGATGCTGGCGAACACGCTCATAGATCGTTGGGAAGAGTTGGAGCATCCCAAAAGTGAGAAATGCAGCACAGATAATCGCCATCACCAAAAAGCGATCACCGGCTTCGTTCATCTGGGTGCGAAAGACTGCGAGCGGGTAGACAATCACTGCACATACCCCCACAATCACGCTAAATAGATGGGGAATGTTGAATGAATCAGTCTGTTCGGAAATGACGACGGTATCTTGTTCATCACCGAAAAAGTGGTGCACGCTGTCACGAAACCACTGTGCAAGCTGGGCATAAAACGACTGGAGCATGTGTACGAATGGCGAGGATGGCGTCATAGTAAAAAGCCTTTCGTCTGATACATTGTGTGTATCATCGTGCATCTACACACGGCCACGGGTTACACATAGGCGCATCACAGCTGACGATGCCGTCAAGGCGACGCGCATATGTACCAGTGCATGATAGGCTTATTGTACTATATTTACTTTTTCAGTCACGATATATGGATTACAACTTGCTGTATTTTGTACGATAGGGCAGGGGGTATCTGCATAGGCACACCACACACAATGACACTCGTCTGGTGCCGTGATGTATTGTCCGCATGCTTGACAGCGGATACGCAGTTCGATGGCCGTCATCTGCATGGTTTCTTCGGTACTGTGGTGACAATGTGGACACGTGATGAACGTGGTGCGTGGCATGGTGTCATTCCTTCCGTGTGATCAGTTGCCCGTCACAATCGTGTGTGGCATACGAACAAAAGACGCAACAATCGCCCGCACGGGGCGTCAGCCACTGCGCACAGTGTGGGCAGTGCCAGCGCATCACTCATACGCCAGTCGGAATGGTTGTAGCACTCGTATGGTGACAGTGGGGACAGGTGATGTGGGTATCCATGGTGCATTCTCCACGCCCCCACAGCGGCAAAAATGCCGCTGTGGGGGGACTACCGATTAGCGTGACTTTTCACGCACGTATTGCTCAAGCTCACTGGCCAATATGCGCTCTTGTTGCATGCTGTCGCGGTCACGCACCGTGACCGTCTGATCCTCGAGCGATTGGAAGTCAACAGTCACACAGAAGGGCGTACCAATCTCGTCTTGGCGGCGATAGAGCTTGCCAATGGCGCCGGTATCGTCGTAGACGGTGCGCATATTGGCGTTGAGCTGCAAGTTACTGCGGATGCCCTTGGCCATGTTGACCAGGTCGTCGTTGTTGCGCTTAAGCGGAAAGACGGCCACTTTGTTGGGTGCCAACTGTGGTTTGAGGTGCAACACGGTGCGGTAGAATTCGTCCACCACGGGTTGCGCCACGCCGCGCAGTTTTTTGCCCACCTCGATGCTCTCGGCTCCCGGCATGCTCAGCACCTGCTCGATTTCGGGCAAGCGGCGTGCTAGGTCGCTCCCCACTGCGTCAGCCTGTGCCACAATCGCATCACGTTGCTCGCCACTCATTTTTTCGTTGCGACTGACCGATTTGCGGAAGGTGTCGAGTGCCGCCTGCACCGCCTCCACTTTGTCGGCGCTAGGTTCTTTGACCATCTGCTCGTCGTAGGCTTCGGACAACACCGCCAAAAAGCAGCGTCCCACACCCGCCGACGGCTCAATCACAAAGGGCACCACGTGGCGGTTGTTGGCCTGATCGTAGTATGTCAGCTTGGCCACGCTATCGCGGTTGGGGGAAACGGTGGCAGCCAGCCCCAGATTTTCTTGGTCACGTGAATGTGACCCTAGGTCGTAGTCGCTCCGGCTGGCGATGCCCTCGATTTCTTCGTAGCCCAGTGTTGGATAGTCGTACATCAAGTCAAAGGTGCGCTTCGAGTAGTGTGCCAAATCCGCTTTGGGCACGTCGTAAATCTGGATGCGGCTACGCGGTACACCGATGGATTCCCACCAGCTCAGGCGGTCTTCGAGCCAGCGTTCGTGCCAGGCTTCATCGGTGCCCGGCATGACAAAGAACTCAATTTCCATCTGTTCGAACTCACGTACGCGGAACAAGAAGTTGCGCGGGTTGATTTCGTTGCGGAACGCTTTCCCTACCTGTGCAATCCCGAAGGGCAACTTGCGGCTCGTAGTTGAGAGCACATTGCCGAAGTTGGCAAAAATACCCTGGGCGGTCTCGGGGCGCAGATAGGCGAAGGCGTCACTATCTGCAACAGGGCCGACGGCCGTTTTGAACATCATGTTGAAGGGACGTGGCTCGGTCAGATCGCTCGAGCCACAGCT
>CAZMWB010000026.1:22514-34126 GCA_964569955.1 uncultured Klebsiella sp. | reverse complement strand
TTGTCAAAGAGATCAAAAATGGTGCTGGGGGCATCTTCGGGGAGCGACAAGAGTTCCCCAGCCATCCAGTAGACCGGCGTATCCACACGTTCGCGGACCTGATACCAGTCGCCGTATTTGCCGATAACCTGCAGAGCAAGTCCTGCATCGGCACGGGTGATGGGGTCATAGTTGGTGCCTGGACCATTGCGCATGAACGCATTATCAACGGTCACCGTTACGGGCACGACCACAGGAGAAAGCACTTGACTACGCGACACAATGGGTAATGGAACAGGCAAATCTTCGCTTTCGCTGAGTGGATTATCACCGATTGTACCAACCGCATCAACGGTGAGCGGCGCCACCTCTACCGTGAATCCGTCACCTTCATCACTCATCGTGGTTGTGACGGCAGTTACGTCCATGTCGCGGTTGACCACATCAATGCGACTTGCCACCATGGCCAGGGGAATGATGGCGATTACCAAGATGTGCATGATGGCACGTGGTGGGATGCGTTCCAACAATGATTCGGGGTTTTTGAGGAGCGTATGCAGTGTAGGAATACGATCGGTGATGCTCGTCATGCTATCTACGCGCTCGTAATCACGGCGCCGTTGTTGCGCACGTCGTAAAAGTTCCGGTTGTGATTGAGAATGATCGACCATGCCAAAAGTACTCCCAGGTACCACCTAGCGCCATGTGACGGTGTGGCACGTTGTATGTAGATAATGAGCGCTCCTGTATCACCGCAGGTGTGAATGAGGTGTTGATTAGCGCATTGCGATGGGTGGGAACGTGTCTCGCCTGATGTTCACAGGAACCTGACAACAATCCTGACTGCGAGTATAGCATGGATTAGCGCTGATATTCAACTCATAAAATGATGAGAAGGATGGCACATCGGTTAATCGGCGAGTGGATCCGCCGCAAATTGGTCGTGTACTTCGGCGAGGCGACTATCGGTATGGCGGGCATAGTACTGCTCGGTGATGCGCGTACTTGCATGCCCTAAAATAGCCGAAACTTCGGAAAGCTGTACGCCTTCGTTGAGTAACCACATGGCCACAAAATGGCGAAATGTGTGTGGTGTCGTTTCGCGGAGGAGGCGTGCTTCGGCCAGCTTACCCGATGCGGCCACGGTATCTGCAAGCGACACGGCGGCATGTGTCACAATGTCCCAGGCAGCAACCCGGTTGAGGCGTTGTCCTGCTCCGCGTGGCCCATGTGAAATAAAGAGTGCCGTAGCATGTGGAAATGTGGTGCGGCGGGCGAGTAAATAGCGTTCGATGGCTGTGCGTGCATGTGGGCGAATAAACACGGTTCGGCGTTTGTCACCTTTGCCAATCACTGATACACGGTTGGCCAACATGCCGTGATCCCCCTTGAGATCGCTCGTGTCGAGTGCGAGTACTTCGGAAATACGCGATGCCGTCGAAAACAACAGATGGAGGAGGGCCGCGTTGCGCAATCCACTCAAGCGGGTGCGTTCTGCCTTGCTGTGGATGGGTCCTGCAGGGAGCTCGTGGTCATAGAAGGTGACGAGGCGGCGCAAGTCGGCCACATCTGGTGCCCGGCTCGGAGTCGTGCGTGGGCGGGCGTCGCTGGCATGCATGGCGATGAGCGATACGTCGCAGCTGAGGAGCTTGCGATCGGCCAGAAAGCGACAAATGGCCAACGCGCCATGACTATACGTCAAGACGCTCCCGTCTGCGTGATTGGTCAATGTGTTGAGCCAGTCGGCAACATCGGTGGCATTGATGTCGGCCACGTCGTTGCGTTGATGTGCCATCGCCCAGATGCTAAACGAGTTCCATGCATCACCGTAGGAGGCAATGGTGGCAGGGGAGAGTGGCCGCCGGCGCCGGCGTTGATTGTGTTGCCAATCAATGAGTGCTTGTGCAAATGAATAGGTCATTGGGTAGTACCACAGTTTGTCGTAATACCCTCATTATACGGGAAAATGACTGCATAGTGGTGTGTAGGCTTAGCCAGAGGAGACTTGGGTGTAGATAGCCGTGGTGTGGTGATGGGGATGCAGACCGAGGTGTTGCCATAGCATGGTTTGACAGCTCTGGTAGACACGGCGCACCATGTCGTGATTTCCCGTGGCGAGATACGACTGCATGAGGAGTTGGTGTGCGCCTTCACTACTCGGATCGTGATGCAACAGATGCCACATGCGTTCGACGAGTTCGGGGTGGAGATGTTTGTCCAACAGAATGCGTCCTAGGCGCAACGACATATCCGCGAACGCTGTGGCATAGTGTTCACGCACCGCAAAAATCCAATCATCGGGTGGTTGGTCGGCCAGATAATTGCCACGGTAGAGGTCACAGGCACGCCGGAGTAGTGGGAGTGCGTAGTGGACGTCACGGGTGAGCCGGATGCGTTGTACGGTTTCTGCAAATTCTAGGGCATCTACACTACTCCCCGTAGGGATGGTGAGCATGATGTAGTGTGGTGTGGCTACGAGGAGTGTGTCACTTTGAGGCGTAGCCTCGGCCAGGATATTGCGGAGCCGGTGCAATGACACGCGCAAATTGTTGGCTGCCGATTTGTCGTCGAGATCCGGCCACAACTGGCTGGTCATGACGGTTCGTGCCAGTGTGTGGCGTTCGGCATTGAGCAGGTGTAGGAGCAGATCGAATGCGCGCCGATTACGCCACAGTTGTGGGGTGATGGGGGTGTGGTTTACTAGGCACGTGGTGTGCCCGAAGAGGTTGATGTGCAGGACGGGTGGTGTCGTGGGACGACGATGCCAATAAGAGCGTAACGCAGTCGTTGATGGCATATGACTGACTCCTCTCTGTATCAACAAAACCCTTGGTGCCCGTAGCATATGACAATGTCATGTGGATGTGTATCCCCCGAAGCGCATCAAAATCATCCCCCATTTGGGGGAATGTATGCACGAGTTGCAGGGTGTGGTAGGATAAGGGTACAGAGCGTAATAGGCATGATTGATGTCAATCATGGTTTTACGATATTGTGCGAGGAGCCGTATGAGTCGACGTTATCGCATTCTTTTCGCAATTTCTGACACGGGTGGTGGGCATCGTTCTGGCGCAGCCGCATTGCATGCCGCCCTCCTACAACACCCCCACGCACACGGACTCGAGTACGACACCATTGACATGATTACGAGCACGGGCTTGCCCCTGTTGCGTAATGCCCCCGGGTTGTACGACGATTTGTCCACACGCTGGTTGCCACTGTTCAATCTGTTGTTTCAGCTCACCAATGGCCGCCGACGGATTGACACGATTTCGCAGATTGCCTATGTGTCCGCACAGCGCAACATTTATCGTGCCATTGAATCGTACAAACCCGATTTAATTGTATCGGTGCATCCATTGGCGAACCGCTTTATTGGGCATGCACGTCGTACCTACAATATGCCGTTCCGGTTTATTACGGTGGTAACCGACTTGGTCAGCTTGCACACGGCATGGGGTGATCTTGATGCAGATTTGTGTATCGCACCAACTCACGAGGCCGTAGATTTATTGATCAAACAGGGGATGCCCACCGAGAAAGTCGTCTACGCAGGATTCCCCGTTCACCCCAAATTTACTGCATGTACGTTATCTGTGGCTGAAGCACGTGCACACACGGGGCTTGATGCAACGCGCTATACTATTTTGCTTACTGCAGGGGGAGTCGGGTCGGGTCGGCTGCGTGATTTGGTGTTGGCCGTGCATACGGCGCATCCTGAGGCCCAGCTATTGGTAGTCACTGGGCGCAATGCCGCATTGCGTGCCGAATTACAGCGCTTGGGACTCCCTGTGCATGTCAATATCTATGGGTTCGTTGATAACATGGAAAAGCTGATGGCAGCGAGTGATGTAGTAGTGACCAAGGCTGGTCCTGGCACTCTCATGGAAGCATTGGTAATGCGTCGTCCAGTGATTATCACCGAAGCCGTTGGTTTACAAGAGCGCGGAAATATTGACTTTGTGTTGCAACGTGGGCTTGGCGAATACTCAAAGCAAATCCCAGATATTGTGGCAGCGGTTACCAAATTAGTTGATCCGACAGTGCGTGCCGTCATGGCTGCACGCCTTGGGGATGCAGTGCCACGCGATGGGTCTCAGCGTATTGCGGATATTATCTTAGAGCAGCTTGCGCTTGAGCCTCCAGTTATTCGTAAACATCCACTGATTTTGGCTTCATTGCCTCACTGGTTACGCAGGCAGCATGTTGGTGACGAAAGTCGTAAACGACTGCGTATTCTTAATGCACGGGTAATGGAAAGCCTGCGCCGACATGGTGGATTATCGGTGAACTGGCCGCGCCGCTCACAACGCCGGGTACGTAAGAATACCTCTGAACGTAATTAATCTGGGTTTCAGTTGAATTCTAGTTGAATATCACGTCAAAATAACCATGAAATGTGTAATGTTGTTGTAATATACATATACATTGTTTTTCATTCATTGGGAGCACGATTGTGGCACCTGAATATCGTCATACAGATCAATTACGAGGCAGTAGCGCACAACAACGGAGTCGTGCGCTCACGTTGCGTCGGCGCCAAATGCAACGCCGCGCTCAGCTCATGATGAGCGGGTTGTTGGTTGCACTCATTTTGTTGGCAGCTGGAGGGTTATGGTTTTTGTCCATTGAACGGCGCTACCAGCAGCGAATCTATCCCAACATTTTTGTGTTGGGCGTCAATGTTGGTGGTCTGCAGGTAGATGAAGCCGAGCAAGCACTCTACACCCATTTCCGATCATTCACCGATGTCCCCGTCGTGTTGAATTTCGAAGGAAAATCGTGGCGGGTATCGGGTGAAGAACTCGGTCTACAGATGCACATCGAAGCCAGCGTCCAGCAGGCGTACACCATCGGGCGTACCCGCGACATGGTTGGCAACATGCAAACAATCTGGCAGACGTTACAACAGAGTGTTTCTATTCCTGTAATGGTGGTCGTGGATGAGCACAAAACCCAAGCCAGTGTCGCGCGGTTGTCGCGGGTGATTGATGTGCCCGCACGCGATCCACATGTGTACATTGATGGCACATCGTTGGCCGTACAACGTGGAGCAAATGGGCGCATGTTGCTGATTGATGAAACGGTAGCACGCATCCGCGAAACATTGCCGTTACTTGCAAGCCAGCAGATTACCATTGCAACCCGCGAACTGTTGCCACGTGTCAATGAGACCGCGATTGTAGCGGCTCAAGCACGCGTAGCCGCCCTTGTGGGGGCACCTGTGACCATCCAGGTCAGCAACAAAGAATACGTGTGGAGCAGTGAAGAATTGGCACGCATGCTTGAAATCGTGCAACGTCCTGCAACCACAGGTACCGGTGATGAGTATCAGGTCTTTTTTAACCCGTATCAAATCGAATACCGCATCGAAAAGATGGCCCAAGAAACACAGACGATGCCCGTCTATCCGCGGGTTGCCTGGAATGGTGGTGAACTCAAGATTACCCGTCAAGGTTCGCCGGGTTGGCGCCTCAACAAACACGAAGGGCGAGATCTGATCGTCAATAGTGTTGATCAGGGGCAACGTACGGTGGTCCTCAAACCCCGGTATGTGGCCGTACCAATCAATGACAGCAACCTCAACACCCTGGGTATCCGCGAGCTCGTCTCTGAGGGTAAGAGCGACTTCACGGGGTCGGCTCCGTATCGTGTGACCAACATTCAAGCCGGGTTGGCGTTGCTTGATGGCGTGTTGATTGCGCCTGGTGAAGAATTCTCGTTCAATGATACCGTTGGCGAAATTGACGAGACGAACGGCTTTGTGAAAGGGTATGCCATCATCCAACAACGCACACAATTGGAGTTCGGTGGGGGAATCTGCCAAGACTCCACGACGGTGTTCCGGGCTGCTTTTTGGGCTGGCTTGCCGATTACCGAGCGTTGGGGCCACTCTTTTTACATCAGTTGGTACGACAAATATGGTCCCACAGGCATGGATTCCACGATTTTCACGGGTGGGCCCGATTTGAAGTTTCTCAACGATACTGGTCACTGGTTGTTGATGCAGACTACCTCTAACGCCAAAACGGGGATTGCGTCGGTGAAGCTTTATGGTACATCGCCCCAACGCCGGGTAGAATTGGTCCAACAAATCTACGACCGTGTGCCAGCACCTGCACAACCCGTCTACGTGACTGACGAGGAACAACCTGCAGGGACGGTGAAGCAGAGTGATCGTGCGCGAGATGGTTTGACCATTGATATCCAACGGACCATCATCGAAGCAGATGGTACCGTTCGTGAACCAGACGAATATCGGACACGATTTAAACCGTGGCCAAACATCTACGTCTTCAATCCGGCGGATATGGCCAACGGCACGCCGTTGATTCCGTTGCCCCCGGAACAACCCAATCTGAATACCCCGAGTCTGACGCCGGATGGTGGTGTGCGCTATATTTCTCCGGAAAAGACGGCCCCTCTCGCAGAGGCACCGCAACCGCCGCCAACCAATTAATGCATATAGACGGGAATGCGCGCCCCACGGCATGTGCCGTGGGGCGTTGGTGTTTAGGAGTACATCAGCGCCAGATAGGCCTCTGCGGCGCGTGACCAGGTAAACTGTGTGGCACGCTGGCGTAGTGCGTGTGCGTAGTGGTCACGCTGTGCGTCGTGTTGCCATGCAGTCCCGATGGTCTGTTGCAGGAGTTGCTGATTGTGCATGTTGATAACCCACGCATCATCGCCAACCAGTGCACGTAGTGCGGGATGGTCGTGGCAAATAATCGCTCGTTGGCTGGCCATCGCTTCTGCAACGGGTAACCCAAACCCTTCGGCAAGTGATGGGTAGATGAAGAGTGCCGCTTGCTGGTAGAGTGCATGGAGGAGTGCATCCGAGGGTGACGGAATGGCGATAATCGGCAGGTGCTGGTATTGGGGCTCGCGCCATGGCTGTGGACGCATGGCATCGAACTGTCCGGCAATCACGAGTGAGCGTGGCTGGGGTGGTGGGGTGTGCTGATAGGCGGAAGCCCAGGCAGCGACCAGCGTTGCGAGATTTTTGTGGGTTTGGTTGGAGCTCACACACAAATCGTATGTCTCATGCATCCCCAGTGTGTGTGGCGCGAATGGTGATGCCGGTGTAAAAAACCGCTCATCAATACCGTTTGGGATGACATGTACCTGGCGCTGTGGCCAGAGATGGGCGCCGATGTGGTGGGCGGCATGCTGTGACACGGTGGTGATGTGCGTGGCACGCAGGGCACAGTCCAGCCACGCCACCCGCATCCCGAGCCGTACCCACCAGGGGACAGGTGAAGTGAAGGGGATGGCGTCGTGAATGGTTACCAGCAAACGACTCCGTAATGGCACTGCGGGAAGACGGGGGTAGGGAGTATAGACCCAATCGGGACGATGGTGGGCAATCAACTGCGTCAATGCCCAGGCTTCGTGCATGCTGAAAGGTGTGCCATCGAGGGTGACGTGCTGACAGCGGTGATTGCGTTCTGGCAAGACCAAGCGCGTGTTACGCTGGTGTGCGTTGCGCACCATGATGAGGGTGGTGATTGCAGGATGTTGTGCCCAGGCATGACACAAGGCGGTGCTCATCCGCCCGATGCCGGGGAAGTGGTCACAGGCATAGCGCATATCAACGAAGAGCTTCACTGGCGGTACCACCCAATCACGTATCCCACGGCACTCGCATATGATGCGAGTGCTTTGAGTGGATACCACCCCACGCGCCAGCGTGGGTCGCCATATGAATAGGGAATAAGGGCATGGAGTGGGGCGAGGATGGTGCGCATGCCCAGCCAAAACAGCGCATGGAGTGGGGTGTGAAAATCGTTGCCACCCCGCGCTCGGCGTGGATCGCGGCGCACTTCTTGGGCGTGCCCCCGCCCATAGGCGACATGTTTATGCCAGAGGGCACGGAGCGTGGTGGGGGCGGGGTGATAGACCCATGTGTGGCCTGCTTGCACGATGTTGCGTGCGGTACGCTGGCGCACACGTACGAAGAATTCACTGTCCACACCGCGGGTAAGTGTTTCGTCGAAGCCACCGACCTGGTCAAACACGCTACGATGCATCAGACAACAGGTGGTCGTGATATTACAGTAAAAATGCGGAGCATCCGGGTTGGTCACACAATCACTGGGGACAATCGGGTTGATGATGCGTGCGACTTGGGCAGCTACGGCTTGTTCGAACGGTGATGCGCTCGTGGGCAAGATGCGTGCACTGCCCACGATGCCCACTGTGGGGTGTTGGGCGGCACGTAGCAGGCGCTCGATGAGGTCGGCATGGCCGAGCACCGCATCGTCGTCCACAAACAGCAACCATTCTGCCCGACTTTGGGCCACACCACGATTGCGGGCACGCCCGTTGGGGCTCACCCCGCGCACCACAATACACTCACTGGGGGGATGGGTCTGTTGCGCTATTGACGCTGCCAAGGGAGGTGCAAGTTCCTCACCAGCGAACATGGGAATGATGATTGCAACCTGCGTAGATGGTGTCATCAGATCGTTTCATTGATGCCCACGGCATTACCGTGGTGTAACATGGTGGTGGCATTGGTGTATGGCTGCGAGCCAACGCTCTTTGCGGAAGCGTTGACTCACCCGAGTCCGCGCATTGAATGCCAGCGAAATTCGCAATGCGTGGTCGTTTATGAGTCTCATTATAGATGATGCGAGTGCCTCAGGGTCATCCGGTCGTGTGAGTAACCCACTGCCGTTGGCTTCGATGACATCCTGGATGTTGCTGATGGCGCTGCCAATAACCGGCCGTTCGAGTGCCATGGCGATGAGGAGTGACAATGGCATGGTACAGTGCCGAGCCGGGAATGCTACGATATCCACACCTGCAAAAAAACCTGCCACATCATCAATCGTTCCCACAAAGTGAATCTGGCTAGGGTATAACGATTGGGTGGCAAGTGCACGTAACTGTGTGGCCTGTGGACCATCACCGGCGATTACGACCTGGGTATCGGGATAAAATTGCCAGAGTGTGGCCATGGCACGAATCAGCAGATCGGCACCATATGCGTGTGTTAACGGTGCATAGAATCCAACGAGATGCCCGTGCGCTGGGATGTGGTACATGGCACGTGTGTGTGGCTTCACCCGACTGAGTTGGTAAATCTGATCATCAACACCCACAGGGACGATTGCAATATGAGCGTCATTGATGGCGTAGTGTTGCGCAAGGAGCCGTTTGGCGCTACTCGTGTACACCACAATCCGGTGTGGAATCTGGAGCACGTATGCATGCCAGCGCTGGCGCAACGTGGATGGATCGTGCGCGGTGACTCCCTCAATGACGAGAATGATGTGCGGTGTACGTGTAATTCTGAGGGCAATGAGTGTAGCGAGTTGTGAGTCACTGTGATGCGCCACCACATGTGCATGGGTCACGCGTAGCTCACGAAACAAGGCAACCAGGGTGCGGATGCGCAACAGCCATGATGCGTGTGGTGGGATGTCCAGAGCGATTATTTCGACATCAGGAAATTGATGACTGATGTCGAGCAGGGCTGTGGGAATCGTGGGTTGAGGACTGACCACCAAGACACGGAAGCTACTACAGAGTGACGGTAGGAGTTGTGTCAAGCAGACAATCTGTTCGGGGTCATGGTAGTGGTCGAGCACGTAGAGCAACGACGGGTGTGATGGAGTCATGAGTCACCTTCGTGTGCTGACGAGTGGACGACGATTCATTGACGAATTGCGATGATACCAACGACACCATCATAGCGCATCATTGCCCCGCAGTCTACCCTGTTTCATCAATATGTGGATGACCGTGACGAAATGGTTGTGCGCCACATGGTGCGCAATTGTCGTGTGCGCTGACGGTGCTGCCAGTTCCACCAGAGTGCATGCCAGAGTCGCGGTGATGCACCACGTGCGCCATGGAGTGGCCATGCCAGGCATTGGCGCACCATAAACCAGCAGATATGCCACCACGGTTGGAGTTTGAGGTGTACGTATAGGCCGTTTTTGGTATATTCGTGGAGCCAGGTATGCGCCCCGCCCCCACTCCCGCCACGCTGATGTACGACGGCCGTATCACGCGCCACCACAGTGCGGTATCCGCGGGATTGGGCCCGCCAGCACAAGTCGGTATCTTCCCAGTACAAAAAAATCGCTTCATCGAAACCCCCGAGTTGTTGCCAGTGGTGGCGTGACACCATCAGGGCGGCTCCAGGCAGGGTGGAACGGTCAGCAATCCCGGTGTGCAGGGTGCGCTGTTCGCCAGGATAGAGTGTTTCGGGTGCAATCAGTGCCACATCGGGGTGTGTCGCAAGGTGGTACTGGAGTTGTATGAGCCAGCCAGGACTGACGCACACATCTGGATTCATAAAGACCAAATAGTCACCGGTGGCATGCGCTGCACCGCGGTTACAGGCCGTACCAAAGCCTAGATTTTGGTCGAGACGGATCCACTGTGCATCAGGGATGTGTTGCCATGGTGCATCGTGTGATGCGTTATCAACCAGGATGAGCTCATACGGTGGTGCCTGTGTATCAGCATGGAGCGCTGCCGCAAATGCTGGCAAGAGATGGGCGCTGTTGTAGGTAACCACAATGACTGAAATCATGATGGTGGGCAGACACTATGAAACATGGTCGTGAAGAGCTGGGCCACCTGGGGCCAGGTGTGTCCGGCGAGCTGGCGTTGGGCGTGGGCCGCGATGGACGCCCGCTCGGGGTGATGCATGGCGCGTTCAATGGTTTGTGCGAGGGCACTACTGTTTTCTGCAGGGTATACAAAGCCACTCACCGCATCACGTACTTGTTCGAGCAGGGGGGGCAGATTGGGTACCACACAGATGATACCCGCAGCTTGCGCATTGACCAGCATGCCGGAGGTGGTGATTGCCCGATACGGCAGGATGAGCATGTCACAGGCCGCCAGGTAGACGGCGGCTTCGTGGTCGGGCAAAAATCGTGGCCGAATGGTCACGTTGATACGGCGCGCCGTATGGCGATGAATCTCGGACAAGTAGTCGGTGTCTGCGGCAAAACCCGCAATAATCAGGTGCATGTGGGGTAAGAGCGCCATGGCTTCAATCAGGGTTTCAAGCCCCTTGTAGCGCCGGATCATGCCCATGTATAGCAGCACCGGTTTGTCAGCTGGTAATCCAAGCTGATAGCGTGCATCAGTACGGCTGGGCATCGCCCCAAAAGGCTGCACGTTGTGCCCGTGTGGAATGACGTGGATGGGGACCTGTGGCGCATATTGTTCCATGAGTAGCGTCCGTGTGGCGTGGTGGTGCACACTCACCGCATGGCACTGTGCCAGCACATGTGCCACGGTGCGGGTGGCAATGGCGGGATGCGGGCATTCGTGCGGAAGCGCGTTATGCACCGTCCATACGATGGTGACACCGCGCCAGCGCAGGAACATCAACAAGGCGATCCATGCGATTGAGCGCATCCAGGTAGCGACTTTGTTATGGCGCTGAATGATGGCATCGAAAAAATGCAGGTGCAAAATTCGTGGACCACGCCCAACAATGAGTGAAAGTAGACTTCGTCGTGGCGAGCGCCGGTCCACCGTAAACGTGTGTGCGAGCTCGCCGTAGAGGTCGTCGAGATACGGACTGTAGTTGAGTTGTGGTGGAAACGGATAAATCGTTGTCATAGGAGGAGTTGGCGAATGTGATTGGTGAGCAGGTCAAC
>CAZMWB010000026.1:20068-22414 GCA_964569955.1 uncultured Klebsiella sp. | reverse complement strand
GGATAAATCGTTGTCATAGGAGGAGTTGGCGAATGTGATTGGTGAGCAGGTCAACAGCCGGCGTCACATCGTTGATACTCGGAATAATAACATGGGCGTGCATGCGTGATGGTTCGACGAACTGCTGATGCATGGGGCGTACTGTCTGCATATATTGCTGACAGATTGATGCGATGTCACGACCACGGCTTTGCGTGTCACGCAAAATCCGCCGTATTAGGCGAATATCATCAGGGGCATCAATGTAAATACGCATCTGCATACGACTACGTAGTGATGCATGGACAAAGAGTAAAATCCCATCGAGTAACAGGATGGGACGGGGATATACCACTTGTGTACCAGTTACCCGTGTATATGACACAAAATCATAGGTGGGCATGGTCACATGTTGCCCACTGCAGAGTGCGTCAATGTGCGCCATAAAGAGTGTCGTATCGAATGCATCGGGATGGTCAAAATTACATTGCACGCGCTGAGAGAATTCAAGATGTGACAGGTCCGCATAGTATGCATCATACGGGAGCCATGCAATCACATCGTCACCAAGACGATCAATCAGCTGTTGGGCGATGGAGGTTTTGCCGGCACCACTGCCCCCTGCCATACCAATCACCACTGGTTTCATGCGGTGTTTTCCTCGCGCCGTACTCCGTTGCGCATAATGGCGAGCAAGAGTCCCACGGTATACCACAATAGGGCTGTCATATGACTAAATTCAATATTGAAGTAGTAATGGTCGAGCAGACCGACGGCGAGTGCGGCAATCAGCCCGGCTTGCAACCCGATGAGCCAACTCGCATGTGCTTCGTGGTGCTGGGCCACCGCATCGGCGAGACTACGCCAGCTTCTGACAAACAAGCTCACCATCAACACGATGAAGGCCACCAACCCAACAATACCAATGCGTTGCGCAATGGCCAAATAGATGCTCGACACCCCTGCCACTAAGTCAATGTCTGGCGCCCGTCCAAAACCGATGCCAAAGAATGGATAGGCCTGGATGACTGCGATGGCGTTGTTGTATTCAGCCAGGCGCATCTGGTTGGCACGATCCTGGAACTGAACCCCTTGGACGACACGGTTGACGAATTGTTCGCCGACACCCACAAACACCAGCAACACGGTAGCCACGATGCCCGTGGCAATAATCAGCCACCATAGACGACGGTAGCGTACGGTGGCCACATAAATGACTGCAACAATGAGCCCTCCTAGCGCAGCACGCGAAAAGGTCAAAAAGAGTACTGCTACGAGAATACCACTCATCGCAATCATGATGCGCCGGGACAGAATGGGACGAGCCACAATCGTTTGGGTTGCCGCAATGGCCGTAATCAGCGCTAGCATTCCTCCATAACTGTTGGGATCAACACTCAGCCCAATGGCGCGCATGAGCCCGTCGGTGTCATCTTCGACATAGCGCAATACGCGCCCACTGGTGGGGTAGCCGATTCGCCCAAACATGACGAGGATCTGTTCGCTGAGGGTGGCAGGCATGATATAGAGTATCAGCCCGATGAGTGCAGAAATGGTGCCACCAATCAGGAGTAGGCGCAATGCCCATTGCACTTCGTCGTCGCTTTTGACGGTGTCGAGGATGGCAAACATCAACGAGATGCCGAGCAGAAATTTAGCGTAGTTGTGGAGTGTGGTCGTGTCGGGGAGCCCTTGGGCGCCGAGAAATAGGGCAAAAAGGGTGAAGCCGATGAAGCCAAGCACTGCCGGAGCAAACGCCGTGAAGTTGGTACGATAGTCACTGGTAGTTAGGGCGTTGATGATGCGCATTGCCAGTAGTGCACCGATGGCCAACGAGAGCAACGACGGCGTGATAACCGCCTTGAAGGGTAATGTACCAAAGGGCAGGATGGTGATGAGCGCTACAATGGTGCCGAGCATGATACGCACATTACCGAGGGCAAAATAGGCCACAATGGCGGCCACAATCACCACAAATGGCAACCAGACATACCCAAAGACCAGCGTGGCGGCACCGGCAACACAGATCAGGCTGGTAAGCGCAACCGCAACCCATTGGCGAATATGCGGCGAAGCAGGTTGCGCTGAAAATGGTGTCTGCATGGCGACCTACTGGTAGAGCGTAATGGGGTCACGGAAGACGACGGGTGCAATGTGGTCGTCGAGTGCCCTGACAAACTCATCTGGTCGCCCACAAATGCTAGGATCGAGTACTCCAGCCTTGTAGAGCTGTTTGACTTGGGGGCTGGCTGATTTGCTCCGGAGTTCGGCGAGTGCCATGACAATCCACGATGCAAGCTCGCTATCGGGTGCTGTGGTGGTATGTGGCACAGGCAATGCATCGCGGAGAATTTTGCTGATATGGCG
>CAZMWB010000026.1:0-19968 GCA_964569955.1 uncultured Klebsiella sp. | reverse complement strand
CTGTGGTGGTATGTGGCACAGGCAATGCATCGCGGAGAATTTTGCTGATATGGCGTGCCATGAGCGGATGCAGATGCCCCATCAAACTCAATAGTCCACATGCACAGATGCGTGAATCTCGCGGTGCATGTATGTCATTGAGTAGCTCCGCAAACAGCGGGACAACTTGGGTGCCGTAGGCTGGTACGGTGGCGTCAATCAGTTCGTAGATGAGCGCCAAATCGTCGTCGTGGCGACGGAGTACATCGAGCAAAATCAGCAAGGTGTCGCTGTCACCCCAACTACTCAAAAAGATGAGCGCATGCCCGCGCGCATATGCGGCGGCTTCGTCGTGGGGGGGAATGCGTTGTGCTACGAGCTGACGCAGAGGTACCACTGCGTCATGGCGGCGTTGCTGTAGCGCCGCAATATGCTGTGGCGCCAGTATCGGCCCGACCTGCGCAATCGTTTCAATGAGTTGTGGCATTGGCATGGTGAAAATAGCTTTGGTCACAGCACCAGTCGTGCATCGAGCATGAGAACGGATTACAGCTATTGTACACCACTTTCCTGGTGAAAGACTGCAGAGTTCAGTGGTATAGTAGTACCGTATTGGGATTTGTAGCGAGAGGAGCATGGAACATGACGCGAGTAGTAGTGTGGAATGAATACAAGCACGAACACGAACCAAACCACCCAGCCGGCAAAATCTACCCCAAGGGCATCCATGGCGCCATTGCTGACGGTCTGAAAGAGTACAGCAAAGACTTCGTTGTCAGTACCGCCACTCTTGATGAGCCCGAACACGGTCTGAGCGAAGCCGTATTGAGCCAGACCGATGTGTTGGTGTGGTGGGGACACATGGCACACGACAAAGTCCAAGACGATGTGGTTGCACGTGTCAAAAAACACGTGGTGGAGCGGGGCATGGGACTGGTCGTCCTGCATTCGGGCCATTTCTCCAAAATCTTCAAGGCCTTGATGGGTACCACCTGTGACCTCAAATGGCGTGAGGCAGATGATATCGAGCGTGTGTGGGTGGTCGAGCCGAGCCACCCGATTGCGGCCAATGTGCCGTCCCACTTCGAAATCCCCGAAGAAATGTACGGCGAGCGCTTTGACATCCCTGCTCCCGATAATCTGGTGATGATTAGCTGGTTTACAGGTGGCGAAGTCTTCCGGTCGGGGTGTTGCTACCATCGTGGCAACGGCAAAGTTTTCTACTTCCGCCCGGGTCACGAGTCGTATCCCACCTACTTCGACAAAAATGTGCGTCTGGTGATTGGTAACGGTGTGCGTTGGGCAGCCAACGACGGCCTGGTGCGCCCCGTCTACGGCAATCACAAGTCTCTCGAAGCCAAGAAATAGACGTATCGTCGCGGTGCGGGCGTTGGCATTTGCCAGCGCCCGCATTGTCTGCAAAAAAGGATACTGTGCCATGACTCGTGCCGAAGTCACCCTGCCCCGTCAGCTCCGTGACGCGCTCCGGCGTGGTCACCCGTGGGTCTACCGTACCCACATCGAGCCAGGGATAGCCTTTGCTGATGGCACCGAAGTAAGTGTGCGCTGTGCCGGCTGGCGGGGTGTTGGCCTGTGGGATGCGAGTGGTCCGATTGCCATGCGCATGTACAGTGATGGTGCCCGCATTGACACCACCCTCATCCACGAGCGTGTGCACCGCGCCTGGCAGGGGCGGGCGGTGCTTAGACGTCAGGGTGTGACCGCCTACCGTTGGCTCTTTGGCGAGGGTGATTATTTGCCGGGTATCACTGTTGATCTCTACGACACGGTGGCTGTCATCCAGAGCTACGGGAGTGGCCCTGCCACGCTGGTACCACAGGTGGTGGCGGCCTTGGTGGCGACCAATCCTGCCTTGCAGGCCGTGTTGGGGAGCAAAGTCCGTGGAGATGACGAGCGTGATAGCGCTCAGCGTCGCGCCCTGCTGTGGGGGACCATGCCGGATGCCCCGCTCGTCGTGCAAGAGCATGCCGGCTTGCGCTTCGTGGTGGACCCGCAGGTCGGTCAAAAGACGGGACTTTTTCTCGATCACCGCGAAAACCGCCATACGTTGATGCAGTATGTGGCAGGGATGAGCGTGCTCAACTGCTTTGCGTACACGGGGGCATTTTCGTTGTATGCCCTGCAGGGTGGTGCGCGGAAAGTGGTGAGTGTGGATATCGGTAATGGCTTGGCCGAGGCCGCTACACACAACATCGCACTCAACAATCTGCCGAGCGAGCGCCACCAGTTTGTTACGCAGGATTGCTTTGAACTACTCCACAAAATGACAGGCGATGGGCGTAAGTACGACTGCATCATCCTCGATCCTCCCAGTTTTGCGCGTACTCGCCAACAGCGTGAGGCGGCCATGCAGGCCTATGTGCGCCTCAATAGCATGGCGCTCAAGTGCCTCACTCCACACGGATTGCTGGTCTCGGCAAGCTGTACTAGCCAAATCGGCCCCGAAGAGTTCCGTGGCATGCTGGCAACCGCCGCCGCTGAAAGCGACAGGCACCTACAGATTCTCCACGAGGCAGGGCATGCCCTCGACCACCCCGTGCCGGCACACTTCCCTGAAGGTCGCTACCTCAAGTTTATCGTTTGTCGCACCTGAGCCAGGGGGAACGCGGTGATACCAATGACAGGCAGGACGCATTGCGTCCTGCCTGTATGGATGTAGGATGCGCTGGGGATGATTATGGGGAGGGAACGGTGCATTGCCCTGCGGCATCACTGCCCCAACAGACAATGGTACCGTTGGATTTGAGGGCGAGGGTATGGGCATAATGTGGCATACCAAAGTGCTGTTAGCTGAGTTGTAAGGGGCTCTCTGTTTTGTAACCAGACAGAGAGCCCTTACTTGCCATGAGTATAGATATAGTACATACGGTCTGTGACTATGGGAAAACGGGAAGCCAGGGAGGGGGAGGATCCCACCAGCCAGGAGTTGGTGTTCCCGCAATTTCCCAATCCCAAGGAACGCAAGGGATGGTCCCGAGAAGATAATCTTGTCTCACGCACGGAGTAGGTGAATGTGTGCGGGTCATTGATGGTGTGAACGTTGCAGTGGGTGTACTCGTGATTGTTGGTGTAAAGGTGTGTGTTTTGGGGTAGATGTCAGGGACATGGCGTGTGCGTGTCTGTGTAGGACAGACTGGCGGGAACATTCCACCACCGGTGTTCGTATAATCGCAACCACGATTGATCGGGGTGATTGTGCGTATGGGAGAACGTGACGCAATAGGGGTGGGTGAATAATCGAGCCCCGCGTCTACAGCAGTAAATTCAATGACATAGGGTAGTTTGATGTCACATGATCTACTCACAAAGAACGCGACCGTATTATAATCAGCAAAAGATATAGGATTTCCATGTAAACCCTCCATATTGCCAGATAAACATAGTCGTCCTCCACCACTCGAGAAATCAGGCTGTATTCCTACTGTTTGAAGAAATTGTGCTGGTACTGCGCTACCAGCCTCGTTGCCTGCATCCCAGACGTAGGCGTTGTTTGTTCCGACGCTTCGTCCTGCTGTCCAATATTCTCTAGACTCTCTGGGTATAGCAAATTGATTTGTCCAACTGTAATAGCGTTCATCAAATGCTACTTGAATTCCAATACAGCGTGCTTCAAGTGTGGATGAAAGTGTGACCAGATGTCCACGTATCCCTGCATAGTAGCGGCTTTCAGCATCTGCCTTGGCATCTGCCCATGTGGCTGGTTTGCGGACCACGTGGTAGCGATGGCGTATGTTGGTACCGGCTTCGCGCCAATAGCAGAGGTCATCACCGTTTTTTCCTTGACCCATTTGATTCCATAGGGCGAGTGTGGGTGGCGGTGTGAGCGTTGCGCTTGGTGTCAGTGTGTGTGTCGGTGTGAGCGTTGGATGGAGCGTGCCCTGCGTATCAATATATTCGACGATATAGGCTGCGGTATCACTACACTCTTTATCGTTCCAAGACGCAGTTGCACTCGTACCTGCCATTCTGATTAATGACAAACAATCTTCGTTCCCTCCCTGCTGATTTGGTTCGCCTGATGCCCAGTAAGTGGTCGCAATCGTCGTACCAGACAAAACGCCGGTTTGCCATTGCCATGTTCCCTCGGTGTCTGCATCATTCGCGCCTAACCACGCAATAGTTACACTCGAATTACTCAATAACTGGTAGAGACATGACTGCTCATCACTATCAGTGATGTCCACAAGGAATCCGGGTATTCCATTGAATGTGCTGGTTTGTGCCGCAGAACGGGCAGCACTCCATGTCAGCGGTGTTGTGATGAGTTCATATCGATGGCTCACCTGATTGGCGTCGCGCCAATAACAGGCATCTGCAGTTGTTGGTGGTACTGCCGGCGTAAATGTTGGTGTACTGGTTGGCGTCGATGTAGGTGTAGATGTCCATGCAGTGGTGCCATAGGTGGTCTCGTAGATTACGCCAGTGACGCCCTGATAACAGTGCAAGGGAATCATGGAACGCATTGCGTATTGAGCGGTAGTATCAGTAGGATCCACATACATTGCCAGACATGCGTTTTCTTTTTGCCAAAAGGTAGGCTGACCATCGCGCCAATAGTAACTCAGGGGAATAAACTGGCCTTCTTCGTTGGTGTACCACATCCAGCGACCATTGTCGCGTGGCAAAAGAAATGATGGAAACGGTGATGGAGTTGCAAACCGACACAAATGAGCGTTACTACCAGTAGCATTGCGTGTTGGACACGGTGTTGCAGTAAATGCGACATCAGGCGCAGTAATGAACGATCGTCCTGCCAGCCAGAATACACCGCCACCAGCTGCCTGTGCCATTTTATAGACACAGGTTAATTCGGGCACAGAGTTAATTGTAGCGGGAACCATCACATTGCCATTCGTGATGACTTTGTTATCTTCTAGTGCTTGATGCCATGTGTATTTTTCGCCTACATACGCAACTTTATACACATGTTGGTAGCCAGTTGAATCACGCCAATAGCAACCCGTACCGTCACTTGTGACGGTGATATTCGGCGTACCTTCGGGGATTCCTGTGGGTGAAAACGTGAGACTTGCGGTATACGTTGGTATAGGTGTAGATGTACGAGACGATGTAAATGTACGAGACGATGTGAAGGTGCGTGATGATGTAACCGTCCGAGTAAATGTCTGTGTGGACGATGATGTTCTGGTTTTTGTGTAGATTGTGCCGGTAGGTGTAGGTGTTGCCGTGTCAGTGCGTGTACGTGAAAACGTGCGAGTCTTTGATGGAATGCGGGTATTGGTTGTGACTTTGCGTGTTGCGGAAAGGATGGGAGACGCAGAGACTGCTGGATGCGGATAAAGATCAACATATTCGACGATGATGTAGGGCAATGTTTCGTCACACGCCTGTTCGTATATGCGAACAGTACCATGAAGTTGAATACTTGCACAACCGATATTCGTACCCGAATATGACACAAGATCTCCGGAAAACTCGACATATCCGTCAAGTTCATCTGCAGTTTTGGCGGCCACAGGAATACCGCGTGGCATCTGAAACTGCGTATTCTCCCATGAAGAAAACCAGTTTCTGTTATTGTTTGTATCACTGACACGGATGCCGTTAATCCACGCTAGCGTGTCTTCGATGGGTATACCTGCAGTAGGCGTACCATATGTGCGTGTAAATAATTGCGCTAAACACTGTGCCACAAAATCGGTATGTATTTGGTCTGGTGTGGTGGTAGTTGAACCAACCGCACTCAGATTTGCAAGCATTCTTTCAGGCGTTCCGAGTGCTGCCCAACTCACTAGCGGGCTGTTTTTGGCCAACATTGATGCACTATCGTAATTAAGTTGAGTAAACCCCCATTGATCAACAGAATAGATGGCGTAGCGATGATAGACCATTGCCCCATTTGAATTAATTAGTACATTGTTCTTTTCTATCCACAAACATCCATCGTCAACGTTGGGTCTACTCACATACACGGGTGTCAGTGTTTTGGTGCGTGTGGGAGACATGGTATTCGATGCCGTTGGTGTGTGGGTATCGGATGGAGTGAGCGTATGTGTTGCAGTTGCAGTACTGGTGTTTGTTTTGGTAAATGTGCGGGTATGACTCGCAGTAAATGTGCTGGTCGGCGTGCGCGTCTGTGTCGGGGTACGAGTATTCGTCGATGTAGATGTATGTGTAGCGGTATTCGTCGCTGTGTGCGTATTTGAGCGTGTCATCGTGCGGGTGAACGTGCGGGTCGGGGTGGGTGTGCGGGTGGGGGTCCGTGCACCATCGAGGAGTGTCGTATTACCCTGGTATTCGACGATAATCGCATACGAACTGGCACAGTTGGTGTCGTTCCATGCCTGTGTGACCGCCGTGGTGCCGTTGTAGTTCAACGACATACAGTCTTCGTTGCCACCTGTGTTATTGGGCTCACCGCTACTCCAGAAGGTGGGTGCACCGCCAGATCCCACGAGTGACCCGTTTACAGGGGCCGGCCCCCCCGACCAGCGCCATGTGCCTTCGACCGCACTGTCCGTGCCACCCGTCCAGGCTTCGAAGCGCCCGCCGATTTGCATGGACTGAATCATCGTGTAGAGACAGGTCTGCTCGGGCAAGGTGTGGATAGACGCCAATGCCCCCGCAATACCGTTGTATTCACTGGCTTCTGCGGCAGTCTTGGCTTCGCTCCATGTCCAGCCACGTGTGGCTAAGATCTCGTAGCGATGACGGATGCCGTTGCTTTCTTTCCAATAACAGCCGTTGGACGTACTCAGTGGGATAGGAGTAGCTGATTTCGTGCGCGTCGCAGATGCAACACGTGGCGCTGCATGGATACTCTGCGTATGCTCTTGCCCCAGAATGATACTTGGTGCAATCAGCACCATGGCAAGTACGATGATGCCCCATAATAGACCGAGTACACGTTGCATGACATCCTCCAATATGCGGGTAGACGATGAGATGTGTTGAATACAGGCATTCGAGTGCACTAGACTGCTGCAAGGCATGCAACCGCATGTTAGCGTGTGCATATATTGATTCAGTTATCGTGTGAATGACATGTATGTGGTAAAAGATGTATTTAATATATAATTATATAAACACTTCGTCAAATAAACCACCATAAATATTTAAAAATATAAATATGAAACATCACCCTTGTGTCCTCTCCACGGAAGCGCACCTCAGCCACCGGTGATCATTGCATGTGGATTGGATGATATCTGAGAAATGCATTAATAAATGAACAAAACTTGTGCAACACCATTGACAAACCTGTGCAAACCATTCTACAATACTTACCGGTCGGTATATAAGACGGAGCATACATGGCACGAGATGGCGCACAAACGGCTGAGCGAATCCTGCGTGAAGCGCATCGGTTGTTCATGGAGCGCGGTTTTGCAAGCGTTTCGATGAATGATGTGGTTGCGCATATTGGTATCACCAAGCCGACGTTGTATTACCACTATGCCGACAAAGAAGCATTGTACGCGGCAGTTATCGCCCGGGTGCTGACGCAGATGGGGAGTGAGCTCGCAGATGCGATTGCCGGCATGCAGGGGAACACGGCGCAGGTGTTGCAGGGACTCGTCGAAGTCATTCAGCAACACAACCGTGAAGACACACGCATGATGCGCTACCAGATTCGGGCAAACCTCGGTGAGCAGTGGCAAGAGACGCTAGCAGCGCAATTTTATCGGAGCATGATGGCCCCGATTGTGCGTGTCATGGAGCGCGGCTTGGCGCATGGGGAACTAGCGGGGTATTCGGCCGCAGAATTAGCCATGATGTTTTTGTGTGTGGTTGAAGCATTTCATGGTCCAGAAGGGGCTGCACGACAGATGCCTGTTGATGCTGCCCGTATCACACGGTTATTTTTATATGGTGTCGCCAAATGCACACCACGAGGAGAATGAATTCATGGCAACACTTTCACAGGAATGGCGTAAACGCGTCCCGCAACTGTCAGGGCGCAATGTAATCATTGGGGCAGTGGCAGTGGTTGTAGTAGTGGTTGCAGTGGTGATGGCATCACTGCGTGGTACGAGTAGCACGGCAGTGACCACCAACACGTTGGTAGTTGCTCCCATGGATGTGCGGGCCAGCATTACGGCCACCGGCAAGCTGACCCCCGTGCAGAGCGCTGATATGAGTTTTATCACGGGTGGACGTGTGAGCGAAGTCTATGTGCAGAGCGGGGACAGTGTCGCCAAAGATGCACCCATGGTGCAGCTTGACCGTGGGATGCGCGATCTCGATGTACAAGCAGCCGAGGCGGCAGTCCGCCAAGCTGTAGCCGATGTGGCAGTGGCTACAGCACAGCTTGCTGGTGCAGAAGCACAGCTCAAGCAGACCATGGGCAGTGTGACAGCCAGTGATATCACGGCAGCCCGTGCCACACTGAGCGAGGCGCAGGCGCGTTTGGCGCTGTTTGCGAGTAGCAATGGCGCAGATGTGTTGGTACGTGCCCAGGCCGCATTGACCGACGCCCAGGCCAATCTCGATGCCCAGCGCAAGACGCTCGCCACCGCCAAGGCCCAAGCCGAAACCCAGGTTGCCAAGCGAGCCAACGAGTTGCGTGATGCGCAGTCCGTATTGCAGAGTGCCCGTGCCGACAACCAACATGTGATTGACAAGGGGACTGACCCACGCACGGGACGCAGATTGAGTGACACCGAAAAGAGTGATTATGCGGGTAAATATGAGACTGCAGTACGTGCCGAAGAAAACGCCGTAGCACTGTTGACCCAAGCTACCCGTGACGCTGATGTGGCACGCCAGAACGAAGTCAGTGGCGTGGCAAGTGCCGAAGCCCGTGTACGGACGGCCCAAGCCGATCTCGATGCGGTGAAGTCTGGTGCTGATTTGGCGAGTGCCAAAGCCGTGGTTGCACAGGCCGAAGCCAATCTCAACAAGCTACTCGGTGACCAACGCAATGCCCAGGTTGCCGCCCAAGAGGCCAACGTCTCTGCTGCTACCGCTAGCCTCGAACGTGCCAATGCCCGTTTGGTGCAGGCGCAAGCCCAGGCACAGATGGCAGTGCTCACTCGTGACGAGACCACGCTCAAGGCACCATTTGCTGGGGTGATTGCCGATGTCCACGCCAAACCAGGTGAGTTGGTGACAACGGCACCGGTGGTGGGCATTATTGATATGAGTGTGTTTTCCGTGGAAATCACCGTGGATGAAGTTGATGTGGCCAAGGTACAGGTCGGACAAGTCGTGGATGTGTTTGTGGATGCACTCGGTGAGCCCGCATTGGTGGGGAGCGTGGTGCGCGTATCACCACGTGCCGAAAGTGACCAAGGTGTGGTGTCGTACAAGGTGACCGTCGAAGTCACTCCGGATGCACGCAACGTACGCGCTGGTATGACTGCGTCAGCACGCATCATTACTGGTGAAGCCAAGAGTGCCATTGCTGTGCCACGTACGGCGATAACAACCGTTGACGGAGTGCACACAGTGACCGTGGTGAATGGTGATGCACGTACAACGCAGACGGTTGAGTTGGGTGTGGTCGGTGACGACATGGTCGAAATTCGCAGTGGTCTCAAGGCCGGTGACATCATCGCATTGTCAGAAGGGACCAGCAAATGAGTAATCAGGTGGTGGTTGTCGAACATGTCTCCAAAATCTTCGAGAGTGGTGACAATCGGGTCGTGGCACTCGACGATGTGTCAATGGGGATAGACCGTGGTGAAATGGTGGCCATCATGGGCCCATCAGGCAGTGGCAAAAGCACACTGATGACGATTATCGGGTTGCTCGATGTGCCTTCACATGGGCGCTACCTGATTGACGGCATAGATGCGAGTGGGCTCGACCGGTCGGCACAGGCGAGTGTGCGCAACCAAAAACTCGGGTTCGTCTTCCAGAATTTCAACTTGTTGCCGCGCTTATCGGCGTTGCAAAATGTGGCTTTGCCGATGGTGTATGCCCGTGTGAGCCCGGCAGAACGCGAGCAACGAGCCCGTACCGCCCTCGAGGCGGTCGGGCTGGGCAACCGCCTCAACAATCGCCCCAACGAACTATCGGGTGGGCAGAAGCAGCGTGTGGCGATTGCCCGGGCACTGGTCAACAACCCGGCCATTTTGCTGGCCGACGAACCGACGGGTGCCCTCGACAGTCGCACGGGCCACGAGATTATGAACCTCTTTCGGCAGCTCAATCGCGAGCAGGGCATCACCGTGGTGGTGGTAACCCACGATGCCGAGGTCGGCAAGCAGATGGACCGTATTGTCAGCTTGCGTGATGGTCAGATCAACATGGACGCACTACACGACTATTACGGCATTCAAACAGACGATACTGGACGGGTAATGGCGGAGGTGAGCCATGTGGGGTGAGCAATTACAGATGGCATGGCAGAGCCTACGTGCCAACACGTTCCGTTCGTTGTTGACGATGCTAGGGATTATCATCGGCTCGTCAACGTTGGTATCGGTCTTGTCGCTCGGGAACGCGTTACAGGGCCAGGTCTTTGAACGCTTCATTGACTTGGGCACACGGCGTGTGGCCGTGTTGCCCGGGGATGCTGATGCTGCGGGAGCCCGCATCACGTCGGGGTACGGCTTGCTCTCCATCAAGGATTTCCGTGCGCTTGAAAAGCTCGTCGTGGATCGCCCCGACATCTTTCGTACCGTTGTCCCCGAGGTTGCCATTCAGGTGCGGGCACGTGCCGGTACCGTGGAGGTTGATTCGTTGGTCGTTGGCACGGGTGTCGGATATCAGCAAGTGCAGTCGGTGCCACTCGAACATGGGCGCTTTTTTACCAGTGACGAAGAGTCGTCATCGCAGCGTGTAGCGGTGATGGGTGCCCTCGTCACCGAAGACCTGTTTGGCAAAGGCCCAGAAAACCGGGCTCGTGCGGTTGGTCAAACCGTGGTCATCAATGGACAGAGCCTCAAAATTGTGGGCGTCATCAAAGGGGCTGGTGGACCGTTCTCGTCTGATCAGCGCATCATGGTGCCAGCCAGCACGGCCCGGTTGCGCATTGCCGGCAACCAGGATTTGCCGGGACGTGGCCTCAAGATGACCTCCATTTTGATTGGTCTGAGCAATGAAGGGGTCGTTACCCAGGCGGAAACGCTGATTACTGCGGTGTTGCGCAGTGAACGTAACCTCGAGGAAGGGGTCGTTGACGATTTCAAGATTAACTCGCCTACACAGGCGTTGGGTATCTTGAATGGCATTAATAGCGCCATCACCGGTTTTATTGCTGTGGTGGCTGGTATCAGTCTGGTGGTTGGTGGTATCGGTATCATGAACATCATGCTGGTGGCAGTGACCGAACGGACGCGGGAAATCGGCGTACGCAAAGCGCTCGGCGCCACCGACAACGATGTGCTCGGCCAGTTTGTGATTGAGGCTGCCACCATTAGTCTGATTGGGAGCTTTATTGGCATCGGCTTTGCAGTGGCGTTGGTGCTTGCCATTGCGGCAGCTGCCGGGCTTGGTATGATTCTCTCCATACCTGCAATCATCATTTCATTGCTGTTTGCCTTGTGTATCGGGGTTGGATTCGGCTACTATCCTGCCAAGCGCGCTGCCTTGTTGTTGCCCATCGAAGCGTTGCGCTACGAATAAACGGTGCCACGCATAGTACGTACGGAGTATGCATCACATCCCATGCAGGATGTGGTGCATCTCTTGTCAAAAGGGAGCCATGTGCGAATCTGTGTAGCTATTTTGGGTGACCAGCTGTTGCGCGACCATCCGGCCTTGCTCCAGGCACAACAACTCACAGCAATGCATGATATCAGTGTGCTGATGGTCGAAAGTGATATGCGCCTGCGTTCACGCCCCTATCATCGGCACAAATTGGTGCTTATTCGTAGTGCACTGCGCCATTATGCGGCAGGGCTCCGTGAGGCTGGCTGGCAGGTGACACAGGTGTGTGCGCCGAGCTGGCGTGCCGCACTTACCCAGCATTGTCGTGAGACGAACCCGGATCGAATTCTCACCATGGCCGCAAGTGAATATGCGCCACGCCAGGCACAGGCTCAGTGGCAACACTGGCTGGGTGTACCGGTGACGATGCTCGAGAATACGCAGTTTTTGAGTGCTACGTATAATCCGATTGCCCAAGTCCCCACGCATAAAGCAACAGTGATGGAGCCCTTTTATCGAGCGATGCGCCGCCATTTTGGCCTGCTCATGCATGCGGATGGACGCCCGTACGGCGACCGGTGGAACTACGACAGCGAGAATCGCAAAGCGTTACCTGCACGCCATCCGCTCCCTGCCCCACTTACCATCAGCCCCGATACGGTGACACAGGCTGTGATGGCTGATGTGGCGACGATGCCACAGGCGATTGGGGATGCACAGAGCTTTGCATGGGGGGTGACGCACGCCGATGCTGCCGCCGTGTTGGCACGATTCATTGTAGAACGGTTGCCGTGGTTTGGTGATTACGAAGATGCCATGGCAGTTGACCACGATACACTCTTTCATTCCACCCTATCACCGTACCTGAATATCGGCTTGCTCACGCCACGCCAAGTCCTCGATGCGGCGGTGGCTGCCTATGATGCAGGGATGGCACCACTGGCTGCGGTTGAGGGATTTGTGCGCCAGATTCTCGGTTGGCGCGAATACATGTACGTCCAGTATTGGCGCCACATGCCGGCCCTGCAACAGGCCAATGGCTGGCACGCCACCCGTCCCTTGCCTGACTGGTTTTGGCATGGGCAGAGTGGGATGCGGTGCCTCGATACGGTGATTGCTCGTGTATGGCGGCATGGATACACGCACCATATCGAACGTCTGATGCTTTTGTGTAATTATGCGCTCTTGGCAGGGATTGACCCGGTGGCGGTGAATCGCTGGTTTCTGGCTGCATACATTGATGCATACGACTGGGTGATGTGGCCCAATGTGAGTGGTATGGGGCTCCATGCGGATGGTGGCAAAATTGCCACAAAACCATATATTGCCTCAGCAACGTATATCAATAAGATGGGAAATTTTTGTGCGGGTTGTCGTTATAATCCACGCCAGCGTGTGGGTGCCGATGCGTGCCCGTTTAACCTGTTGTACTGGAACTTTTTGTTGACACACGAAACCGTGTTGCGCGCCAATCCGCGCATGGGACCCGCAGTGTTGGGGTTGCGTCACTTGGCAGATGCGGAGCGGACAACCATTCGCCAGCAGGCCACGATGTGGCTAGCGCAGTAGGGGCTGGCATGATGAGAGGATGTGACTGCGATGCGTGGTGTCAAAAAGTCTGATCTGCCTGAGAAGATCTGTGTGACCTGTGGGCGACCCTTTACGTGGCGCAAAAGTATGGCCAAAAACTGGCAAGAAGTTAAGTATTGCAGTGATGCGTGTCGGCGCTACAAACAGAGCAACGGCAAGCCACCAGCACCCCGGAAGGTTTCATGAACGATACATCGTTACAACGAGAATTTGCGAATCGCAGTGCATTGATTGCCTACGTCCAAGAGACATTTGCGGATGTGGTGGATGGCGACACACAGGTGGCCACACTGCCTGGTGGGCGTCAAGCGGCGCTTGCCATGCTGGCACGCATTGATCCGGCCCGCTATGCGCGCTCGCGTAATTACCTGGATGGCGCGGTGACGCGCTTGAGTCCGTATATTCGCCATGGCATGCTCAGTCTCGCCGAAGTGCGTGATGTGGTGATGCGCCACACCGATCACGCCAAACTCATTAACGAATTGGCCTGGCGTGATTACTGGCAACGAGTCTATGCGCAGATCGGCGATGGCATCTGGCAGGACCGAGAACCCTACAAAACAGGTTGGCAAGCAACCGACTATGCGCGGGTACTCCCCGATGATGTTGCACAGGGGACCACGGGTCTCGCATGCATGGATGCCTTTGTAGAAACACTGGTGACCACTGGCTACATACACAACCACGCCCGCATGTGGTTAGCCGCATATCTGATTCACTGGCGGCGTGTGGCGTGGCAGGCAGGGGCGGCATGGTTTTTGCAGCATCTGCTTGATGGTGACCCAGCGAGCAACAATTTGTCGTGGCAGTGGGTTGCAAGTACGTTTAGCCACAAGCCGTACTATTTTTCCCAAGAATCGCTCGAACGCTATAGTGGTGGGCAGTACTGTCGTGTCTGTACGGCACAATGTCCGTTTCGTGGTTCGTACGAAACGTTGGCTGTGCGACTCTTTCCGCATATGCCAGCCGAGTGACATTCGCAATGCATGGAGGTGTGGATGCGTGCAAATATTGACACACTTACGGCGATGAATCTGGCCGATTTGTATGAAACGTTTGGTGTTGCCAAGCGCCCATGGATGCGCTGGGCGGTCACACTCATGGGGTGGTGGCCATCACGACGTTTGGCACAGCACATGGCGATGTGTGATGCACAGGCAGGGGATGTAGGGTTGGCGGCGGCGGGGCGTGTAATCGTGGCGGAGTATGCACAGAGCGTTGATCATGTTGATCCACACCATGTGCCACGACATGGGCCGGTGTTGGTATGTAGCAATCACCCTGGTTTAAGTGATGCGGCCGCATTATTTGTGGCGCTCAATCGCCCTGATCTCAAGGTGATTGCGGCCGAACGTGCCCTCCTCAACGAGTTACCAAATATTGCAGCACAGCTGATTTGTGTTCCTGCTGATACGGTGGGGCGTGCTCAGGCGATTCGTGCAGCTGCCCAACACCTCAAACGCGGTGGGGCGTTGTTGACGTATCCTGCGGGGCGTATTGAATCAGACCCAGCGGTATTTGATGATGCGGCCGTCACGTTGCCAGTTTGGTCAGAGATGGCTGCCCTATTTGGGCGGTTGGTACCTGATTTGGTGGTAGTGCCAGTATTGGTGAGCGGAGTGATTTCGGCACGTGCACTACAGAATTGGTACGTGCGCCGAATTCCGGAGCGCCGTGATCGTGACTGGATGGCAGCCACACTCCAGCTGATTGTGCCATGGTACAAGGCTGGTCTGGTACGGGTGCGTTTTGGGACACCGTGTCGTGCTGGAGGCTCTGACGTACATCAGCAATTAGTTGCCGAGATGCACGCATTAATTGTGCACGAACAAGGAGTACGCCGTGGCTGATATTGTATGGGTTCATGGGGACTGTTTGCGCCCAACCAATCCGGCGTTGTGTGCCGTGCCAGACGCACCAGCACTTTTTGTGTGGGACGACGAACTGCTGCGCCAGCGGCGGATGAGCCTCAAGCGCATCGTCTTTATGTACGAAGCGTTGCTCGAATTACCGGTGACCATCCAGCGTGGTGATGTGGCGGCACAGGTGCGTGCACACGCAGATCTGCATCAGGCGACGCGTATTGTGACGAGTGCCAGCGTCTCCCCACGCTTTCGCCAGATTGTGCGTACACTACGGACTACGCATCGTGTTGAGGTCATACCTGAGCCGGATTTTGTGCAGTTGCCGGCCACCAGCGACCTCCGCCGATTTACACGTTATTGGCGTGCGGTTGCTCCCCAACTCGAGGAGATGGCTGTGCGGAACGCACCATGAGTAGCCAGCGCCAGCGTCGTGTGGCCACCCAAGCCAACAGTGAACGATGCGTGTAGGTGGGCTGATAGCCGGCACTCTGGTATAGGGCACAGGCTGCATGGTTGTTGGCACTCACATACAAGCAGAGCGAACGCAGATTGAGGCGTTGTGCTTCGTCGAGGGCGTGGGTCAGCATGATGCGGGCAATACCACGGCGTTGGTAGGTGGGGTGAACGGCCACATCGCTGATGTAGAGCTCGTCGTAGCCGACGGGGTGGTCAATCACGGAGAGGATTGTCAAGGCATATAAGGCGCGTAAAAACCCCAGTTTTTTGATAAAAAGCCATTCTACGGGGACTGCAGGGAGTTGGCGCATGGTGATGCGGGCGCGCAAGGCGATAGTCGCTACAATGGTGGCGCCATCCACCACCACCCACATCCCATTCAAGCCGGCACTCCCTTGGCGCCGCCATGTTTCCGCCATCAGCAACAGGCCTGTCCCGAGTTGGCGTATGCCAAATGCGGCGAGGAACTTGTCGTGGAATGCGGCGGCATGGACGGCAATGAGCCCGTCAATGTCGGCACTTGTTGCAGGGCGGATGACAAACTCACTCATTGAGGAAATCGCAGTACTTCACGGCGTGAGCCATGGGGTGGATGCACACGGGTCAGCGTTTCTTTGCCATAAAACCAGCGCCACGCAATGCGCGGGATGCGTGTGACCCGGCCGCCTTGGCTGGCGTGGCATTGCCACGCCGCAATTTTGGCGGGAACGACGTGGGCACACGGTACCACGGTGGTGATGGCGGTGGCTTCTTCGGCGACACGTACCACGTCAATGTCACCGTTGCGCCCAAAGGCCCGTGGGTTGCGCCCAGTTAATTGCATCAAAAAGATAATCACACGTAGCGTGGTGGTGGAAAATGTCGAATAAAAGACATTTGGCACCTGCCATGTACTCTGGGCGATGGCCGCCATGGTGGCATGATGAATGGCAATGTGGTCGGGGTGTCCATATCCGCCGTACGGGGGAAAGGTGATGAGGTACTGGGGTTTGAAGTCATCAATAATCCCAGCAATGCGGTGGGACACATCGGCGAGTGGCGCCTGTACCAGTGCTTCGGGGTGGTCGTTATCGGCGGTGCCAGGCATGTTGCTGTCACGGTAATTGAGGAAGTATACGGCACCGAGGTCGAGTGCTTCGGCAGCTGCGATTTGTTCGGCAGTGCGCAATGACCGCATATCGGGATACTGTTCGAGGTATGCAGGATCGCACGAGCCACATTCGCCGCGTGTGGCACAGACGTAGTGGACTTCGATGCCTGCATGCCGGGCGGCGAGGATTGTCCCCGCATTGCCAAAGGCTTCGTCATCGGGATGTGCATAGACGATGAGCATGCGTTGTGCGGCGGTCACAGGACGGCGTAGGTGGACATCGGTGGTTGGTGAATAATGGCTGGTGGTACTCATGCCCGACTCCTCAGTGATACTTGGTAATACTATACCGTAAATGACTTGCCTGCATGATACCGTGGAAATGCATTTATGCGCATTTGCCATGGGTATGCTATAATTACTACAGCATACAGGAGGATGATAGTGACCGATACACCGACACAAATAAGCATTGTAGACATCCTTAGTGATGCGTATGCAAAGCTGAACCGGGCACCGTGGGTTGTCATCGTGCCCCTGTTGCTCAACGCATATTTGTGGTTTGGGTCGGGGATATCAGTTGCCCCCTTGGTCACTGAGACACAAGCACTCTTGCGCGAAATAGAGCCAGACACATCTGCATCGGCGGATGTTGCTGAAATGCGTGAACAGACCATCGGGTTGTTGGCACAACTCGCCAAGGAAGACATCCGCGGTCAAGTTGCATGGTTGAATGTGGTGCCGTATACCATTTATTCATTTAGGGCTGCTGGTGCGAGTGCTGATGCACTCGGGTTGCCGTACGTGATGGCCACACCTGCCCCAACCGTAGATGACTCGGCGTGGGTAGTGGCAGATGCTGGTGCATTTCTCGGTTGGATTGTGCTCATCAACATGGTTGCGCTCGTCTTGAGTGCGATATTCTTGACGGGAATGCGCAACGCCGCACGGGAAATCCAGCAATGGGATGACTTCTTGTCGCAGGTGCTCCGGGTCATGACCGTATTGTTTTTGTATGTCATGTTAGTAATCGGTGTCGTCGGCTTGGCGCTGATTCCACTTTCGATATTCACATTGTTGCTGTTGAGTGCGAGCCCTGCACTCGGTGCGTTTTTTGTGTTTATTGGGGCGGGGGCCTGGTTGTGGGCGAGTATCTACATCGGGTTCACACGTGAAATCATGGTGCTTGAGCAGGTCGGCCCGATTCGTGGTATTCAAATGAGTATACGCATGGTGCGTGTGCATTTCTGGCGCACACTCGGCTTCTTGCTTACCTTGCTCGTGATTGCAGCGGGAAGTGGAATTATTTTTGAAAGTCTGATTGGCACATTTGCAGGGCGGGTGGCGTCTGTTATTGTGAGTGCGTATCTGTTGACTGGGCTCGTGATGGCACGGATGCGTTTTGTGCAGTACCACTTGCAACAAGGGTTGTAAGTGGTTACTCCGCAGGAATGCTGGTGGCATCGTACACAGAGGAAATAGACGATATGAGTGATGGTGTGACACAGGGTTCAACATACGACGAGAGTCAAATTCAAGTTCTCGAAGGCATGGAAGCGGTGCGTAAGCGCCCCGGTATGTATATCGGTCCTACCGATATCAACGGCTTGCACACCATGGTCCGCGAAGTGGTGGACAATTCGGTTGACGAAGTCATGGCTGGGCGTGCCACATCCGTCGAAGTCATCATCCACGATGACGGCTCGGTGACGGTGCGTGACGACGGTCAGGGCATCCCTGTGGGGATTCACCCCAAAATGGGGGTGAGTACGTTGCAGGTGGTCATGACGGTGCTTCATGCCGGTGGCAAATTCGGCGGCACAGGGTACAAGGTATCATCCGGATTGCATGGGGTCGGTGTGTCGGCCGTGAATGCGTTGTCGTCGTACTGCCGGGTTGATGTGTATCGCAACGAGCGCCACTACTACCAAGAGTTCCGCTGTGGTGTACCACAGGCCGATGTCGTTGACCTCGAGCCGACCACACGCCACGGTACTGAAACGACCTTCCACCCCGATACCACGATTATCCAGACCCTCGATTATAATTTTCGCACGTTGGCGCAGCGCTTTCGTGAGATGTCGTACCTCAACAAGGGGTTACGGTTCCGCTTCGTGGATGAACGAGACGACAACGAGCTCAACTTCTACTTTGAGGGGGGGATTGGCTCGTATGTGCGCCACCTCAACAAAGACCGTACGACGTTGCATAAACAGCCATTTTATGTGGATCGTATCGCCGATGATGTGGCCGTGGAAATCTCGCTCCAGTACACCGAAGCCTACGATACCGACATGATTTATTCGTTCGCCAACAACATCAACAACACGGATGGTGGCGCACATGTGACCGGCTTCCGCAATGCGTTGACGCGTGTCATCAATACGTATGCCCGTGCCAAAAACCTGCTCAAAGAGAACGACACCAACCTGACGGGTGACGACGTACGCGAAGGGCTGACGGCGGTGATTAGCGTCAAATTGCGTGATCCGCAGTTTAGTTCGCAAACCAAAGAAAAGCTGGTGAGCCCCGTAGCCGCTACTGCGGTCAACACCGTCTTTGGCGATGCCTGGCAGCAATGGCTCGAAGAGAATCCAGCGGATGCCAAACGCATCATCGAGAAGTGTGTGTCTGCGGCGCGTACCCGCTTGGCGGTGCAAAAAGTCCGCGAAACAGCGCGCAAAAGTGCCCTCGAAGGCTTTTCGTTGCCTGGCAAGCTGGCCGACTGCTCCGACAATAATCCGGCCAACTGTGAACTCTTCATCGTAGAGGGTGATAGCGCCGGTGGTAGCGCCAAACAAGGGCGTGATCGGCGCTTCCAGGCGATTCTGCCCCTGCGCGGTAAGATTCTCAATGTCGAAAAAAGCCGCCTCGACCGCATGCTTTCCAACAACGAAGTGCGCTCGCTGATTACGGCCATTGGTGCAAGTATTGGCGATCAGTTTGATGTCAGCAAAATCCGCTACCATCGTGTCTTTTTGATGAGTGACGCCGATGTTGATGGGAGCCATATCCGCACGCTGTTGCTGACCTTCTTTTTCCGCTATATGCGTCCATTAATTATGAACGGCAACCTGTATATTGCACAGCCGCCACTCTACCGCGTGCGCGTCGGCAAAAACGACCGTTATGTGTTTAGTGATGCCGAGCGCGACACATACATCGCCAGTCTGCCTGCCAACGAGCGTAACCGCGTGGAAATCCAGCGCTACAAAGGGCTGGGCGAAATGAATGCCGAACAGCTGTGGGATACCACGATGAATCCCGGCAATCGCGTGATTTTGCAGGTGACCATGGATGATGCGGTGGCTGCCGAAGAAACATTTACGATGTTGATGGGCGACTTGGTGCCACCACGCAAACGCTTCATCCAGACGCATGCCCCCGAAGTGCGCAACCTCGACATTT
>CAZMWB010000025.1:0-35507 GCA_964569955.1 uncultured Klebsiella sp. | reverse complement strand
GGTGACCGCCCATTCAATCCCGACCGCCCGCCCCGCCCGGCCGGTGACCGCCCCGTTGGTGGACCACCACGAAGCGGAGGCGGCGGTGGTGGTGGCTTTGGTGGACCCCGAGGCGGAAGTAGCGGCGGTAGCGGCGGCTTTGGTGGACCGGTGGGTGGCGGTGTCGGTGGACCCGTACCTGGTGGTCGTGGTGGCAACTCGGGACGCGGTCGCAATACCGTGGACCGCAAGAGCACCATTCGTTCATCTGATTTCGTCGAAAGCGACGGCGCAGGACGTGGCCGTGGTGGCAAAAACAACCGAAATTCGGCCATGCTTAACCGCATGCCCAATTCACGACAAGCGAATACGCCACGCCCTGTAATCCGTCCCAAAGGTCCCATTCAGTTGGGAAGCTCAATGACGGTGCGTGAACTGTCCGAAGCCACAGGCGTTGGTGCATCAGAAATTCTCAAATCACTGCTCAAGGGTGGCGTCGTTGCCAACATCAACCAGCAAATTGATTACGACACTGCTGCACTGATTTGTGCCGATTACAACATTGAAACGGTGCAATACGTACCAGAGCAGCTGGCTGGTATCGTGGAAAACATCAAAGATGTGCTGGCCGCAGAAACAGCTGAGACGTTGACCACACGTCCACCGGTAGTCACCATCATGGGTCACGTTGACCACGGTAAAACCAAGTTGCTCGACGCTATTCGTCAAACACGAGTTGCCGAAGGCGAAGCAGGTGGGATTACACAGCACGTGGGTGCGTATCAGGTGGAGATTTCAAATCGCAAAATCACGTTTCTTGACACACCGGGTCACGAAGCCTTTACGGCGATGCGTGCCCGTGGCGCCCAAGTCACTGACATTGTAGTGCTCGTCGTGGCAGCCGACGATGGTGTGATGCCCCAAACGGTCGAAGCAATTTCGCACGTGCAGGCGGCAGGAGTGCCAATGATCGTAGCAATCAACAAAATTGACACCATCAATGCGAACCCGGATTTGGTCAAACAACAACTGGCCGCAAACAACGTCATCGTTGAATCGTATGGCGGTGATGTGCCATCAGTCGAAGTGTCCGCACGCATGCGCACCAACATTGATGGTCTCCTCGAAATGATCCTGCTCGTTGCAGACATCCACGACTACAAGGCAAACCCCAATGCGAAAGCCGTTGGCACAGTTGTCGAAGCAGAAATGGATCGGCAACGTGGTCCAATTGCCACCGTGCTGATTCAGAACGGCACCATTCGCCTCGATGACAACGTGTTGGTGGGCAACGGCACGGGAACGATTCGTGCCATGTTCAACGATACGGGCAAGCGCATCCGCTTTGCGGAGCCAGCATCACCGGTCGTCATTTTGGGGCTCAACGAAGTTCCCATGGCTGGTGACATACTGCAAGTCATGGATGACCTGACAATTGCCCGTGAAGTGGCCATTCAGCGTCAGCGCCAAATCCGCATTGATGCGATGGCAAATCTGCGTTCTGTCAGCTTGGATGGTCTCTTTGCGAACATCCAACAAGGCAAAATCAAGGATTTGAATCTCATCATCAAAGTGGACGTGATGGGATCGTTGGGCGCCATTGAGCATGCCCTCGGGCAACTCAACACGTCCGAAGTGCAGATCAAAATCATTCACCGTGGTACAGGGACGATTACCGAAAGTGATGTCAATCTGGCCATTGCATCACGTGGGATCATCATCGGGTTTAATGCACGCCCAGACCCCGCCGCACGACGCGCAGCCGAACAACACGGGATTGACATTCGCTTCTACAACATTATTTATAATCTCGTAGAAGAAATGAAGAAAGCCATGATCGGTATGCTCGATCCGGAATATCGCGAGGTCACCGAAGGCTACGCCGAAGTACGCAATACGTTCCGCTTGCCGAGCCGTGAAATCGTAGCCGGGTTGTATGTAACAGACGGCAAAATCAATCGCCAACAGAGTGTACGCGTGCTACGAAGTGGCGTGGTCACCCATGACGGTCGTTTGAGCAGTCTACGGCGCTTCAAGGAAGATGTGCGCGAAGTTGCATCCGGATATGAGTGTGGCGTCGTCGTTGAGAACTTCAACGATGTCCAGGACGGTGACACACTCGAGTTTTACCGCAAGGAACGTGTGGAGCGTACAGCGTAACCATGAGCAAACGCACCGAACAAGTGGCTGGCGAGATTCAACAAATCGTCAGCCACCTCATCCAGACCGAAATCAAAGACCCACGTGTTGCATTCTGTACGGTGATGGGCGTCGAGATGAGCCCTGATCTGCAAATGGCTCATGTGCGGGTTTCCGTACTCGGAGATGCGGCTACGCGCAAAAAGACGATGGTTGCCCTCGACCACGCCAAAGGATTCATCCGCCGGCAAGTGGCGCAGCAACTCCGTCATTTGCGCACGGCTCCCGACCTACGCTTTATGCTCGACACATCCATTGACCATAGTATCCGTATTAGCGAACTACTCCGAGATAATCAATAGGCATCATTCGTTAATTGGACACCGAGAGAGTGTGCATGAATCGTCACGATATCCTGGTCCGCCATGCAAACGAATGGGTCGCACGCATCGGCAATGCGCAGCACATCATGCTGGTGACCCATGTCAATCCCGATGGTGATGCAATCGGCTCACTTGCTGGGCTGTATGCTGCACTGCCACAGATCACCAATGCCCAAATTTCCATGGTCGTACAACAGCCAGTACCTGCGTATCTGGCTTGGCTGCCAAACATCCTCGAGAGTTGCGAAATTGGTGAACAGAAGACGTGGCCGAACCCCGATCTCATCATTGCCGTTGATTGTGCCTCAGCTGATCGCATCGGTGGCATTCACAAGAAACATGCCGACGCATTTCGCCATAGCACCATCATCCAAATTGACCATCATGCGACCAACACCTGTTTCGGCGTACAAAATCTCATCATTGACAAGGCATGTGCTACCTGTGAAATCATCACCGAATTCTTGCCCTTGTTGGGGATTACGTTGACACCTGGGATTGCTACGCCACTCTTGCTCGGCATCATGACTGATACGCAGAGCTTTCAGATATACGATACCCGAGCAGATACACTACAGCTAGGCGCCAAACTCTTTGCGGCAGGTGCAGATCACACTGCCATCGTACACAAGGTCTTTCGATCCACACGCCGTGAAGCCCTACAACTAGCGTCACGGGTCCTCGGCAGTATGCGCAGCCACGACCAGGTGGTGTGGAGCGCAGTACCGTTGGCATGGCTTGAAGAATATGCGGCTTCCGACGATGAAAGCGACGAAGCCTTGCACCTCCTCCAACGCATTGACGGACCAGAAGTGATTATGTTGATCAAAGAACGGAGCGATGGCGTCAAAATCAGTCTTCGCTCACGCAACGTAATCGTGGCCGAAGTTGCCACACGACATGGTGGCGGGGGGCACGCTCATGCCGCTGGTATCAATCTCCTTGGCTATTCGATAGAGGCAGCAGCCAACCTCTTGTTACCCGAATTGCACGCAGCATGCACGGCTTTCTTTGCATCAACAAAACAATAGGGCGTACGTCGCACGATATGGTTACCGCAGTGCGACGCATTGCACGGACACGTGCCGTGGGACATGCGGGGACACTCGACCCAGCAGCCACCGGTGTATTGGTTATCGCACTCGGCATGGCGACACGACTCATCGAATATGTCCAAGACGACACGCACAAAACATACCGTGCCACGATTTGTTTTGGGAGTGCCACTGATTCCGATGATGCTACGGGCTTGGTCACAGCGACTGCGCCGGTGCCCCACATAGACGAGCACGTACTCGCCCGACTCAAAGCGCACTTCTCTGGAGCCATCGCACAAGTCCCACCAACCGTATCCGCATTGCATCACAACGGTGAACGGATGTACGATCTCGCACGCCGCGGTGTAGCACCACAACTCGACGCACGCACGGTACATGTTCATGAAATTGAATTTGAGAGTTGGCAAGCACCATTACTGACTTGCACGATATCGTGCGGCAAAGGCACGTACATACGCGCCATTGCCCGTGATATGGGCACGTTTCTACAGAGCAAAGCACACCTTTGCCAACTCGAACGGACTGCCGTTGGTGATTTTTCGATTGAATCAGCGGTTACTACGGAGCAACTGCAACACCTAGACGTAAACAATCAGCTACTCCCGCTAGAACATGCCGTACGAAGTTGGCATCAGGTACGGGTAGATGCAACTGGGGCGTGGCGTATAAAAAATGGGCAAGCAATTGCCGCTGATGCGACGAGCGTGTCACGCGCCGCAGTGATGAATGAACACGGCAAACTGATTGCCATCGCGAACGCACATGACGGAATGTGGCTGCCTCATAAAGTCTTTCATCAGGAAGAACCAACATGACACATCACGCTGGATTCCCTACTACCGTAATCAGTCATGCGAGCCAAGTCACTATCGGTGTTTTTGACGGAATGCACCGTGGCCATACTGTGTTCCTCACCGCGCTCGCTACACAGGCCCATGCTGCGGGTCAGGATGCCGTAGTAGTCACGTTTGACCCACATCCTGATACCGTTGTTCATCCCGAAAACCCTGTCAAACTACTCATGACACCGAGTGAGCGTATCACCAAAATGCACGAATGTGGTGTTGATCATGTGATTAGCATTGCCTTTGACAAACAGATTCAATCAATGAGTGCAGCTGAATTCATGGAGCATGTGGTCCAAGCAACCGCTACAAAAACACTGTGGATAGGCTGGGATTTTGCCTTAGGCCGCAACCGAGAAGGAACAGCGAGTCGTTTACAAGAAATAGGGCATCATCTGGGATTCACCACACAAGTAGTACCACGCGTCAGTGACACGTTCGGTGAACCGAGTTCGAGTGCCATCCGTACCGCACTCAGCAATGGCGACATCGAACAAGTCACTGCACTCCTCGGCCGCCCACACGCGTACCACGGTGTTGTCACACTTGGTGACCGACGCGGACGCACTATCGGCTTCCCCACAGCGAATATTTCCATTGACGAGCGTCTTATGCTTCCCAAATTTGGTGTCTATGCATGTATAATCGAAGTAGGCGGGGCATCGCATGTTGCAGTTACCAACATCGGCCTACGCCCAACCTTCCATGGCAGTACGGCCCGCATCGAAGCACATATCCTCGATTTCCAACGCGATATTTACGCCGCACATGTACGCATCGCACTTCATGCATTTATTCGCGCTGAGCAACGTTTTGCAGGCATCCAAGAACTTGTTGCACAGATACAGCGCGACGTGGCGCACACAAAACTGCTCATCCACGCACGCTAACGCAACTAATCCGTTTATTCGTTCGTCTACTGTATGTGCTATTTGCTGAAAGGAGCAAACGATGACTAATCCACAACGTATTGACATGCCAGATCCAACCGTAGCTGTCCGTGGCAAGGGAGCCAACGGGATGGAGTACTCCATCATCGGAACAACCATGCAGGCTGTAATTTGTGAACTCGACCCAGGCGAAAGCATTGTCAGTCAAAGCGGCGGATTGGCCTGGATGAGTGGCAACATCACCATGAATACCAACATGAATGGTGGACTTGGTGGTGTATTCAAACGCATGATTACCGGTGAATCACTCTTTGTCGCTGAGTATAGCGCAACTGGTAGTCGTGGCATCGTGGCGTTTGCATCAGATTTTCCCGGCAAAATCGTGCCAATCACACTCAACCCAGGTCAGGACATTGTCACGCAAAAGCAGGCCTTTTTGTGTGCCGAAAAAAGTGTCACGTTTGACATTTTCTTTCAGCGCAAAATCGGCGCTGGCTTCTTCGGTGGCGAAGGCTTCATCATGGAGAAGTTGACCGGCCCTGGTGTTGCGTTTGTTGCGTTCGACGGTGAAATCGTTGAATACACGCTCGAAGCGAATCAGATCCTCAAAGTTGACACGGGATATGTGGCCATGATGGAATCCACAGTCAGCCTAGATATCGAAATGGTTAAGGGATTCAAAAACATTCTCTTTGGCGGTGAAGGACTGTTCCTGACGACCTTGCGCGGCCCTGGGCGCGTCTGGTTGCAGACCATGCCAATGTCAGTGCTTGCTGGCTCAATTGCACAATTTATGCCACAAGCGTCCACAAACACCACATCAGGGACAAATATCATCGGCAACCTGTTGAATCAGTAGTGCGATGTGGATACACCTGGCTAATCGTACGATTAGCCAGGTGTATTTTTATGTCAATAGTTGTTCGTAAAGACGACGAAACGCGGTCCCGAGCATGTCGTAACCGAAACAACGCACCACTTTTTCACGGCCAAATGCACCAAAAGACCGCCGCAACGATGCATCTTCGCCGAGTATGCGCACTTTTTCTGCATACCCGCGCACGTCGTCTGGTGCCACAAGGTAGCCACTTTGACCAGCATCCACAACTTCGGGCAGAGCAGAGGCATTCGTGGTGACGACAGGTATGCCACATGCAAGCGCTTCCGCAGGGGCAATCCCAAATCCTTCGAGACGCGACGGGAACAGCATAATATCCGCAGATCGGTATGCAGCCACCAATCCATCACGGTCTGGTGTGCCAATCGGAATCATACGTGGATGCGGATTGACATCCACGCCAGCCTGGAAACTCGCCGTATAGTAGAGTACATAGTCGGTAGGCAACGCATCCATGATACGGGCCAATAAATCGAACCCTTTACGGCGGGTACGATTACCGACAAAGAGCAGGCGTACACGTGCGTCTGACGGTGGGAGTGCGTCAAGACGGTGCGCATGCGGTGCTGGAGTAAACACATCGGTGTCAATGCCGTCATAGATGAGATGCGTATCACGACGACCGTACGTGGCCTCGGTCATCTGCTGCGTATATCGCGACACACAGACCACAGCATCCGCACCTGCGACCGACCACCCGTCATAGCGTGATTCAATTAATCGGTAGAAGATGCGCTGTGCGCGACTACTCACCGGTTGTAGACGCGGATCGGTAGTGAGATGGTGCACTGTGGTGACCAATGGTATACCAGGACGCTTGAGGGCAAATGCCACACGAGAACGTGCCTGGATGATGGAACGCCCCTGCCACCAGTCACGCGGCATTGCTGCCTGCAAGAGCATAGGCACAAAATTAAATCGCTCAGGCATACGTAACAACTCGGCTTCCGATAACCCGGCACGCTTCACTGCACGCAGGATGTTCTGAATACCGATATCTACGCCACCTCGCCCAATTGGTGACACATACAATGGGCGAATCGTCATGTGCGTGGCTTTTCTACCACGATGAAATAGCTCCCCGAGTGAAGCGAGCCAAAGAGCCACAAGTCAAGCTCCATCATCCATGTGACAAACTGGATGACCCAATAGATGGGACGACGTGGATTGAGCTCTTTGCGCAGGCGACGACGGGCGCGAATTTCGCGGTCAGTGCCATCGCTGATAGCCGCACTTTTGTGCGCCGCATCTCCCGCTTTGGCACGTCCAGCCCATGCTTCGCCCAGTTTCATCAGCACGTGTTCGACAAAACTAGTGAACACGCTATTCCAGAACACTACTTTGACGGGCTTCAAGCCTGCACGTTCAAATGCTTTCAGTACATCATCCCAAGTGGCTAAGGCCTTGATATGGTCAGATTTTCGCAACTTTTCGCGTTCAAAATCATACACCCCAGCTTTGACAAATTGTCGGCCAATCCAACGACTTATGTCAACGAGTGGCTGGAGTGACGATTTCTCTTTGGTATTCGACATCGCCAAAAAGCGGCCACCCGGCTTGAGTACCCGTGCCTGTTCCAACAGATATGCATCAATCACTTCGATGGGGAAGTGTTCGAGTACGTCGAGTGAGAATGCTTTATCGAAGACGTTATCAGCAAAGGGCAAGACACGCGAATCCGCTTGCGTCAGTTCAATATCTGTGATTGCGGCATCTGCAAACATTGTCGCAGGGTCGTTGCCAACCATCGTCTTGACAAGTTTGGCATTCCAGACAGCAAATCGCCCATTCCCACAGCCATTATCGAGACAGACATCGTTGCGGTTAAGATCCAGTAGACGTACCGTGGTGCGATTGCGCACCCCAGCCGCCAAGACTGGTGGTGCCAAATCACGATAGTCGAGCTCTTCTGCGAGTTGTTCTTCTTCGCTGACATATTTGGAAACGTAGGTGAAATTTACACCACGGGGCATCAAATCAATGTAGCCTGGATGCTTTGGGTATGACACATGACAGACTCGACACACCAGTGCCGATGGCTGATTATCGAGTTGCTGCGAATTGCAACTGGGACATCGAAGCAACGGGAATAGTGCTTCTGAAATCATAGCAGGAGTGACTCCAATAATAGAGGCGTACTAAGTGATAATTCTACCATATCATCATTTGACAGTTTTCTGACAGACACGTAGCATATTCATGACACACAAAGGAGTAGTGATATGCAAACACCCGTGCCTGTATTTGATGGACACAACGATACGTTGTTGCGTCTGACCGCTGATACCCATGATGGTGACAATTTTTTCGAAAGCCCACACGGGCACATTGACATGAGTCGCGCACGTCGTGGTGGACTGCAAGGTGGATTTTTTGCCGTCTACATTCCTTCGCAGCCGAATCAGGCTACTGTGATGGACCGTGACAGCTTACCACCAGCCCTGCCACTTGAGTATTCCCAACAACTCGCATTCAAAATGACGGCCAAACTCTTTGAAATCGAACGCGAATCACACGGCGAATTCCGCATTGCACGAAGTGTGGCCGATATTCGGGCGGCCAAAGCGGCTGGTGCCATGAGCGGCATTTTGCATTTCGAAGGCGCAGAACCCATTGACGAAAATTTTTATGCGCTTGAAGTCTTTTATCAAGCGGGTCTGCGCTCGATTGGTCCTGTGTGGAGCCGTCCGACGATTTTCGCCGAAGGTGTGCCCTTCCGCCATCATCACCTGCCAGACACTGGACCTGGACTCACAGCACTCGGCAAAGAGTTGATTAAACTGTGTAACACGCGCAAAATAATGATTGATTTGTCACACATGAACGAAAAGGGCTTCTGGGATGTGGCCAAAATCAGCACCGCACCCCTGGTTGCCACCCATTCGAATGTGTGGAATTTGAGTCAAACGACACGCAACTTGACTGACAAACAGCTCGATGCCATCCGAGATTCTGATGGAATGGTTGGGCTCAACTTTGCCGTAGTTTTCTTGCGCGAAGACGGCGCTTCAAACGCCGATACCCCAATTGAAACAATGGTCAACCATATCGAGTACCTGGTGAATCGCATCGGCATCGATCGGGTTGGACTCGGATCAGACTTCGATGGTGCCACAATTCCAAGTGCCATCAAAGATGCAGGCGGGCTCCCCGTACTCGTTGACGCATTGCGCAAACGCGGCTACGGCGATAGTGAACTGACCAAGATATGCTACGAAAACTGGATGCGGGTGCTCCTCAAAACATGGGGTGAATAAGTCGTCCAATCACGACACCGACGCCACGGGCATTGCTCCGTGGCGTCGGTGGTTTCATTCCGAACACTAGACGACGTGCGGTACGTCCTTGGCCAACGTCGTGCGAATTTTTTGTAGATACGTACCGTGCAACGGATAAAAGTAGACAGCAACCAATGCGAGAATCGCACCGACAAGCGGCAATGCTGTCATATAAATACGGAAACCAAGGTCTACACTCGCAGGTTGCACGTCAAGTAGCGGGTCATAACCGTATGTGGTGGAAATATACCCAAAAAACGCAGCAGTAATCGTACTACTCAACGCGATGGCTGCACCATTCACCGCATAAAACATCCCCTCGCGCCGTGATCCCGAACGCATCTCATCTTCGTCAATAACATCGGCCATCACCACATCGCCCATCATAATTAGTCCAGCCACCGGGAAGCCGAGGAGTACGGCACATCCAAGGGCATTTTGTATGTCGTTCACAAAAAAGAGTGTAAGCGGAGCTATCCCGATACCAGCGTAGGCAATCATTAGCGTGGTACGTGCACTATAGCGTTTGGCGATAAACTGCTTCCAAACAGGCAAAAAGAGCCCTGCAGCCACAAAAGCCACTGCCAAAATAACTGACGTCTGTGCCGGATTTGCATTCAAGCAATATTTGACGTAGAAAAACATGCCAGAGGTAAGTGCGCCTGTTGACACAAAGCGCATCATCTGCGCCAGCATGACGGTTACAAAACTCCGGTTGACCAAAGTCTTTTGCAGTGCATCGAGGAAAGAAACTTCCGTCGGTTGGTAATGCGGTTGCTCGTACATGCCACGCAGGCCGATGGCGTACGCCAGACATGCAATCGTCCCAAAGATGGCTCCCATGACCGGGTAACCGAGCATTTGGGCCAAGACGGGTGGCAAGGCGGCGCCAATGAACAATCCGGCTGTCTGGAGCCAATTCATGCGGACTGCGACGTCAAGGCGTGATTGATATGTAGGAAACATTTCGGCCAGCAGTGCCAGATACCCCGCCGTTGACACAGCAGTGCCAAAGCCTTCAAAGAGGACGATTGTGACCAAAAACCAGATGGCGAGTTCGGTTGGTTGTGTGGCACCATCAAATGGTGCGCACCAAATCGCAATGAATGCGAGTGCGTAGGGAATCATGCCAAAGCGAATGAAGGGAATCCGCCGCCCCCAGCGAGATTTGGTGCGATCGGAGATGTGGCCGAGGATTGGATTGTTGAGCGCATTCCAAATCGCATAAATTGTCATGATCATTGCCGCTGTAGCGGGTGCAAGTTTTTTGACATCCGTGTAAAAAAATAGTACAGCGGCACCGAACGCCTGGTAGGGAATCGAACCCCCAAGATTTGCAATTGCGTACAACCAACTCTCACGCCGAGTGGGGATGCGAAATGATTGAGCCATAGCAACCCTTTCTAGTTAACTCGATTGGTCAGTGGTACCAGATATCTGCATCCATGCGCGTTTCCACGCATCTGCATCCGTTGTATGGGTTTCGTGGCGAAAACGGTCGTCACGTTTGCGCACAAATTCCTCAAGCTCGCCATGGAGACGTACCCACGCTGTGCGTTGCGCATTCCACCAAGGCAACGACACACGCCACTGTGTTGCAATGTAACGCAGATGGTGCGCACAGATGCCCTGGGATTGGCGCAACGCAACAAGCAAATCGGGGTCTTCGTGCCACGCCACCACACCTGCACACACGGCATGATCGTACTGTCGCATCTCCGTGCAGACGGGGCACGGGCGTGGGCGGTAGTGGCGTTTAAAGAGGTGCGGTTTGTCGGTGAGGTGCGGTAAATCACGAAGCAGGTTGGTCATAACATCGAGGGCAGTTACCGCAGCAGCCATGGCATCTTTGGCATCACGCAAGAGTGTGGCGTGATGTGCACACAAGCCACGCGCAGCCCTGACCTGGGCGCGTCGTTGCTGATCACCGGATCCTTCGATGCAGTACACTGCTACCGTACGACGCTCAGCACGCCGCACCAACTGGCAGATAGGACACTCCGGTACTGCACACGCTTCGACAAAATCGAACAAAATACGTTTGTCGCGTTCTGTCACATTGACCTCATGTGGGGAGATTTAAGAATATTGTACAATGATTCCATGGAAATCGTGCACGTAATTGAGCAATTAAATGCATTCTACGGCACCGTCCGCTGGCACCACCGACGCGACGGGCTCACAGAACTCATCCAGACCATTCTTTCGCAACAGACAACAGACGTCAATAGTCTGCGTGCCTATGCCGAACTGCGCCACCGTCATGGAGATTGGCCAGCAATACATGCATTGTCCCATGCCGAACTCAGCGACGCGATCCGTGTTGCTGGGTTAGCACATCGCAAAGCGACATATATCCTTGCCACACTGGATGTGGCAGCGACTTGCCAACCTGCATACTCCATCGAATTTCTGGCGAATCTGTTACCACAAGCAGCCATGACATGGCTAACGAGGATACCTGGCATTGGTCCCAAAACTGCTGCCTGTGTACTCATGTTCGCCTACGGTATGCCGCTCACCCCCGTAGACACCCATGTTGCCCGCCTCTGTACACGTCTAGCGCTCGTTCCCCAGCGCACAGCAACCAGCATCCAGTCCGAACTCGAACACCGTGTTCCCGATCACCTCAAATATGCGTTTCACGTGCATCTGATTCGGCTAGGGCGCGAGGTGTGCCATGCACAGACACCATACTGTGGCATGTGTCCTCTTCAACAGGAATGTCCGAGTGCACAACCACGAGGTCGTCATGTTTGAATATGCACGCGTTGCACTGCTCCATCAACGGCTTTGGGGAACAAGCACGTTCGTTGTGGTGGTGACTCTCGTCGCATTTGCCTGGGTGTGGTGGCGATCACTACCAATTGGCATGCTACAACACGTCCTCATGCGCATCAGTATGCTCCTCCTCGCAAGCAACAGCATCATTGGCGTGGTGCTCGCATTCTCGCATCCGGGGAGCACGCTGCTCCATGCCATCTATGGCATCGTGATTTTTGTCCCGGCACTCGGTGTGCTATTTTTAACAAAATACAGCAATACGTCAGCGCATGCAAAATACCATTGTATTGCGTTGGGCATTGTACTGCTTATTTTGCACCGTTTGGCAGTTACCGCCCCACATTGACGGTGTCAGTGTTTCGCACTATGATTTGTACGTCATCTTTTGTAGTATATAAGGACAGCGTGTATGAACAAGGTTCGAATTGGCATTGTAGGCACAGGGGGCATCGCACGGAATCGGCACATCCCATGCTTTAAGGCAAATGCTGATGTGGAATTAGTTGCGGCATCAGATCCCGTTGCAAGCTCACTCCAAGAGGTCGGTGAAAAATTCGATATCCCCCAGTTATACGCAGACTACGAAGAAATGTTTGCCAAGGCGGCACTCGATGGGGTGGTCATCTGTACACCGAACAAATTCCACGCACCGGCATCAATCAGCGCACTTAACAATGGTATTCACGTGTTATGTGAAAAACCGATGGCGCTTGATCCCGCCGAAGGGCGTGCCATGATTGCAGCGGCTACGGCAGCCAACAAAATCCTCACCATCGGATTCCACTATCGCCACCGCACACCAGTCAAAGCGGCCAAACAAATCATTGATAGTGGCGAGCTCGGACATGTCTACATGGTACGAGTCAACGCACTGCGACGCCGTGGGATTCCCTCATGGGGGTCCTTTGTGCACAAGCATATCCAGGGTGGTGGCGCCATGATTGACTTTGGTGTACACACACTTGATTCAGCCCTCTACCTGCTTGGCAATCCTAAACCAATAGAAGTCAGTGCGACCCTCTCACAACACTTAGGCACACGCCCAAATGTAAATCCTTGGGGACAGTGGAACTACAAAGAATTCACCGTCGAAGATCAAGTTGCTGCATTTGTACGGTTTGACAATGGCGCAAGCATGTTGCTAGAGTGCTCATGGGCGCTCAATGTGCCCGAAACAAAAGAAACAATTTCACTGTCTGGCACCGAGGCTGGCCTCGACGTTTTTCCGCTCAAGGTCAACAAAGCACAATACGGGATGCTGACCCACTGGGTGCCCGACTGGATGGAAAAAGAAAATGAGGAACCCGGGATTGGTCAGGCAGCTGATTTTGTGAATGCAATCAAAAACGGCGGGCAACCGAATGTAACCGCAGCTCAAGCGTTGCAAGTCACCGACATCGTGGATGCCATCTACCGCAGTGCGGAAACCGGCCAAGCTATCCGCTTGTCGTAGCTAAAGCACAGCCAACACCCTCCCCTTGTACGTGGGAGGGTGTTCTTTTATTTCATTTCTACGGTACAATACAGACAATTACGTACGCAGGACACGTATATGCGCTTATCCAAACGTGGTGAATACGGGCTCCGTGCCATGATTCAGCTTGCGAATATGCCCGCAGATGCAGCGATGATGCAGATCAAGCAAATCGCCACGATTGAACACATCCCCGTAAAGTTTCTCGAACAAATCATGCTCGCACTGAAAAATGCAGGGCTTTTGCACAGCAAAAAGGGGGTGGGTGGCGGCTATTATCTGGCTAAACCAGCAAATCAGATTACCCTTGGCAAAATCGTGCGCGTCCTCGACGGCCCACTTGCACCAATAGGGTGTGTATCGCAAATGGCGTATGAACCGTGCAATTGCCCAGACGAAGCCACGTGCAAATTACGCGGGGTAATGGGAAACGTGCGCAATGCGATTAGTGATATTCTCGACCAGACAACTTTGGCCGATGTAATGGATAGTTGATCCGGCGGCATGCAACAACTTGCGGTGACCCATCGTCACAATTGCGTATTCTGAAAGGAGAATTTCATGACTGATGTTCCAAATGTATCATTTGATCCTACAAATCCAGATCCCCGCTGTGCGTGTGTGTTGGTGCTCGATACCTCGGGCTCTATGCACGGTGAAAAAATCAATCAACTCAACCAAGGATTAACGGAATTCGCACACGCCCTGCAAGGTGATAGTGTGGCTCAATCGCGTGTGGAAATTGCCATTGTCACATTCGGCCCCGCTCAGCTGACCATGGACTTTGCACCGGCAAGTGCGTTTACGCCACCTACGTTGAGTGCAAGTGGGGACACGCCACTCGGCGCAGCTTTGCAGCAGGCGTTGGATATTGTCGCCATGCGTAAAAAACTCTACAAGGATAACGGAACTCCCTACTACCGCCCATGGGTATTCTTGATTACCGATGGTGCCCCTACGGACAACGATGCATGGAAAGCTGCAGCCACACGCATCAAAGATGAAGAATCCCGTAAAGGGGTGGCATTCTTTGCTGTAGGTGTCGAGGGTGCAGACATGGAAGTACTCAAACAGTTGTCTGCAGTACGTGAACCGCTCCCACTGAAGGGGTACTCGTTCCGCGAAATGTTCGTGTGGTTGTCGGCCAGCCTCAGCAAAGTGTCACAATCGCAACCAGACCAGCAGGTGCCACTGGCACCACCGAGTGGCTGGTCGAACGTCTAATCCCTTCTGACAACAACAGTCCCGTGTCACGAGCAATGTGACACGGGATAGGAGTTTTTATGTGGCACGTGGCTAAAGCATCAGTCATCGGTACGAGTCATAAACGCATGTCGCTCCCATGTCAAGATAGTCATTATGTCTTGCAACAGGGTGATACGATCATCATAGCTGTTTCCGATGGACTCGGATCAGCAGCACATTCCGAACAAGGTTCAGCGCTTGCCTGCACAACAGCCGTGGAGTTCATTTCACAGACATTGGCACAAACGGCAACCCGTAACGATGAACACATGTGCCAGCAGGCGTTCACTGCGGCGCGGAACGCGTTAGTGGCACTTGCAACCAGCCAGGGGAAAGAACTCCGTGACTTTGCATGTACGCTTGTGGTGGCCGTCATCACACCAACAGTGTGGGTGATCCAACACATTGGTGATGGAGCAGTTGTTGGCATCTACGCCGATGGCTCGGTACGCACACTGAGCAGCCCGGATAACGGTGAGTTCATCAATTCCACCTACCCGCTCACCAGCAACGACTACCAGACACAGATGCGCTTCATGTCACAGCACGAAACACTCGCCGGTATTGCGGTAGTAAGCGATGGCGTACAACCGATGTGCATCAACTACAAGACGAGTGCGGCATTTCCAGGATTTTTCTCCCCGCTCACCACGTGGCTGAGCGAATTAAAGGAGTTGAGCCGTGCCGACGACATCCTTGCAACAATGCTCGATTCATCACAGTTCCGCCTCAAGAGTGACGACGATATGACACTCGTGCTTGCCATTCGCGTCTCGTGAGACTTGGTATACTACTCAGCATGATGCTCGCCCACAGAGGACAACACGCGTGAACGCACTTGACACACTACTCGCCCACAATCGTGAATTCGTGGACACCCGTGCATATGAATCATTCAAGACCGATCGCTTTCCTGACAAAGGTCTCGCAGTGCTCGCCTGCATGGATGCTCGGCTCGTAGAGCTCTTGCCCAAAGCGATGGGATTACGAAACGGTGATGCCAAAATCATCAAAAACGCCGGTGCGCTCGTAACCAGCGCGTGGGGGTCGGTGATGCGCAGCCTGTTGGTTGCTGTCTACAGTCTGCGTGCTGAAGAAATCGTAGTCGTAGCACATCACGACTGTGGCATGGGGAGCATTGATCCACAGAACATTTTGGCCATGGCACATGAACGTGGCATTTCTCACGACACCATCAACACATTGCGGTATGCGGGCATTAATTTGGAAGCATGGCTCAAAGGATTCGACAACGTCGAAGACAGCGTACGCAACACGGTACAGACGATTCGCAATCATCCCCTCCTCCCCAAAGATGTGCCCGTACACGGACTCATCATTCACCCGGACACGGGACGACTCGAAGTTGTTGTGAATGGATACGCATAACGATGGCGCGCTATACCACTGCTACGGGAACCAGCATCAGCACAGACAAAAAGCTTGGCGCAGGCGGCGAGGGTACCGTGTATACGGTGGTTGGTCAGCCACACTCGGTTGCAAAAATATATCATGCGCATCGGCTAAATAAGGCACTCGCCGACAAAGTGCTTGCGATGGTAGCAGACCCCCCCGAAGACGATACGCGGAATAATCCGCAACTCAAGCACGTCTCGATTGCGTGGCCAGAACAGGTGTTGTTTAGCGGTGGCAAATTCGTGGGCTACATCATGCCCAAAATCCCCAAAGCAGATGACCTGTACGATCTGCTCCAACCACAACAACGAGCCAGACAGCACCCCCATACCAATCATCGCACTATCTATCGCACGGCGCGCAACTTTGCCCTGGCAATGGCTGCCATTCACCGCAAAAACTACGTAATAGGTGACGTGAATTTCAAGAACGCACTTTTTTCAGATAGTGCACTCATCACGATTGTGGACTGTGATTCGATGCAAGTCACCGATGCCAATGGGGTGGTACATCGCTGCCTCGTCGGCCTCCCCGAATACACCGCTCCAGAGTTACAAGGTGCAGATTTTAGCAGTGTCAACCGCACCCCGGATTCGGACGCCTTCGGTTTGGCGGTACTCATTTTTCAGCTCTTGATGCAGGGATTTCACCCGTTTGCAGGGAGACCGCTCCCAGGGGCACCCGACGTGGAACAGGTTCACGTCTACTGCATTAAAAAGAAAATCTTTCCTTACGAAAAAAATAACTCTTTTGAACCCCCGAAAGCCGCTCCTCCGATTACCGCAATTCCAGGAGTCATTCGTAGCTTGTTTCAACGTGCATTCACGGAACGCAAACGCCCGAGTGCACAAGAATGGGCAGATGCGCTCGAAATGGTGGAGCGCCGTCTCATACAATGTGGCAATGATGCCGACCATTGGTACCCGGCAGATGGCGCCTGTGTGATTTGTGAAGTAGATTACAACACGGGGCGGCGCAAGCGTACCACGGCGAGTCAAACAGCGCAGATGCAAGTACCGTTGCAACCCAGTCAACGACCACCCGCCGTGCAAACAGCTAAACCGGCCCAAACACCACCAGCAACGCCTCCAGCGCGACCATTTACACTGCCAACAGTGGTAACCCCGCCAGTATCCACCCCGGCAAATCCAATCGTCTTGCCTCCGTGGCTGGCCGCATTGCCACAGAACCGCATGGCACTCGTTGCCATCGCCGTAATCGTGCTAAGCCTCTTTTTCATGGTAGCAAATTGGAGTAATTCGGCAACAGAATCGGTTACAACAGTCAATGAAGATGTGTCTGTGGCACCAATTACTACAGCAATACCTGACGACCCAGCACCGACCGCCGAGCCGACCGTTGTACTGACCCGTGCGGCAACGGCCACCCGAGCGTTGCCCCAAGTTGTCTTGCCCGCATGTGAATCAAATGCGTTACTTACGAGAATCTGGCCAGACTCGTTTGTCCCGCTCTATGCACGCATGCAACTTAATACTTGGCCACAAACAGCGAATGCGTACATCGGAGATGTACTGAAACCTGACCTATTTCAACCCTCCACCACGCTAGTGCGCACCGATGTAACACTGGCAAGTGCACTCACCTGTAGTGACGGGCGCATGCAACGCTATGCAATTGATGACCCAACACGTGGTAGCGGACTTGCATGTCAGGACGACATGTGTGACACAAGTACACCCCTCTTCCGCGAATATAGTGTGGTCGTATATGGCGAAAATCCACCAAGTAACGATAATTACATGGTTGGGAAAGCATCCCTGACACGCTTTTTTAGTCGGCCCGGCAGCAAGGCCCGCTACACCGTTCACGTGTTCGATGGGGAGCAATCCGCTTACCAACTCTTTGCACGGTACCAGGCACCACTCGTACAGCATCAGTTCTTTGTGTTCCGTGACGCTGATTTCACATCAACCACATCATCAAACGTACCACGCTGGTACGATGACGCCACCGGCATTCAGACCCGACCATCCAATGCGATTCTTGAAACGTGGCAACGCACGATTTCAATTCCGCCGGCAGTACGCTGGAAAGACGCAGATGTCGCAGTACGCCCCGACGATTATGTGCGCTGGTTTGCCGGTTGCAACAGCCTCCCTGCCGAGGTGATTGCGTGCCAGTACATCGCTAATGTGCGGGCACTGAATAATCAGCAAATCGAAGTGACATACTTCCCAGGTGTACCCAAAGAAATGGCACGGTTGATTCAGCCATTGGCGCTCCCCCCGAATGTGTCAGGTACGGATATTACCGCAGTGACAACCATGCTCAGCGACACCATGTCGGACTGGAAATGTGATGCGAAGCGTACGGGAACCACGTGGCAGTGTGAAACACTTTCACCGCAAGCATCGTCTGACAGCAAGAAGGTGACATTTTATCAGCACCGTTCACTCGTCGAGCTACAAAATGCCATGGCAGACCCGTTTGATCTACTGGTGACTAGTGCAGAGTTGGCACCACAGCTCGCTGCTGAACTGGCAACAAAACCGCTGTCCGGGTACACCGTAGAATTTGTGCCAACTGGCGCACTCTATGCGCTAGTTCGTGAGTAAAGGAGCGCTCAAATGCGTAGATACGTTCCATGGATTGTCATTGCAATCAGCATGTTCACCATTGCCTGCGGATCGCTCAACAGCCTGGTGAATGAGAGTGCACCACAGGTAATCGTTGTGACGGCTACCCCAAGTGATGATGAATATGAAGAAATCGTCGAACCAACTGCAGACGTGTCAGCGGCTGAAACGGCAACTAGTGAAGCGCTAGCAGTTGCACCGATTACCGAACAGACATCGGCACCCTCAACAAACATTGGTGAAAGCACGCTCGTGACCGTGCAGTCACGTGGCATCTTGCGCTGTGGTGTGAATGCGGATTTACCTGGTTTTGGGCTCTATGACGCAGTACGCAAGCAATGGAGCGGCTTCGATGTTGATTTCTGCAAAGTGATTGCTGCTGCTGTGCTCGGCGATGCGAGCAAAGTCGAATATATCCCGGTGACCACAGCAGATGGTCCGAACGAACGGTTTAACGCAGTACGCACCAAAATGGTGGACGTCTTAATTCGCAACACCACATGGACGGCGTCGCGTGATGGTGCCGGCTTGATGTTTGGACCTACAACGTTTCACGACGGTCAGACATTTTTGGTACGCAAAAAGAGCAACATTACCACGATAGATGCATTGCGTGACAAAAAAATCTGTGCCAGCGCAGGCACAACTAGTCTCCTTAATCTCAAAGACGACTTTGCCGCACGTGGGATTACCTTCGAAGCAGTCGAAGTCGAAGGCGAAGAAAAACTCTACCGTGCATATCTCAATGAAGAGTGTGATGCAGTCACCAGTGATAGTAGTCAACTCTCTGTTCAACGCGTGAACTTCGTCAATCCAGACGACCACGCCGTACTCGGCGATCGCATTTCACGCGAACCGCTTGGGCCGGTCGTCGCCGAGGGTGATGATCAGTGGTACGACATCGTCAGCTGGTCGGTGTACGCCACAATGTATGCTGAGGAGCTACGCATTGACCGCAAGAACGTAGATGAAATCCTGAGCACGAGCACCGATCCCCGCGCCCGTCGTCTGCTCGGCATAGAGGGGAAAATTGGTAGCCAATTTGGTTTGGCACCCGATTTCGGGTATCAAATCATTTCGCAGGTCGGTAATTACGCTGACATCTACAACGATAACTTGGGGCCAGAGACACGCTTCAACATTGATCGTGGACCCAATAAAGCCTGGAATCTGGGTGGTGGCGGAGTTCTCGCATCACCACCATTCCGCTAAGGAGTGAGATACCCCCTGCGCATATCGGTTGCGCAGGGGGTATTTTTTATGCAATAAATGCACTGCGTAATGCGCGTATCGTTTCTGGAGTAGTACGACAACACCCACCAATCACCGATGCTCCAGCGTGTTGCCATGCCCGAGCGAGCTGAACAAATGCATCGCAGGCAGCGTCTCCATGCCACGAATTATCGGTAGCGTCATACGTTTCACCAGAATTTGGATATACGACGATGGCTTTGTCGGTATGGGCACGCAGACCCTGCACCAACCCGAGGACATCATGTGGTGATGAACAGTTGATGCCAATGGCCACAATGTGTGGCGCATCGCGCAGTGCCTCGGCTACGTCCTGCATCTGTTGCCCAGCACAGGTCGTAGTACCTCGACAACTAAACGAGATCCACGCTGGTACTGTGGGGTATTCCACCAACAGGTCACGGAGTGCGCATGCCTCGACCAGGTCGGGAATCGTCTCACACGCCAACAAATCTACTCCTGCAGCAACCAGCAACGTAACCCGTTCACGATGGAAATCCATCAGCGCACGTGATGACAAGCCATAGTTGCCCCGATATTCACCACCGTCAGCCGTATATGCTCCATACGGACCAACGGACCCTGCAACCAATGGGCGCAACCGTGATGTGGTGAGTGCGTGTTGTTGCCACCACGTATTGCGGGTGTGGATTGCGATGGATGCTGCATCAGAAATCATGGCCTGGGCCTGCACATGACTCCACCCACGTGCCATAAACCCGGGAATGGTCGCTTGATAACTCGCACTAATGATGATGTCTGCACCTGCATCCAAATAATCACGGTGTACTGCTGCGATTAATTCGGGTTGTTCGTAGAGATATTTTGCCGACCAGAGAGAATCGTGCAAATCTGCACCACGACTCTCCATTTCGGTGGCCAAGGCACCATCTACGATGATGGTTGATTGTGATTGTAGATAACGTTGCAGTATCATGCCAGCTCCTTGTGAGGCTTCTTTCACGTGGTGAACTACCCCCTATGATATACTACCAATGATTTAGCAGGGAGTAGTTCATGGACCACTTATCAAATCTCGAAGCAGAAAGTATCTATATCTTACGCGAAGTGGCTGCCTCTTTTGAGCGGCCGATTATGATGTATTCCATTGGCAAAGATTCATCGGTATTGTTGCACCTCGCCCAAAAAGCATTCTACCCATCATTGCCACCATTCCCCATCTTACATATTGACACCAGTTGGAAATTCCGCGAAATGATTGCATTTCGTGACCAACGTATCGCAGAAACCGGCATGAAGCTCTTGGTACACCGTAACGAAGATGCACTTGCTCGTGGCGTCAGTGTGTTCACCCACGGCTCTGGTGTACACACCGACGAACTCAAAACGGTTGCACTACGCCAAGCGCTCGACCACTATAAAGTTGATTGTGCGATTGGGGGTGCCCGTCGTGACGAAGAACGTTCACGTGCCAAAGAACGCATTATGTCGTTTCGCGGACAACACCACCGTTGGGACCCCAAACGGCAACGCCCCGAACTATGGCAGACGTTCAACACGCGTATCACACCAGGTGAAAGTGTACGCGCCTTCCCAATCAGCAATTGGACAGAGCTCGATATCTGGCAATACATCAAGCGCGAAGAAATCCCCGTGGTGCCCCTCTACTTCGCCAAGCTGCGGCCGACGGTGATTCGTGATGGGCAAATTCTAATGGTAGACGATGAACGCTTCCCACTGTCTCCAGGCGAAACACCAGAGATGCGTATGGTACGATTCCGCACTTTGGGGTGCTACCCGCTCACTGCAGCCATCGAGTCCACGGCGCGCACGATTACCGAGGTCGTCCAAGAGACACTCAGTGCCCGCACATCGGAACGCGCGGGGCGCATAATTGATTATGACAAGCCGGGCTCCATGGAACAAAAGAAAATAGAAGGGTACTTTTAATGAGCCACGTAACACTCGACAGTGAGCGCACGCTACTGCGCTTTTTGACATGCGGGAGTGTGGACGATGGTAAATCAACGCTCATCGGCCGCCTCTTGTATGATGCACAACTCATCTACGAAGACCAACTCCTTGGTATCAGCAAAGAAAGCCAGCGCAAACTGGGCGATGCAGCGGCGTTGGATTTGTCGCTCCTCGTGGATGGACTACAAGCCGAGCGCGAACAGGGTATCACCATAGATGTTGCCTACCGCTTTTTTTCGACTGCCAAACGACGTTTCATTGTGGCAGACACACCCGGCCATGAGCAATACACGCGTAACATGGCTACTGGTGCATCCACCGCCGAATTAGCGGTATTACTGGTTGATGCACGTAAAGGGTTGTTGGTACAAACACACCGACATAGCTGTATCGCATCACTTCTCGGTATCCGACACGTGGTGCTCGCAGTCAACAAAATGGATCTCGTCGAATTCAGCGAAGAAGTGTTTCGCACCATTGAAGCCCAGTACCGCGAGTTTGCCAAAAAGTTGCACTTTACGAGTATTACTGCGATACCGTTGTCAGCGCTGAATGGCGATAATGTCTTTCGCCATAGTCCGAACATGCCGTGGTACCAGGGTAGCACGTTCATGACCTTTCTCGAAGATGTGAACGTAAACGCGGATGCCTACGAAGAGCCGTTCCGCATGCCGGTGCAATGGGTGAATCGCCCACATCAAGACTTTCGTGGATTTAGCGGCACGATTGTGGGTGGTAGTGTTCATGTCGGTGACGCAATCTCAATCCAACCGATGGGCACGAATGCCGTCGTCGCTCGGATTGTGCAGTTTGCGGGTGAGAAAAGCGTGGCACATCGTGGCGAAGCCATTACCATTGTGCTAGACCGTGAAGTGGATGTGAGCCGCGGTGCGGTGCTATGTGGAACAGCACACGGCGCATCGAACGCCAGCCGAGTGGAAGCACACATCCTGTGGATGCACGAAACTGCCGTACAACCAGGGCGCCAATTCTTGTGCAAACTGGGAACGAGTACGGTACCTGCAGTGATAACCAAGATAACGCACAAAATTGATGTGAACACGATGGGTGCAACACCCACTGATCAGCTCGAGATGAACGAAATCGGCGTCTGTGTAGTGCAGTTCGAGAGCCCGATACCGCATGATTTGTATAGTGCAAATCGGCACATGGGTGGATTCATCTTTATTGATCGCATCAGCAACGAAACAGTCGCCGCAGGCATGATTCTGAGTGATGTGTCACAGTCACGCAATATTACGTGGCAACAACTCGACGTAGATAAATCAACACGAGCAGCGCTCAAAAATCAAAAACCGTGTGTGCTGTGGTTGACCGGGTTGTCGGGCGCAGGCAAATCAACAATTGCAAACTTGGTCGAACGTGCCCTTACTGCCGAGGGCAAACATACGTATATCCTGGACGGTGACAACATCCGCCACGGACTCAGCAGTGACCTGGGCTTTGCAGCCACCGACCGTATCGAAAACATCAGACGCGTCAGTGAGGTATCCCGTCTGCTCACCGATGCCGGCATGATTGTCATCGTGTCGTTGATATCGCCGTTTCAAAGTGAACGCGAACGTGCACGACGCACCCTGGTTGATGGTGAGTTCATTGAGATTTTCATTGACACACCACTCGCAGAATGTGAACGACGCGACCCCAAGGGGTTGTACCGGCGCGCGCGCGCTGGGGAGATTCGCGGCATGACTGGGATTGACGCACCATACGAAGCACCACATAATCCAGAATTGCACATTCAAACGGTGCAACACAAACCCGAATCGAGTGCACTGATGATCGTGGAATGGTTGCGTGATCACGGGTACTTACAGGCATAGGAGTGGTTATGCATGATACGCGTTTTGTGGCCGTACTGGGCATGCACCGTAGTGGCACGTCGGCGGTAACCAGAGCGCTCAATTTGATTGGCGTCACTCTCCCTGGCGAATTGATGCACAACACGCAGCATAACCGGTCTGGACACTGGGAAGCACTCGAAGCCGTACGCATCCACGACGCTCTACTTGCCGCTAATAGCTACTCGTGGGATGACCCGTTCATCCCACACGACATCTGTGTACGTCACTCCGACGCGAGTGCGACGGCCCAACACGATATTGCCCGATTTCTGGAAGCAACGGTTAGCCCAAACCAGATTGCGGCACTCAAAGACCCACGTATTTGTCATATGCTACCGCTCTGGCAGATAGCCTGTCAAAACGCACAAATAGCACCATGTGCGGTTATCATGGTGCGCAACCCACTAGAAGTAGCTGCATCACTCACGGCCCGAGACCACATGCCGTTTTCAACGGGCATCCAGCTCTGGTTGCGCTACATGTTGGCCGCAGAACGCAACACCCGGGGAATGCCACGAGTTGTGGTCTCGTATGACCAGTTAGTGGCTGATTGGCAACAGGCACTCGCACCTGTGTGTGGACTGATTGGTCTGACATTACCAGATGCAGAAAGTGCACTCGGCAGACAGCTCTCACAGTTTTTGAATCAAAATGAGCGACATCACACGTTTTCTCGCGAAACACTCGCTAGCCAGGCAGCTCCATACCATGGAGTCTATGCATGCTACACACAGAGTTTGGCTGATATCAATGAGGCAGAATCACAGCAAATCTTTGATGCTATCCAGCACCAAATCAACGCAGATGACGCCGCACTCCCAGCCGCAATACACGAACTCATGCGCTATCATCGTCGGCAAGTGCACCACGAAATCGCCACATTAAAAGCCGAAATTACCTGGCGTGCAGGTATCATGGATGCTCAAGCAGAAGAAATTGCATGGCGAAAATCAGTTATGGTCGGACACAACCTTGAGCCATGATGCAGCACGAACGGTGCTGCATCATGGCTCAACGGGTTAGCGGATACGCGCAACAAAGCGACCAAATTCACGTTGATTCCAGGCATTGAAGAAATCGGCATGCCACGAGTAGATTGAACCCGATGAAAGTGCCAAGTTTGCGACGTCACGTTGTGCGGGAAAGCGCACTTGCATCTCAATGCGTGGTACCGCAACTGTTCCTGCAGCACATGTCCCGTTACTGGCATAACTCACATGACTCTTGTGATCTTCGGAATCAAGGTCTACCCCGTTCCAGCACTCTGGGAAGCGGATGACACCGACCAAGTCTGTTCCGCGACCACATACAGGAGGTGTGCTTGCCACATTCGTCATAGCATTGCTACATGCCCAGTGCACGATGTTGATGTCTTGTGCACTGCTTGCTTTTCCACTACCTGCAATCAGCTTAAGACCGGCAGGATGTGGCACCAGGCGATTCGAGACACTTTTGCTATAGATCACCGTTACCTGCTTGGGAGCAATCGCTACTCCATCGAGCCACAGCTCGGGTACCCAGTATGCGGATGCATCAGAACGCGGGTTACATGACGTGTCACGATTCGCACGCAACGTCTCGAACGTTGAGTTTTCGTCCGTTGAACGATTCCCAAAAAACTGGTGATAGTGACTCATTGCAGGCATTCCCGGCATCACAATTGGATCAACATTGTTGACCTGTCCCGTCCCACACCGCACCACAAAATTGCGATTGTTGGCAGATGACGGAATTCTCGTGGTTTGCACTACTGCTGTGGGCTGTATCGGCTGACCACCCGTGCCACCCGGTGTCGGCAATGGCCGACGTGCCAGTGGCAACGCAGACACCTGTGAAACTTGGTTCGCTACTACCACCACACACAACACGACACACACCACTACCCAATGAAACAGTTTCATCGTATTTCCCTTCACGTTTGCTGAATCCACATACAAGACTGTGTCTTATTCAGTTTCGTTCGGGGTGTTTGGTCAAGATTTGATAAAGAAAACTTCAAGTAATACATACGCCATAATGACTTCGCAAAATTCTTAATTCATAACAATACCTATGCCAAAATCGACGCCATAATCGGAATTCATGATGACAAACCGATTTCGGGCGATGTGGTGTTATAAATACGTCCGCCCGTGCTGCAGAATGTATTAAAATCCTACGTGAGCACACATGCTTGGCGCAAGGGCGTATCAATGCACCACTATACAATCAACGTGCGGCCTCGATTGGCGTCGGTATTGTCTTAATTCATAATTCTTAATTCATAATTCTGCAGTGGCTCCTAGATATGCGTAGATAGTGTTCAAGCAACGCATATAACACTGCGACCACCGTGTAGACGGTGGTCGCAGTGCTCAGAAAGACGAACTAACGTTTGCGGAGCGAAGCAATAATACGACGAATCTCACCCGCAGATTCTTGCATAGCATCTTCACGGATATGTAATTCAATCCCCGGAGCAACTGCCACACGATGCCACACATCACCCACAGTTGCCGCCGGCCGCACAACGGACGGGGTTACGTATGTTTGTGCGGACATATCGATGACGGAAGCAGTGTCTGGGGAGGCGAGTGCTGACTCGTGGAGGGACATATCTGAAATAATACTTTCGGAAACCATTTCTGGGGTCCACTGCTCCAACGATGCACTTGAAATTCGTTCTCGGATGGGGGATGCCATGATATTTTTTAAGACATGCATGGGAGCCATGGCTTCTTCAGCTTCTGCAAAGCGAGCTTCAATATGTGCGGGTACCGGACCACCAAGCTGCTCGAGTTCACTCTCTGTCATTGATGCCATACGATCACGGATGACGCGTAACGGATAAAAGCGCTCTTTGAGTACTCGCGCCACATTGAGTTGCAGGTAGTGCCGCCTCGTGTATCGTGCATAACGATCACGGCCAGCGGGTTCGTCGAGAACACCTTCATCCGTGTAAAATCTGATTGTCCGGACCGTTACATTTGCCATCTTTGAGAGTTCATTGATGGTAATTCCTTCACGCATCATACCTTTTTCCTTACAGTGAAACTGTTAATTATCAGTATAGTAGTAGAATTGCACTGTACTGTCAATTCATCAGCATTACGAAACAACGTAATACCTCGTACGACGCTCAAAAGTTCATTCTTGTTCCATTCTGTTTGTATCAGAAAGCGAACGAGTAATTGCCGCGATAGCAACATCTACGTGACGTGCCATGGTAGTAGCCGCCAATGTCGTATTTTGCACCACAATTGCATCAATCAGATCATGATGGATACGGTGTACTTCATCGAGCTCGCTCTGATTACGCCGGCGCAGTAATCCTGCCAGACTCGTCTGACGCAAGGCATCACCGAGCGACTCAACCAGATACGACAGCATCTGATTTTGGCTAGCCATGGCAATGATTCGATGCAGTTGCGCATCGAGTTCGCTATACATGGCCAAGTCAAATCGTGCATCGTCCAGTTTACGGTATTGCTGTTGTAGCAGTTGAATGTGTGTACTGGTACGCCGTTCAGCGGCCAATACGATACTCTGTACCTCGATACCACGCCGTACCTCGAGGAGCTCAATGACGGTAACCGCATTTAACTGGGTGGCACGTTCAAAAAACTGCACGAGTGCAGTAGCATTGACGGGACTGATCATCGGATTGCGACCATTCGCAATGGTAATCATCCCACGACCCGCCAAAATGCGAAGCGCTTCGCGTACTACGGGACGACTTACCCCCAGTGTTTCAGCCAAGCGCATCTCCGACGGTAATGCATTCCCTGGTTGGAGCTGTTGACTGAAAATCAACGTACGTATGCGATCAACGGTCTGTTCAACCAATGTTTGCTTCTGATTGCGTTTTTGGATTATTCCGGATGACACGACTACCTCACACTTTGCGCCAACCACACCGCACACCACACCACAACGCCATTAAATCGCTGCATATGGACACGATTTGCATGATATGGTGGTGAACGAATATGGCTAATCGTCACATAGAGTGTAGCACAGAACCACCAAATTGCCCATCCGCACCCCCCGTAGACGATGATTACGACTCTATCTGTTCTTGGTGATACTGTGTTGAGCATACACTGATTTATGCGTATGATAGATGTACCAGCAGAAACGGAGTACGAAGTATGACGCTATGGACACAACTCAATGGCACCATCTACAACGCAATTGGGGTAATTATCGGAGCCTGTATTGGCATCTTTTTTCGCAATGCACTCCCCGCACGAGTTACACAAACCATTCAATCAGCAATCGGCCTTGTCACCATGTTTCTCGGAATCCGGATTGCGTGGGGACTCAGTGACATCGAGGTTGGCGGCATCGCTGGTATCGTGTTGGCGCTTGTTGCAATCACAGTGGGTGGAGGGATTGGTGAGGCATTCGAACTCGATGCACGATTGACTCGATTGAGTACGTTCATTCAACAACGCCTCGGGCAACAGGGTGATCACCGGTTCAGTGAGGGACTACTAACTGCTTTTCTGATTTTTTGTGTGGGTCCTGTGACCATTCTCGGAAGCATCAACAACGGCTTAAACGGCGATAACCAACTACTCATCATCAAAACAGTGCTCGACACGATTACTGCAGCGGCACTTGCAAGTAGCTACGGTATCGGCATCTTGATATCGGCACTCCCACTGTTTCTCTTCCAGGGTGGGATTTCACTGGCTGCTGGGGGAGTCGCACAGGTAGTTCCCGACCCCAATACCAATCCGCTGGTCTTGATTGCCACGTGCAGCGGTGGCATCATTCTGGTGGGACTTGGATTGAATCTATTGGAAATCACTAAAATCCGGATTGCGGCACTCTTACCAACACTCATGTGTGGGCCGTTGCTGGTGTGGGTCATCCAGCGCGTTATCGGCGAGTAATACAACAATTGCCGGTGACGTACTATACGTCACCGGCAATCGCATTTCACTCACTTAATCACCAAATTGAATGCCTTGTGCCAATGGCAAACTCTTACCCCAGTTGATGGTGTTGGTCTGTCGCCGCATGTACGCCTTCCAGGCGTCGCTCCCACTTTCACGACCACCGCCCGTTTCCTTTTCACCACCAAATGCACCACCGATTTCGGCACCACTCGTACCAATATTGACATTGGCAATACCACAATCACTGCCGGCATGTGACAGAAAGAGTTCAGCTTCGCGCATACTGTCGGTAAAGATGGCACTGCTCAAGCCTTGTGCAACATTGTTGTGCATATGAATGGCGTCTTCGATGTTGCGATAGCTCATGATGTAGAGAATGGGCGCAAACGTTTCTTCACAGACCACATCTACTTGGTGAGGCATACGAATAATCGTCGGCTCCACGAAGTTTTTGCCAATTTCGGGGCGGGCTTTACCACCAACCAATACACTCCCACCAGAGGCGGTCGCACGGGCAATGGCTTCGAGCATGCCTGCCACAGCTTTGTCATTGACGAGTGGACCAACCAGCGTACCTGCATCGAGAGGATTGCCAATTGGCACACTGGCATAGGCCTTGGTCAAGCGTTGACAGAGTGCGTCTACCACACTCTCGTGGACAATCAAGCGCCGGGTCGTAGTACAACGTTGCCCCGCAGTACCGACTGCACCGAAGAGCACCGCACGAACTGTCATGTCGAGGTCTGCATTCGCAGTCACCACAATCGCATTATTACCGCCCAATTCGAGAATACTTTTGCCGAAACGACCAGCCACCGTTTGTGCCACTTTACGACCAGTCCGTGTGCTCCCCGTGAACGAAATCAGCGGGATACGGGGATCTTCGGACATCTTTTGCCCGACCACTGCACCACTGCCAATGGCCAGCGTAAAAATACCTGAAACACCATGCATCTGCATGACACGATTGGCGAGATGTTGCACGGCAATGGCGGTGAGTGGCACGAGCTCAGATGGTTTCCAGATATTGGTGTCACCACATACAGCTGCAATAGCAGCGTTCCAGCTCCAGACGGCCACAGGGAAGTTGAATGCGGTGATGATACCCACAGGCCCGAGTGGATGCCACTGCTCGTACATGCGGTGCTGAGGACGTTCGCTGTGCATGGTCAAACCGTAGAGCTGACGGCTCAGGCCCACGGCAAAATCACAGATGTCAATCATTTCCTGGACTTCACCGAGTCCTTCAGCGCGTATTTTGCCCATTTCGAGCGATACCAGCTCACCAAGTGGTTCTTTGTATTCACGGAGCAAATTGCCGAGATCACGAATCATGTCACCACGTTTGGGTGCAGGAATCATGCGCCATGTCGCAAATGCCTGTTGGGCGGCGACAACTGTTTTTTCGTAGGCGGCGTCATCGGCTTCTTGTACGTAGGCTATCACGTTTCCGCTGGAAGGATCGTAGCTTGGAATCCATTTACCGGTAGTTTCGAGCCATTCTGGCCCCGTACACGTGCCAAGATTCCGTTCACTGAGATGCAACGATTGCAACAATCCGGATACACGATTCGTCATTGATTCCCTCTTTCAGAAACAGATACACAGCGTCATTGTAACAAAGAGCAGGCACACTATGACGCCATCATTGTGCCTGAAACGATTCGACTGCGGCTACTATGTCTGCATAGATTTTGCCTTGACCTTTACCCGTCGAGGCACGCCAGTTACTGGCCGCTTTACGGATTTGACGACCAAACAGCGTGCGTACATAGGGGCTGAGAATGACTAAATCAAAATCGGGGATACGGCGTTCAATGCGTGCCGCTTCATCGCCCCAGTTAGAACTCCAGCCTATCAGCTCCCACTCCACCTTGATATGTGGCTGTGCACTTGCCAGTTTTGTATCAATGTCATCCTTGAACGACTGTTGCGTCTCGTTGCCACCGATGTAGAGCACACGACAGCGAGCCTGCATCGTCTGTGTGCCTTTTTGACCCTGAAGAATTTGTGTGTAGTGAGCGATTTCAGAATAACGGAGCTGTACCAGCCAGGCATAGATGGCACGTGCCTGCGACACCTCTTGGCGACCAAGATAGATGTTACAGAGTTGCACCAACAACGAGATGGCTTCATCACTCTGCCCCATCATGAATAAGAGTTGCACGCGCAAATGAAGCACGTCGGTTTCATCCCACATCCGCAAAATATCTTCGAGAAATTCGAGTATCAACTTGTGGACGGGAGCCGCATAATCACTATAACCGCTACCAAAAAGTTCGAGAAGTTCAAGCACGAAGTCGGTGGCATCAGCATTTTGTGAGAGCAAGACGATCTGCCAGGCCTGTGTCAGATGGGCAAATTTGTCTGCCCGATTCAGCGCATTATATTTCGCAGAGCCAAAAAAGTAGCGACGCCATATTTCTGACGTATGCCGGAAGACTTCTTCGATGCTACACAAGTCGTAGATATCCACATCGCGATACGTGAAAAGATGCAACATGACTTTGCGCCCTGTTTCCGCATCCACTTTGCTCACATCACGGAATATCTGGAGCCAGTGTTTCAACGGGAAAAAAGTTTGCGCGATAAACACGTGCGCGAGTTCATCCTGAAACACGGGGATTTCACTCAGTTCGAGGTGTTGGGACCAAGTACGAATTTTCAGAAAGAGCAGCCAGTCATAAAGATCGCGTACACGGTACGCAGAAAGTTGACGCTCCATGCCAATTTGCGCCAAGCGAAAGTGCTCTAACGCATTCTGATAATCACCATTGCCAAAATCGAGTAATCCCAAAGCGAATTGTGCGTTGGTGTCATCGCCTCCCACACAAGCCACGGCATCATCGAAGTGCTGTTTGTGGTGTTTAAGTGCCTGTGTCACGATACGGATGTCGTTGGCATCGGAAGGGAGCATCGCATCCAGCCCAGCGTACCCTGCCATGGACATACCAATATCTGCATGAGTTTGTGCGATTTCGCTGAATTCCGGCACTGCGATGGCTGCGCGAAAGAGTTCGCCAGCCTGATTGAATTGCTTCTTCCGACGATAAAATTGGCCGCGTTTACGCAGACAGCGCCCATATAAATTACCGCACATACCTTCAGCACTGAGCTGCTCAATCAGAATCTGTAGAATACGATCAGCCTGTGGTAGATGTGTACCACCACGCACCAGATCAGCGGCCACGTTGAAAAGTTGCATGGCCACACTATCGGGGTGTTCGGCAAAGCGAATACCAGGGAGCGGAATGTGCGTCATGATATCAGCGATTTCATCGTAACTTTTGTGTTCAATCAAGGCTGGAATTAACCGATAGATTACCTGCAGATCAGCCACATTCAGCTGCGTGAGAACAAGATGCCACAACGGTTGATTGCGTACAATTAAATCGGCTACATCTTCACCAATCGCTCGATAATTCCCTAATATAAAACCCAGGAATGACCATGCTTGTGCAACTTGGGATTGCTGTTTTTCCACTACAAATTTGGACTCGGACAACCCCAAAAAATAGCCAAAATGATAGTAATACTGCACTGTATCACTATTGAGGCGTAACAACTCAGCGAGTGCATCACGCATTTGCTCGTGACTCAGTGCTCCTTTGATTTGCGCACAACTATCCTCGACAGCCCGGTTGATCAGAAACTGCAGATCAGTGAAATTTCCTGGTGCGTCGGGGAGTGGAGGAGGAGGTGTCAGCACCACGCTACGAACCACCGGTTTGACAACCTTTTCTGGCGGGGTCGACTTCACCGCAGATGTGCGCACCGCCACGGTCTTGACAGGTTTAGGAGTGTCTGGAGTTGCAACAACGAGCACGTCTGGAATGGGTTGAGACGGATTAGCAGATCGTGATGCAGCCCACATACAGTGCTTTTCCCAGAGGCGCTGATAGCGTTCGTCCTTGAGTGCTTCATTGCGTCCTTCGCATTCTGCGAACATCGAAAAAACAAGCATACAAGGCAACGGTGGAGCAACGTCGCTCAGTAAATACTCAACAATGCGCAAATACCACTCTGGTGGATATTTGCCGTTGGTTGGTTCGGGGTCCGTACCGTTTGCCATCTGCTGGATATGTTGGAAGCGCTCAGCATGAATGGTAGTGAGATATCGCCGGCAGACATCATGAATAACACGCGGCTGTGCGTCGCATTGGACCAGAAGTTTTTCTATACGCCAGGCGATGGGTTTTTCTGTGATTGATCGGATACGAAACCGCAGGCGTTGTGCCAGTAAATCGTCATATGCGTGCACTTTACTCCGTTTATCAATCAGGTCACGGCTTTGAAAGAGTTGACGAAGCATGTGCGTACGTACGTCTGTATCAAGAGTGTCCCAAAACACTTTTATGCCGTGGGAAGAGGACATCAGTTCGGCAAGTAGTGTGAATTGCATCGGATTTCCTAGAGTTACATTTTGGCCAAATATATACGTTTATCATACCACACCTCAATTACACACTCTTTTGCAACAATATTTACTTTTTGAAAATCAACGTCTATAATTTACACAAATAATCCAAATAATAAGAGGATTCCATGCGTACTGTAATACTCCTTTTCGTTGTTTTCATACTCAGCAGTTGTACTGTGCCACAAGCCACTCGTCCAACAGATGCACTACCGGCGCCGACACGCACTCAGCCACCTGCGCCAAACACGCCGCTCCCAACGCAAGAGCCGGCGACTACTGTCCCAAGACAAGAGACACCGACTACGGCAGTCCCCTCCACAAGTAGTGAGCGTATCGCACAGATGACACCCGATCAACTCCGGTGTGTGGCGACACAAATCGGCAAAGAACGTATCCCACAGATTCAGAAGGGTGATACGGCGAGTAGTGAGGAAGCGGCTGTCATCGAAGCCTGCTTCAAAGATGCAACAGCGCACCTCAGCAAGCAACCGACTCCACCAGCAGAAGCCACCAAAGAGAATCCTGTCTTCAACGACGAAACCTGGATTACATCGTCAAGCGATGGCATCAAATGGCAGGTGCCTGTATTACTTGATACAGCTGCCAGCGTACCAGAAATTCTCGCATTACCGGATGGCTCATTGATCGCAATGTGGTGTTCGTTCAAGGACAAGCCGGCTCGTTTCCAAGAGAAGCTAGCAGTGGCACGCCTCCCCAAGGGGGCAAATGAATGGGTACTTGAAGGGACGATTACCATTCCTGGTGCAGCTGAAGCAAACATCACGTTTGTAGACCCCGATTTACTCCTGCTTCCTGATGGCCGCATCCGCCTGTATGCATACAACATTCAAACTGACCGCGGTGAACACGCAATTGTGAGTGCCATTTCAAACGACAATGGTCAGACATTCACCCTCGAAGAAGGGGTGCGGTTTACTAGTACCAAGATGTGGGATCCCAATGTGGTCATTCTGCCAGATGGCAGCTATCGCATGTACTACAACGGCGACGATGCCATCCGAAGTGCATCATCCCAAGACGGATTGTCATTTACCGCAGATGCCGGGGAACGCTGGATACGTGGCGCAATCCCCGGAGCACTTGTTGAAGGCGACACGATATGGCTGTATGGCTGTGAGAAGGGGATTTCGCGTCGAAAATCGCGTGACGGGCTCGAATTTTCACAGACGGAGCAAGTCAACTTGCAAGCTCAGGCAGGCGCATTCTTTTGTGATCCATCAATCACCAAGAGCACCGACACATACTGGCTCATCCTCAAAAAAGGTGTGATGCATACACCACCCAAACCGTAACGAATGGGTGGTGAACCTATTGACACGTTACAATGCTGGAGTAAGGAGCTGCCGAGCCCCGTGCATCAAAATGGCACCATCGGCACCAACGGTGAGAAAGTTGACCCCATTGTCCGCATAGGGCTGTAATGCGTGACGAGACGGCCCAATGATGCCAACGACTTTCTGTGCTTGCTGGGCACTGATAACGATTTGGTCAACGGCCTGTGTGAGCGCAGCACTCGGCATTTCGACACCGAGTGATTGGCTGAGATCAGATGTACCGATGAAAATCACATCAACACCTGGCACCGTGCAGATTTCTTCGCGGGCGGCGAGCCCACGTGCCGTCTCGATTTGAATGACCACCACCGTACGCTGGTTGCTACGTGCTGGATATTCACGAGCCGCATCTGGGGGAGGAGGATATCCGTAGGCCTGTGATTGGCTCAACAAAAAGGCTTGGGTGAGTGTGTGCAGACCACGCGTGCCGTGTGGTGGGTAGTGGCTCCATTCCACAGCGAGACGCGCTTGTGTGGCACTTTCAACCATGGGAATCATCACTCCATCGGCACCAGTTTCGAGTGCGTGTTGGATGGCCCCCCGTGACAATTCACGAACACGTATGATGACTGCGATACCGAACGTATGTGCAGTCATCACCATTTGGGCAATCAAGGCTGGATTCATTGTGATGTGTTCATGGTCAATGAGCAGAAAATCAAAGCCAGCGTTGGCCATCAGCGGAATGACTTGGGGGTCTTGCAATGTCACGAATGCGTTGTAGCAAGGGCGTTGATGGAGCGCTTGCTTCAATGAGCCAGGTGCAATCATAGAGTCCTCGCTATAGAAAGATGTGCGTATCATAGCAT
>CAZMWB010000024.1:0-37459 GCA_964569955.1 uncultured Klebsiella sp. | reverse complement strand
TGACCGGACATAGCACATACCTCAATGTATACAAATGCTCATCGCATTATAGCACAGCGAGGCTATTGGCTTACAGTGGTAATTGTGACGGTGTTACGCGTCATTGTACGCCAACACCCACCACGAGGTTTCCCTCGTGGTGGGTGTTGTGATACGATGGCTAGTTGTTAACGGGCTGATTGTTTGGTTGTTGCTGCACGCGAGCGACCAGGCTACGCAGGCGATCACCATCGAGTGATTCATACTCGATGAGGGCCTCAGCCATGTCGTTGAGCACTTCGCGATTAACAGTGAGAATGGCACGTGTCTGCTCGTACGCTTCGGCTACGATGCGATGCACTTCCTCGTCAATTTTACGGGCCACATCTTCGCCGTAGTTGCGCTGTTCGCTGATTTCGCGTCCGAGGAAGATCATCTCTTCTTTTTCGCCGAAGGCGATCGGACCCAGCTTGGCGCTCATACCAAAGCGGGTAACCATGGAACGTGCGATACGGGTGACCTGGGTGATATCACCTGAGGCACCGGTACTGACTTCTTCGATGCCAAAGACTAACTCTTCGGCAACGCGTCCACCGAGTGCGGCCACCAACTGTGCCGTAAACTGTGACGCCGTCGTGTAGCGCAAGCTATCTTCCTCGGGGAGGAAGAGGGTGTAGCCACCCGCACGGCCACGGGGAATGATAGTCACCTTTTGCACCATGTGCGACTTGGCCATTCCTGCTGCCGCAATGGCGTGACCGGCTTCGTGATACGAGACTAGGAGCTTTTCGCGCTCGGACATGACTCGGCTCCGGCGCTCGGGACCACCCAAGGCGACCCGTTCAACGGCATCGGTCAATTCGAGCTGACCAATCTGCTTCTTGGAGCGACGTGCCGCCAAAATGGCCGCTTCGTTGATGGCGTTGGCCAGATCGGCACCCGAAAATCCGGGGGTCAACTTGGCAACCACGCTCAGGTCTACGTCGTCGGCGAGGGGCTTGCCCTTGGTGTGGACGGTCAGTACGGCTACGCGCCCCTTCATGTCGGGGGCATCGAGCACGACCTGACGGTCGAAACGACCAGGGCGAACCAATGCGGGGTCGAGCACATCGGGGCGGTTGGTCGCCGCAATCACGATGATGTTGGTGTTGGAATCAAAGCCATCCATCTCGACCAAGATCTGGTTGAGGGTCTGTTCACGCTCGTCGTGTGAACCACCGAGTCCGGCACCGCGCTGACGTCCAACCGCGTCAATTTCATCAATGAAGATGATACAGGGGGCGTTGCGCTTGGCTTGATCGAACAAGTCACGTACACGTGAGGCACCCACACCGACAAACATTTCTACGAATTCCGAGCCGGAAATCGAGAAGAACGGCACACCTGCTTCACCGGCGACCGCCCGTGACAGCAGTGTTTTCCCTGTTCCCGGCGGACCAACCATCAGCACACCGCGTGGAATGCGGGCACCGAGTGCGGAGAACTTGTCGGGGAACTTGAGGAATTCGACGATTTCCGTTAAATCCTGCTTGGCTTCTTCTTGACCCGCCACATCGGCAAAGGTCACGCTCGGCTTGTCACCCGAGAACATGCGCGCCCGGCTTTTGCCAAACGACATGGCCTGGTTGTTGGAGCCCTGTGCTTGGCGCATGAAGAAGACGAAAAACCCGATCATCAAGATGACAGGCAAGAAGACGGAGAGCAGATTGAAGAGTCCGCCCCACGCAGGTGCCGCACTAATCTTGACGTCCACGGTGTCAAGGGGGACGTCCGCTTGCACGAGCAACGTGGTGATGCTATCACCATTCTCGACGCGGGTCCGCACTTGTTTGGCGTCACGATAGACGACGATGATTTCGTTGCTGCCAGATTGGACTTCGAACCGGTCGATACGTCCTTCTTTGGCGTCTGCGAGCACTGAATAGATACCACGCTCATCGGTGACCGTCTGTGCACTGCTAAAGTAATTGAAAAAAAGTGCAAGGGCGGCCACAAGAATCACGAGGTAGACAAAGCTGTTTTTGAGCCAGCGATTTTCGCCCATAATACTTCTCTATCTAGGAGGTACACTCCGTGGTAGGTGGGGCTCTGATACGACCAGAGGAAAACACACTACGTGTTTGGTGTTGTGATTATATCATTGTCGTTTTCATTGGGGCAAGGATTTTCCCACCAAAATCACGAACTCTTATTGAAATCTTATAATTGACAGCTATACCAGACTGTGGTGGTGACACTGGAAGGCATCCCTCCCAGTGTCACTGTCCGCACTAGTGTGTGTATATTTCAGGTTTGAGGACGCCGATATATGGCAGGTTGCGGTAGAGCTCGGCATAATCGAGCCCGTACCCGACTACAAATTCGTTGGGAATATCAAAGCCGAGATAATCCACCACGAGGGTGACACTTGGGTCACGGCGAGCCGGTTTGTTGAGCAGCGTGCAAATGCGCATACTGGCTGGGTCACGTTTGAGCAGTTGCGCATGCAGGTAGGCCAACGTCAACCCACTGTCAATGATGTCTTCCACAATCAGCACATGCCGTCCCGCAATGTCCATGTCTAGGTCTTTGAGTAAGCGCACCACGCCACTCGAATGCGTGCCATGCCCATAGCTTGATGTGGCAATAAAGTCGATGGCGACGGGGATGTCTATGGCGCGACACAAATCCATCATGAACATGGTGCATCCTTTGAGCACCCCAATCATGACGAAATCCGATGTATCGCGGTAGTCGCGTGAAATAATCTGCCCAAGCTCTTGGATGCGTGTTGCAATTTGTTGCTCGCTTAAGAGCACCTGTTTGATGGCGTGATGCATGACTGCTCCCTGTTACACTGGTCTACTTCATCATACCGTAGAATCAGGCACCATGAGGCATGAAATATGCAGACTTTCACTCCCCGATATGGCACAAAATGCAGGGTCAACCCGCACCCCGACGACCCATACCACGGTATCGCCACAACACACCAACGGCCACATATCCCGTTGCGGTGCTGGAATCCGTGCATCCACGAGTACATCTTGTACCCGGCGATGTTGTCCGTGTCCGATGCCAATACGATCCCCGCGTTGCCGTGTGCGTACCACGTAGTCATGGTGGGGTTGCAATGCGACGTGCCAGTAATCAGCAGGCGATGTGTGGTATTGATGCAGGTCCACCTGTAACTGAAATGCACCACACGCAATCTGCTGGGGCGGGGTGAGGCGCTGTGCTGGTGCAGTGTAGACGGGGGCTTTTGCGCGTGCAGGTGGCGTGCCGATACCCACTGTGCCGTGGTAGAGACGCGCCTGCATCGGCTGTGGGAGCGACAGTGCTGGCTGGGTCTGGCTGAGGATGGCGTGGCGAATGGCTTCGATGTGTGCCCATGTCACTTCGCGGAGGGTCGCATACACGTGAACAATGGCACGGCGGATAATGGCTCGTTGCAGGCTAACATGGAGTGGAGCGAAATGGGTGGGCTGCACGGTCACCCACCCCGGTGCGGTAGTGGTAACCGTTGCCCAGTGGTGTGTCGCCATCGCATCAATGAAATCACTGTCATCACCAGCAATCAGCGCACTCTGGGCCAGTAGTGCGCTGATTGCTGGTTGTTCATGGCGGAGTTGGGGCAACAGGTGACTGCGAATGCGGACGCGCAACGATGCCTGATTGTGGTTGCTGGGGTCGTGGCGTGGTGCAAGTGCATGTGTCGCACAATAATCGAGGATGGTGGCACGGCTTACGGCTAGCAGCGGGCGCACCAGTGCCGCACGCCCCCGTACGTGGGCAGGGGCCCAGCCCGCCCACGGGATGTGTGGGCGCATGGCGGCCAAGCCGTGGGTGCCACTCCCCCGCAACAGGCGCATCACCACCGTTTCTGCTTGGTCATCTTGGGTGTGTGCGACCACCACCACGTCTGCGTCCACAGCAGCTGCATAGGCCGCCATGCGCCGATACCGCACTACACGTGCGGCTTCGCTCAGATTGTGATAATCGGCAGCCTCGTGCGCAATGTCGGCACGCTCACAGTGGACGGTCACCCCGAGCGCCGTGGCACATTCAGCAACGAATTGGGCGTCCGCTGCCGATTGTGCACCACGCAAGCCGTGGTCGAGATGGAAGACTGCGAGTAGCGTTCGTGTGTGTACATGACATAATACATGGAGAAGGGCCAGTGAATCGGGACCACCAGAGACCGCCACCACGATGCGCTGGTGTGCTTGCCACAGGGGGTGTTGTGTCACGTGTTGGATGAGTGGATGTGGCGTACTCATGGTTGCGTAGGCACAACAAGCGTCACAATGGTCAGTTGCCGTTGTAGTGTATAAGGCGTATCCACCACCCGTGTTTGGTCCTGTTGCACATCACTCCAGCCATAAATGGTGACGCGATCCGACGGCAATGCGCTGACCGCCCCACACGGCCCAGCGATATGCGTGTAGATGCGTTGTATGTTAAAGGTCGCATTGGGGTCGTTGGCTTCGTCACAGGGAAACTGTGTGCCATTCTGCGGGTCAATGCGTACTTGTACTGGTTGTCCACTCGCCACAGTACCAACATGCTGACTGATTGTTTCGTAGACCACGACCACATCAGTCAAATCCAACCCGGTCAGTGTCATACTCCCGGTGAGCGTGTTGTTGCGTTGTTGTAGGGTATGTTGTACTGCGAGTGGGCGTGGAGTCAGACGAATGGCCATGAAGTAGTTGATATCGCCGATATCGCTCGTATAGTCTACTTGATGCGTGGTAGCATCTATTTGGGTCACCGATAGCAGTGGTGCTTCGTTGAGCTCGATGAAGGTAGCGGCCGCCGGATTCTGTAGTGTAATGCGCTGGCGTTGTGGCGTATAAATGGCCGTACTACTGGTGCTGATGGCATCGGCGCTTTGCCCGTCCTGATGTACCACCACCAGCTCGTATGCGAGTGTGCTATCGCCACGAATAACCCAATTACTCACGATGAGCACCACCGTCACAATCAGTGCGGTAACCGGGATGGTCACCCAGGCCAGATCCAGCGTACCCCGTCGTTTGAGAACGATGTAAGTGAGTGGTGCAATGATTATGACGTATGCCACAATAATCAGAAAAATCAGTAACGGTGAGAGTTGTGTCAGTGCCGGAATCATGATGCCGTTGGCGAGGAGCTCGTTGTAAATCCCACTCGCAGGATACACCGCCGTACTGAGTAACAACGGGTATGTGGGTTCGATGACGGGTTGCCAATACCACGTTTGTGCCGACCACCCGCGTGTTGCGTCCAACGGCAACACTGCATGAAAGACTTCGCCGCGACCCACACTGCGTTGCCACAGAAGTGCTTCGTGGTCACGCATGGCAACTGCGCCGTTGATGCCACGTGCCACAGGAACAGTGATGGTTGTTGGCCATTCTGCGGGTAGTGCGGTGATCGCCACCGATTGGCTGGCATCTATTTCAATTGCACCAAGGTCGCGCCAGTCGTCTGCGAGTGTGCCTGCAACCACGATGCGTCCGCCCACGTGGAGCCAGGCGCGGATGGCCTGCTGTTGCGCTTGTGTGAGCTGTTGTGGCTCGGCAATAAACAGCGTGTAAATGCCGTGCAGGGCGTCCACGCTACTCGGAAAGTCTTGTGGCGAAACGGTACGTACTACCGGCGGTATGGCGCCATTGGGCAGGGTTGCCGTATTGAGTTCGGCGAGGAGATTGGTGTCTGTGGCAATTACCACGGTGAGTTGGTCGGCAATCGGTTCGGCATTGATGATGGTACTGCGTAGAATGCCCTGCGTATCACGGACCCGTGCCACAATGTTGCGTGCGTAGCCCGGCATGACGGTCGTGAATTCGATGCGTTTCTGGCTCCGTGCGGGGAGTGTTACATCGTGGTACCAGGTGACCACCGTGCCACGATCCGCAGTCACCGCCCATTCGAGGCGCACATCGCGGTCAACGCTATCGCCGGTCACCGTCAACACCACTGGTGTCAGGCGGGCCACCGCATAGCTGTTGGCGAACCCAACCCGGGCACTGATATCCACGCTGTTGTCGGTTTGTGCGGCAACAGGCTGATACCACGGCATCATGCTCCACATGATGCAGCCGAGCAATATCACAGACAAGCGCTTCATAGGCGACTACTCCTTGGCCAGTGCCGCACAGGCGTTGACCAATGCGAGCACGTGGGTGAGTGTTTGCGACGGGGTCTGATTATCGCCATTGATGATGACTGCATCGGGGGCGGGGAACATGACGTGACGGTCACGTTCATCGCGGATGCGGATGGATTCAATTAAGGCGCTGGCATCTACGGTTTCACCACGTGCCACGAGTTCGGCCATACGCCGTTTGGCACGTTCGGCAATCGAGACGTCGAGGTAGATTTTGAGGGGCGCTTCGGGAAGCACGATGGCACCGATATCACGACCTACCATGACCACGTGCCCTTGGAGTCCAATGGCCCGTTGACGTGCCCGCATGATGGTGCGTACGGGAGGATGAGCGGCGGCCAAGGAAACAATGCGCTCGACCCGTTGATCGCGAATCTCCCAGGTGACATCGCGCCCATTGAGGAGCACGGTATACTGGCGTCCATCGTGGTGTGTGGGGGCGCATACCGCAATGTCGCACGACTCTGCCAAGGCGGTAACCGCATCACACTGCTGTGGATCCTGTTGCGCGTCAATCACTGCAAGTGCGAGTGTGCGGTACATGACCCCCGTATCAAAGTAGACATACCCCAGCGTTGCTGCCAGGTCTGCTCCCAAGGTACTTTTGCCTGATCCTGCCGGACCATCAATGGTGATGACTTTTGGTTTATTCATGCTGTTCGCCTACCCATACCACTGTCGTATGCACATTATACTCTGCATGACGATGCCAGGGTATGGCAAAGAGGAACGTATCACGCGTGATACCGCAAGACGGGCACGGGATTTCCCCCGTGCCCGTCTTGCGTACATGCCGTTTAACGGACTGCGATTGATGACCCACCCTTACGTGCGGATTCTTGGATGGCATCCCACAGCTTGGCCATGCGCAAACCGACTTCTGGTGGACAGGGGTTAGTCGCCCCCTTGCGTACGCCGAGAAATTGCTCCCAGACACCGAGTGATGCGGCGGTTTTCACCGTTTTGGGTGGAGTGTCACCGTTGTACTGCACCTGCAACTTTTCCCCCCAGACGCCGGTGTAGAGAATTCCCTTGTCACCAAAGACGCGAATGTCGGAGTGGCACGACGGCATTGCTTCACCACAGCCGTGCAACGACACCAGCACCCCCGACTTGAGGCGGGCAATGACCACGCCGAGTGTTTCCACGGGGCGACCTTGATTGTCGAGGTATGCTGCCACCTCCGCTACATCTTCACCGGCAAGGTCGACGGTGGTATTGAGTAGGTGTGCACCTGTATCAAACAAAAAGCCGCCACCTGCAATGTCAGGGATTTGGCGCCACGTGTTGACCGTGTTGACCCCCCAATTTTGCCAGACAACGCCACTGATTGTTTTGATGGTCCCAATAGTGCCACTGCGTAGCATGTTGACCGCAGTGCGTACATTGGGTGACAGGCTCCCGGGGAATGCGACTACGAGGAGTTTGCCTGTACGGTTGCGCGTGGCAATCAGGCTCTCCGCTTCGGCACCATTCATCACCATCGGCTTTTCGAGGAGCACATCAATACCCGCATTGAGACAGGCCGCCGTCTGGTCATGATGATATTTGTGTGGCGTAATAATGAAGGCCGCGTCAATCTTGCCTTTGTAGTCGCTAAGCAGTTTGGCGAGGTCGGGTTGGTTGGCGGGGACGGGCAGCTTGGCTTCTTCGAACATGGCTGCGGTGTCTTCGTAGGCCTGCGAGGACGGCTCGCACACCACGCTGATTGTGGTGGTGTCTTGCATTTTGATCATGTTGCGGATATGGTGGCGCGCCATCCCACCACACCCAATCATGACGGTGCGAACTTGTGACATCATCGTCTCCTTGTGTAATAAACGGGCTTCGTGTACATCCTACACGAAAAAATTCGATACGTGACAGCCGTTAGCCGCGCCCCACATAGGGCATGGTGGTTGCCATAATGGTTTGAAAGAGCACGTTGGCCGATAGTGGCAGATTAGCCATCGCTACAATGGCATCTGCCACATGGGTCACATCCATCAGCGGCTCGACGGCTACTGCCCCATGTGCCTGCATGATACCCTGTGCCATGCGTTCGGCCATATCGGTGGCCGCATTGCCGATATCAATTTGCCCGACGGCGATGTGGTGCGGGCGGCCATCGAGGGCGGCAGCTTTGGTCAGCCCTGTCACTGCATGCTTGGTGGCCGTATACGCGATGGAGTGTGGGCGTGGTACATGTGCTGATATTGAGCCATTGTTGACGATGCGACCACCCTGTGGTTGCTGTGTTTTCATCACACGAAAAGCCTGTTGTAAACAGTAAAACATGCCGTTGAGATTGGTATTGACCACGGCCTGCCAGGTGGCGAGTGGCAATTCATCAATGGGTACCGCAGGGGCGCCGATTCCCGCATTGTTGAACAAGAAATCGAGGCGCCCGTAGTGAGCGACTACCTGAGCAAAGGCATCTGCTACGGCAGGTGCATCCGTCACATCACAGGTGATGACGAGAGTGTGCTCGGGCATTGCACAGGCGGCCTGTGTGGCCTGTAGATCGGCTGGGGTGCGTCCGAGCAGGGCGACATGCCACCCCGCGGCAACCAGTGCACGCGCACTTGCCCGGCCAATGCCTCGGCTCGCCCCTGTGACTACCGCAATTCGTGGTGTTGACATGATTGCTCCTCGTGATAGCACGACACCCCCACGAAGCCGGTGTGTGGCTTCATGGGGGTGCGGCTCGATGGCTTATTTGGCCGGTTTACGCAAAATGAAGAAGTAGTAGGGGGCATCGGCGGGTGTCGGCGCATTGTAAATGGGGCGCAAAATTGGCTCCCACAACCAGTTGATGGTGAAGGGGGCTGCAATTATCCAGCGCCCGAGCAATTTGCGTGTAATCAGTGACGGCGCCGCCAAGTAGTGGCTCAAGTCGAACAATTCGAGGGCACGGTCGCTGAAGTATGGGCGGCATGATTCGACTTCAAAGCCGATCTCGTTGAAGAGTTTGCTCCACTCGTCACGACTCAGCATGTTGACATGGACCGACACCTTGTTGAACCACCGTCCATAGCGCATACCATCAAAGCCGAGGGCGTTGAGGATTTTGGTGCCAAGCAGTTGTGACGGAAAGCGGCCGCCAACTACTGAAGCCACAAATGGCGCACCTGGTTTGAGGGTGCGGAACGTTTCTGACAGCGTTTCACGCAATGGCACTACGTGTTCGAGTACACAGTTGCTGAACGCGGCAGCAAAGGTTTCATCGGGGAAGGGCAAATCTTTGCCGTCGGCTACACTCAATCCCTGATAGACGTTGCGTCCATAGGCTTCGTAGGTGTCACTGATGATGGGGTCAATGCCGTAGATGGCTTTGCCGGGGAATGCGATTTCGGCAAAGGTACCATCACCGCTACCCACATCGAGGATGGGTTCGGGGAGATCGGGGGCTGTTTCCGCAAACAAGCGGGCTTCGATCATGCGAATCATAACGCGATGTGGTGGCAGGGTCATCAAATGTGGAGTGAGAAAATCGCGGGTTTGGGTCGTCATACTCGTTAGTTCCTTGCTGAAAGTTCGCTAAACAGGCGTTCGTATGCATCAATGGTAAGGGGCGTGCTAAAGCGCGCCTCGACTTCGGCACGAGTGCGGTGATAGTGGGCGGGATCCGCCAAGATGCGCAGCAATGCGTCGCCGAGGGCGGGGGCATCCCCAATCGGTACCACCAGCCCCATCCCCGTCTGCATGACCGGTTGGCGCACACCGGGCAGGTTACTCGCAACCGATGGTGTGCCGAGGAGCATGGCTTCGACCTGCACGAGTCCAAACGATTCCGTGGAATTGAGGCTGGGGACGGTGATGACGTCGCAGGCACGGAAAAAAGTGGCCAACTCGCGCTGGTTGAGCGTCCCCAAAAACGTCCAGTGCTCTTTGTACTGCGCAAAAAGTGGTGCCAAGCGCCGTGCGTAGGCCTCTTCGCCGAGCACCTGTTCAAAGGGGCCCGCAAAGAGGACACGGGCATTGGGATGCTGTGCGATGATGGCTGGCATGGCACCAAGTAACACTTCGACACCCTTTTCGGCGGCCAAGCGTGCCGCCATGCCAATCACCGGTCCCGTCAAGTTGTAGCGCTGTTTGAACGAGCGCACATCGTCGTCGCTACTGGGCATGACTTCGACGGGTGGGGGGATGACGGTCACTTTGGATTTGAAGCGCGACAAGTAGGGCGAATGCGTGGCGAAATCTTCGGTGTACGCCACGATGCGCGTGGCAAGTCGCCCTGCCATTTCATTCTGGAATTGCACCACGCGGTCAACTACCCGGTTAAACCAACCCGGGGGCAGTTGTAGGTCGCAGTGATAGGTCAGCACCACCGGTTTGCCCATTAGCCAGCCACGGGTGGCCAGCCCAGGAGCATCGAACTGCGGCAGGTGTAGACTCATCACGTCGTGGCTCAAGGCGAGTTTGGTCGCCTCGATACCAAACGTCGGCATGATGACCCCTTTGCTGACGCGTGCCGCCACTGGCACACGGATGACGTGCACTCCGTTGAGTGATTCGGTGCGTGGCAGGCTCGGGTCGTACTGTGATGTCAGCACGGTGACGTGGTGGCCACGTGCGGCCAGCCCGATCGCCAAGCGCTCTGCATAAATGGTTAGCCCACTCGTGTAGGGGCGATAGTAGGTCAGTGCAAGCAACACACGCATGACAATTACCGTCCCTCGATTTCAGCACGGCTCTCGGCCACCCATTGCCACAAGCGTTCGATGCCTTGGGTCACAGAAACCTGTGGCGTCCATTGCAATGCCTGTTGGGCCTTGTCAACGTTGAGGATGCAGACGCGCTGGTCACCGGGGCGCCAATCCGCGAAGCGGGGTGTGGCCACAGGACGTCCATTGAGCGCATCGAGGTGGGGGTGAAATTCACGCCAGATGGAGATGGTGTTGTCGGGGCCACCACCGATGTTGAAAATTTCGCCGGCCACATGATTGATGCGACTAATGGCACTGCGGTAGGCATCAACTAGGTCGTCCACGTACAACAAATCACGTACCTGTTTGCCGTCACCGTAGATGCTCAGCGGTCGTCCTAGCTGAGTGGCAATGATAAAGTGTGCCGCCCAGCCCTGGTCTTCGACGCCGAATTGGCGTGGCCCGTAGATGGCCGATTGGCGGAAGACGACGGTGCGCAGGTCGTAGATGCGATGGTAGTCTCGTACATACTGGTCGCCGGTGCCCTTGGAGCACCCGTATGGTGAATGGAAATCGAGGGGCTGGGCCTCGGTGACACCACGTGGGAGATCTCGGTAGCGGTAGCGTGTTTCGTCTTCGACTACCACAATGTCGTCCATGCCACCATACACTTTGTTGGTGGACGAGTAGAGCAGAATCGGGTTCCGCCCCGAAGCACGTGCCGCCTCGAGGACGTTGAATGTACCGAGGGCGTTGATGTCGAAATCTTCGCGCGGGTTGACGACTGATGTGGTGACCGCAACCTGCCCAGCCAAGTGAATGATGGCATCGGCATCGGCAAGTGCATCAGTGGTACTCCGGGCATCGCGGATGTCGCCTTTGCGTAATACGACGTTGTCTGCACCAAAGGTGCGGGTGAGCCAGGTTAAATTGTGTGCGGCACCTGGGCGTGATAGGTTATCGTAGAGGGTGACACGATACCCGTCGCGCATCAGCGCTGCGGCTAAATTGGCGCCGATAAACCCAGCTCCACCGGTAATCAGAATGTGCATGCGACCTCTCACATGTAGGCGATGATGGCGTGTGTATCGCTGTGTACGACCGATAGTAATACACAAAGATGCGTTTGCGTATATCATACCATAGCGCTATGAAATGATGACGCATACAATACTGACAATATGACATTATCATGTCAATATCGTCTCTCAATACGATGTACGGAGGCATCATTTTGTTCATTTGAAAGAACATTACGACAATACATAGGAAATGGCATGGTTTTTTAATCTTTACGCAGGAAAGTGCCCATGAAATATGGGCTATAATGTGGGTAATAAAAGTGAGGAGATTGTTGTACATACGAGACAATTCTAGATTCGCCACATCCCAATCGAGATGAGGTGTATTGTGGTCGTGTGTGCACTGTATGAGGAACTCGATGAATAATACGCTCGCACTATTTCGTCGGTATATTCTGCGCTGGATGCTGCTGCTCGTCATCGTGCTGATTGGCGCATATTTTCGCCTGAATGGATTGTTCGCGTGGGATGAACCATCCTTCCGGCTCCATCCCGATGAACGTTTTCTCACCGAGGTTGCTAGTCAGATTCGTTTACCTGATTCATTTGAACGCTTCATTGATAGTGGGCGTACGCCACTCAACCCGCGTAATGGCAACTATAAATTTTTCGTGTATGGCATGTTGCCCCACGAAATTACACGTACGGTGGCCGTGTTGCTCACTCCCCCAGACCGGCTACCACCACAAGCGACCACCCCCAACAACGAGGGAGCAAATCCCGAATATCGCCTTTCCAAGGCGTTTCCGCAGTCAATTCGTGCCCTCATTAATCCTGACGGCAAAGACTTCACCATGGAGATCCACCGCATCGGGCGGTCGGTTTCTGCATTTTTCGATCTGCTGTCGTTGCTGATGGTGTTTTTGATTGCACGGCGTCTGTACGGCGAAAAAGTGGCCTACTTGGCTGCCCTGATGTCTGCGGGTACAGCCACGTTGATTCAGCAGTCACATTTCTTCACCGTGGATGCTACCAGCACGTTTTTCATCTTGCTCACCCTCTACTATGCGGTCCGCATTGTCCAGCGTGGTGGCGTATTTGATTATGTGGGGGCGGCTATCGGTGTTGGTGGTGCCATCGCCTGTCGTATTACGCTGGCCACCGTTGCAGTTGCCGTCATCGTGGCCGTGATTGCTCGTTTACAGCGTGCCTACGTCAACGAACAACGTCGCGCTATCCTGCGGGATGTGTCACTGGCCATCATGTGGGGCGTGTTGACCCTCTTTGCAGCGCGCACGTTTGGTCCGGACATGTTTGCGGGCACTATGGCAGATAGCGAGCCCCGCATGATTTTGGGGAATGCGCTGGGACCTGATGTGATGTTCCTCGATGACTTCTTCCACGGGAAAGGCTACTTCGACATCCGTCCCGATGATCGCTTCTTGCAGAGTATGTCGGATATTAGTCGTTTTGCATCGGGTGAAGTGGACTGGCCGCCGACACAGCAATGGGCGGCGCGCCCCCGCTACATCTTTGCCCTCTCCAACATGGTCTTTGCCGGGATGGGGGCGCCGTTGGGTGTGGCCGCGTGGCTCGGCTTCCTCGTGGCAGGTTACTACCTGTTGCGCCGGCGCATGATGGAACACTTGATTCCTTGGACGTGGGTCTTGTTCTTCTTTGGTTGGCAGGGCGGGCTCTTTTTGATGACCATGCGTTATTACCTGCCCATCTACGGCATGCTCACCATTTTTGCTGCGTGGTTGGTGGTGCATCTCGCCAGCCATCGTTTGACCGTGTTCAACAAACTCATGCACTGGATGTGGCAACCTGGTGATGCGCAGCTCCATTTCCCACGGGCGCTGGCAATTGCACGTGGGCTGTCCTACATGGTCGTGGTCCCCATGTTGGTGGTGGTGATCGGTGCATTGGCGTGGGGCTATGCGTTTACGCGCCTCTACACCGAAGACCACACCCGTGTGGCTGCATCGCGCTGGATTTATGCCAATATTCCTCCGGGCTCGGTGATTAGCTCTGAATCATGGGATGACGGTTTGCCGCTCGGGTTGGATGGCCGCAGTGCCGACCAATTCCCGGGTGAAGCCTTCCCCGTGTATGCCGAAGACGAATTGTCCAAGTATTTTGGTGATGGCTCTGCGGAAAACGAAGGGCTACTCAAGCAGATTGACAACGTGGATTACATCATTCTGAGTAGCAATCGCGTCTACGACACGGCTGGCCGCTTGGTGATGCGCTATCCGGCACTCATCAACTACTACAAGTCGCTGTTCGACGGTTCACTCGGTTTCGAATTAGTTGCCGAATTCCGTTCGTCACCGCGTCTGCTCGGCATCGAATTCCCCACCGCAGTCTGGGCCGAAGAAGCGTTCAGCGTCTACGATCATCCACGGGTGCTGATTTTCAAGAAAACAGAGCGCTACACCAGTGAAAACGCCAAAGCGCTCATCTTCCGTGGGGTAGTCTTCGACGAAGTCTACAAGATGACCACTATCCGCGCCAGCAAAGCGATGACAGCGCTCCACTTCACCGATTTGCAGTGGCCCACCTATCGCAATGCGGCGTCGTGGAACGAGTTGTTCAGCGATTTCACCACCACCACCGTGCCCTGGTTGTGGTGGTGGTTGGCACTCGAAATCATGAGTCTCGCCGCCTTCATCCTGTTGCGACGGGCGTTAGCCGGCTTACCCGATGGTGGCTTTGCAGTGGCCAAAACCCTCGGTCTGTTGCTGGTGGCGTGGTTCATCTGGCTGGCCGGCACGATCAATGTGCTCCCCTTCAGTCGTGTTGGGGTGTGGATTGTCGTTGCCATTGCCACTGTGGCCGCGGCGATTGTGTGGGTGCGTGAGCGCACGCGCTGGCACGAGTGGTGGCTCCAGCGGCGTTTCTTGGTGATTACCACACAAGTCGTCTTCATGGTGGCCTATCTCGGCTTTATCTGGGTCCGCTCACAGAATCCCGATCTTTGGCATCCTGGGCGTGGTGGTGAAAAGCCGATGGACCTGGCCTTTTTAACGGCCGTGGTACGCAGTCCCACCTTCCCTCCGTATGACCCGTGGTTTGCGGGTGGGATGCTCAATTACTACTACTTTGGTTTTGTGATGGTTGGCGTCTTGGTACACATGACTGGGATTGTGCCATCCACCGCATACAACTTGGCCGTTCCCACCATATTCGCATTAACCGCTGTGGGGGCTTGGGGTGTGGCGCTTGCCGTGCAAGGATCATTCCGCACCATTCATGCACATGCGTGGCGTTGGTGGTTGCGCGCATTGCCGTACGCTGAACGTCGTAAATTGGTTGGTGCCTTGCTGGCTGCACTCTTTACAGTGGTGGCTGGTAACTGGTCACAGGCCTACTGGCTCTTGCCGGGTACGGGTGTCAACCCTGTTGAATCGTGCGACAAGGGCTCTTCCTATGCTGCGCAACAGATTTGTGGTGGGCGCGAGGAATGGGCATTCTGGGATGCAACGCGTGTAGTCGCCATTAAAACAGGTGATGGCGTCATCAACGAATTCCCCTTCTTTACGTTCCTGTTTGCTGACCTGCACGCACACATGATCGGCTTGCCGTTGTTGATTGCCGCACTCGGAGTCATGTTGGCCATGATTCGTCAGCGTGTGCATGTGCGTGCCTTGTGGTCACGCTGGCGAGAACGCTGGTTGGCAATTGTGTTGCTCGGACTGATTAGCGGTGTCGCCTATGCCACCAACACGTGGGACTACCCCACCATCCTCGGCATGTCGGTGGTCACCTTGCTCCTGGTGGCATGGCGTGACGAACAAATCCGCCCGGATTTGCCCCAACACATCATCGGCGTGATTGCGGGTGTAGTGGTGCTCGTAGTGGCGTCGCGTGTGGCAAACTGGCCATTTAGCCAGTGGTTTGCCAGTGACTATACGGGGCTTGAACGTTGGAATGGGGCCCAAACCCCCACCGCACAGTTCATCGAACTCTCTGGGATGTGGCTCTATGCAGCACTGAGTGGTGTGGTGATACTGCTTATCCGGCTACGGTGGCTCCCCACCGCTGTGACGCTTGGGCTTGCTGGTACGCTGCTCTTCACGATTCTTCTCGGTATGCGGCGTGACATCCCTGCCCTCTATATTGAAGCCATCGCCATGGGTATTGGTGCCATCCTGCTGATTGCGCTGATGTGGCGCACTGGTCAATGGGCATTGCCACAATGGTCGTTTGGTCGCCAACGGGTGATACAACTCGAACTACCCGTGTTCGAAGATATTGAACGGCGTGCGCCACCACGGGTTCCTACCATCTCACTGGAAACGATTTTCCTGACGGTGATGGTGATGGCAGTGTTAGGTATTTCGGCGTTAACCGAAGTACTGGTGGCCAAGGGTGACATCGGCCGCATGAATAGTGTCTTTAAGTTTGGCATGCAGGTGTGGGTCTTTGGAGCGATTAGTAGTGGTGTCATCCTCGCCTGGGTGTGGCAGCAACTCCGTCGCCTCTTCCCGAGCACACAGCGTGTCTGGCAGGTGCTCACTGTCATCTTGGTGGCTGCATCATTTGCATACCCGGTGACTGCTACCCCCTCGCGTTTGGCGGATCGGTACGACACGACCATTCCTGCGACACTCAATGGCGAAGCATTCATGTCGTCACCAAATGCGACATGGAGCGAAAACGGACAGAACTTTGACTTCAGCGAAGATGTGGCAGGCATCAACTGGATTCGCCAGAATGTGACCGGGCTGCCTATCCTGCTCGAAGCGCATGCCGAAGCATACCGTTGGGATGCACGTATTGCGACATATACCGGATTACCCACCCTGTTGGGGTGGCCGTGGCACGAAACCCAACAACGCAGTGTAACCGACGTGGGCAATGTGCTTAACGCACGCCAAAACGCGGTGCGCCGTTGGTATAGTGAGCTCGACAGTGCCAAGACCTTCGAAGAATTACAGGCCTATGGTGTCGAGTACGTCTATGTGGGGCGCATGGAACGTGCACTCTATGGCGAGCAGACAGGTGTCACCTTTGCGGATTTGGCAGCGACGGGCAAAATAACCGAAGTCTTCCGCCAAGGGGAAACCGTGATTTACCAAGTGCCACCTGGTGCACACGCACCTGGCGTGCTCAAGACGGGAACGCTAGCCAAATTTCCCCCTGCACCGTTGCCACAAGAGGCCCTCCTGCCCATCGCCAATGAGCGGCTCGCCGAAGTGACGAGCCCCGGCTGGAATCCCATCGAGAATCAAATCGTCCTCGTCGTGTTGTGGTTGTTGGCGTGGTACGCTATCGCCCTGTTGGGGTTGGCACCTGCCATGTGGCTGGGGCCGACGCAGTGGGTGTGGTCACGGATTATCGGTCTGTTGCTCTTTGGTTATCTCCTGTGGATGCCGGTCAGTGCGCGTATCATGTACAACTCCACTACCGGGTTGCTCATCGCAATGGCGTTGACCATCCTGGTCAGTGTGTGGGCGCTTGCGCGTATCGGATTGCGCCAACTTCCACCCGCCGAAACTGCGGTCATGCAGTGGTTCGCGTGGCGTGATGTGCCAAGTGCTATTCGGCGTGGTGGGCAATCCATTGTGGCATCACTGCGGGCGCAGTGGCGCACGGTGGTGGCGTTCGAAGGCATCTTCCTCGCAAGTTTTGTGGTGATGGTGCTGATTCGCATGGTCAATCCCGATTTGTGGCATCCAGCATGGGGCGGCGAAAAGCCATTCGAATTTGGTCTACTCAACGCCGTCTTGCGTAGCCCCGTCATGCCCCCCTACTCACCATTCTTTAGTGGTGGCACCATCAATTATTACTACTACGGCTATGTGCTCTTGTCGTTGCCCATCCGGTTGACGGGCGTCTTGCCTGCAATCGGCTACAACCTCGTGCTTGCTTCCCTGTATGCGCTGGTGGTCACCGGTATGGCCGCCGTGTTGTGGCAGATTGCCCAACGGCGCTGGGTTGCATTGATTGGGGCGTTGGCCATGGGTGTTTGGGGTAATCCGGCGGTATCGTTGCAAATCGGTTGGTCACGCGGCGTGCAACCCGTGCTCGATGCGTTGCGCACCGACGGATTGGCCGGGATTGGTGCGCCGATTGGTGACTGGTTCATCGGCTCGAGTCGTGTGATTCCCAATACCATCAACGAGTACCCGGCGTGGAGCTTTTTGTTTGGTGATCTGCATGCTCACGTCATCGCATTACCACTCGCCATCTTCATGCTGGCACTCCTGTGGCATGCACTGACAGAAAAACGCATCGCTGGGGCATGGTGGCTGTTGACTCCCGTCGTCTTGGGTGCCATGGCAATCACGAATTCGTGGGATGCGCCAACTGCCGTGCTCCTGTTGACTGGCGTGTTAATCCGCCGTGTCTGGGTGGGCGACCGCTGGTGGCTGGTGATATGGGCTGTCATCCAAGCGGCGGTAATTGCAGCAAGTGCCTATGTCGGGTATTTGCCCTTCTTCCAGCAGTACGTGCCACAAATCGGTGGCATTACCACCATCACCACACCCTCACCATGGGATGCATGGTTGGCGATGTGGGGCTTGTTCGTGGTGCCCACGCTGCTCGTTGTGGCTTTTGTTGCGTGGCGGCATCGCATCATGCGTGCGGTGTGGCTCATCCTGTTGCTGATTGTGGCACTTGTCGGATTGTTTGTCCCCATGGCCGGTGAAGCAGTTGCGCTGGTTGTCCCCTATGTTGGCAACCCACGCATCTGGTTGGCTGTGGTGCTCATTGCACTGATTCCCTTCTTGCTCCGCCGTCAGCCCGACCATCATCTGTGGCTGGGGGTGTGGGCGATCTGGATTGCCTGGGCCATTGCCCTCGGTGTCGAAGTCGTCTATGTCCGTGATCACATGGATGGCGGCGATTGGTACCGCATGAACACCGTCTTTAAGTTTGGCGTACAGAGTTGGTTGCTCCTGAGTGTGGGCATCAGTCTGCTGTTGCCGTTCATCTGGCAACAGCTCCAACCACCAGCAGTTGATGTGGCGCCAGCCCCAGTTGTCCCCGTCGAACCGGCTGATTCTGCCGATCCCGCTAATCCGTCAGTGGTAGTGCCCAGCCCCGTACTGCCATCATCACCAGGGTGGCAGTCATACATCAAACCAGTGGTGATGGTCGTATTGGTGGTGCCGGTGGTGCTTGGGGCGGCCTTCCCGCTCTTTGCAGTGCCCAATCGCATGGCATACCGCATGAATGCAGACCAAGCGTGGACACTGAATGGCCTCACGTTCATGGAAAAGGCCAGCTACACCGCGTACGACCGCACTATTTCCTTTACGAATGACTATCGTGCCATGCAGTGGCTGAATGACAAAGTTGATGGTGTGCCGGTGGTCATGCAGTCGAGCATTGAGTTCTACCGCGATTACGGGGTACGTATCGCCGCGAATACGGGCTTCCCCACGGTGGTCAGCCCACTCCACGAAAGCGAACAACGGAACGGTGATTTGGTTGGCAAGCGTGATGCGGACGTCATTGAGTTCTACCGCACCACTGATCCGGCAGTCAAGTTGCAGATATTGTCCCGCTACCGGGTTGGGTATGTGGTCGTTGGTCCCATCGAACGTGCCGCATACGGCAAAGAAGGAACCGATGCCATTGCAACGGTGGGCTCACTGCGTGAAGTCTTCAAGGCGGGGGAAACGTCCATTTACCAGGTATCACCGAACATTGCACAGATTCCACCGTTGCCCAGCAAAAACGGTGATGCCCAAACACCAGCGGTGGGCTTCCCTTCGGCACCAGAACCGGTCCTCGAGGATTTGAGTGGACTCGAGAGTCAGTTTAGTGAGGATCCGAGCAACATTGACGTGATGATCCAGTTGTTGGATGGATATCGTCGCCAGCAACGCTTCGAAGAAGCGGTTGCGGTGGCGAGCCAAACCCGTGATGCGCACCCCGGTGATGTGATGATTTTGCACATGTTGGGTGATGTTGCCATGGAAGGGCGCTTGTTCGATGATGCAATTCAGGCCTACCGTGATGCGGTCAGTGCCAACGAGTCACCGGGCAACGTCAACAAGCTGATTTCAGGCATGATTAATGCGGATCGGCTGATTGATGCGCTCAAAGTGGCCGATGATGCCATCGTCAAGTATCCTGATTTCCTCGACTTCTACATGTCGCGTGGCCGGATTAATGCGTTGTTGGGTGAAGACGACGCAGCCAAGCAAGACTATCAGACGTATCTCGACAAAGCACCTGCTGATGCGATTTTCCGCAAGGATGCACAGCAAGCCATTGACCAACTCTCACAGTAAACGACCGTGCACGGTGTGCGTCGCCACACCGTGCATTCCTGTGGTGTAGTTGATTGGTGCAGTTGAAGGAGTGAACACTATGGGAGAGGTGCTCCTGCATTATTTGGCCACCCTGGTGTGTGTGGTGGTGGGTGTCCCCTGGGCCAAGTATCTCTTTGCATCCATGCCACAGTACATGGTGGGGATGGCGCGTCCACTCGGATTTGTGATGGTGGGTGTCACGCTCTGGACAACGGCCATGATTGGTCTCGTCCCCTTTAATGGGGGTGGGGTGTTGGTAACTGCCGCAATCATGGCGTATGTGGGCTATCGGCTCAGTGGGGGCATTGACAAAGCGTGGGTGTTGGCGCAGTGGCGGAGCTGGGCTTTTAGTGAGCTCTTTTTCCTGATTGCGTTGATGATGGTCGTCTTTATCCGCGGTCACAATCCTGATCCGTGGGGTACCGAACGTCCCATGGACTACGCCTTTTTCAATAGCATCATGAACAGCCCGAGTTTTCCTCCACTCGATCCGTGGATGTCGGGCTTTACCATCAACTACTACTATGCTGGCTACGTACTTGCAGCCATTCCCGCAGTGCTCACGGCCAATGATCCGGTGGTGTCATACAACCTGGCGTTGGCCACTACTGCTGGAATGAGTGCAGCAGCGGTTGTCACCGTTGTCGTGGGCATGGTGCAGCTGTGGCGTCCGAGTGAACGCCCACTGGCACGTGGTGAAATCCCGGTTGTGGCCACACTCGCATTTATGGCACTACTGGTGGTGGGCAACATGGGGGGATTTTTGCAGGTCGTTTCGGGTGTCCCAGAAATCCTCGCACTCGAGTCGGGTGACATCGTGAATGCGGTCAAAAACGGTCTCGGTGCGCGTGAACCCGTGCCACTGCGGCACACTTTTAAAGGGTGGGAATACGATGGCACCAGCCAAGTTGTCCCCCGTGATACCTGGCAAGACTTCAACTGGTGGAATCCGTCACGAGCCATCTGGGATAGTAATCCGGCTCCTGACGGCAGTAGTGAGCGACGTTACGCCATCACCGAATTTCCCTTCTTTTCATATTGGCTTGGCGACATGCATCCACACGTGATGTCGTTGCCCTTTGTCCTGCTCCTCTTGGCGCTCATCATGCGGCGTGCGCTGGCACCAACGCCCGATGTGCTCATCCCCGGATTGTTGTTGGGCCTGCTCTACCCGCTCAATAGTTGGGATTACCCGACCTACATGCTGTTGTACGGAGCCGCACTCGTGTGGCAGAGTGTGCGTGTCGGGCGGGCCTGGCGAGAGATTGCCATCGAGCTAGCCAGTGTCGTTGTGGCCTCATACGTGTGGTATCTCCCTTTCCACCTCACCTTCTATTCGTTGGTGGGTGGTGCCGATCCACTCGTTGACATCCCGCTCGTGAGCACATTGTCACAATTTTTCGGTATCGCGCCTGCTCGCACAGAGTTCCACGGGCTGTTTATCATGTTTGGGCTATTCATCGTGCCAATCGTGATTGCGTTGTGGCGCCTGATGCAAACGCGCAACGAGCAATTGTTGTATGCGGCCACCATGGTGGTAGCGCTGGTAGGTGCATTCACCGGGTTTACTACTTTGGCAGCCATCCCGTGGCTCGTCCTCGTGCTCTACATCGTAAGTACACGTGCTGACCTGTCCGCACCAGTCGCCATGTGGTTGGCCATTGCGACGATTGCTGCGCTGTTGTGCTTGGCCGTGGATGTGGTCTACATCAGGGATGTCTTTAGTTCGCGCATGAACACCGTCTTCAAGTTCTATTACCAGGTGTGGGTGTTGTGGAGTATTGCTGCGGTGTTGGCGGGGTGGTATGTCTGGCATACGGGGACACGTGCACTTCGTATCGGTATGGCCGTGGTCGTGGTACCACTTTTGGCCGCCGCATTGGTCTACCCAGCTGCCACCCTCGGCAAGCAACTGTTCAATGCGCGTGACCTGAATTTGGCAGGGCGTACCCCACGTGATAACGTGGATGGTGGTCCCGAATCCATTACATGGCTCCGTGAAAATGCACCAAACGGCTCGGTCATCATCGAAGCGATTGGTGGGCAGTACGACATTGAAGGGCGTGGATTCGGTGGGGTGTCTGCATCTACCGGCTTGCCTGCGGTGCTGGGCTGGCCCGGCCACGAGGATCAGTGGCGCGGTGGGCATACCGAGGCCCGTGAACAAATTGGGACGCGTGAACAGGATGTACGGACCATCTATAGTAGTGGCGATGAAGCACTCGTGCGCGACCTCATTGCCAAGTACAAGATTCGCTACATCTACGTGGGACCAACCGAACGCACCGTGTACGGTGATGCGGGGATTGGTCTGTTTGATACGATTGGGAAAGTGGCCTTCCAAGCGGGTGAAATCACCATCTACGACATGAAATAGCCGGCTCGATCACCTCCCACACACACGTGTGGGAGGTGGTGTCGTTTAGGTGAGCAGGCGTTCCTGGGTAATCCCACGAATCCCGACTGCGCGCATCGTCATATCCACGATTTCTTTGCGTCCTGCAAGCGTATGTGCAAAATCGAGCGTATCGGTGGGAACATGCAACACCGGGCAGCGTTCGAAACGGCGCATCCAGTCGTCGTAGCGCTCGTTGAGCCGGCGTAAATAGGTCTCGGGGATGTTCATTTCACTGGGTCGTGCCCGCTCACGAATGCGCTTTTGTAGTGTTTCCACGGATGCTTGCAAGTAAATAACGAGTGTGGGTGGCTGAATGCGTTGTACCAGCGTGCTGTAGAGCCGCCGGTAGGTGCGGAAATCGCGCTGTGACAAAATGCCTTCTTCGAAGAGCCCTTTGACAAAGATTTCGTAATCTTCGTACATGCTCCGATCCTCGATGACTGAGCCTGGCGTGTCACTGATTTCGAGATGCTGTTCGTAGCGCTGGGTGAGAAACCAAATCTGTGAATGGAATCCCCAACGTTCCCGGTCACGGTAGTAGTCGTCGAGGTAGGGATGGTCGGCAACGAGCTCGTAGTACGGTTGCCAACGCAATTCTTCGGCCAAAATGCTGACCAGCGTACTTTTACCGACGCCAATGTTGCCTGCCACAGAAATGTGGATGTGGCGCTGAGAGGTAAGGGTGTGCATCGCTGTAGCTCCCTGCGAACGCTTATACTTTGGAGGTGCGCCATTTGCCTTGGCGAAAGCGCAAGTAGGCCAGGACGGACTGTGAAAAAAAGTCAATTCCCATGGCTATCCAGACGCCAGTTAAGCCACCACCACCACGCAAAAAGACGTAGGAGATGGGGAGACGGAGCATCCAAGTGCTGATGATTTTGGTGTAGAGTGGCCAGCGCGTGTCACCGGCACCGCGGAGCGCTCCCGAAAAGACGAAGTTCGAACCCATGAATATCTGAAAAGCCCCAGCAATTTGCAACGGAATCGTCCCCGCACTAATTACGGCCGTATCGTTGATAAAGAGGCGCAGTAACACGGAGGGAAAGGCGACCATCAGCGCACCGAGCACCAACATGATAATCGAGTTTTGTCGGAATGCTTCGTATGTGGCTGCCTGTGCTTCGTCAGGGTCGTTGGCTCCCAATCCTTGTCCAACGAGTGCTGATGCCGCAATGCCGTAGCCCCAACCCGGCAAAAAGGAGAGTGATTCGATGCGGATGACCAGATTGTGGGCTGCATAGGCAGCAGTCCCCAGCTGTGTCACCATGCCCAAAAAGACGATGAGGGCACCCTGAAAGACGGCTTGTTCACCGGCAAAAGGCAATCCAACGCGGGCCACACGCTTCATCATAGCGAAGTCTGGCCATAGTGGTTGATTGAGAATCAACGTGGCACGCCCGCGCAACAACACGATAATCACGGCCACACAGCCCACCGTGCGTGCAATAGCTGCGCCCATGGCCGCCCCTTGAATCCCCATCACGGGTAAGCCGAATTGTCCACCGATGAACAAAAACGACACCACCACATTGATGATGTTGACGCCGATCATGATGTAGAGGGGGGTACGGGTATCACCTGCACCACGCAGGGCGGCGGTGCCGATCATGCTGATAGCGGTGGGGACAGCCGCATACCCCATGATGCGCAAAAATTCGCCACCAAGGGTGGTTACGGTGGCGTCTGCCCGGTAGACACTGATGAGTTGCGTGGCAAAGAGTTCACAAAAAATCGTAGTCACAATGGCTGCAACGAGTCCCATCAAGAGTGATTGTCGGAGTGCGTTGTTGCCCATGGCACTGTCTTGGGCGCCACGAGCCCGTGCGGTGAGCGCCGTACAACCGGTGCCAATCGCCATAAAGAGGATGGTAAGTGTCCAAAACATTTCCGTCGCAAGCCCGACCCCAGCCAGGGCTGTCGCACTCCCGTACCCCAAGATGACGGCTGCGGTGGCAGGGAGCTGTCCAACCAGAATCACATCCATCAGACCAACAAGTGTGTTGAGTACCTGCTCACTGACCGCAGGCATGGCGAGTGAAAAAACGCGGCGTTGGCGTTCGTGCTGACGTTGCATGGACCCCTCTTCAAACCAGGATGTCTAGGCATTGTATCACTGCATCAATTAATATGCGCACTTCACCAAAAACCACTTGACATGAAACAAATGTTCGCATATAATCAGAACAGATGTTTCGAACAAATGTTTTACCATCGAGTCTGATGAGACAGAGGAGGATACAATGGCTGTTCGCTCACAAGAAATGCGCAATCCCACCATGCGTCTTGCCCGCCCTAAAAACATGGGGTTGTTGTTGCGACGCTGGGGCATGCCAACCCTCTCAGTAGGATATATTTCCGCAGCCATTGTGGCAGCCGTTGTGCTCTACATGGCCCTGAGTGCCGTTGTGGGATGGGGTATCAGCAAATATGACGACATGCGCTACGGTACCACGCGTACATTCCACACCGATGCGGTCATCGGCATTGATGATTCGGCCACCAATCCGACACATTTCGTCGCCATGAACATCAACCGTCAGGTGGTTGTGATGCAAATCCCGGGTGGTGACACCAGCAAAACACGCATCATCAATGGACCGTACCTCTTCGGGAGCAACGAAGATCGCACTCCCGTGCTACTGACCTTCAACGACGTCAATGCAGATGGCATGCAAGACATGATTGTGAATGTCAAAAACGAGGCACTCATCTACCTAAATCGTGGTGACCACCTTGGGCTGATGAACCCAGACGAGCGCGTCTCGGTGTCACTCAACTAACCTGCTTTTTTCCGACGCGGGTCCCCTGCCCGCGGTGATGTCCCCCGCCATTGCCGCACCTCCCGCGTAATCGTTCCCCCGCGCCACTGCCCTGGCGCGGGGGATGTGTGTCTATTGCACATGGCGTTAGATGCATACCAACACATGATTGTGCTATGATAGCCGGGTTGTTGCTCGAGCGGCGCACGGATGTGGGTAGCGCAAGCGTAGGAGAGTGGTGAGTCATCGTATGAATGCATCAGAAACATGGCAGCAACGCTGGCGCCAATGGTGGACGCAGAGCAACGATGCGCTCCGTACCATTCCAGCCGCCTTTGGCATTGTGATGTCCGCCGATCGTATTGGTACCGTGCTCCTCATCATCAGTGCTGCGCTCAATGCGGCAATTCCTGCACTCCAGGCCTATGCAGCCGGGCAAATCATTGATAGTATTGCGCAGGGCATGCAGCTCCGCGATGCCCAGGCTGCCATGTATGCCAGTCTGCCGTGGATTCTGCTCGAATTTGGGCTGATTACGCTGACATTCGTGGTCGGGCAACTGCGCAGTTTTGCCGAGCACACCATCAATGCGCAATTATCGCACTACATTGCCACCCAGATGATGCGCAAGTCTATCGAACTGGACATGCACTACTTCGAAGACCCCACCTTTTATGATAGTCTGCAAAATGCACGACGGCAGGCCGAGTTTCGCGCAATGGCGCTGGTCACCGGCGTTTTCGCCATCGCCCAACAATTCGTCACACTCGTGTCGTTTGTAGTCCTCATCGTCAATTTCCAGCCATGGGTGGCGTTGATTCTCTTTGGTGCCACCATTCCCGCCTTTGTGGCGCAGGGGCGCTATAGTCGGCTCTTTTTCCGCCTATTGACCCGGCGTGCCCCCGAATTCCGTCAGTTGCGCTATCTCGAAGAGCTGGTAACCAGTGATAAATCCATCAAAGAGGTGCGCCTCTTCGAGCTGGGTCCTGCGATTATTTCGCGCTATAGTAGCACGTTCATGCACTATTTCAACGAGGATGTGGCCATTGCACGGCGCCAATCACTGCTAGGCACATTCTGGGGGTTTGTCTCCACGTGTAGTTTTTACTTGTCGTATGCCTGGGTAATCTGGATGACACTCACCGGCGTGTTGACACTCGGTGGCTTGACGTTTTATACCACCATCTTGCGTCAAAGCCAGAACACCTTTCAAGGGCTCTTCAATAGCGTGAATTGGCTGGTCGAAAACGGGCTGTTTATGACGCAGTTACTCGATTTCATGGCCATGCAACCCAAAATGCCAGTGAGCGCTAATCCCGTGCCCTTTCCAGCTCCACTACGTGAGGGTATTCGACTTCATGATGTGTCGTTTAAATATCCCGACCGCGATGAATGGACACTCCGCCACGTGGATATCCACATTGGGGCAGGCGAGACGCTGGCGTTGGTCGGTTTGAATGGTGCGGGCAAAACAACGCTGGTCAAACTCCTTACCCGGCTGTACGATCCCACCGAGGGCCATATTACCGTGGATGGCATTGATATTCGTGACATTGCACCCGCGGATTTGCATGCACACATTGGAGTCATCTTCCAGGATTTTGTGCGCTACCAGATGACGCTCAAAGACAATATCGGCTTTGGCGATATTGCACACCAAGATGATATGACGCGTATCGCACGTGCCGCAGGCCAAGGTGGAGCCGCAGAGATTGCAACGCAACTTGCGCACGGCTACGACACCACGTTGGGGCGCCAGTTCACCGAAGGACGAGAACTGTCGGGTGGGCAGTGGCAAAAAATCGCACTGAGTCGCTCATTCATGCGTGAAGGTGGCATCTTGATTCTCGATGAACCAACTGCCGCGCTTGATGCACAGCACGAATTCGAAATTTTCCAGCGCTTCCGCGAGTTGACACACGGGCGTACCGCGATTCTCATTTCACACCGGTTTAGTACGGTGCGTATGGCCGATCGCATTGCCGTGCTCGCCGACGGTCATATCGTGGAGCTGGGTACACATGCACAACTCCTCGCCAACAAGCAACGCTATGCGGAGCTCTTTGAAATGCAAGCACAAGGGTATCGCTAGCACACTGTGCGGATGGAGATGTGGGTATCACGGTGAAAATATGGTAAAAATTACATAAATTTCATAGAGAAGACGTGATATGGTGGATTCATCAAAAAGATAAATACAAAAGGTGGCTGGCTATGGTGGATCGACTCAACGAAGCAAAAACAAAAGCACGCATTATTGCGATTATGTCGGCAGTGAAAAATCGGCTCAAGCACCACAACATCAAACTTGGGTCAGGTCGCGAAGAAATCATGACTGAAATCAACACGCCCAAAACGCCAACGCTCGTTGACCGGATTCGTGACCGTGGGTGTAAACTGGCAGGAAACCGTTTTGCTGACATCTACATGTCCCGTCCCAAACGTCTCGTTGTGCCATCCATAGATGAGTTCATCATCACATTCGAGACCATTCTCGAAATAGACGCACGCCTACTGACGGCACACGAGTTCCTCGAACTCTGTGACTTGATGCGTTTCCCGATGTCACTGATTCACCAGTTCGCCAGATACTTCCCGAGTGAAGATTGGCGTACCGCACTACAGCTCTATCAGCTTATTCCGGCAAATGTGACGGAAGAGCATGCGATTATTGGGCGTGATGAACTCGTAGAGCAAGTTGTGACATACGTCTGGCAGAACCGTAGTGAAGGTCGGGCGTGGCGTGGACACGTCATTATCAGTGGTGCATCTGGTGTCGGGAAAAGTACCGTCGCACATGCCGTGGTACGCCGATTACTGATGATGCACAAGAGTCGTATTCCACTCGTAACCATCGGCAACACGATGACGAGCATGGAGCAAGTGCTGTATGCCATAGGGGTATCACTCAATCTCAAACAGCGGAACAACGAACCGTGGTACTTGCGCCTCAAGGATGTGGAATTCTTTCATCAGGGCATGGTGGTACTCGACAACGTCTTGGGGAATGATATTTTGCCCGCAGAAACCATCCTCAAAAATCTGGTTATCATGTTTCCTGCGACACAGTACATCATTACCACACAGGTGCCTGGCTTGGCCAAAATGATACCCAATTCCTATGAATTCAGCATCGCCGGGCTTGCAACGAGTGACGCACAGGCGCTCTTTTGGCGCGTGTACCAGCAAGCAGATGGACGTGGACTAGAATACGACGATGTGGCTCAAACCATCCAGCAGACAAACGGCATTCCCATGCTCTTGATTGCTGCAGCAAATAGTGCGGCGAGTGGGCATATCGGTATCCTCAATGATGTCTATGGATCAGTGGTCATCGGGCTTGGTGCCATCCCCGAATTGATGTTACAAGTGATGTCGTTGGTGTCCTATCCGATTAGCGTTCATTTCTGGGAAATCAACCGTGATTTGTTGCACATACCTGCGGACAAACACCCACAGACGTATTTGCACATGCTCGAACGGCGTCAGTTGATTACCCGACAACGGAGCGATGGCTACGTCATCCACGACGAACTACGCCATGCCGTGCTAGGTGCCCTCGATACCGCCAAGCGCCAGACGCTCCTTGAGCATATTGGCCGACAGTTGGCGGCGCGTGTGGATCTAGAACACAGCGACAACGACGAACAGTTTGCTCTATTGACTCCATCAGATATGGTGGCGGTGCTCCAGCTCGTCCAAAAGATGGAACAGCATCAGCTCGATGATGTGGTGGTGTTGCTCTGTGTCAATTGGCGCATGCAGTGGATTCGTTCGGGCATGGGGGCGGAGTTGTGTGCTGTGAGCGAAGCCTGCCTTTACCGCATTGGTGACAACCACCCCATGATCTGCGAACTGCTTTTCACCATTGGGAGTTATTATGGGCATCGGGGTATCGTGGAAAGCACGGTACGATTTTTGACACAAGCCATGCTCAAAGCGGAGCAGCGTAATCAACGCATGGTGCTGGCTTTTGCGGCGGTGGAATGTGCGTTGCATGGAGTCCAGCAAATCGGTGTCAGTGAATCTGAACGACTGTTGTGGCGTGCGTTGACGTTGCTTGTACCACTCAACTTGACATCGTGGGTGGCTCGTTGTCACGACATTTTGTCGCATCTCTACATGCTCAATGGCGACATGGTCAAGAGTCTGCATGAAAGTGATGAAGCACTACGCATGCTCGGCAACACCGACATCTCCTACGGGTTAGCGGATGCGTATTCAAACCGGGGCCTGATTTTTATGGTGATGGGCGATTACATGATGGCACGGCAGGTGTTGAGTCGTGCCGAGTGGATGTTTCAGAAACTCAATGCACCTAATAGCTTGGCTGCCGTGCATCTGCGCATCGCAGCAATTGCATCGTTGAGCAACGTGGTTGCCGATGCGCGCTACTACCTGACACGCGCATTTCGCCAGCTTGAACGCACCGGTGGCATCAACGACCTGCTCTACGCCATTGACATCTGTTCTGGCATCATGCTCGCAGAAGGTGATGGAGTGGGCACACTCCAACTGTCACAGGCGGGGAGCATGATGCGTGAAAACCATAAGCTCCCGCGCGGTGCCACTTTTGACAACATCGTGAAACGACATCTCATCCACGCAGAGATGCTGGCTGACGGTCAGTCTGTGCCACCATTGCCCACCAACATAGACGAGTTATTGCACGTTGTGCGACGCGTCCTCAAATTGACCAGCAACTAATGGAGGTACCGGTGTCGGTGCGTGCGCCTGGCTATGCGGGTTCTTGGCGAATTTGTCGCCTGCGCGCGCTGTGCACGCGATTTGCCCTGCCACTACATGCAGAGTCATGGACATGTGATGTGTCTACTGGGCAATAGTGGAATTACCGTTCCGCATATCTGTGCCTGCGAACGCCATGGTACGCCACAGGATGTGCGTGGATGAACTCCGTCGATGACTACGACGCTAGTTGGGCGCATATCTGTGTAATCGCATCGCATACCAGCACATCGTCGCTTGGTGCGATGGTGCGCATGTCCAACCAGAAGGCGTCTGATTGCACACGTCCGATGATTGGGACTTGGTAGTGCCGAAAGCGGGAAGCGAGGAGATCGGGTGTGGCATGTGGACAGACCAATGCCCATGATGGGAGTGTTTCACCGGGGAGTGCGCCACCGCCGATGGTACTCTGCGTTTCTCGTACCTGCCAGGGTGCAGGGAGCTGTGCCACAATTGTGTTTGCGCGCATGGCGAGGTGTGCGACTGGTGTGGCAATCATGCGCCAGATGGGAATATCAGTGAGCGCAGTTTCATTGACATAACTTAATAGCGTGGCATGTAATGCGGCAATGGTTAACTTGTCGGGGCGCACCGCACGCATCAAGGGATGGCGAGCGATGGTCTGGAGGGCGTCGGTACGCCCCACGATGATGCCCGCTTGCGGTCCGCCAATCAGTTTGTCACCGCTAAAACAGATGACATCGGCCCCAGCCCGAATCCGCGTCTGGATCAATGGTTCTTCCTGTAATCCAAACGGTGTCACATCGAGCAATGACCCACTCCCCACATTATCAATGAGGAGAATCTGCTGGGCGTGCGCCAGTTCGGCCAATTCAGCGACCGTGGGCTCATGGGTAAAACCCAGAATGCGAAAATTGCTATGGTGGACACACAAAATGGCCGCGGTCTGCGGGGTAATCGCATCCGCATAATCGCGCACATAGGTGCGATTGGTGGTGCCCACTTCGACCAGTTTGGCACCACTCTGTTTGAGCACATCGGGAATGCGAAAGCCGCCGCCGATTTCCACGGCCTGACTCCGTGACACGATGACTTCGCGCCCACTGGTGAGTGCGGCCAATGTAAGCAGAATTGCTGCCGCATTGTTGTTGACTGCCAGTGCCGCTTGCGCCCCTGTCAATTGGCGGAGCACGGTGGTCACGTGGCGATGCCGATCACCACGTTGCCCCGACTCGAGCTCGTATTCGATGGTGGCGCTGGCTGCCACCTCGTTGAGTGCAGTGCGTGCGGCATCGCTAAGGGGAGCGCGCCCCAGATTGGTCTGCAACAAGACACCCGTGGCATTGATGACCCGGCGCAAACTGGGCTGGGTCACCTGCACCACGGCTTGATTCAGCTGTTGCACCATATCAGCAAAGTTGGCTGGCATCTGTGCCGGGTGTTGGCGCCACGTGGCAACGAGTTGGCGGGCTTGAGCCACACACACCGCATGTGGCGCTGCCAGGGGTGCCGGTAGTGCGGCGATGAGGCGTTCGATGGACGGCAAGCGCCGATATTCCGTCATACGCCGATCACATTCAGCGGCCACACCGGTAGCGGTTGCCCGGTCAACATGCGACCAAGCAGAATGGCAGCAACGATGGCAACGGCGATGCCGATGACCGCCAACAACGACCGCACCCAACTCCAGGGGTCTGCGGGCGCATCAAAGACAAAGAGCCGTTCGGTACCTGGGACGATGCGTAGTTGCGCCAGCCCCCACTGCGTATCACGGCGCCCATTCGTCAAGACACGCCGACTGCGGGTGACTGCCAAGTCGAGTGGCACATCTTCGATGATGGCGTTGTAGCAGGTCGCTGCAAAGCGCACAATGGTATCTGGGCGACTAATGCCACTAAACGTAATGGCCGCATTGATCGTTTTGCTCATGAGCAATGCAGCAAACAGCTGTGGCATGGCGCGAATCTGAGGGTCACCGTTGGCAGCACAGGTGACACACAGCAGGCCGACATCGGGAAACTGTGCCATCAAATCACTGAGGGCAAAAACATCAATGGTATCCGCGAAGCGAATCGTTACGAGGTGTTCTGCATCGAGAAAGACGTCACCCACAAAATGCACCACGTGGTAGACGTGTTGTGTCAGCGCATGTTCGATATCGGCAATACTGTGCACTTCCACGATGCGTACCGCAATGCGCCGTGTGTTGATTTCATTGGTCAACAGCGAATAGATGCCATTATACTGTGCGGTTTGTTCGGGAGCCACGAGCATCAGGATTTGAAGCGCGCTATCTACGAGAATGGGCGGGGCTGGCTCGTTGATCGAAGAAATTCGTACCAGGGCGTAATCTTCGTTGATGGCGGGAGCCCATTGCCGCGTACCATCAATGACTGCCCATTCCCACGGCAATGCGGCGAGTTCGGGAACCGCAATCTGGAGCTGGATTTGGATGCGGGCCTGTTCGTTTTGCGACGTGCGTGCTTGGGCAATCAAAAAATCGCGCACCGTCTCGGGAAAAAGAATGGCACCAAGGGCACGGCCGAGTTCCGTCGCATCACCGAGTGGCTCAACGTGCAACGGCTGTAAGAGGCGAATCCCACATTGGATGAGCTCATCGGGAATATCAATCGGTATCGCCATATTGCGCGATGGTGTAAAAATGTACAGCACGAAGCCGTCTTGTTCATCGGCACCAATTGAAATGTGAAACGGAACAATCTGCATAATTATCGTGTCTGTAAGGCGTGCTGATACGCAGCAAGCGTCCGTTGGGCAACCACGGGCCAGTCGAACTGAGTGCGTACGATTTGTGCCCCAGCGGCACCCCATGCCGGCCATTCCGCGCGGGCTGCCAACATCGCTTTGAGCCCATCTCGGAGTGCGGCCACATCACCCGGTGGTACCAGTATACCATTGACCCCCGTAAACACCTTGTCTGGGATACCACCTGCTGCACTGGCGAGGACGGGGCGCCGATGAATCATGGCTTCGAGTGTGACAAGTGATGATCCCTCGTAAAGCGTAGGATGCACAAAAAAATCACTGGCCGCATACATGTTCTGTAAATCGCTGTCACTCATCCGACCTGCGAAAGTAACATGTGCACCGATACCCAGGTTGGCCACTTGGGTGGCCAAGGCATGACGCTCTTTGCCATCACCTACCAGCACCCAGTGCCAGTCTGCTGGTAGCCATCCCGCCTGATGTGCCTGTGCGAGCACGTCCGCATACACGTGATACCCCTTGTTGTGTTCGAGTCGGCTCACACTTAGCATGAGCAACGACGCATCTCGCCCAACCGTTTGGCGTAGCGCGTGGATGCGTGATGCGACCACGGGAGCTAGATTTTCTGTGGTATCAATGGCACTGGGAATGACCACCGTTTGGTCCGCCGTGACCCCCAAGTAGTGCGGCAAATCGGGTGCCGTACACGCATCGGTCGCAATCACATAATCGGCCATGCGATGCCCCGCCGAATAGAGGGTACGGAACGGCACGTAGGCCAACCATTTACGCCAATCCGGCGTGCGGTACTCTTCGAGTCCGTGCGGATTCGCAAAAAAGGGAATCTGGCAGACGGCCGCATCGTGCCGACGCAACCACGCATACCCAAATGCACACAATCCTTGGCTATGTACGATATCGTAGTCGCCGCGCCGCGCTGCTGCGAGCGCCATCCGTCCCAATTCCATGCTGTAGCACGGGTAGTTGAGTTGCCGTCCGAGAATGGAATTAGGGCGGAGCAGTGGCGACGTATAGTCATAGCGCACAGTGTGGACACGCATCTGCGTGGCCAATGCGTCGAGCTGCTGTACGTCGGGTGCGTCTTGCACGTACAGTGTAATCTGCACCCCCAATTTGGCCAGATGGGTGGTCAGGTGATAGACATGACGCTCGATGCCACCGTATCCATGCAGTGGCCAGACGACACGGGCAAGCATGGCTACCCGCAACGGTGCGCTCATGCGTTCCCTCGCACCGCATTGTAGACATCGAGGACATGTTTGATGACGACGTGCTTGTCAAAAAGTTGCTGGGCACGGAGTTTGGCACCTGTCTGTAGCTGATGCCGCCACGTACTCTCAAGATGGAGGCGCTGTACGGCATCCACAAAACTGGCAATGTCGGGTGCAAAGATTCCCGAACGCTCGTGCACGAAGATTTCGTTGGTACCACCGGTGGGCATGGCGACAATCGGGGCCCCACATGCGAGTCCCTCGAGCAACACGCGGCTGAGTGGCTCATCCCACGATGACGGAAACCACAAACTTTCGCAGCGTGCCATGAGGCGGAGCACATCGTCGTGTTCGACCCAATCGAGCTGCATACAGGGCACTTTGGCTGCTTGTGCGGCGGCTGCAATCGCATCATCGAGTGGACCTTTACCCGCAATCACAATCGCTGGTGGTCGAATGCGCAGAATGAGCTCGGGGAGCATTTCAGCCCCCTTGTTGCGTTCGAGTTTGCCCACAAACAGACTGAATCGTTCTGGCAGATTCGCAATCGTTGGTGCGTGTGCGGTAATCTGGGCAATGGCAGCACAGTCTACCATGTTGGGGACGGCCACAACCCGGCTACGGGGCAGATATTTGGCAATGCGGTCACGCATGTACATGGAGACACCAATCACCATGTCTGCCTGTTGCAAGAGCTGGGCACGCTGACGCATCTGCCGCACATAGGCGCCCCACAAGAGGCGTTGTTGCAGGGGGGCGTGGCGGGCTGTCATCGTTTGCCACATATCGCGCCAACGGCGTTGATCCCCTGCCATCTGCATGCCTGTTGCCTGGTAGTCCCACGGCCAATGATCACGCACCGTGACAATCACTTTGGCGCCCAACTGACGAAACGGCATAGCCGCTTGAGCAGCGAGGATATGTTGTGCGTGGATAATCGTGTGTGCGGGATCTACCATGGCTTGCCTGATTGCGTGTTGGAGTCGTGGAATCATGAGGTATTCTCGCACCAGATTGCGGAGCACTGGCATGGCAACATCCGGTTGTGCCACGTTGATGGTTGCCACATCCAGGACGTCGTACCGATGTACGAGTGCAGATTGACCGATCCGTGGCACCACGGCAGTCACCTGTTCGCCGCGTTCTTGTAGCGCTAACGCAAGCGCATGGGCACTCCACCCAGCCCCACCACATTTGGGGGGAAAGACATCACTCGGCATGATGATACGACGTCGGGTCTGACTCATGAGCTACCTCGTGCTGCGGCCACAAATTGTCTGACGCGTGCTTCGTCTACGGGCTCGGTAATATCGCCATCGTGTTTGATGCTCGACCCCACGATGACGCCATCTGCAACCTGCATAAATGCGGCAATGTTGCGCTCGTCGGCGCCACTACCAATGATGACGGGGCGGTCACCAGCGAGTTGCTTGGCTTCACGTACTTTGGCAACATCGGGGGCATCACCCGTCATTCGTCCCGATATGATTAATGCATCTGCGCCAAAAAAACGTGTCCATTCGATGTGTGTGGCAAGATCAATGCCAGGGAAGCGCACTGAGTGTTTTTTGTCAACGTCTGCCAAAATCTTGATGTGTTCGGCATGCAGTTCAGTGCGTCGGCGCATCAAATCAGCGGCACACCCTTCGTCTATGCTCCCCGCATCCCAGACACCAGCCCCCGTAAACATGCAGACGCGGATAAAATCAGCACGGGCGGCAATCGCAATACCGAGGAGCGCAACCCCACCATTGTGTACCAAGTTGATGCCCATTGGCAACGGGCATACATCGCGGATTGCGGCTGCGACAACTGCGTGGGCGGCAATACTTTCTGGGGGGATGTGGGCACCCGCCCGGAAAGGAATATCCCACATGTTTTCCACGATTAATCCGTCACAGCCACCCGCAAGGAGTGCCGTTGCATCTGCACGGGCCTGCTCAATAATCGTGTGCATGCCATAACCGGTGTATCCGGGTGCCCCAGGCATCGGCCAGCAGTGCACCATGCCAATCACTGGTTTGGCGGTGCGAAAAATATCCGCAAGTGAATCAATTTGCAATGCGTCGAGACGACGTTTCCAGGCTGGTGGCATACGACATTCCTCGTCTGGGCTGATGCGCCGTGCGCACTCGTATGGCGTTATTGTACCACTCTGACCCACATTGGCATCATACCGGGGTAGACGGCATTAGTGGGTAGTGTTGTCAGGATGAGCGAGTTGTACGAGCCACGTGGGCAACGCATGCGCATGCTGTTGGAGCAACGCGCATACATCGGCGTGGGTGGGCAAAATATCCGCGGCACCGCGCCGACTCGCGGTAAGGGCCCCGGCCGCGTTTGCAACGAGTAGAGCCTGTGGTACGGTGGCACCATGCGCCAACGCCAAACAGCAGACAGCCACAAAGGTGTCACCGCAGCCGGTTGTGTCACAGGTTTCCACCACAAATGCTGGTGCATGCCAGGTATCGCTTGCGGATACGGCACTGGCTCCGGCAGCACCACGTTTGGTGATGCAGATTTGAGCATACGATGCCAAAGGGAGTGCGGCAAGTGCCTGCATCTCGGCTTCGTTGCCACACAACAAGGTGAGTGGCTGTGGGAGTGCAGACATGATATTGGCCAAGTGATCGGTGAGGGGCTCGCACACGTCAATCACCGTCTGCCACCCATGTTGCTGGGCAAACTGCAAGGCGTGAATACTGTGGTGTCGTTGGGGATCGCTGAGCAGGGCATGCCCGCAGACCATCAGCCAGCCGGGGTTGACCGGCCATTGTTCGGGCAGGTGCCAGTACTGGTTGGCACCACGAAAGCTGAGAAAGGTGCGCTCGCCACTCGGCGTCACGGGAATGACGCATAACCCAGTGGCCACATGCGCATCGTGTTGAATGTCGTGGAGCTCGATGCGTGCCCCAGCTGCAAATGCAGTAATCTGCTTGGCGGCAGCATCGGTGCCTATCCGCCCCCACAACCGTACCTGCCCACCCATGCGCCCGATTGCTGTCGCCGCATTTAGCCCGGTGCCACCGTTGCTCCAGGTCACAGTATGCGCCAAGGCATCGCCCCCCTCGTTGGGCCAGTGCGATACGGCCATCATCACATCCACATTGATGTCGCCAATTACAATCACCATGCAACGCATCCACCCTGCCATGTGTATGCCACTGTCCCCCTATCATACACCACTCTATGCCCGGTGCATGAATGTCGCACCACTGAACGATGAACGATGGAGCGCATACACACACACAAAATCCATATTGACATTTTTTGGGAAATAGAAATAATAAACGTATTACGTAAGCATAACTCCAACGTTTCTCCACGGGCACTCCGGTATTACACGACTTTGTTTACCGCAAGGAGGCTGTGATGCGTTTCGTATGGCTTGCCTGGGTAATTGTGAGCACCATTGACTGGTCGGCTTCTCCCGCTTCCCCCATTGCTCCACTGATGACTGTGCCGCAGATGACGTTCCGTGCTGCCCCCACCACCCGCACGGCAACCGCAACTCGCTCGGCAACCGCAACTCGCTCGGCAACACGCACCCGCACGGCAACCGCAACTCGCTCGGCGACGCGCACCGCAAGCCGCACCC
>CAZMWB010000023.1:0-37881 GCA_964569955.1 uncultured Klebsiella sp. | reverse complement strand
GGACAGGTTGCGGGGAAGCGGTTTTTTACATGGTAATCATACAATTAAGAATTAAAAATTAAAAATTAAAACAATACCTAGGGCGGACGTATTTTTAATACCGTATCGCCCGAAATGCGATTTGGCATCATGAATTCCGTCGTAGGGGCGTCATAATATGGCGCCCCGATTGTGGCGCCCCGCACGTCATTATATGGCGCGCTTGGTCGGGATGGACGCCAGGTCGCGCGTAGGGGCGAATACCATACCGCCCGTAATCCCTCCCATCGTAGGGGCGAATAATATTCGCCCGTAATCCGCCATCGTAGGGACGCATACCATTCGCCCGGGCAATTTTGGAAAAGCCATTTTTGTGCGATGTGATTCTGGCATAGGTATTATCATAATTCTTAATTCATAATTCTTCATTGACAATTCGTCCAATACCTACTACTATACACATCATGATAAATGTAACCACAATGACAACCCGAATGGTGCGACGAGATGACCGACGAGCTCGAACAGAGCCCGGTGCGGTGTCGTGCCATGAGGGGTAGCGGATTGATTCACCCCTAGCACTTGAAACACCACCCCGGGAGCCATTGCGGCCCCGGGGTTTTTATGTGACAAAGGATATGATTATGGTACGTGTGGGAATTTGTGGTGTGACAGGATATGCAGGCTACGAAGCGTTGCGTTGGTTGCGTCGTCATCGGCATGTGGAAGTAATCTTTGCCACGTCAGAGGCGCAAGCTGGTAAATCGTTAGCAGATTCCTATCCAGGGCCACTCGACATCATGTTGACGTCGGTTGATGACGCACCTTTCGACGAAGTCGATGTAGCGTTGTTGGCGTTGCCACATGGGGCGGCGGCGCGCACGGCCGTACGTGCATTGCAGGCGGGTGCCAAGGTTGTCGATTTCTCGGCGGACTTCCGCCTTGATACGGCCGAACGCTACGCCACGTGGTACGGCCACACCCACGAATTCCCGGACATGTTGCCTATCCCCTACGGCATCCCCGAGCTCAACCGTGACGCCATTGCGACGGCGCGCTTGGTGGCCAATCCAGGGTGCTATCCCACCTCCGTTATCCTGGGTACCATGCCGTTGCTGCGTGCTGGCGTGGTGACCGATCCCACTATTATCGTGGATGCCAAATCGGGTGTATCGGGGGCGGGGCGGGCGGCCAAAGTCAACATGCTCTTTGCGGAAGTCCACGACACAGTGACCCCCTACAACATCGGTCACGTGCATCGCCATGTGGGTGAAATCGAGCAGGAGCTGGCCAAACTCAGCACCAGCGTCACGCCGACGGTCATCTTCAACCCGCACCTCATCCCCGTGACGCGGGGCATGTTGAGTGGCATCTACGTGCGCGTGGATGCTAGCCTCGACGAAGCCAGCTTGCGCGCGCTGTATACGAGTGCCTATGCCCACGAGCCGTTTGTGCGCGTGTTGCCGGCAGGGCAGTTGGCGGCGATGGCGCATACGGTGGATACCAACATGTGTGCCATCTCGGTGACATTGGCACAGCCTGGGCTGGCCATTATCATGTCGAGTCTGGATAATTTGGCCAAAGGGGCGGCCACCCAAGCGATTCAGTGCATGAACGTGATGTGTGGCTTTGCCGAAACGGAGGGGTTGCTGTGAGCATCAGCATTGTACCTGTAACACCCGATAATCTGGAGCTGGTATTACCGTTGATTGCTGAGTATCAGCGCTTTTATCAGGCGCACCCCGACATGCAGCGCAACCGTGTGCATTTTGGCCGACTGGTGACCACGCCGGCGCTGGGGGCGCAGTGGCTGGCGCTGGCTACAGATGGCACGGCGCTGGGCTTTGTGACAGCGTATCGTGTCTTGTCGTCGGTCTCTGCCGTTGAGCAGTGTTTGCTCAATGATCTCTATGTTATCCCAACCATGCGTGGCCAAGGGCTCGGGCGCACGTTGATTTTGCACTGTCTGGCCTGGGCCAAGCAGCAAGGCTTTGCGGGCATCCACTGGCAGACAGCTCCCGATAATGCAACCGCACAGCGTTTGTATGACGCCCTGCCAACGCAACGCAGTACGTGGTACACGTATGAACTGGGGGTAGACGATGTCAAATAGTGTGCCAGTGACCATTGTGCCGGTGACACTTGCCAATCTTGAGCAGGTACTGCCACTGATTGCTGCGTACCAGCGTTTTTACAAAGTGGAACCTGATGAAACACGCAACCGCATCCACTTTGGGCGTCTCGCCACTGCCCCCTCCCAAGGCGCCCAGTGGCTGGCACAGGACAGCGATGGCACGGCAGTCGGTTTTGTGACAGCCTATCGCGTGCTGTCATCAACACTCGCGGTAGAGCGCTGTCTCCTCAACGACTTGTACGTGGTGCCCACGGTACGTGGGCGGGGCATCGGCAGACAGTTGATTGTGCATTGTGGTGAATGGGCGGTGGCACAAGGCTACAACGGCGTCTACTGGCGCACTGCCGAGGATAATCATACCGCCCAGCGTTTGTACGAATCATTGCCGACGACCCGGCGTACCTGGATTGACTACACGTTAGATGCAAAAGCGCTGGCTGCGCTACGGGATAGCTAAAGAAAGTGGTGGTGGGAGTGACAATACTGCGTGTCATCAAAATTGGCGGGAATGACATTGACGATGCGGCCTTTGTGGCGCGGCTGGTGCAGGCAATTGCGACCATGCGCCCCGCCCCAGTACTGGTGCACGGCGGCGGCAAAGAGATCGGTCAAATTCAGACGGCACTGGGTGGTGAGCCGCGCTTTGTGGCTGGGTTGCGCGTCAGCGACGCCACTGCTATGGCCGCCGCCGAAATGGTGCTGGCGGGTGCCGTCAACACGCGCCTCAGTGTGGCGCTGGCGTTGGCCGGTGTGGATGCCTGGGGCTTGTCGGGCGTTGACCGTGGCCTCATCAAGGTGCACAAACTGCAACATCCCGAGGGTGACCTGGGTCGTGTGGGGCAGCCGATGGCGGTACGCACCGCGGTATTGTGGCAACTCCTCGATGCTGGGGTGGTGCCAGTGATTGCGCCCATCTCACTTGGTGCCGATGGCAGTTATAATGTCAATGCAGATGATGCGGCAGGAGCAATTGCAGCAGGACTTGCGCGCGATGGACGTGATGTGGCCGTTGAGGTGACGTTTGTCACCAACGTGCCAGGGGTCAAGCTCAACGACCAGGTCGTGGTACAGCTTGATGCGGCACACATCGCAGAGGCTATCCAGAGCGGACAGATCTACGGGGGAATGATCCCCAAAGTCAATGCCGCACTGGGGGTGCTCGCCAATGGGGCGGCACAAGCCCGTATCGTAGATATCGCGGGACTGGAAGTGTTGGCGACAGGCGGCACCGCAGGTACCGTGATTATGGGAGGTGCGCAATGACTATCATCCACGATGTTGATGCGACGCCGCCACAACCGCCGGTAGTAACGATGCGTCTTGCGATACCGTCTGATGTCGATGCCATCAAAATGGTGGTCGATGCCAATGTGGCACTCGGGCACTTGTTGCCACGTAGCCGTGAACACATTGCGGCAGCACTGGGCAATTGGATGGTGGCCGATGTGGATGGCCAGATTGTCGGGATTGGCTCGCTCCTGGAGATGGGGCCAGCCTTGGTAGAGGTGCGCTCGCTGGCAGTGTTGCCTGCGTATCAGCGCTATGGTGTGGGCGGCGCAATTGTGAAAGCGCTGGTCAACGAAGCACAACGACGTGGCTACCCAACGGTCTTTGCGCTGACGCGTGCCGTCGGGTTTTTTGAGCGGATGGGATTTGTGGTCACCGAGCATGAACGTTTCCCCGAAAAGGTGTGGCGTGATTGTGTGCTCTGTCCGCTCAAGGATCGGTGCGACGAAACAGCAGTAGTGATTGAATTCGCCACCTGGCGCAACGGCGCAGGTGAAGGGGGGCAGTAGGCAATGCAGGCAGGGTTACAACGCACGCCGGCGGTACTCGCACTCGAGGACGGCACGATTTGGCCGGGAAGTGCCTTTGGTGCCATCGGGCAACGGAGCGGTGAGGTGGTCTTTAATACGGCCATGACCGGCTACCAAGAAGTGTTGTCCGATCCGTCGTACTACGGACAAATCGTGGTAATGACGGCACCACACATCGGTAATACCGGGGTCAATGACGAAGACGGCGAGAGCCGCAAATGGTGGTTGTCGGGCTTTGTGGTGCGCGCGGCAAGTCCGCGTGTCAGCAATTATCGCGCCGATGCGTCACTCGATGACGCCATGCGTGCCCACGGCATTGTGGGTATCACGGGCGTAGATACGCGCACGCTGGTGCGCCACATCCGCTCGGCGGGTGCCATGCGTGGCGTCATTTCGTCACGCGACCTCGACCATGCCTCCCTGGTTGCTGCGGCCAAGGCTACCCCTTCGATGGAAGGACTCGACCTCGTGCCTTTTGTGACCTGCGACGAACCCTATACGTGGGCAGGTGGTGTGGGTGACTGGGGCCTGGGTTCACGGGGCACCAAAGCCACGCGCAATCTGCATGTGGTCGCATACGACTTTGGCATCAAACACCACATTCTGCGCCTGATGGCCGAGCGTGGCATCCGCATCACGGTGGTGCCCGCCAAAACACCTGCCAGCGAGGTGCTGGCACTCAAGCCCGATGGTGTCTTTTTGTCGAATGGCCCTGGCGACCCCGCCATGGTGACCTACGGCATTGCAGCCACCAAGGAGTTGCTGGGCAAAGTACCCCTGTTTGGCATCTGTCTGGGGCACCAGATTCTCGGCTTGGCGTTGGGTGGCACGACCTACAAGCTGTCGTTTGGGCATCATGGCGCCAACCAGCCCGTCAAAGCCTTTGGGCGTGTCGAAATCTCGAGCCACAACCACGGCTTTGCGGTGGACGCCAATTCATTGCCGGCGGGATCAGGCGTGACGCACGTCAACCTCAACGACCAGTGTGTGGAGGGACTCGAGGCACCAGCGCTCAAGGCGTTTAGTGTGCAGTACCACCCCGAAGCCGCCCCTGGTCCGCATGACGCCGCCTACTTGTTTGACCGCTTTGTGCAGTTGATGGAAGGAAAGTAAACAGCGATGCCGAAGCGCACAGACATCAAAAGCATCTTGATTATTGGCTCGGGTCCGATTGTAATCGGTCAAGCCTGTGAATTCGACTATTCGGGCGTGCAGGCCTGTAAAGTGCTGCGCCGCGAGGGCTATCGCGTCATCTTGGTGAATTCAAACCCGGCCACCATCATGACTGACCCGCAGTTTGCCGATGCCACCTACATCGAACCCCTCACCCCCGAGGCGGTGGAGCAAATCCTCATCAAAGAAAAACCGGATGCGATTTTGCCCACGGTGGGCGGGCAAACTGGCCTCAACTTGGCGATGAAACTGCACGAACTGGGGATTTTGGACAAGTATAATGTGCAACTCATCGGCGCCACGCCCAAAGCGATTGCCCTGGCCGAAGACCGTGAGCTCTTTAAACAGGCCATGCTGAAAATAGGTCTGGGTGTGCCATTGGGCGAAACGGTGACGACTGTGGAACGTGCCGTTGAAGTGGGTACTTCTATCGGCTACCCCGTGCTCATCCGCCCCTCGTTTACGCTGGGGGGCAGTGGTGGTGGGATTGCGTATGACGAAGCCCAGCTGCGCGAGATTTCGGAGCGCGGGCTACGAGCTTCGCCTGTGACCCAAGTGCTCATCGAGCAATCGGTGATTGGCTGGAAGGAATACGAGCTCGAAGTAATGCGCGACCGCGCCGATAACTTTGTGGTGGTGTGTACCATCGAAAACCTCGATGCCATGGGAGTGCATACCGGTGATTCGATTACGGTGGCGCCAGCCATGACGCTGACCGACCGCGAGTTGCAACGCTTGCGTGAAATGGCCAAGATGGTCATTCGTACGGTCGGTGTGGAAACAGGCGGCTCGAACATCCAGTTCTCCGTTGACCCCAAAACAGGCACGCCGTTTGTGATTGAAATGAATCCACGTGTGAGCCGGTCTTCGGCACTTGCATCCAAGGCAACGGGCTTCCCCATCGCCAAAATCGCCGCCTTGTTGGCGGTCGGCTATACCCTCGACGAAATCCCGAATGACATCACCAAGTTGACGCCAGCCTCGTTTGAGCCGAGCCTCGACTACGTGGTGGTCAAAGTGCCACGCTGGGCCTTTGAGAAGTTCCCCGGTGTGAATCCAGTACTAGGCCCACAGATGAAGAGTGTGGGTGAAGTGATGGCGATAGGTGGTACTTTTGCCGAAGCCTTCCAGAAAGCCATGCGCGGCCTCGAAATCGGTGCCACCGGTTTTGTGGGGAGCAACCAGGTCAAAGTGGTTGGTGACGACGATATCAGCATTCCCACGCCACGGCGCATTTTCCGTGTCTGCGACGAAATCCGTGCTGGTGCCAGCCTTGAGTCGATTTGTCAGCGTACGGGTTATGACCCGTGGTTTGTTGAGCAGTTCCAAATCATTGTGGCCATTGAACACGAGCTGCGCACGTATGCCCTTGCTACGTTGCCCGATGACGTATTATTTATGGCCAAGGAATATGGCTTTTCGGATCCGCAGATGGCTGGTCTGTTGACGGATACACCGACGGCGATGCAGGTACGTGCCCACCGCAAACAGCGCAAAATCGTGCCAGTGTATCGCAAAATTGATACGTGTGCGGCCGAATTTGCGGCAGCGACGCCCTATTTTTATAGCACGTACAGTCGCCAACCAGGCAGCGACGAAGCGGATGTGACTAATCGTGCTAAAGCCATGATTATCGGTGGTGGCCCCAACCGTATCGGCCAAGGGATTGAGTTCGACTACTGTTGTGTGCATGCCTGTTTTGCCCTGCGCGATATGGGCATCGAGACCATCATGATCAACTGCAACCCGGAGACGGTGTCGACGGACTACGACACGGCCGACCGCCTCTACTTCGAGCCACTGACGCTGGAAGACGTGCTCAACATCTACGACCGCGAAGCGGGTGCGGACTTTGGGCCGGCGGTGCGCAGTGTGCCGGCATTGGTGCAGTTTGGTGGCCAGACACCGTTGAATCTAGCGCGTGGCCTCGAACATGCTGGTGTACCCATCTGGGGGACATCCCCCGATGCCATTGACCTGGCTGAAGAGCGTGGGCGCTTTGGTGACTTGTTGCGTAGTTTGGCAATCGAGCAGCCGCCGAGTGGGATGGCTGCCACGCTGGCAGAGGCACGTGCCATCGTACAACAGATCGGCTATCCGGTGCTGGTCCGTCCCAGCTATGTGCTCGGTGGGCGTGCCATGGCCATTGCTTACGACGACGAGAGTTTCGAGCGCTTTATTGCCGAAGCCACGGTGGTGAGTGCGGGTGCGCCGGTGTTGATTGACAAATATCTCGAAGATGCCTTCGAAGTGGATGTTGACGCCATCGGTGATGGCGAGCAAATGGTGGTAGCAGGCATCATGGAGCATGTCGAAGAAGCCGGTGTGCACTCGGGCGATTCGGCGATGGTGTTGCCCCCCTACAAAATCAGTGCCTACCACATTGATGCCATCCGCGACATCACCATGCGTATCGGCCTGGCGCTCCATGTCAAGGGCATGATGAACGTGCAGTTTGCCATCAAAGACGAAATCGTCTATGTCATCGAAGTCAATCCGCGTTCGTCACGCACGGTACCGTTTATCGCCAAGGCCACGGGTTATCCGCTGGCACGTTTGGCGGCACAGGTAGCTGCGGGCAAAACGCTTCGCGAGTTGGATTTTGTCACAGAGCCCAAAGTGGATGGGTTCTTTGTCAAAGAAGCCGTGTTGCCCTTTGACAAGTTCCCGGGTGCAGCCATCATGCTCAGCCCCGAAATGCGTTCAACGGGTGAGGTGATGGGACATGCATCGAATTTTGGTTTGGCCTTTGCCAAAGCGGAAATGGGTGCCAACCAACGCATCCCCACCAAGGGCGGCGCACTGTTGACCGTCAACGACAACGACAAAAATGCGATTATTCGCATCGGCCGCGACCTGATTCAGCTGGGCTTCACGCTGTACGCCACCAAGGGTACCGCAGACATGCTGAGTGGTGCCGGTTTGGCGGTGAATGTGGTCAACAAAATCGCTGATGGCTCGCCACATACGGCGGATTTGTTGGCACAGGGGAATGTGCAGTTGGTAATTAGTACGCCACTCGGGCAGCAGGCCTACAGCGACGGTCAAGCCCTGCGTACCGCCGCTATTCGTTATGGGGTGATGCTTGTGACCACGTTGACGGGTGCTGCAGCTACTGTCGCCGGCATTCGTGAACTGCAACGCCGTAGTCTGACGGTGCGTTCGTTGCAGGACCACTACGGCATGGCAAAAGGACAGTAGGCATGACGACGGCACGGGCACAGTTGATATCGCTTGAACACGTGGTGCACCTGCTGGCGGCGGTGACGCCAGCGGTGCTCCGGCGTGCGGAGGCACTGTGTGGTGCGGGTGACGTGACGGTGGCGCAGGTGACACCCAATAGCGCCGATATCCAGGTCCGTGATGCGCAACAGCTTCGCCATGTCACGGTGATGTTGATCGCTGGACGTTTGACTACGCTCTGTGAATGCGCCCATCGCGATGATGGACCGTGTATCCACCGTGTTGCTGCACTCGTCGCGTTGCGTCAGCACATGACGAGTCGCCCCCCGCAACAGTGGGAGACGCTCTTGACGGTCTCCGACAAGGTGCGTTTGGCTGTCGCACATAGCACCAGCCCACAGATTATCTTTTGTTTGCAACGGGGTCATGCCATGGGTGTCGGGGATGATGCTTGGGCATTGGTACCTTACACGGCCACGGTACGTGCAGGGCGGCATGATTTGGATGGTGCCGATGTACGCCCACTGCGGGCGCCACCTACCCCGGCCGGTCATCCGGATGCGTCACACCGTGTCTTGCAGGCGGCTACACTCGTCTGTACGCAGACCGTGTCTGCAGCGCAACCTGCCCAACGGGCCTGGTTGTATGCGGCGGCACTCGAGCTGTTGGCCGACCAAGAGATTGTGCTACAGACCGATTTCCGCCAGACCGTGCGTGTTATTGGTGAACATGGCGACGTGCAGTTGTCTATTGACGACGATGGTGCCGATTTGGTATTGCATAGCATTGTGCATACTGCGCAGGCAAGTCTGCTTGTTGATGCACAGCGCATCGTGTTGCCGTTTGTACCAAGCTGGTTGCTCAATGGAGCCACATTGGTGAATATTGGTGAATACACGCCCATGACAGAACACCTACTCCAGACACCGGTCATTCGGGTAGGTGCTGCTGATCGTGACCGATTCGACCAGCGCTTGCTGGATCTCGTGGGGCGTGTGCCGTTGTGTGGATCAGCGTTGCGCTGGGATGAAATGCGCGTCGAGCCGGCACCACGGGTCCTCATCGGCGAGAGTGATGGGCAGCTCCATGTGCAGTTGGTGTTTGTGTATGGTGAACATGCACTTCCCTTTGATGCCACGTTTCCGAGTACGGCCGTCTTACACGGCAGCGAAGAGCTGCATTTGGTGCGCATCAATCGTGATGTCGCCGCCGAAAAAGCGGCGGTGGCGGTACTCGAACAGTATGCCTTGCGCCTACACGAAGATGGTACATATCGGCCGCGTCGTAGTATGGCAGCCACTGATTTTATGCTCAAAGTCGTCGCCGCCTTGGCTACCGAGGGCATGGAGGTACAGGGTGAATCGGCCATTACCACGGTGCAGATGCGTCTCGATGCGCCACAGATTACCGTGACGGTACAGTCACACATCGACTGGTTTGATGTGGCGGCTGTGGTCAATTACGGTGATTTATCGGTAGATTTGGCAACTATTCGTCGCGCAGTGCTCAAACGTGAACGCTACGTGCTCTTGGCCGATGGTTCGCTGGGGCTTGTCTCACATGAATTGGCGCAACGATTAGCTCCGCTCTTTGCAATGGGGCATACACACGATACCCATGTGCGCTATGCCACTGCTCAGGTGGGCATCGTAGAACAAATCGTGCAAGAAGCAAGTGCGGCTACCGTAGACAGCACCTTCGAAGAGCGGAGGGCGCGCTTGCGGCTATTTGAGCACATCGAGCCACAGCCTCTGCCCGATGGCTTTCGCGGTTCATTGCGGAGCTACCAGAAAGCGGGCTACGACTGGTTGCACTTCCTCAATACGTACGGATTCGGTGGCTGTTTGGCCGATGATATGGGGGTCGGTAAAACGATTCAAACGCTGGCATTCATCCAGTCGTTGCGTGAACGCGTCCCACACGCCAATGCGATTTTGATTGTGATGCCGCGCTCGATTGTGTACAACTGGCAACGCGAAGCGTCGCGTTTTACTCCCAATCTCCGTGTGCTGACCCACATTGACCAGGGACGAAACAAAGATATCGCCACGTTTGCGCAGTACGATGTGATACTTACCACCTATGGCACCATGTTGCGCGATATTGAGCTGTTGGTGAACTACCGCTTCCAGTACATCATTCTCGATGAATCGCAGGCAGTCAAAAACCCCAGTGCGGAAACGGCACGAGCGGTACGGCGCCTACAGGCAGAGCGACGCTTGTCGCTCACAGGTACTCCTATCGAAAACAGCGCAGTGGAGCTGTGGTCGCAATTTGCCTTTCTTAATCCGGGACTGCTCGGGAGCGCCGAAACCTTTCGCGAGACCTTTACCCGTGAGGGTGAAGGGCGTGACGAAGCGCTCAAGTTGCTCCGCCGCTTGACCTATCCTTTTATTTTGCGCCGCACCAAAGACCAAGTGGCCCCCGATTTGCCATCACGTACCGAACGGGTGCTGATGAACGAAATGGAGCCAGAGCAACGCCGCCTGTATAATGCGCAGCGTGACCACTACCGCGCATTGCTTCTCGGGTTGATTGATAGTGCGGGACCACAGCAGGCGCGGGTCAAAATGCTTGAGGGATTGTTGCGCTTGCGCCAGATCTGCAATCACCCCCGCCTGATTGATCCGAGTAGTGCGGGGGTATCGGGCAAGTTTGAATCACTGATTGCCACACTCGAAGCGTTACAGGCCGCTGGGCATCGTGCCTTGGTCTTTTCGCAGTTTGTGCAGATGCTTAGTTTGGTGCGTGCTGAGCTTGACACGCGTGGGATTGCCTATGCCTATCTCGATGGGCGGACGCGTGACCGTCAGAGCATTATTGATGCGTTTCAGCGCGATAATCGGCATGCCTTTTTCTTGATTAGTTTGCGTGCAGGTGGAGTGGGACTCAATCTGACGGCGGCCGACTATGTCATCCACGTCGACCCATGGTGGAATCCGGCAGTGGAGATGCAGGCCACAGACCGCAGTCATCGTATTGGCCAAACCCGTCCTGTGATGGTCTACAAGATGGTGGTCCGTGATTCAGTTGAGGAAAAAATTCTACAGCTACAGGACCGCAAGCGTGAATTGGTGCGTCAGCTCATTACACCGGAACGGGGTGGCCTCAAAACGCTGACCCGCGACGATGTGGAGCTTTTATTTACATAAGGAGAGATGGCAATGGAACGTCCCAAGGTGAAAAAAGTCGTGTTGGCCTACTCGGGTGGTCTCGATACCAGCATCATTGTGCCGTGGCTCAAACAAAACTACGGCAATCCCGAAGTGATTTGTTATTGTTGCAATATTGGGCAAGACGATGAGCTTGAAGGGCTCGAAGCCAAAGCCATTGCAAGTGGTGCCTCCAAGTGCTATGTGGAAGATTTACGCGAAGTCTTTGTGCGCGACTATCTCTTCCCGCTCATCCAGTCTGGTGCCACCTACGAGCGCCTCTACCTGCTGGGCACGTCAGTCGCCCGCCCCTTGATTGCCAAGCGCCAAGCCGAAATCGCCTTGTTGGAGGGCGCAGATGCCTTGGCCCACGGGTGTACGGGTAAAGGCAACGACCAAGTGCGCTTTGAGTTAACCTACATGGTGATTGCGCCACAACTCAAAGTGATTGCGCCATGGCGCGAGTGGAACATTCGCTCACGCGAAGATGCCCTCGATTATGCCGCCGAGCATAACGTGCCTGTGTCGGCCACGCTCAAGTCGATTTATAGCCGTGACCGCAACATTTGGCACATGTCACACGAAGGCGGTATCCTCGAAGATCCGTGGAACGAGCCTGAAGAAGAGATGCACACGCTGACTGTCTCGCCAGAGAGTGCCCCTGATATCGCTGAATACGTGGAAATTGGCTTTGTCAAAGGTATCCCCACCAGCGTCAACGGTACGCAGATGGGACCAGTCGAATTGCTCAGCACGCTCAACACCATGGGCGCCAAACATGGCATTGGCCGCATCGATTTAGTCGAAAACCGCTTGGTGGGCATGAAGAGCCACGGCGTCTACGAGACCCCGGGTGGCACGCTCATCCGCGTGGCGCATCAGGCGCTCGAACAACTCACGCTCGACCGCGATACCATGCACTACAAGGACGTGGTTGCCAATCGCTACGCCGAAGTTGTCTACTACGGCCAGTGGTTTACACCGTTGCGCCAGGCGTTGCAGGCCTTTTTTGATGTGACGCAACAGAACGTGACCGGTACGGCACGCATCAAAATGTACAAAGGCAACGCCATGTTGGTGGGGCGCAAGGCCGACAAGTCGCTCTACAATCCGGATATTGCCAGCTTTACCATGAGCGCCTCGTACAACCAGCAGGATGCCGAAGGGTTCATCAAGATTTTCGGCTTGCCCATGAAGGTGCAGTCGTTGGTGGACGGGAAATAACGCTATGACAGAGGGATTCGCCTTGGCCCCTGGCTTTCGCACGGCGGCGACCGCCTGTGGCCTGAAAAAAACCGGTGCACTTGACCTGATGATGGTAGTTGCCGATGCGCCATGTAGCGCCGCCGGTGTCTTTACCAGCAATCGTGTCCAAGCGGCACCTGTGCTCTATGACCGCGATGTGCTCGGCCAATCGGCGGGGCAGATGCGTGCAGTTATCGCCAATTCGGGATGCGCCAACGCCTGTACGGGTGACGAGGGCAAGGCGAATACCCGCCAGATGGCACAACTCGCCGCCGACATCATCGGCGCCCGTGCTGATCAGGTGCTAGTGCTGTCAACGGGGGTTATCGGGCGCCAGCTCGATATGACCAAGGTGACAGCCGGGGTACAGGCACTGGCACGTGGTAGCTGGTCGCGTGATGCGATTACCACCTCTGAAGCCATCATGACCACTGACACGCGCCCCAAACGGGCCAGTGTCAGTGGTCCCATTGCTGGTAAAACGGTGACTGTGGCCGGCATGTCCAAGGGTGCTGGCATGATTCACCCGGGCATGGCCACCATGTTGGCGGTGATTACCACGGATGCGGCAGTAGCCCCCGACCTCCTCTATCGTGCGCTCAAAGAGGTCAGCGACATGAGCTTTAACCGTATCAGTGTGGATGGTGACATGAGTACCAACGACACGGTACTGTTGCTGGCATCCGGGGTGTCGGGAGCGACCGTCACCGTAGCCGAATTGCCTGCGTTCGTGGAGTTGTTGCGTGCGGTGTGTGTGGATTTGGCCAAAAAAATCGCCCGTGACGGTGAAGGTGCCACCAAACTGGTGGAAATTCGCGTCACGGGGGCGAGTAATCCGACCATGGCACACCGTGTGGCTGATAGCATTGCGTGCTCGCCCCTGGTCAAAACGGCCATTCACGGCAATGACCCGAACTGGGGGCGTGTGGTGTGTGCGGCCGGCTATAGTGGGGCCGAGATAGACCCCGACACGCTGACCCTCGACTTTGGGCTGGACGCCGAGCAGATTCGTTTGGTGCAGGGTGGGATGCCACTGGTGGTTGACCTCGACGCTGCCTCGCAACTGCTCCGCCGCGAAAACGTTTACATCACCCTCGACCTAGGGTTGGGCACTGCGGCAACAACGGTATGGACGTGTGACTTCAGCAAGGAATACGTGGAAGTCAACGCCCACTACACCACCTAATCACGGTATATCACAGGGCGGGGATAGCATCCCCGCCCTGTAAATGCTAATGGATGTGCTCCGACGCACCGCCTGGCAACCAGGATAAGGAGTCGCAATCATGTGGAGTGGACGCTTTAGTTCTATACGACATAGCACGCAAGAAGCAGCACACACCCTGATTTCGTGGTACCAGCGCTTGTGTGGCATGCTTGCGCAACGCTGGAAAGAAATCAGTGTCACGCTACTCGTGTTGGCGTCACAGTTTTCCGCATTTGTGTGGGCTGGAACAACACGGGTGGTTGCGAATCCAGACGTCCAGTTGCATTACTGGACACTCTGGTGGTGGGCGCACGCGTTGCGTGTGAGTCCGCTTGGAGTATGGGATGCACCACAGTTTGTGCCGTATCCCTACACCTTGGCGTATAGTGATCATCTGGCTGCGCTCGGCATCGTGACTGCACCGCTGGTATGGTTGCATCTCCCTGTCGCTGCAATTCTCAATGCTACCATGTTGGCATGTGCGTTGGCGACAGCCTGGGCGATGTATGCCGTGGTGCGCGCCGAGGGTGCGGCAGTCTGGCCAGCGGTGCTCGTGGCAGTGGCCGTGACCTGTGGTGCATTTCGGAGTACGCATCTGGTGCATCTCCAGTTACAAATGACATGGATGCTACCGGTTGCCATCCTTTGGTTCCGGAGTGCCGTGCGTGCTCCGCAATTGTGGTCATGGGCTAGTGTGGGGCTAATACTGCTCATGGCAGTAGCGTTTAGTCTGAGTAGTTATCACACGCTCATGCTGATTCCGGTTCTCGGTGTGACCGCAGTGGCGACCTTTTTTATGACGCCGGCTCCGATGCGGATGTCCACGACTGTGCGCATGGCGATTCTTGCAGTGTGTTGCGGTATTGCGCTACTCCCCACAGTATGGCCGTACATCACCGCCCAACAGATGACGGGTGTCACTCGGACACTCACCGAGCAGGCAAATTGGTCGGCGCCCATCCAGGCATGGTTTGCCGTATTACCCACGCATCCACTTTGGCCACGACTGTTTGGCTCTTTGGTCAGCGCTCGCCCCGAATTTGTGCTTGCACCCGGATTTCTACTGAGTGTGGGGGCGCTGATTGCAGTGCGTGATATGCGCCGTGCGCAGCTCATCTGGGTCGTGGTCGTGGTACTCGGATTCATCTTTGCCAGTGGTACCGCGTTGCGGCTGGCTGACGGTGACAGTGGCATCAGTTTGCCTGTGGCCAATTTGCTGGTGCGTATCCCCGGTTATAGCGCATTACGTGTCCCAGCACGCTGGGGCTGGCTGGTGACCTTCGGCTTAGCAATGCTTGCTGCGGCTGGCTGGAGCCGGCTGGTGCGCATGCACCCACGCTGGATTATGCTGGCAGTCTGCTGTCTGGTCCTCGACCTTGGATGGCCGCAGGTGTCGTTTAAGCTAGCGCCCCAGCCCGATACGGTGCCCAATGTAGTCAATTGGATGGCCACTCAGCCAGCGGGTGCTACTGTGCTCGAGCTCCCATTCAAAGCGCAACCACAGAGTGATGTGCAGAGTGACCGCTTGTGGTGGCAAACTATCCACCGCCAACGTAGTGTGACCGGCTATAGTGGTATTATTCCTGCCACTCAAGTCTTGTTGGCGCGTGATGCGGCGCATCTCCCACGCGCTGACGTCCTTGCACGCATGCAGGCCTTTGGTGTCAACTGGATTGTGATTTATCGTGGCACGGCTGATGGTGACAAACTCGCCACTGCGATGCAAACCTGTACCACATGCCGTGTGCGCTACGATGACGCCGATGCTGTCGTCTATGCCATTCCTTCTAGTCCCTTGTATGCCACGCCATTCCCAGCACAGGGGCACATCTGGATCTCCGGTGATGCGCGCCTGCACGATTTGGTTGCGCTTGGTGCCGTACACGAATTCGGTGCACGTGGTCTGCTGGTATCAGGTCCGGCGCGTCCGCGGTTTTATCCGGCGTTGGCTGTGCGCCACGAGCTCCCCGATGGCTGGTTGCTGAGTCGCAACGAAGAACCGGAATCGGTGGGAGTGACCGTAGCTGATGGCGTGATGACAGCGGCAGATGCTATCCTGTATCGCCGCCCACTCGGACTGATTGCTGCGCAAGCACTGACACCACTACACGCTACACTACAGGTGGCGTACAATGATACCGGCGATGTGCTCGTAGATAATCAACGCATTGCCACGGCAACAACATCGCGTATTACAGTGGTTTTGGATGCTGCCGTGCTCGCCGCACAGCGCATCGGCTCCACGACATATTCCCCCGGTGCCCAACTTGTGACCTTGACTGTATCGCGTGGTCAACAGACGCAGCTCACGTGGGATGCACAGACGGCTAATCTGCTTCGTGTACGCGTATTCGACCAGATGGTGACGCTCCCGGCGCTGCAAAGTCAGCCTCTCAACGTGGCGGCTCAGGTAGAGGCTGACGGCTTGCGTATACCCGATTGGCATGGTGAAATCTTGATACGCGGCATCGAAGACGTGTCTGGTCGGGCGGTGACACACGTGGTGCCACCACATACGCAGCGGATTGCACCAGGAGTAATCCCTGTGCTCCAAAATGGGCATTACCAGGTAGTGATTGTGACGCCACACGGTCAACAAATCGTACTGGCGAATCTATTAGTGGACGCGCAATCATGGCATTGGCATGCAGTGCCAGCACAAATCATGTTAGTGTACTAGTTGGCAGATGTGATGCCAAACCAAGGAGAATACGATGTGGGGTGGACGTTTTAGTACGGGAATTGATGCCATCATGGCCGAGTTGAACAACTCGTTTCCCTTTGATCGGGCCATGTGGGCCGAAGATATCCGTGGCAGTATGGCATGGGCGCGCCAAATTTGTGCGGCTGGCGTGATTACGCCGGCGGAACGCGACGAACTCGTGCGTGGCTTGCAACTCGTCTATGATGAATTCGCCAATGGCGCCTTTCCTGTCAAAACAGCCGACGAAGACATCCATTCTGCTGTGGAACGCCGTCTCGGCGAATTGGTGGGTAGTGTGGCCGGCAAGTTGCATACCGGCCGTAGCCGTAACGACCAAGTTGCCACCGACATGCGCCTGTGGGTGATGGGCGCGATTCAGCGTACCGATGCGGCAGTCGCCATGGTGCAGCAGGCACTCGTCGCCCAGGCTGAGGCTGCCGGTGACCTGATTATCCCCGGCTATACGCACGTGCAACGTGCACAGCCCATTTTGTTGGCGCACTGGCTGTTGTCACATTTCTGGCCGTTGCAACGCGACCGCGAACGCCTCGCTGATTGCGCCACGCGTACCGCCGTGTTGCCACTGGGGTCTGGTGCCATCGCTGGTACCCCACTCAACGTAGACCGCCACGCCATCGCCAGCGAGCTCGGCTTTGCAGAGATATCCGCAAACAGCGTGGATGCCATCAGTGACCGTGATTTTGTGGCCGAGTATCTCTTTGTGACCGCCATGATAGGCCTGCACATCAGCCGTTTGGCCGAGGACATGGTCTTCTATTCGAGTGCCGAATACGGCTTTGTGACGCTTGCTGACGCTTATTCGACGGGGTCAAGCCTGATGCCGCAAAAGAAGAACCCCGACTCGTTTGAGTTGGCTCGTGGCAAATCGGGGCGTCTCGTGGGGAGTCTGATGACCATCATGACCGTCCTCAAGGGGTTGCCGTCAGCCTACAACAAAGACCTGCAAGAAGACAAAGAGCCCCTCTTTGATGCGACACGTACCATTGAGACGATGTTGCCAGTGGTGGCGGCTGCCACGGCAACTGCCCGCTTCAACCAGGATGCGTTGCTCCGTGGTCTCGATGTGGCCATGCTCGCTACGGATGTGGCCGATTATCTGGTAGACCGGGGTGTCCCCTTCCGTACCGCCCACAAGGTGGTGGGGCAGGTGGTGCGTGTGGCCGAGGAGCGTGGTGTCAAAATCTCGCAGTTGGGGCTTGCTGAGCTACAGTCCATAGACCCGACATTTGCTCCCGATGTGCTGGATTGCTTCAGCATGGCAGCATCGGTGGCGGCTCGCACGGTGCCCGGTGCCACTGGCCCACAAGCGGTAGCTGCCCAATTAGCTGCTGCCAAGGCGTGTTTGTCTTAGATGGCAGCGCCGCAATGGTTGCAGTGGGCGCGCCGGGTGCAGGCAGTCGCACAGAGTGGCTTGACGTATGCGCGTGATGAATATGACCGCGAGCGCTACACCGAATTACAGACGATTGCCGCCGAAATGATGGCTGTAGGTGGTAGTGGTGATGTGGTGGCGATACAGCAACTTTTTGCGGCACAACACGGCTATGCCACCCCCAAGGTGGGGGTGCGAGCAGTGGTGATTGATGATGCACAGCGCTTGCTGCTGGTGCGCGATATGTCTGATGGCTGCTGGGCGCCCCCTGGGGGCTGGGCGGATGTGGGGGATACACCGGCACAGGTGGCGGTGCGTGAAGTGCGTGAGGAATCGGGCTACGAGGTGCGGGTTAAACGACTGATTGCCGTGCTTGACCGCGACGTGCAGGGGCATGCACCGATTCCGTGGCACGTCTACAACATCTATTTTTTGTGTGAGGTGGTGGGTGGTGTGGCGACCACCAGCCACGAAACAGGAGATGTGGGCTGGTTTGCACGTGATGCCATGCCCGAGTTATCACGTGATCGCATGCAACCACATCTTGTTACACTCTTTTTTGCGCATCATGCCGATGATACGCTTCCGGTGGCATTCGATTAAACGGTGTGGATGGGTGCATCCACAGAGAGGGACACAATGCATTCACTGTACGGACGAGATTTGCTCAAAATGAACGACCTCACCTCTGCCGAAGTCGCCGATCTAGTATCGGTTGGCTTGACGCTCAAGGGTCGCCTGCGTCGTGGTGTGCCACATGCCTTGCTCAGTGGTAAGATGCTGGCCATGATGTTTTTTAAGCCGTCAACCCGTACGCGTGGCGCATTCGAAATCGGCATGACGCAGCTTGGTGGTCATGCCATGTTTTTGAGTAGCGACGACATGCAACTCTCACGTGGGGAATCAATTGCTGACACGGCACGGGTGCTCGAACGCTACGTGGATGTCATCATGGCGCGAGTCTTTGCACATAGTGTGCTCACCGAAATGGCCGATGCCTCACGTGTGCCTATCATCAACGGACTGTGTGACATGCATCACCCTACGCAGACACTCGCAGATCTGATTACCATCAAAGAATACTTCGGTGGCACACGCGATGTGCGCTTTGCGTATGTGGGCGATGGCAACAACATGGTACATTCATTGCTGCACGCTGCCCCGCTCGCTGGCATGCATATTGCGGTGGCAACCCCATCACACTACGCACCTGATGCAGGCATCGTGAATGAGGCCCGTGCTATTGCCGAGCAAAACGAAACCGATTTGCTGATTACCAGCGACCCGTACGAGGCGGTTGCGAATGCCGATGTAATTTACACCGATGTATGGGTCAGTATGGGACAGACCGATGTGCCCGAACGGGTGTATGCCCTCGAACCATATCAAGTGACTGAAAAATTGATGAAAGCAGCCCGCCCAGGTGCTCGCTTTATGCATTGTTTACCCATGCACCGCGGCGAAGAAGTTACTGCCAGTGTGGCAGATGGTCCGCAATCCATTGTCTTTGATCAGGCGGAAAATCGTCTGCATGCCCACAAGGCGGTATTGGCGCTGTTGTGTAGCCCCGAAGCAGAGAGTCTCCTCTAAACGGGAAAACACGTGACCCCGCTGTGCGTACAACTGCGCATGGCGGGGGTTGTCTGTAGATGCATTAGGGGGTGCGACTCGCCATCGTTGTGCGGGTCCCTGTGCGCGAGCGTGTGGCAGTACGCGAGTTGGTTGGGGTGCGTGAATTGGTACGTGTGCGCGTGTTACTTGGGGTGGGTGATGATGTGGCCGTACGCGTATTGGTGCGGGTACCGGTGCTGGTACGCGTGGAGGTGGCGGTTCGAGTGCGCGTCGCCGTCTGTGTGGCCGTATGCGTGCGCGTGTTGGTGCGCGTCGCCGTCTGTGTGGCCGTGCGACTTGCCGTTTGTGTGGGTGTCTGTGTGCGAGTCGTAGTTACAGTGAAGGTAGTCGTTGGTGATGGTGTTACCGTTGGATCGAGTGACGTATCCACAAACGCCAGGCTACTGGTGTAGTTTTTGCCTGCACTGATGAGTAGATAGTCTACCACGTACGACGGTATGGCACACCCCGGGTTAGTGCTTGGCCAACACTTGAGCGTGCCGTCCGACAAGAGTGCGATGCTGTGTGTATCACCGGCTGTGAGTGTGACAACGTTGGGCATGGTCGCCGAGTTCTGATCAAAAATAAACTGGTTATTGGCTTGCCCCTGATTGCTCCCACTCACGAGAAAGCCGCGAATACTCAGCGAAAAGGTGCTCTCGGGCGGGTCAACGCTCATATCAACGAAGTTGTAATACTGTTGGATGAGGGTATGTGTGCCACCCACACTAAAATTCCCATCATCGAACGTGGTATCCACATTCGGTGGTTGGCGTACCGTGACAATTTTTTCGCCGGTGGTATCCGACACGTAGTACCAGTCCACCAACCAGATTTGGTCAATGAGTGTTCCTTCGACTTCGATGCGGCGATTGACGGTTGCCGCACAGTGATTGTCGAAACACTTGATTTTGGTGACGTCAGTGAGTTCTGGTGGGAGCGTTTTGGCACTATTTCCCCACATGGTAAGCGTAGACTGAAAGATGGGTATTCCCAATTCATCCAGCTGCCCCGTATCAGAGATAGCATGCACAATACTAAAATCACGCCCGGCTGCGATGATGTCTATCATGCCCAGATTACTGGGAATATCCAGCTGTCCGGCATTGTTACGCCCCCAACCCCATAGGACACCGTTGTTGTCGAGTGCGAGTGAGTGATGCGTTCCGTTGGCAATGGCCACCGTATTGCTAATCGTGTCGGGGACGGTGCTCTGACCATAACTGTCGTCACCCCAGGCAACCACGGATGCGGTATCTGCGGTAATTGCGAGTGTATGATTCACACCTGCAGCGATTTCGGTGAAATTGGTGCGGGTGGCCGGTACTGCTGTTGCGTTCTGTCCCCACTGCACGAGTTCATAACTCGGGATGATTTCGTAGAGCACCAACGTATGATCACCGTGTGACTCAATGTCAATCACCGCTTCGAGTGAGCGTGGCATGTCTGCTGAAATATGGGTCTGCTTTTTGCTTTGGTCACCCCACGCATACACGTTGCCATCACAGTCCATGGCAACCACGTGTGCGGTACCCGCACTCACACGCCCCCAACAACTGACATCCGTTGGGATGTTGAGTTGCCCTTTGGAATTGTCGCCGTAGCCAGTCATGACTCCCGAATTATCCACGAGTATCAAAAAATTGCTTCCCACCGCAATATACTCATAAATTGCCCCGTCTGGTGGCGTACGCGTGACTGGATTGCCCGTGGTATACCATTCAACGACGATACCGTCACTCAACAACGCCGCATTGTGATTACCCTGGGCTTCAATTTTTATCAGACTGTGCTCGTCAGTATCAACGGGATTCAAGATGGCAGGTACACTTGTACTGCTGTTGTTACCCCAACTCACCACAGATGATTTTGACACTCCCGTGGTCGGGTTGGTTTCGTTGATATAGGCCAATGAGTGATTTGCACCCGCCGCAACCTGCATCGGTATCGTGTTGACGCTACTGACGCGAGTCGGGAGCGTGGTCTGCCCTTTACTGTTGTCACCCCACGCACGGAGTCGATACGTTTCTTCGCCCGCTACGTTGTACGATGCCGAAATAACCAGGTTGTGGTTGTCACCGGCATCCATGCTGATGATGTCTTCGGCTGCGTCATTGGTGCTATTGAGTGCCACTGGAATGGTTAGTTGTCCCTTGCTGTTGCTCCCCCATGCGACTAAATTGCCGTTCTGCAACCGTGCTAGGTGATGGGCCGTGCCGCTCGCAATATGTGTGGCGGTGCGTAGGTTGACGGTAGCACGACTCGCCGTATCATCACCCCAACTCACGAGTGCACTCACATTGGTTTCATAATTACGGGGAATACGTCGTGGAGATGTAGCAATCGCGAGTCGTCCCCGGTTGATACCAGCCGTCTGTTGACTCGTCCGTGTCCCCGATGCGCGTGTCGGTGTAATGGGCAGCTCTGTGATCATGAATATGCTTATTACAATGCCACATACGACCGTTACGAGACGCCGCGAATGCCACATGCCCACTCCTTTTGAATGCTTCATTTGCATGGTAGTGCCTGTACAACGTGCTTCCCAGCGTAGCGACGCCGATTGGACAATCCACGTTTGTCATGGATATCATGTATATACTATAAATTGTAGTATACACATATTTTTCCAACACCTATGCAATAATAAAGCAATCTATTCTCCCGATGCAATTATAAGTATGTGTTCTTGATTACGAGACTATTACGCTTATGCAGTGACGGCGCCATTGGGATGGTGACATCGGTCGCCACTTGGATGATGGCGGGTGCAGTCGTACTCGTGTCTGACGACGTCCACGTGACGGTACGCTTGCTCCAGGGTTGACCGGCCATAGAATCATCGTGACAATAATGTCACATCACGCATGTGGAAGAGGAGTAATCCAGTGACATCATTTCAACGCATTGCGCACGAGCTCGCCTTTCCCGAAGGTCCTATCGCCATGCCAGACGGGTCTCTGCTCATTGTCGAGATGTTTGGCCCATACCTCACACGAATCCATGGTGATGGCCGAGTTGACCGCATTTGTGAAATACCAGGTGGTCCCAACGGGATTGCCATGGGACCAGATGGGCGTGTCTATGTGTGCAACAACGGTGGTGCGTTTAGTGGTGCATTTCGCGATGGTAACTGGGATTTGTGGTATACGGAACCGGGTGCATATCGTGGTGGTTGCATTCAAGCCATTGACCTTGTAACAACATTCATCCAGACACTTTATACCGCATGTGACGGAATTTGTTTGTCTGCGCCCAACGATATTGTGTTTGACGCACATGGGGGCTTTTATTTCACTGATCTTGGATACGCACACGATGAGACCAAACGCACGGGGATCTACTATGCGAGTCCACATGGTGACATGATTCGCTTTGTAGTGGGGAGTGAGTCGGCCAACGGCGTGGGGCTTGCGCCTGATGGTGCCACGCTCTACTGGAACATCACGCCGACGGCACAAGTCATGGCATGCCGTCTTGCTGCCCCTGGAGTGGTAGCCACACCACCACAGCAACTCTACCGCTTTGCGGAAGGATGCATGCTCGATTCACTGGCCGTGGATAGTGCAGGGAATGTCTGTGTGGCCGTGCTTGGTGCTGGGGCTATCGGGGTTGTGTCTCCGGCTGGTGAACTCATTGCGTACTATCCCACCGGCAACAGTGGCACCACCAATATCTGTTTTGGTGGCAGCGATTTGTGCACCGCGTTTGTCACATTGGGTGGCAGCGGTGAGGTGGTCACTATGCCGTGGCCCCGTGCAGGATTGGCGTTGCCCTGGTAAATTAAGGGGTACGGCTTGGTGTCAACGAGCGGGTATGCGTACGTGATGCCGTACTGGTACGTGTACTGGTGCGCGTGTTGGTATTAGTGCGTGTTGCCGTGTTAGTGCGCGTGTTGGTATTAGTGCGTGTTGCCGTGTTAGTGCGCGTACTGGTATTGGTACGGCTATTGGTTTGCGTTGGCGTATTCGTACGTGTAAGTGTTTGAGTCTGCGTATTGGTGCTCGTGCGCGTTGACGTTTCGGTAGGGGTATTGGTGCTGGTACGGCTATTGGTTTGCGTTGGCGTATTCGTACGTGTAAGTGTTTGAGTCTGCGTATTGGTGCTCGTACGTGTATGTGTTGCAGTCTGCGTATTGGTTGCCGTGAAGGTTGCAGTCGCTGTGCGAGTGTTCGTTGCTGTGGCAGTACTGGTGCGCGTAGCGGTATTAGTGTGGGTCATTGACGGAGTATGGGTGTATGTGCTGGTGCGGGTAGGCGTCTCGGTGGCGGTATTGGTACGTGTATTGGTATTGGTACGTGTATTGGTCGGTGTTGCGGTATTGGTATTGGTACGTGTATTGGTCGGTGTTGCGGTATTGGTATTGGTACGTGTATTGGTCGGTGTTGCGGTATTGGTGCTCGTGCGCGTCTGTGTACGGGTATGAGAATTTGTTGCTGTTGCCGTAGCGGTGCGAGTGTTGGTATTGGTGCGGGTGTTGGTAGGAGTCGCTGTATTTGATGCGGTGGCTGTTTCGGTAGGATCACGGGATGTATCTACAAACGATAGCGCCATTGTGTAGTTTTTACTCGCACTCACCATTGTGTGATTCACATAGTACGAGGGCACGGTACATCCAGGCGCAGTCGTCGGCCAACATTTCAGCGAATTATCTGATAGCAATGCCACACTATGAGCGTCACCAGCAGTGAGCTGATCCACATCAGTCATATCCAACGAATCTTGCGTATAAATGAGTTGTTCATTGATTTGGCCAACGTTCGTACCACTCACCAAAAACCCACGAACTTTTACATTCATCGTCTCAATAGGCGGATCAACAGTATCATTGATTGACTGATACGTCTGGAGAATTAATGTATGTGTCCCGCCAACGGCGAAGATGAATGGGTCGTAACTCGTGTCAGTATTTGCCGGAGTGCGGGTGGTGACCGTCTTTGCTCCAGTGACATCAGAAGTGTAGTACCAGTCAACAATGCGTGTACGATCTGTTGGATTGCCATCAATAACAATGACATCAATAATACTTGCCGCACAGTGATTGTCATAACATTTGAGTTCAGTAATTAACCCATCAACACCAGCGGGGAGTGTTTTGTTCGGATTGCCCCATATTGTCAGTGTGTCGGTATAAATAGGGGCTCCATTGCTATCAATTTCACCGGTATCGCTGATAGCACGTGCAATACTAAAATCACGCCCGGCTGCAATCAGGTCAACTACACCGAGGTTGGGTGGTGTATTGAGCTGGCCAGCCGCATTGCTTCCCCAGCTCCATAGTCCACCCGCAGAGTCTATAGCCACGGAATGATTGGTGCCATTTGCAATGGCCACAGTATTACTCAGTACTTCGGGTACACTCGACTGCCCAAAGGTATTGTCTCCCCAAGCAATAACTGTGGTATCAGACACAATGGCCAGACCGTGGTTGACCCCTGCTGCGAGATCTTGGATGTCGATACGAGTAGCAGGTAACCCACTGCTATTACTTCCCCAGCTGACTAATTCGTAGTTTGGTGTAATCGAGTAGAGCACGAGTGTATGATCACCATGCGCATCAATCTGAGTCACCGCTGCAAGTGATTGTGGCATATCATTTGGGATATTCGTCTGATTTTTACTGTTATCGCCCCACGCATACACATTGCCATCACAGTCCATTGCTACGACATGGTTTGCTCCGGCACTGGCACGATTCCAACAGACTACTTCCGTAGGAATGTTGAGTTGTCCCTTGCTATTATCACCGAATGCATACATGATTCCGTTGTTGTCAATGGCAACAGTAAACGCATTTCCTACGGCAATACTCATATAGGACACCCCTTCTGTAGGGGTGTGTGTGGTTGGATTGCCGTTTGTGTACCAGTCTATTATCTCACCGGTACTGAGGAGTGCCGCATTATGATTTCCTTGTGCCAAAATATCGGTCACTGTTGTATTGTTGATATCAATGTTTTGCAGGGCTGCAGGTACCGTATTGGTACACGAATTACCCCAACAAATCACTGAACCAGTCACGGCTCCTGAATCTGTATCGGTTTCTTCGATATAGGCGATAGTGTGGTTTGCTCCAGCAGCAATAGAAAGAACTCTTGTGTTTGCGTTGTTCACACGTGCTGGGATGCTGCGTTGCCCGAGTGCGTTATCGCTACCCCAGGCATAAACCGTGGTAGACGTCTCACCGGTATCAACATCGGAAACAATGGATAACGCCACATTATGGTTGTCACCTGCACTGAGCTCGGTGACAGGCACTCGGTTGGGATTGAGCGCAGAAAAGATGGTTGGAATATTCAACTGGCCTTGAGTATTGCTTCCCCACCCAATAATCGCATAATCATCGCGTACTGCAAGGTGGTGCGATTTACCACTGGCCACAAACTGAGCAGTCCGCAGATTGACGTTGTCGCGAGACGCAGTATCATCACCGAAACTAATCACCGCAGTAATCTGCCCAGGCATGAGCTCGCGGGGTGCAACACGTGATGTCACGGGACGATAGCGATGCGCCTGTAGTAGTGCAATATTAGCACCCGCGGTCCGTACACGGGTGAATGCGGTGGTTGCGTGTGTAGGCAAGAGCAAATTCCACAACACGCAGATAATGCCGAGGATGATTCCCGTTAACTTAATCTGATTCATGAGAATTCCTTTGGCAAGATGCACTCAGCACCAGGTACACATGTATATGTTGTCGGTATTGTCATCACACCATAATATATATAACAGCACCGCAAAGATGTCAACGATTTATGTCTGCCATTCTCGAGATGGCATTGATACATGGTGTGTACAACTCTTGTCCGCATGCGTTTGTGCCAATAGTGGTATGTATGTTTATATCCAGCAGAACATGGCACTATGCCGATGCATGTATCTCACCCACGGAACTGTGCATCAAATGCCGTGATATGGCGCATTGATGCCAAGGGCACAAAGCCGATAATATTGACAGGTGTATTCCGGAGAATGGTGGTGGCATCACCAACCTCGCCATTGACATTGCCTCCCCAACACATGCCACGATTCCCCGTGGTAATGGCACATGTGTGTCTGTCACCAGCCACAAGCACTGTTACCCCACTGGTGAGACCGACGACCGCCGTGGGGATATACCGTGTCGTAAACGAGCCATCGCCGAGTTGGCCGTCGATGTTTGTCCCCCAACACAGCACCGCACCTGCGGTAGTTCGCACGCACGTATGGCGATCGCCAGCAGTGATTGCGGCTACTCCGCTGAAGTCAAGCGCACTCACTAATGCAGGGGTGTTGCGTGATGTTTGTGTCCCGTCACCGATTTGCCCATTACTGTTGTAGCCCCAACAGTAGACGCTTACAGAACCCGCAGACTTGAGTGCACACGTGTGATATTCTCCTGCGGTAATGGCAATAACCCCACTGGTCATGTTTGCAACGTCTCGCGGCGTACCATATTCAAAGTGGCCAACAAAATCATTGATATTACCATCACCAATTTGCCCAACATTAGCCCTTCCCCAACACTTGACGCCACCACTACTGGTCAGCGCACAGGTATGATATTCGCCGGTGGCAATAGCCACAACGCCGCTGGTGAGTCCCACCACGTCTACGGGTGCATTGCGCGATGTGCGTGTCCTATCGCCGAGTTGTCCGTATGTATTTGATCCCCAACACTTGATGCCACCACTACTGGTCAGCGCACAGGTATGTCCATCGCTTGCAGCTACGGCAATCACATTGCTGGTGAGCCCAACAACATCCACTGGTGTGGTACGTTGTGTGGATGTCCCATCACCAAGTCTACCATTGTTGAGTCCCCAACACTTTAATCCACCAGTTGCAGTAATCGCACACGTGTGAAGGTCACCTGCGGATACTGTGGTGACCCCACTGGTGAGCCCAGTAACTGCCACGGGCAACAATGAACTTGTGATCGTCCCGTTCCCGAGTTGTCCAAACTCGTTGTACCCCCAACAGGCAACAGCTCCGGCGGTTGTCAGCACACACGTGTGTCTGCCACCGGGTGCAATGAGTTGATTGGGTTGAGGGGTTGATGTCATGGTAGCGGTCATGGTGGCGGTGGCGGTAGGGGTGCTGGTGCGTGTGCTGGTGCGTGTGCGTGTGGCCGTCATGGTGGCGGTGGCGGTAGAGGTGTTGGTGCGTGTGCGTGAGGCCGTCATGGTGACTGTGGCGGTAGGGGTGCTAGTGCGTGTACTGGTGCGTGTGCGTGTGGCCGTCATGGTAGCAGTAGTGGTAGGGGTGCTGGTGCGTGTGCGTGTGGCCGTCATGGTGGCGGTGGCAGTAGGGGTGCTGGTGTGTGTACGCGTCGCCGACATGGTCATGGTGCTCGTACGCGTCCGAGATGGGGTGAATGTGTTTGTTGGTGATGGAATACCGGTGGTGATACTCCCCGATGCACTGTTAATGGACATATTTCCTGCTCCATCACGTGCCCACACCGTGACATAGTGGAGCGAATTCGGATTCAAGCCATTGAGTGTCATCGATGTGGCACCCGCCGCAGTAGTCGCATGGACGGGATACGTATCACACCCCGTCGCACTGCTCTGCACACAGATGAGATAGATGAGGCTTGACGCTGCGCTGACGTTGTCGCCTGCTGCCGTCCAAGATACGGTGACACTGCTTGGCGTAATCGCTGAGAAATTCAACGTGGTAGTCGCAAATAACGGTGCCGAAATATCTGTACCCGTCTTTAGGCTACCCACCGCCATATTTGCCGACACGTTGCCCGTGGCATCCCGGGCGCGCACTTTCAGATAATAGGTGGTATTGGGGATGAGTCCATTGCGTGTAATCGTGGTCACTCCCGCACTCGTGGTTGCAGTGACCGTAAAAATCGTACATCCGGTGGAGGTCGTTGCAATACATACCTCGTAGGTGAGTGCAGATGCAGGAGTCGCATTATCACTTGCTGCATTCCAGCGCGCCACATAGCCATTTGCTACGCGTGGGAATGAGATACTTGTGGAGGCAAAGGATGGACCAGCAGTGTCTGCAAGCGTGGTCACACTACCGGACAACATGTTGCTCGAATAATTGCCCGCCCCATCAACAGCACGAACTTTGACAAAGTACGTCGTGCTTGGGAGGAGCCCTGTGGGTGTCAGATGCGCCACACCTGGCTGGGACGACGCATGGACAGTAAACGTGTTACAGCCGGTATTCGTCGTCGCAATACACAGCTCGTAGCGGATGCCAAACATCCCTGTCGCGTCGTCTGTAGCTCCTGCCCATTGTGCCTTGAAACTTGCTGGTGTAATCAGGCTAAACGATATTACCGACGCAGGAAATGTAGGTCCCGTGGTGTCTGCGGGTGTGCTGACACTGCCGATGAGTGTTGATTCATTGTTGAACCCATCGCGGGCACGAATCTTGAAAAAATAGGTGCTTGCCGGCGTAAGTCCACTCACGGTGTACTGTTGCGTTCCCGCGCTCACGGGAATGGCTGTACCACAGCCACTATCTGCGGCGGTACACACAAACACGTCTGTGGCTATCTGGTTCGTGCTCGTATAATTGTCTCTAGGTGCCTGCCATGTTGCACGGAATCCTCCAGGGGTCACATTGGTAAAGCTGATTGATCCTGAAAATATCGGTGCAGTCGTGTCTCGGGTCGCCTGTACACTCCCAGCCGCATTAGTGCTTGACACATTCCCCGCAATATCAACGGCGCGTACCCGCACATAATAGGTTGTTAACGGTCGTACGAGTAGTCCATCACCGACATCAGTGCGGGTGAATGTGGTTACCCCTGCAGCAGTCGTAACAAATGGGGTGAAGGTATTGCAACCCGTAGCAGACATGCTCACACAGACGTCGTAACGCATATTGGCCGCCGTTGTTGCATCATCGGTGGCAGGATTCCATGTGGCGGTAAAGCTTTTGTCGGTTACCCCAGTAAACGTAATCGTGGTATTTGCAAAGCTCGGCTTGCTCGTGTCTGCAAGGGTGTTCACACTGCCAGTAAGCATCGTCGCTGACGTGTTATTTGCTCCATCAATAGCGCGGACTTTGACGTAATATGTGGTACTCGGTATCAGTCCCGTGGCGATTACATGGGCCACCCCGAGTTGTGATGTGGCATGCACGGCAAAGACGTCACACCCATTCACTATATGCGATACACATGCCTCGTATCTGAGGTTGGATGGTGCAGTCACGTTGTCGGTTGCAGGCATCCACTGTGCGCGGAAACTGCCCGCATTCACGAGACTGAACGTTATCCCCGAGACAGGAAATACTGGGCCGCTGGTATCTGGTGCTGGAGTGGTAGTTGTTTGTGGTACCGCAATGTGTTCGGATGCATATGCGGGTAGTAACTGCAATACGCACCAGAGTCCCACCGCTACGCATATGTGTATCACAGATAGTGGTATTCGTTTCATTTGTTGCATCCTTTATCGGCATAACACAGGTACATGAACGATTGTTGAGGTGTATCAAGAATATACATAAATCGTCAATAAATGTCAATGATTTTGAAGAAGGATTGGCCGCTCACACCAGTCTCATGCGCTCCTATGCGTCGAGTGCGTGGGTTGCCTGTGCCAGTGTTGTCACCGAATCCTCGAGCCCACCGAGGCGGTTGCGTGCCAGCCATAATGTGCGGTGGTGAGCGAGGAGCGTGTGTCGGGCACGACGTATATGCGCACGTGACAATGATTCATCCCACCCCAACAGATGTCGGGTGTGTGCGACTCCTAGGCGCAACCAGTGTGCGGTAGTGGCTAACTCGTCGGCCCAGAGTGCGCATGTGGCATCCTGCAGAAACGCTGCACAACGGCGTCGTATGTCATCAAGCTCGTCGGCAATAGTTGTCAATGATGCGGGCGTCATTCCTGCCTGTACCAGAGCGGGGATGGCCTCGGGGCGCGTGAGCAGGGCGGCCAATGTGCCTGCTTCTTTGATGGGGGGGAGTACCCCGTGCCCCACCCGCCCGATTTGCACGGTCAGCGCTGCTAATTGTGGGTGTGGGCAGACATGGGCCAGACTCGCCACGAGATCAGGTGCGTCATCTGGATTCCAGCTCAGCGTTGCGCCATACACGAATCCGGGCCAGCTAATGGGGGCATAGTGTAGATGCCCCGCATTCCCCCAGTCGCAAATCAAGAGACCGGGGAGCTGATGCGTGGTTGCTACGGCAACTGCCGCTTGGATGTTGGCCTGCATGGTGGGGATGCGTCCGGCTAGCGAATTCCAGGCCGCAGTACCGGGTGCCACCCAGCAGGTGCGCCCTGCCTGCCGGATGCGCTCAACCCGTGCCGCAAAGGGATGATCGGCTTCGTAGCCCCATTCCACCAATGTGACATGGGCTGGAATATCGGCCATCAGTTCAGGATGTGCGGCAATCACATCGGCCCACATCAGCACCTGGCGGTGCTGCAAGGCGGGAATGGCACACATGGCCTGTATCCAGTGGACATAATCACGTTGACGGGTGGATGCCAAGGGCACACAGAATGCTCCGTTGTCAATGTCAGCCCAGGGGGCCACTGTCCCCGGTACATCAAAAATGGCATCCCAGACGACTGGATTGAGATCAATCGGCTCATCGAGCCCGATATGTACGGTGGGACAGGCAAAAGATTCTGCCACGGTGGTCACAAGTTCACAGGCAAGTGCCAGTGCTGCGGGGTTGGTGGGTTCGAGACAGGCGGCTGGCTCGTGTCCGCCATCTGGGGCGTGGTAGCCACCGGGTAGGGCGGCCAAGTCCGCATAGCGCGGGTGTTTGAGCCAGCGTTCCATGTGTCCGAGGGTGTTTTGTTGGCCGATGAGCATGACATGATGGGCGGCGGCCACCTGGCGGAGTTGGGCGATTTCACTCGGAGTAAAAGGCGAGGCATCCCGCCATACGTCGTCATGTCCCGGGTGGGCAAAGGTGTGTTCGAGGTAGAGTTGGAGCACGTTGATTTTGAGTGATGCCAGCGCCATGATGAGCTGACACATACTGGTCATCGTAGGCACTTTGTCACGCGATACGTCGAGCATCACCCCACGCCACTGTGTCGCTGGCCAGTCCACGATGTGCATGTCGGGTATCCCACCTGGGTATTGACGTTGCAGTTGCATCAGCGTCTGTTGTGCATAAAACGCCCCCACACTGGTAGTGGCGAGGATAGTGATTCGCCCTTTTGTAACCTGGAGTGTATACCCTTGCGCATCATTGCATGCCGGTGCCGGGGTCTGTTCAACACGCGAGTCCCAGCGGGGACGGGGAGTGAGAGGTGGGGTGAATGACATGGTGGTTCCCATCACTACGACAAATTTTTCGTGATACGTGGTATGCCGTTATGTGAGTAACTGACAGCGCTGGTTGAGCAAGTACACCAGGCGTGGTGCCGTATCACGGGTAACGGGCAACACCCACGTCTGATCGGTAGTGCTGGTCACGATGACGTGCAATCCCCGTGTGGCACGGCCATCGTCTGCCAGCCACGCCACGGGTTTGCCACGCGCTACCTGTAACGATACGGTGCGGATGCGCTGTGGGTGCTGTTGTAGGGTTTCTTTGAGTTGAGCGAATTGATTGCGCTGACCGCGTAGCGCATAGGAGAGCATCATAATCGCCATACCAGCAGTCAGGAATGTAAATAGCCCGGCTCCAATCTGCCAGGCGACGCCGGACTGCCAAATACTGGAGTCGCTGATCATTAGCCATGCGAGACCAGCACACAGCAGACTGGTGATGAGTGCGGCACCGTTCATGCGTGTGCTCGACACATCAATGGTACGCATGAGTGGATCCATGTCCATGGTCGTTGCACGCAGGGGGCGTAGCTGGCTGGCGATATCGGCACGGTGGCGCGGGTGTGGCAAGGGGGTGGCATGGATGATATGGGCGAGCGCCGTAATACTGGTGGTGTGTGTCTGCTGCCAGGCAGCGATTTCTTCGGCAGTCAGTGCAACTACCACATCGACGAGTGGCTGGCTCCCGCAGATGACGAGTAAATAGTAGGCATCACCATCACGAAAGAGTGACCATTCCCAGGGGGCATGTGCAATCATCTGCATGGGTGTACCTTTCATGGTTACATGCGGTCTATGCGACCTGAATCACCATCCCGTCATGCGCCACACTCAACGCCCCATCCCAGTGTGGGCGCACTGCCGCGTGCCAATCCACCGCCGTAAACTGCGGATCATCGGCGGGGATGAGGTGATGGAGTACGAGGTGCCTGACGGCGGCAGTCTGCGCTAGCTGGGCGACCTGGGCTGCCGTGGTATGGCTGGCCAGCAAGTGCTGGCGCAACTTATCACCCCCACCCGTCTTGGCGACGAGCGCATCGAGTCCTGCGGGGAGCATGGCCTCGTGGATGAGCAGGTCGCTGTGGCGCGCAAAATCAATCAAGGGTGGGAAGTAGCAGGTATCTGCGGAAAAGGTGACCTGCACATCGGCACGAAAGCGCAACGCAAAACAGTCGTGCACCGGTGGGTGTGATACGCGCAAGGCATCAACCTGCAGCGTATCAGTCTGGAGCACTAGCCCTGCGCCGTAGGTGTGGATGTGCACTAGTTCATTAATGGGGATGCGTCCCTCGTCTATCACCCGGATGCCGCAATCAAAGGCCATTGCTGCCATGAAGCCCTGCCAATATGCGTCTATTCCCGGGGGACCGTAGACATGAATGGGTGTCGAAATACCCGTCGTCCAGGCTGTATGGATGAGTGCCCCTAGCTCCAGCACATGATCAGAATGCAGGTGGGTAATAAAAATCGTGTCGAGTGACTTGAGGTTCATCCCCGTAGCCACCAGCGAGCGCGTCACTCCCAGCCCACAATCCACCACGAAGCGCCGCCCAGCAATGTCGAGCAATGATGCCGTGGGCATGGGGCCACCTGGGCGGATGGCAGGTCCCCCTTTGCTGCCCAGGAGTGTGAGTGTAGCCGGCATAGGTGTATCCTTTGGTCTGGTCGGGTGATGCGACCATCATACCAAATTATGCGTGGAAGGTGTACATCAACGCAGATAGAATTCGGCCACTTGAAGTGCCAAGCGCGGGTCGTCGGGGTAGTCGTAGTCGCGGTTGAGTAGCACGATGACCGAAAAATGTCGTTTGGTAAAGCGCACGTAATCGTTGTTAAAGCCCAACCAGGCCCCCGAATGTGCCACATATGATTCGTTCTGCCACTTGGCGAATTCTAGCCCAAAGCCGTATGCTTCTTTACTGCCATCGTTGAGTACGGCCGGTTTAAGCGCTTCTTTGTACGTTTTTTGTGAGACCAGCGTGTTGCTATACAGCGCCTCATCGTACAACGCCATATCACCGACGGTGCTATACATCGAACCCGATCCGTAGATGCCGTCCAGGTTGTCTGATGGATAGGCCTCCGGCTTCTGACGACTCCCCGTATAACTGATAGCGATGAGTGGGTCTTTGCGCCGCTTGTCGTTGGGGAGCGAAAAGGTATGTGTCATGCCCAATTTGTCGAAAATACGCGACTGCAGGAAATCAGGATACGATTCCCCGGACACACGCTCAATCACCACCGCAAGCAGATCGTAGCCGACGTTGCTGTAATAAAACGCCTCACCGGGGGGGGCCAACAACTTGCGTTTGCGTGCGACCACGGCCACCATGTCGGCATTGGTTGGGGTCTCTGACCGGGTAAGAAGCGCATCGCCAATGCCGTCTTCGTAGTCGGGTAGCCCCGATGTGTGGTTGAGCACTTGGCGGATGGTCATGGTGTCGCTGAGCTTGGCAATTTCCGGGATAGTGGTGCTCAGCGTATCGTCATAGCTGAGTTTCCCTTCTTCGGCTAGTATCATGATGGCCATTGCTGTCATCTGTTTGCCGACCGATGCCAAGTGGAATTGGTGTTCCACGGTCAGTGGTGTTTTTTTCTTGAGATTGGCCATGCCATAGGCAGCCTGATGGATGATTTGCCCATCCTGGAGCACAATCACCACGCCACCGGGCGTTTTGGGCGTAATAAACTCACCAAAAAACGCATCCACTGCATCGTTGGCATCCTGATAGTCGGCATTTGCTGGTGTGGCAGTGGTCTTTTTGCTCGCCGGCTTGGATGTGGCAGTGGCCTTGCGGTTGACCGGTGTTTGGGTCATGTGTACTGCATCGTCCGGTGTTTGTGCGGCAATCGTGGCTATGGCGGAGTCGGCAATGGTTGCTATTTCACCACATGCCGTGATACACCACATGCATATGCCGATGAGTACAAGGCTTCGCTTCATGATGGCATTCCTATTCAAGTAATCAAGGCGCTGGGGAACGCGTGCCGATGCTACACGCACGGTATCGTCGTTGTGTGGTGGTTTGCGTAGTATACACTGCTTTTGTCCAACCGTGATACGAGTTCTGCGCTGTGATCAGACAATACGCTGTCGCCCTGCTTCTAGATTGTGCAACTCCACGCCCCACCACTCCTGTCCCCAACGGGTGACGCGGAGCGCAGGGTGCAGTGGTGTCATGCTCACGGGCAACAGGAGACTCACGTGTGCCATCGGTGCTGGTATACGCAGATACCAGCCATCATTGTCATGACTGAGGGCGAGCGCGCGTCGTTGCAGCGTCCAGTCACACCAGCTATCTACGTTTTGGATTGGCATGCCGTAGCGCATGGCTGCGCGCCAGTTGGCTTCGATGAGGGGTTGCGAGTAGGTTGCAAAGCTAACTGGATGGGAATTAATCGTCACCGGCGTATAGTAGTGTGTGGCTGCTGCTGCTACCAATGCATCGGTGGCCGCCACGGCTTCTGCCAGACTCCACTTGAAGCTAAAAACGTATTCGGGGTGGATGAGACACTCCTCCGTCCAGAGTGTCGGCTGTTGCCAGCAGTCAATCAGTGTCCCTTGTTCGTCCACAAAGGGTAGTGGCCGCCCCGAACCGCACAAATACCCGAGGTAGGGTGACACGGCCAGGGAGTTGCAGTCCATGCGCACCCCGAGATCGGCCAGGATGCGCGCCGCCTCCACATACCCCAGCCAGCGTACCGCATGCTGGCGGATACTGGTGACCCTGCCGCCGTACATGCGTTGGTGGCGCGCCACGTTGTCGGCCAGCATGGGGGCGACCACATGCGGTTGCGCCACGTCGGTGGCTAGTCCCACCACGATATCCTCGGCGAGTGCGGGATGCACGCTAAAGGTGTGCCCGGCTGCCTGCCATGTGGCCACATCCTGTGTGCTGACGCGGCTTTGGGGCACCAGATAAAAGGTGCAGGTGGCGTTATGGGCGGCTAGGGCATTGATGAGTTGGGTGAATTCGCTGACCTGCGACCAATCGTCGTCGCTGGTCATCAACATCACACTCTGCTGGGCAACGTACGGGTAGTACCACAGCCGTGGCTGTGGCGCCATGGCAGTGACAAGGAGTGCGAGTATGGCCGTATAGAGATCGGCTTGTGGAATGTGCGCTTGCGCGGGGTCGAGCTGATGCACAAAGAGCTCACTGGGACGGTAGACACCATCGAGCCCCGCCGTATGGCAATCCACCATGGCGGGGTCGCCGTGGCGCAGACGCGCCACGGTAGCAGCCACGTCGAAGCAGATACAGGTCACTTTCCCGTGTCCATACGCCATGTGCACAATAGCGGGTTGGTCATCAATCCGTGCCAGCACGGTGCAATCGGCGGGGAGGTGCCAGCACAATGCCGGCGTGAGCACATCCAACGCGACGGGCGCATTGAGATGGGGCAGGAGCGATGCTTCCATATTCATGCGCCCGTGCGGGATGACACGGTGCGTGAGTGTGATACCGAGGCGCGTAGCCAGGGTGGGTGCCGGCATCAGGCAGAGCAGATGTGTGCCCTGCGCCACCGCCGCACAGATGATGTCAACATGGCTGGCCGACAGCGCCATGCGCGGGAGCACGATGATGTCGGTGCTGGCGGCGGTGGCTAGGTCGAGGTCGGTGAGGGTGACGTGCTGCTGTGCAGCGAGTCCTTCGCCGTATAAGAGTTCACTAAGATACGTGCTATAGCGCGATTGCTGTTGGCTTGGGTCGTGAATAATCAGCATGGCGTTTTTTCCAATAATCAGGCGAGTAACGTGTCAGGATCAGGAATCGTCACCACCCCACCCCCTTGTGAAGCAGACTGCAACGCACAAATCAGCGGGATAATCGAGCGTGCCGCCTCGCGGGCATGGATGTCGGCTAGGCGTTGCTGCATGATGGCATCACGGAACTGCATGGCCTGCTCGATTTCCATCGTGCCGTGCCCCAGGCGTAGATTACGTGGCAAGCGTGGATTGTACCAGTTGGGCACGTCCACGGGAATCATGCGCGTGGCACTGGCCATGCGCCGGTGGTAGAGGAAGTTGGTAGTGGGCTGCATCGGCGCCCCCTGGTCGCGACTGCGCTCAAACGTGCCGTCGCGACCGTAGACGCTGTAGTAGAGGCAGTAGGGGCGTTGCATGCCGTACGACACGGTGATTTTGCAGACGGCACCGCTGTCACTGGTGAGCAACGCAGCCGTGGTATGCGTGGTTTGCCAGGCGCTGGGCTGCGTCACATGAAAGGCCTGCACCTGCGTAAAGCGCACCTGCATCAGCCATCGCAACGTATCGAGGGCGTGTGGGCCGCCCCCCAGCAGCGTCGTCTGCGGCGTGGCCGGATTGATGCGCCAGTGGTCGGCAGGGTAGGTGTCAACGATGTCGTGCATGTCGTGCAGGTATTCCCCCTCACCATAAAAGAGTGGCCCGAGGTCACCGGCATGGATGAGCGTGGCCACATCGCGTAGACAGGCCGCATAGCGCACCTGATTACCCATGTGGTAGACCAGGCCATTGCGCTCGCTGAGGGCGATGATGCGCGTGCATTCGGCGATGGTCAGCGCCATCGGAATCTCGCTGAGCACGTGTTTGCCTGCGTCGAGCGCCATGATGGCGTGGGCACCGTGCAAGTGGTCGGGGGTGGCAATCACCACCGCATCAATGTGTGGGTCAGCCAAGATATGCGTGATGTCGTGATAGGTCTGGGTGATGCCGTATGTGCGGGCCACAGTCGCACAGCGTACCACATCGCTATCACAGATGGCGCCGACCGCGGTACCGTCCATAAGTTGGAACGCCTGCAGGTGAGAACAGCCTTGGCCAAGCCCGATGATACCGACATTGATGCTCATGTCTGCGCTCCTTGTAGGGGGATGGGCTTATTATACCGAGGTGTGGCCGTGTCGTGATAGCACTTCATACAATAAAACAATTATGATTAAGGTGTTTTTATTGTATACTTGACAGTATTACTGAAATACTGTAATATGTAAAAGTTGTGAGAAAATGAAAGGAAAAACATGCCTGTACGAATGAGTGGATTTG
>CAZMWB010000022.1:0-37990 GCA_964569955.1 uncultured Klebsiella sp. | reverse complement strand
CGCTCAAGGTTCACCTCTTGATAAGAAGAAGGAATCTGACACACGGAGTAGCCACACTGCCCCCCCGCAAACGTGTTTACTATACCATAGATTTTTTCACCGGGTGCATAGCCGGCATCCGAACGTAGAGTATGATATCCATAGACACCACGACGGCGCTCACTGCCGACGTTTCGAGCCTACTCCTACAACAACAGGGGAATACCGCGTGAATAGACAGCAGATTATGCGCATTGTGGCCATGTTCGCTGCAAGTGCACTCGTACTCTGGCAACTCCCACTCTATCTGGTCATGGTCGCACAGCGCATCGCCTATGCCTTTCCCATTGATTATGGCGAAGGCCCCCTAGTGCGCCAGGTACAGTATTTGCATCAGGGTGGTACCATTGCCACGTTGTACGGTGACCCAGGACAGGTTCCGTTTGTCGTCGTCAACTACCCCCCCATGTACTTACTCGTGAGTGCCATCATCGGCTGGATGCTCCCCATCCTCCAGGCCGGGCGGCTCATATCAACACTCGCAGGAATTGCCGTTTTTGTGGCCATCGCACAACTCAACGCGCAACCCCAAGAATCGCGGTGGGCTACTGCCACACGCTGGTTGGCGGCGGCCACGTGGCTCGCCATCCCGATTGTGCGTGAGTGGAGTGGGGTCATGCGCGTAGACATGCTCGGCGTAGCACTGGGCATCTGGGGCGTATATCTGGCCTGGCGTGGGCGACTCAATGCGGGGACTGTGCTGGTGGCCTTGGCTCTACTGTGTAAACCATCGTTGATTGCAGCGCCACTCGCCTTGCTTGTGGTGTTGGTACGCACTCCTTGGCGGAGCGCAGGAATCGCAATTGCGAGTGGCGCTGGTGTCATCGCACTCGTGGCCGCAGGGATTACTCTAGGGGGTGGCAACGTGTGGTTGCACCTCGTCCAAGCCAACACCAACAGTTGGGATGCAACGTTGGCACGCACGTTTTGGCGTGAAGCGTGGCACATCCACTGGCCACTCATCATCACTGCTGCGGTTGTGGCCATCGCACATCTACGCCATGGCCGACACCTGCTTACACCGGCGCATGTCGGTACTACTATGGCCATTGCCTACACGATTGGTGGCATCATCATCGGGATTGGCATTGGCAAAGTTGGCGCCTATGCGAATTACTTTCTCGAGTGGTATGCGGGCATGATCTGGTTGGTGGTGAGTGCGGTACAGCGGACTCGGCGCCACGACTATGCCATCGTGTTCCTTGCCTTGTGCAGTCTCGCCGTGGCACGCTATTTTCCGCTATGGAGTGAAACATACGCCAAACCGTACGGCATGATCGAGCAACAACGCCCAGCACGCATTGTGATTGGCAGCTACGGTGTCTGGCAAGATTTGCGCCGTGAAGGACACATTCTGGCAGCCAACGCAGTCACTGCAACCGATCTAAACGACCTCATACACACACACGGGTCAGTGGTATTCACCGATGTGCCGGGGATTGCCGCCCAAGCGAATGCACTGGCGCCCATGCAGGTATTTGAGCACCGCATGCTCCACGATGTCGGATTATGGGACCAGCGCCCGCTCCTCAGACAGCTCGCCAACGGGACCATACCGTTGGTGGTCCTCGACTACCTCGGTAATTGGATGACCCGCGAAAGCATCCAACTCATCAGTACGCGCTACGCCCAAAGTGGCTCACGGGGGAGCTATGACATCTACCAGCCCATTGCGGTGGGCGCCCCACAACTCGTCAACCAACAACTCGGTGATGCCACGCTCGTCAGTAGTGCGCTCCCGCCACCACTCAACCGTGCCGCCTACGAACCGGGGAGCATGCTCCCTGTGGTACTGACATGGGCAAGCACGAGTAGCGACCGTGACATACACCAAGTCACGGTATCGTTGGTGGATGTCACCAACCGCACCTACACTCGACGCACACAACCGCTGTTTGCTGGTGCATTAACACTAGCAGATATCGGCGATGGCACGCTCCAACACATGCATGCATTGGAAATCCCCACCCGTGTTGCTGACGGCACTTACCGCCTCATGGTACAGCTCGATGCTGGCCCACAAGTGGCCGCGGCAACGATGAGCATCCAACGTGGCACGGGGCGAGTTGTTGGCGAGTCGGGCATCTTTGTACCGAGTGTCTTCATGGAGTATGTTGCAACTAATGGCAGTTATGCACGGTGGGGGCTACCGATAATGCCCGCCATGCCATTCACGGATATGACATTGCAGTGTTGGAGCAACGGGTGTCTGGTACGCAACAACGACGGCACAATACGCACTGCGCCACTCGGGGAGTGGCTGAGAGGTGCATTTGCATTGATATCTGAGGCGTCTGCCTCAGAAAGTTATGATTTCACACATGCCATTGCCATTGATTCCCGCTTCACGGGTGATGCATACACTATGACCGACCGTGCCCGCCGTGAGAACGACACGCTCCTCTGGCTCCGCCAAGAGGTCGTACTCAGCATGCGTGACGATGCTGTGTCCATCGCAGATGGCGGTGCACGCGTACTCCGTCTCCCTGGGATTCCCTATCGCTGGCCCATGCCAAGCGAGTAGCACCCGGCACCACACCTAGACTCGTGGGTCGTCGAGATTGGTATAGGCACCTTGGATGGCCAACCAACGCACACGCACAATGTCGCGCAAGTTGCGCATGGCATCACGAATCGGGTCAACTTTTGTTTCGACGCCATAATGCCACAGGACGGGCAATTCGATGACACGGTAGCCACGTTTCACCGCCAAAAAAATGATTTCCACATCAAATGCAGTCACCGCCGCCCCTTGAATAACAGGGGCGTCATCGCCGTAGATACGTGCCCGCCGAAAGAGGTCGTGGGCCACCGCATGCCGAAACGCTTTGAAGCCACATTGTGTGTCATGAAAATTACCGACGACCAACAAACGCACCAGCACATTGAAGACACGTCCCATCAGATGCCGGTGAAACGGCTCACCCTCACGGTGGGCTCCTTGACCCTCACGCGAGCCGATAACCACGTCTGCATGCTGTGTCGCAAAGAGGGGCAACATGCGATCCCATTCATCAATGGGAACTGCTAAATCGGCATCACACAACAAAATATATGTACCACGAGCAGCAAGTGCACCAGCCCGCACAGCGAACCCTTTGCCACGATGGTCGAGTGACAATAGGCGTAACTGTGGCCATGTAGCTGCTACGTGGTTGACAATCTGTGCGGTTGCATCGGCACTGCCGTCATCGGCCACCAATACTTCGACATCAAGTTGCGTGCGTGTCACATAGTCACGAATCGCCTGCAACGTAGTTGGCAGCCGCAACTGCTCATTATAGGCAGGAATCACAATTGACAAAAGTGGTTGAGTCGGTGTAGTCATAGCGATATCTCATTTCCCGTGGCAAGCATCAGCATTGTTTCATTGACCGGTGTTGGAATGTGTCTACGCTTTGCCAAAAATCGTCCAAGGTGCCACCATGCAGCAAGTTGACCACGGAGCCGCGCCTGTGCTGCCGTACCGCGAATATGCCGAAGCGCATCACCTGTAATACGCAGTTGGCGCCATAGCATGCGCCAGCCATACCGCCAAACCATGGTAGATGGCATATTTTTGAGCCATACTAATGGGAAATTACGCCCACAGTAGTAGCTTGCAAGCACACCACCTCCCGTTGCACTCAGGCGATGATAGACGATGGCCGTGGGCACAAACACGGTGCGCATACCATGCAGGCGGGCACGCAAATTCAAGTCAACATCTTCGCAGTACATCACCAAATCGGGATCAAAAATCGCACCATCTACGGCCAATTCTTGCAATGCCTGACGGCGATACGCAGCGGCACCCGCACATGGACCAAACACTTCTCGTTGCACCATATACACGGGGGCATCCGTTTGCCACACGCCCCAGCTCCCTGGCACACCATCCACCGTATAGTAGTCACCCGCAGAATGAATGGTGGTACGACGATCAAAGAGCATCAGTTTGCTGGCAGCAAATGCATACTCCGGATGCGCTTCGAGGGCGCCAATGAGTGCTTCAAGCCAGGTGGAAATGACTTCGGTGTCGTTGTTGAGCAACACCACATATGCACCATCAGTCGCCGCAATTCCCGTATTACATGCCGCCACAAAGCCACTATTTTTGGGCATCACAATCAAATTTACCGTGGGATGATGCTGGCGTACATATGCAACTGAATCGTCGTGCGAACAATCATCAACCACAGTGATACGCACATCCGCGCGGCGGGACTGTGCGGCGAGTGCAGGCAAACAAATCTCCAGATGCGCTCGCCCATTATAGTTGGGCACTATCACATCAATCATCGTGTATCCTCAGTCTCGGCCTACCACTGCGGCACGCACTGCGTCCTGCCATGGTCGCAACGTAATCCCCATGGCCGTACCCACATAATTCGCAAGTGGCGTATATGCGGGAACGCGCCCCGGGCGCGGGTAATCGGCCAATGTAATCGGTTCGAGTGTCACCGTACTAATACCTGCAGCATCAAGGGTAGCTTGGGCTAATTCGAGCCGTGAGCATGCCCCCTGATTGACCAGGTGATAGGTACCAAACGCATCGCTTTCCAAGAGCTGTGACAACGCCTGCGCCACATCACCAGCATGGGTGGGTGAACCAATTTCGTCACACACCATGCGGATGTGTGTTCGTTCTTGGGCAAGCCGAAGCACCGTACGCACAAAATTCCGTTCGCCACCAAACAACCATGCCACCCGTACCACGTACAACCGGTCAAGCAATTCGCGCGCCGCCTGTTCGCCCGCATACTTCGAACGCGCATACGGATTAATCGGATTGGCCACATCGTATTCGCCGTACGGCAGCATTGCCGTGCCATCAAAGACTTCGTTGGTGCTAATTGCGACCATGCGCGCATGACACGTACGTGCGGCCTGCGCCACCCAGCGCGTCCCCAGCGCATTGATGCGATAGGCTGCATCGGGATCACGTGCACAGCCGTCAACGTTGGTCATGGCTGCTGCATGAATAATCACTGCCGGCCGATGGCTCGCAATCATATCAGCACTCTGTGGGTGTGCGAGCTCAATATCGGCATGTCCGAGTGGAATGACCTGATGATGTTGCGCTTGAAATTGTGCCACGACCGCCTTACCGAGCTGACCATTGGCACCTGTCACCACAATACGCATGGCGTCCCCGTATCAATGAGGTTGTACTGCTATGGTAGAACATCACTTCCATGCCGTCAACAACTCCGCCTATGCTAAGATAGCACCGAGCCGTGTTTTCCCATCAAGCCACAGAGGAATTGCCATGAACCCGACAGCCGTGCAACCACAAATTGATGCCTACATTGATGCCAATCTCGAGCGGTTCATTGACATGCTGGGTGGGTTATGTGCCATCCCCAGTGTGGCTGCCCAAGGACAGGGGATTGCCCCATGTGCCCAACGCGTTGCCGAATTACTCGGTGATGTCGGCTTGCAGACGAGTATTATGCCTACGGCGGGTAACCCTGTGGTCTACGCAGAACATCTCACCAACGCTGCCCATACGCTATTATGCTACAACCACTACGATGTCCAACCAGCTGAGCCATTTGAGTTGTGGCATACGCCACCCTTTGAAATGACGCGTCGTGACAATTTATTGATTGCACGTGGTGTCGCCGACGACAAAGGCGAGCTGGTCAGCCGTATCGCAGCCATTGCTGCCGTCCAAGCAATTCTGGGCGAATTACCCATCAACATCAAGTTTTTGGTGGAAGGCGAAGAAGAAATCGCCAGTCCCAATTTGGCACCATTTGTACTGGCCAACCGTGAACGACTCAAAGCCGATTCATGTGTGTGGGAATTCGGCACCCACAACAGCGATGGCGAACCTGTGAGCTATCTCGGGTTACGTGGCATCTGCTACCTCGAACTTTCCGTCGAAACAGCCAAAATTGATACCCACTCCGGAATTGCAGGCTCGATTCTGCCCAATGCGGCCTGGCGTCTCGTGTGGGCACTCAACACGCTCAAAGATCAAGATGAAAAAATCCAACTCCCCAATTTTTATGAGCACGTGATTGCACCCACCGCCCGCGACATGGAGTTGCTCGCCGCCCTCCCCGATAACGACGAAGAAATGCAAGAATTGTTCGGGAATCGTCAGTTTCTCCGTAACGCCAAAGGGGTCGAGTTGCGGCGCCGTGAAATTTTTGAGCCGACCTGTACGATTTGTGGCATCGGCAGTGGGTATCAGGGCCAAGGTCAAAAAACCGTCCTGCCAGCACACGCCTTTGCCAAAGTGGACTTCCGCCTTGTGCCCAACCAAACCCCCGAAGACGTGGTTGCCAAATTACGCACCCATCTCGATGCACACGGGTTCCATGATGTCAACATTACGGTGATTGGGGCGGGGCGCCCTGCACGCACCGACCCCGACCACCCGTTGGTTCACACCCTCACCGCTGCAGCACAGGCCGTCTATGGTCGTGCACCACATCTATGGCCCATGTCAGGTGGATCCGGTCCCAACTACCTCTTTGCCCATGAAATTGGGGCACCGATTATCACAATTGGAGTCGGCTATGCGGGATCACGCATTCATGCACCCAATGAAAATATTCGTATCAGTGATTTCCGCAACGGAATCCGCATGATGGCGGCAACAATGATACGCCTCGCCGGACATTCTGCGTGAACCACATCATTCCTATGGCACGTGTCAGACAGCTTGGCATATTGCTGTCAACATGTGTCAAAATCGTGCTATAATAAGGGGCGTCAATTAGACGTATGGGACTGTGACACGCATCTGTGAAGACCCACCTTCCGCCACCTGACATGGTAGCACCCGGCAGGATGTGAGTTTTGGTTCAATACGGGTATGGTCAGGCTGTGGGGTAAGACCAACGGGATTGGCGAAGGGTTGTTTTATACGAGGTATCCCTCGTGACTGTCCATGGTGGACAGAGGAGTGAAGCGAATGCGTGTGAAGTTGTTTGTCGGTAATTTGCCGTGGCGCATGACCAGCGAAGATTTGGGTGAGACGTTTAGCCAGTACGGTGAAGTCGTCAGTGCGCGTGTCGTAATTGACCGCGAAACCCAGCGCTCACGTGGTTTCGGGTTTGTGGAAATGGACGTTGACAACGTCGCCAGCGTCATCGAGGCTACCAATGGACTCGAAGTGTTCGGTCGCCAGTTGCGCGTCAACGAGTCAGATGAAAAGCCAGGTCTCGATCGACCGCGTCAGTCACGCGGGGACAATCGCTACTAACGCACGCTCGTTCGTACGCCGTAGCACAGCTTGGGTGCGCTGTGCTACGGCGTTTTTTGTTGTATGTTGATGTCATGAGAAGGGAGTCTACGTATGCACACGACACGCCTCGGCCGTACCGGGTTGCACGTCAGTACCGTGTGTCTCGGCACAATGACCTTTGGCAACCAAGCCGACGAAGCCACCTCGCACGCCATCCTCGACGTGGCTATCAATCATGGCATCACCTTTATTGATACAGCCGATGTCTATCCACTCGGGGGTGACTTCAGCAGTGTTGGACGCACCGAAGCCATTATCGGGACGTGGCTCAAGGCTCGTGGCAATCGCCACGATATTGTACTTGCCACCAAATGCCGCGGTGCCATGGCACCAGGTCCCAACAACGAGGGACTGTCACGGCGACATATCATGGCAGCCTGCGACGCCAGCCTCAAACGACTCGGCACCGACTACATTGATCTCTATCAAGTACATGCACCCGACCCTGAAACGCCCATTGCCGAAACACTCGACGCCCTCAGCGATCTCGTGCGAGCTGGCAAAGTGCGCTACATCGGTTGTTCAAATTTTGCGGCCTGGCAAATCATGCAGGCATTGTGGATGAGTGAGACTCACAAATTGCAACACTTTGTGTCACTCCAGCCACGTTATAACCTACTGTTCCGCATGATTGAAGATGAAATTCTGCCTGTGGCACGCCAATTTGGCCTCGGTGTCATTCCCTATAATCCCCTTGCTGGGGGCATGCTCACCGGGCGATACATTGATCAACGCGCCGTACAACCGGGCACGCGCTTCACCCTCAACACCAGTGGTGAACTCTACCGCAAGCGTTACTGGAATGACGTGGTACACGACATTGTCGCTGACCTGCACGCCTATTTCACCGGCCGGGGCATCTCGCTAACCCACGCTGCACTCGCATGGGTACGCGCCCAACCCGGCATCACGGCCCCCATCATTGGCGCAAGTCGCCCTGCTCAATTGGCAGAATCCCTGGCGGGGCTCGATGTGGTGCTCGACGCCGAAGCCATGGCCAAGTGCAACGATGCGTGGTTTGAACTCCCCAAAGAACGCGACCTCAGCGTAGCGCGAAGGTAGATGCTGCCGCATGATTCACGCGGCTTGAATTCGTGGCGACGTATGATACATACGTCGCCACGAGTATTACACGAATGGATTGGAACTGGGCGTCAGTACCAATTCAGGGATGGTTGCACGTGCCGGCAGGCTGGCCACAAACTGCACCACCTGTGCCACATCATCGGCGTGCAACATGGCCGCCCGCCGCTCGGCACTCACCGGTGCAGGTCGTTTATCAATCAGCGGCGTATCCACTTCGCCGGGATGGAGCACGGTGGCGCGCACGCCGTGTCCTGCTTCTTCTTGGGCGAGGGTGCGCACAAAGGCCGTCAAGCCACTTTTGGCTGCATTATACGACGCACCACCAAGGCTGCTCGGGCGGGGGACCGATGTCGAACCAATCGCCACGATCACCCCTTGGGCGATTCGTAACAGAGGCAGGGCTTGGGTAATGAGAAAAAACGCTCCGTTGAGATTGGTATCAATCATCATCTGCCATGATGCGGGGGTTAGCTGATCTACACGCCGCTCAGGCAAATTGGTACCTGCTGCGCTCACCAGCACATCAATGCGACCAAACTGTTGCTGCACACTCGTAAGTACATGTGTGACCTGTGCCAAATCAGTCACATCACATGCCATCGGGAGCGCCACCGCACCACACTGCGCGGCTACTTGCTGCAAGGCATCAATACGCCGCCCAAGTAACACGACCCGCGCACCAGCACGGGCAAAACGCACTGCACATGCGGCGCCGATACCACTGCCAGCACCACTAATAACAATGATTTCACTCATATCTTCCCCCAGCACTCGGTTCATTATTCCTGCACATACACCGACACATGGGCACGACTTTGTGTGTCAAACGGGGTACGTTGCCAGTTTTCGTAGCGCTCACGGAGCCGAAGCCCTGCTATGCGCGCCATCAAGTCCATTTCGCCTGGCGTAATCAGACGGCACACAATCGGCAACATGCTGATACCTTGCACTGAAATACGCACATGATTCTCAGTGAGGAGCTGTGTAACAGCATCGTAACGCGCCACATCAAAGGTGACGGCATCCATTTCCACCTGCTCGGTATGCACATAATCCACTTGGCCACCCGGTATCCAGGCGAATGGCACCGCCGTTTCCACTACAAAAACGCCATCACTAGTCAAATGGTGTGCTGCATTGGCAAAGCACCGAATCTGATCATCAACCGTCAGCAGGTTGAAAATCGTGTTGAACACCACATAGACGAGACCATACTGACGCCCCATATCGCAGGTGCTCATGTCTCCTTCCACCACACGCACATCTGCACCACCCGGTTTGGTGCGGAGCTGCTGAATCATGTGTGGCGACAACTCGATACCATCCACTTCGACGCCACGCGCGCGGAGCGGCAATGCGATGCGTCCCGTGCCGATGGCGAATTCCAAAGCTGGCTTTTGCCCCGCGTATGCCGCCAAAAACTGCACTGCGGCCGCTTCGTCACCACGTGGCTGATTATCGTAGTGGGCAGCAACCGTTGCACCAAAACTCGTGGCTGGATGGAATTCTTTCATGGCATCTCTTTCGTGGGTATCGCATACAGCCTACCAATGCATCGTCACCGCCAAAAACTCATCTCGTTTGTGGAGCAATCCCTCGTACATTTCTGGTGCCTGTTCTGCATGCACATGATGCGTAATCATGTTGGTGAGCGGTAATTTGCCCGCTGCTGCAAAATGCGCCAAGAGTGGCAAGGCGCGATCACGCGTAAAGGGGAAATGGTCGCGCACCGTGGTGCCAATCGCACTGCCATGCGCACCGGTAATTGTCACCGAGCGTCCGTGCAAATCCCAGTACGAGTCGAAGTTCTGGATGATGCCACGCGGGCTCCCCACCAGCACCACTTGACCACCATCACACACCAGCTTGAGCGCATCTTGCAGGGCGGCGGGCACACCCGTCGCATCTACCACCACATCGGCGCGCCGCCCAAGCATGGCCTGGAGCTGTGCTGGACCGGCACCGTTGCTCGGGTCAATGGTACGCACCCCATAGACTTGTTCGGCCCATTTACGCCGTTGTGCAAATGCATCCACGCCGATGATGGGATGGGCACCAGCCGCCGCATACAAGCGCGTAGCAATCTGGCCAATCATCCCCAAACCGAGGATGACCACCGCCTGTCCGAGGATGCGTTGTGATTGCACCAGTGCCGTAAACGGAAAGCGCGCCAGCGAGAGCATGGCGGCATCTTGGGTGGGCACGTGGTCGGCTACTGGCCAAATATCGGCATCGGCGGCACTCACGTCAACCACGCTGTGGCTTTCGTGGCGCCCCGGCCAGATCACACGATCACCCACGGCAAAACGTGTCACCGCACTCCCAACCGCAATGATACGCCCCACTGCGCTATACCCAGGCACAAAAGGAAACTTGGCCCACATATTCGTAGGATCCTTGAGCCACTGGTGAATCCCCGTGTAAATGGCTAGCTCCGTACCCGCACTAATACCACTCGCTTCGGTGGCAATCAATACTTCGGTTGCACTCGGCATGGGAATGTCATATTCCACATGTTCAACCGTATATTCTTTGGGCATGACGACGCGTAATCCACGAGTCATTGCACTATCCTTTCGTTGTTATTGGGCAGTCCAGCCACCATCTACCACCAGTTCAGACCCCGTCATAAAAGCCGATGCATCAGACGCCAAAAAGAGCATGGGGCCTTCGAGGTCACGCAGGTTGCCCCAACGCCCAATTGGCAAGCGCTCAATGAACCATTGGTAGGCGGCCGGGTTGTTGAGAATGGGTTGATTCATCTCCGTTGCAAAGGGACCAGGACACAATGCGTTGACGGTCACGCCACGGCTCGCCCATTCCAACGCCAGCGTGCGCGTCAGTTGGATAACACCACCTTTGGCAGCAGTATACGGGGCACGCTCAGCGAGCCCCACCGTGCCCAGCATGGAGCTGACGTTGATGACACGCCCCCATGTGCGTGCGAGCATCTGTGGCGCCAGCGCACGGGCACAATAGAACGTTGCAGACAGGTTGAGTTTGATGAGTTCATCCCACTTGTCAATGGGATATTCCACGGCTGGTTTGCGCAGATTAACACCCGCACTATTGACCAAAATATCCACTCGGCCTACCGCCGCCGCCATGGCTTCGACTTGAGTGTTGTCGGTCACATCAGCAGCATAAGGGATGGCATTGCGTCCTGTAGCTACTCGTACCCGTTCAGCTAGGGCGGCAAGTGGCTCGAGGCGCCGCCCTACCAGGATAACATCAGCACCCGCTGCGGCCAGTGTCTGGGCAAAGACTTCGCCGAGCCCACCCGACGCTCCCGTAATCAAGGCGACACGCCCATCAAGACGAAACAAATCAAATGGTGCGGTCATCGTGCCGGTTCCTTTGCTTGCTTCAGTGTGCGTAAATACGCCACACTCTGTGTAAACTGTGTTTCTTCGTAGGTACCCAATGCCAAGGCATCCTCGTTGCGCTCCCACGGTGTGCGCCAATCATCGCTAGCCGTACGCACATGCCGGGCAGCAAAGTGCCAAAGTGGACGCAACGCATCCACGCCAAACGGGGTGGGGTACCCCTGCCACCACTGCGGTGTCAAGACGCGGATGTGACGTGCATTGATGGCCGCCAACTCAATATTGCAGGTGGCCGCTGGAGCATGAGTTGCAAGGACATCAAACAACGCTGATACGTCGAGTACCCCCTGACCGAGGGCGCTTCGTACCAACAAGTAACCTTCATCACTCATATACAAAAAGTAGTCTTTGAGGTGTACATTCACGATACGATTGGCCAGCTTGCGCGCAAACGCAATCGGCTCCTCGGCGACAGCCAACGGATTCACCGCATCCAGTGTCACCCCGATATGTGCCCCACCGACCTCATCACAGATGCGAATCAGGTCATCGCTGTTGAGGTCTTGATGATTTTCAGGTGCAATCACCACGTTGTATTCCTCGGCACGTGGTCGCGCACGGACGAGTACCGCAATCTGCGACGCAAGATGTGCATCCCAGCCCCCGGGAAACGTGGCTCGATTGCCTTCGAGCATACCACTTACCATGACCCGTACCGTGCGAGCACCGAGCGCAGCCGCAGTGGGGATCAGTGTACTGAGCATCGCATCATCAATGACAGCACCATCCACCACAATGCCAATCCCCAGTGAATCTGCGCGCTTGCGGAATTCGCTCAAGCCGTGTGGCGTCCGATCCTTGATGATATCGAGGGGAATCTCGATGGTCGCCAAGTTGTGGTAGGCGGCCAGCTCGAGTAAGGCGTGGGCATCATAGGGGCGTGGGCAAACGCGTGGCGTCCCCGCACCCGCAAAGCCACAGCGCCACGGAAAACTATACGCTGCCAACCCAATCGGGTTATGACCAATGTGCATCGACATATGGTTGTCCCTTTGGAATAGTGGTGTCTATCCGATATTTCCGTTGGGGCGGAGGACGGCCTTGGGGATGGTTAACTCTTCCATTGCCATAAACCCCTCGTGCCAATCGAGCAGGTCAAATTCGGTGACCAACGGTGCCACGTCGAGTTGCCCAGTACCCATCAGCTCCAAAATTCGCTCCCACGTGCCATGCAAATGACTAAACGACCCCTGCAATGTGGCGGCTTTGGCCACCAAGCGGTCAATGCTGAATCCGACGGGCGCTGGCCCCCAGCCAATTTTGGTAATTTGCCCATTGGGACGAACTAAGTCGAGGCTTTGGTCAAGTGTTTTCGATACCCCGACCGCATCCACCACCAAGTGTGCCCCAAAGCCGTCACCCGCATTGAGCACGGCACTCACCACATCTTGTTCATCGCCAATTAACACGTCGTCGGCACCCATTTTTTTGGCCAAATCGAGCCGATTCCCATCACGCCGTAGCCCTATGACACTAATGCGAGCTACACCACACAGGCGCAACACCGCAATACACATCAACCCAATCGGACCAGGTCCCATCACCACCACGTGATCCGCAGGACGTGGTCGGCTTTTCTCGATAATCGCGTTGTATGCCACGCACCCAGGCTCGGTGAGTGATGCATGTGCCATGGGCACATGCGTGGGAATACGATGCAGAATTGCCGGGCGACTAATCACGTAGTTGGCCATGGCTCCATCCGCACCAAAGCCGAATCCCTTGCGCTTGGGGCAAACGTTGTACTGCCCAGCCCGGCAGTATGGGCAGATGCCGCATACCCACGAAGCTGTCTCAGAAACGACCCGCTCCCCTACGCTGAATTCGTCAACCCCGGCACCTACCGCCGCAATCACTCCGGCGAACTCGTGCCCGAGAATACGCGGTCCTGGCATCTGGTGATTGTCACCTTGCCACACGTGAATATCTGTGCCACAGACGCCCACTGCCCCGACCTGGAGCAACACTTGACCTGGACCAGGTGTCGGCACAACGACTTCTTCAATCTGTGTGCGTTCTCGTGGGCCGCGATACACGAGCCCCTGCATCGTTGCACTGCTCATACGCTTGTTCCTTTTAGTTGCTGATACCCTTTGATTGTGTTGCGATTATACCATTGAAATCATCCTCGTTGTACATCGTGCACATATGCACCACCGAGCAGATAGCTGTGGGGCACGTACCCACACACAACGACCGGCGGAATGCCACAAGGTGACATCCCGCCGGTCTGCGTCAGTGGATGGAATTACGGCAAGGTGGGCCACACCCGGAGCTCCACGGTAATCGGTGGCACGTCAGTAAAATAGGCTTTGACCTGTGCAACTGCCGTGTTGTCGGGAATATTGAATGCGATTTGACCACCGTAGCGCTCGCCGGCATTCACATGACGCAAGAGCATCGGATTATTGAGCTGCCGGGTGTGCTTGTGCGACATGTACTCGTTACCATCAAAATCAATCAGTGATATTTGTGTAAAATCGCTCCACACCGCAGCACCCCCTGCAGCACGATTGTTGATAATATCAAATAACCCGACCACATACTTCGTACGTTTGGGTGCCACAAAAGTATCAATGGTATACACGTACCGTAGTTCGCTGACTGCCAACACTACCGGCTGTTCCGTTGTGCTATTCCAGTATCCAAATGGTGGCATATTGTTGTAGTATGTCTGCAAATCACTCATCGGCAACAGCGTGAGTGTGGGCGTTGGTTGTACAACGACAGTGACCGACGACGCACTCACCGCAACTTCACGACCCAACAGCCCCGTTTGCACCCGGTAGGCAGCAGGATTTTCCGCATGATACTCAAAACGCGCCCGTTCAAAATACTGTACGGTGTATGGCGTACCATTAATGGTTTGCTGAAAGACGGGCGAAATAGGCAACCCAAACAGCGCCAGGCTCTCGGCTTCTGTAATCGCAGTACGCCGATCAAGCTGTACCCCATAGCGCCGCCAATATGAATAAAACTCTCCACACACGTACTGCTGCGTGCGCGCGAACCACCGACAATCACTGCGACGCGCCATGGCACGCCCCGTCTCGTCTGTGGCATCTTGGGAGCTACTTGGCCCCATGCGCACGCCCGTGGTCCGTGCAAGTGCATCAACACCTATTAAGCCGAGTTGGATGGTATATGGCGCCGCAATATGTGGATGAACTTCGATGTGGGCGCGCTCAAATTGTTGTGTGGTAATACGGTTCCCGTTGCTGGTTGTAACTGTTGGTGCAGAAATCGGTAAACCAAATACACGAATACCACCATTTTTTTCCCAGTACTGCTGAATATCACCCGAAATACAAAATCCTGTTTCCGAGAAACAGCGCGAGGAAGATGCAGCAAATGTCACTGAACACAATGACAGCCAGCTCACCACGACCAGCGCAATCATACGATGGTACCACATACTCACCTCCTTAGTACTGTGGCTCCATTGTAATGCAGAATCCCCCCGAGAGCCAATACGCTCGGAGGGATTTTTGTGGTGGGCGATAGTGGGCTCGAACCACCGACCTCATCCGTGTGAAGGATGCGCTCTGGCCAACTGAGCTAATCGCCCAAACAACGTCGTGCATTGTACCATAGCGCCTCATAAAATGCAACCAGACCACTCCAGCAATCGTGGGATTTGACGGCAGCACAGTTATCGTATACTATGAATGCACTGTTCGACTGCGAAGGGTAATTCCGTGATACGTATGGCACAACCAGCCAACACCTATTATGTATATTACTTTACCGGCTCACAACTGAGACCGGCTTCTTCGCCATGACGGCAATCCACCCAGCGTGACACACCGGCGAGAGGCACCAGCCTCCGCCGGTTTTGTTTTGTAGTGAAAGGAACTCAGTAATGGACATGGCCTGCCGTGGCGTACGTGGAGCGACCACCTGCACCAGCAACACACGTGATGCGATTCTCGCTGCAACTAGCGAGCTCATGCGTGCCGTGATTGATGCCAATCACATTGACAAAGCCGATGTAGCGAGTGTGTGGTTTACGACCACCGCCGACATCAACGCAGAATTCCCCGCAGTAGCTGCCCGCCAACTCGGCTGGACTGATACGGCACTCATGTGCACCCACGAAATGACCGTTCCCGGCAGCCTTCCCGCCTGTATTCGGCTCATCATGCACTGGAACACCAGCAAACCGCAAGCCGAAATCGTACACGTCTACCTCCACGGAGCTGCCGTGCTCCGCCCCGATCGCGCCAAGTCTTGAGTTGAATGAAAGGATGTTGTGATGGTTGTCATTATGCACAATGGTGCGAGCAAAGCTGATCTCGATGCAGTATTGGCTCGTATCGCCGAACACAAGCTCAAAGGGAGTGTTACCTACGGTGAATCACAGAACATTGTTGGAGTGGTCGGGACACCGATTACTGTGGCCTTGCAAGAGTCATTAGAAAGCATGAGTGGCGTACGCGAGGTCGTGCGTATTTCACGCCCCTACAAGCTCGCCACTCGGGAATTCCACCCCATGGATACACTCGTAAACGTGAGTGGCGTCATGGTGGGCGGTGGCTCATCGGTAGTGATGGCCGGACCCTGTGCCGTCGAAAGTGAAGAGCAAATCATGTCTGTCGCCCATGCCATCAAAAAGGCCGGCGCCCACATGCTCCGTGGTGGCGCATTCAAACCACGCTCATCGCCCTATTCGTTCCGTGGCATGGGTGAAGCCGCCCTCAAACTGATGGCCAAAGCCCGTAGCGAAACCGGCTTGCCTATTGTCACTGAAGTCATGACTCCCACCGACGTCGCCCTGGTTGCCGAATACGCCGACTTGTTGCAAATCGGTGCCCGCAATATGCAGAACTATCAGCTCCTCGAAGAAGTGGGACGGAGCCAGCGCCCCGTACTGCTCAAACGCGGTCTCTCTGCAACGTTTGAGGAATGGATGCTTTCGGCAGAATACATCATGAATCAAGGCAACCACAACGTGATTTTGTGCGAACGCGGTATCCGCACCTTTGAGACGGCCACCCGCAATACGCTCGATCTCAATGCAGTGGCCCTCGCCAAGAAACGCACCCATCTACCCATCATCGTGGACCCGTCACATGGCACCGGCAAATGGTACCTGGTCGCACCACTCGCACTTGCCGGGCTAGCAGCAGGAGCCGATGGGCTGATGATCGAAGTCCATCCCGACCCTGACAAGGCCACATCAGATGGCCCACAATCGTTGACCCTTGAAAACTTTGCCACGCTGATGCCCAAAATCACCGCCATCGCTGGCGTGCGCTGACCCGATTATCCATGGCCACCACGGTGCAGTGATTGCACCGTGGTGGTTTTCTTTTTCCCATGCACACAGGTATAATGAACCAGAATGTGGAAAGGACACACGCTGTGACGATTGCACCTGCAGAACTGGAGAGCCTACGGCAACGCTTTGAACGCGTCCGTGGGCGACTTTGACCTCGCCAGCAAACAACAAACCCTCGATGAACTCGAACACCGCGCCACCGCCCCCGATTTGTGGAATGACCCCAGCCATGCCCAGACCGTCATGCAACGTCTGACACGCCTCAAAAGTGAACTCACACGCTGGGCGGATGTGAGCGCACGTTTCGACACGCTGGCTGAATTTATCAGCCTCGGTGATGATTCGTTGGCTGACGAAATCAGCACCGAATACACCATGCTCCGCACTGATGTGGATGCACTCGAAATCGAAGTGCTCCTCAGTGGCACCTACGACGACCATGATGCATTCCTTTCCATTAAGGCGGGCATGGGGGGCACCGATGCCCAGGACTGGGCCGACATGTTGCTCCGTGCCTATACACGCTGGGCCGAACTCCGCGGCTTTAGCTGTCATCTCGTTGACCATAGCCCGGGGGATGAAGCCGGCATCAAAAGCGCCACCCTGGAAATCCGCGGCAATTACGCATATGGGCTCTGCAAAGCCGAAGCAGGCGTTCATCGCCTCATCAGGCTCTCCCCCTTTAATTCGGCCAATACGCGCCAAACATCGTTTGCCCTCATCGAAGTACTCCCCGAAGTAGATGATGCCCCCGAAGTCGCCATCAAGCCCGACGATATCCGCATAGATGTCTTTCGTGCCGGCGGACATGGCGGCCAAGGGGTCAATACCACCGATTCCGCTGTACGCATCACGTATCGGCCTGGCACCGCCGATCAGATTGTGGTCACCTGCCAAAACGAGCGTTCGCAAATCCAAAACAAAGAAACGGCGATGCGCGTGCTCCGCGGGCGCCTACTCGAACGCGAGCTCCAACGCCAGCGCGAGGAACGTGCCAAACTCAAAGGTGAACACCGCCAAGCAGATTTTGGGAGCCAGATGCGGAGCTTTTATCTACACCCCTATACGCTGGTCAAAGATCATCGTACCAACCACGAAACCAGCAATGTACAGGCTGTCCTCGACGGCGCGTTTGATCCGTTCATTGATGCCTATTTGCGTTGGAATGTCGGACGCGAATAAGTCGAATGTGAAGCAATGCTCGGCCCAAGTGACCCGAGTGTACCAGGCAGACCCCAAACAACATTGACAGCCTGTATATTACCCACTATGCTACACATCGCACAAATGTGCGCATGCATAGCGGAGTATTTCGATGTCTGTATTGAGTGAAATCAACTGGTGGGCAGTGATTGTCTGTATGCTGGTCAGCGTCGTCTCTGGGTCGCTGTGGTTCGGGCCCAAGACGTTTTTCCCCGTATGGTGGCAGGCACTTGGGCGTGGTGATGCCAAACCCGGCGATGGGCACCCCATGAGTATCGTCTTTGGGCTGACGTTTGTGGCGTCGTTTATTCAGCCATTGGTCATGGCACTCCTCATCCACACCCTCTACCCAAATGGAGCCGCTTGGCAGGCCGGTGCTCAACTCGGATTCATCATCTGGGCAGGGTTTGTGGCCACCACGTACCTCAGCAATCGCTTGTTTGCCGGGTACCCGTGGATTGTCTATGTGCTCGAGGTGGGCAACCATCTCATCAATTTTGTGCTCTTTGGCGTGATATTGGCACTTTGGTGGTAATCAGACCACAAAGCGCCCTGGATTCAAGCGCGCCTGTGGGTCGAATTCCGCACGAATGCGTGCCATCACATCGGCACCACCACTCGGCGCATGCCAGTAGCGCGGTAGCATGGCATGCGTCGCAACCCACACAGTCTCGGGGAGTGCGGCCAGCCATGCTGCTTGTGCGGTCGCATCCACCCCACGAATGCGCAGGTAGCCACTCCCCGCACTCGCACGTGCGTGTACCGTCCATGCATCCCCACGCTGTGCTGCCAGCTGCTGGACGCGTTCAATCAGCGGCACCACATCTGCGGGCAAGGTGGCCCAACGTACCACTAGCTCATCGGCAGCCACCGTGGCCACCTGCGATGCATCTGCGATGAGCTGCAACACGCGCTGGTATTCGTGTGCCGTATAGACCTGGCTCGTGCCATGATGGTGTGTTGCGCGCTTGGGTAATTCGTGCAGATGCCGATCCACTGCGGCTTGTGGGCCCTCACACGCCAACATTACCCCCCATGCACCGGTCACCCCCAAGGATGCGAGCACCGTTGCGTCAATCAGTTCACATGTCACTGGGGTCAACTGTGACGCCATCACATCGGCCACAAATGCATCAACATCGGTCAGCGTGGTGAATAGGGTGAGTACCCCTGCAGCAAGTGGGGGAATCGGCACCAGTTTGAAATTGGCCGATACAATCAATGCGAGTGTGCCAAAACTGCCATGGTAGAGTTTCATCATGTCAAAACCACTCACATTTTTGACGACCATCCCACCTGCGCGTGAACGTTGCCCGTTGACTTCGATGACCTCAATGCCAATCATCATGTCCCGTAATAATCCGTACATGGCGCGCCGTGGACCATCGGCTGCCGTTGCAATCATGCCACCAATCGTCATCGTATCTGCACATGCCCCATCCACGGGGAGCATCTGCCCGTGGTGTGCCAAATAGCGTCGGAGGGCACCGAGTGTCATCCCCGCACCCACCGCAATCGTCAAATCGTTGGGCTCGTGGTGGATGACTTGATTGAGCTGCGTCGTTACAATCACCAAATCAACAACCCGTGGCGGTGCACCGATGAGCTGATGCGTGCCCCCACCCCACGGTACGACGTGCCACCCCTGCTGCGCCGCATACTGCATCAGCTGCGCTGCCACGTGCACATCAGCAGGGATTGCCACACGTGCCGGCACCACGCCATGCACCGTGTAGTAGTGTCGTACCGATTCATCACTATCTATTATTGACAATATATCTGACATATCAGCCTCTTAAATCCATGTTCCCGAGGGCACTTCAATGATTTCGTTCGCAGCGATGGCATTTTGGCGAAGCTCAGCGAGTTCACCGCATCCCTTCCGCGCAGGAAAGACCTTGCCCGGGTTAAACAGCTCACGTGGGTCAAACGAACGGCGCAACCCGGCCATGGCAGCTAGATCCGCCGTAGAGAAGAGAATGTCCATGTAGTCGCGTTTTTCGACACCGATACCATGCTCACCACTGACCACACCACCGAGGCGGACAGATTCCTTGAGAATTTCGGTGGCTGCCCCAAGGGCACGTTCGAGCTGGGGGCGTTCACGCCGGTCAAAGAGGATGAGTGGGTGCAAATTCCCGTCACCGGCGTGAAAGACGTTGGCGATAGGCAGATTGAAATCACGTGCCACATCGCCCACATGCGCCAAAATCGCTGGCAATTTGGTGCGTGGCACCACCGTATCAACCAAGTAGTAACTCGGTGACAGGCGCCCCATCGCACCAAAGGCATTTTTGCGCGCCGCCCACACCTGTGCTTGTTCGGCGGGTGTCGTTGCCGGGCGGACTGCGATGGCACCATGCTGGTGGCAGATATTCACCACATCACGAAGCAAGTCATCGAGCCCTTCGTCAACGCCATCAATTTCGATGAGGAGCGCAGCTCCTGCATGTTCGGGGAGACCGAGTTTGTACATCCCGTTCACCGCTTTGATGGCAAGTTTATCCATCATTTCCAGTGCCGCAGGGAGTAACCCCTGCGCTACAATCGCCGAGACGGTTTGTGAAGCGGACGGAATATCGGGAAAGAGCGCCAACACCACGCGTAGCGATTCGGGCAGGCGTGTCATGCGCAACCAGGCTTCAGTCACAATGCCAAACATGCCTTCGGAGCCGGTCATCACCCCTGCCAAATCATAGCCGACCGTATCAAGGCGACCATTCCCTGTCCAGATGAGATCACCATTGGGGAGCACGGTACGCAGGGCCAACACGTGATTGGTGGTCATTCCGTATTTAAGACAGTGAGGGCCCCCACTGTTATTGGCAATGTTGCCACCAATCGTACAGGCTTTTTGCGACGATGGATCGGGCATGAAGGCATAGCCGTAGTTGGCCAGATACTGTGACAATTCCCAGTTGACCATGCCTGGTTGTACCAGCACACGCTTGTTGCGCACGTCCACATCAAGCACACGGTCGAGCCGGGTTGTTGCGATGACTAGTCCCCCATGAATCGGAGTTGCCCCACCAGAAAGGCCAGTACCCGCGCCACGTGCCACCACGGGAATACCAGCCGCCACAGCAAGTTTGACGACCGCTGCGGTTTGTTCACTGGTACGGGGGAGTACCACCAGATTGGGGGCATGCAGGTCCATCACACAGCCATCGGCCTCATACGTCATCAGGTCAGCGGCATTGGCTACCACGCCATCGTGACCGACAATGGCGTGGAGCGCGGGAATCAGTTGCACAGGATTAGGCATAATCTTCACTTTGGCTCAGGTATACACTCACTTAGGCGCATTATATATGGTGTTATGGTTTGGCGTGGTGATATCCCCCACTATCATGGCTCCTGTACGGTATACAAAACCAAATAACGAATGTGCATCACACGAATTACTCACGCGGAGCACGCTGAAGCGCGGAGATGCCCCATCAATTGGTCACACCGTGTGCATGTCCACCGCCACCTCTGCGTCTCTGTGCCCTCTGCGTGCGCCATATAATGACGATCGGGGCGCCATATAATGACGCCCCTACTGAGATGCCTCCATTAATCTCTTAATTCTTAATTCTTAATTCTTAATTACGTTCGGGCGTATCCATGCACCGCCACACAACCAACGCACTATCGAGATTGGCATAGGAATTGATTTTTCACCATAATTCGCTGTTATTTTCATTGACGAAACGCCATTCATACACTAAAATATCTCTCACACACATTTAAATGATGCACGGTACGTCGCAAGATGTGCAGTTGCATCCATAAATGGAGTGTAGACAGATTTCCGTTCTCTTCGAAAGGAACAGAACACTATGCAGACAGCTTCGTCATGGAAGCGCAGCGCGGCCCTTTTGTTGGTCGCCCTGTTGTTGCCAGTGCTCGTAGCCTGTGGTGGTGCCGCTGCCCCGGCCGCCGAGCCGACCGCCGCCCCAGCTGCTGAGCCAACCGCTGCTCCGGAAGCCACCGCCGCTCCCGAGCCAACTGCGGCCCCCGAGCCGACCGCCGCCCCTGAAAAGGATGGCACGCTCAACATTCTCTACTGGCAGGCCCCAACCATCCTGAACCCGCACCTCTCGTCGGGTACCAAGGACTTTGATGCTGCTGGCGTCATTCTCGAGCCACTCGCTCGCTACAACCAGAATGACGAATTGGTTCCGTACTTGGCCGAAGAAATCCCAACCATCGCCAACGGTGGTGTGGCTGCCGACGGTACGACGGTAACCTGGAAGCTCAAGAAGGGCGTGAAGTGGTCAGATGGTAGTGATTTCACTGCTGACGACGTCATCTTCACGTGGCAGTACGCCTCAAATCCTGAGACGGCCGCCACCACCGCATCAAACTTCAACATCATCAAGAGCATTGAAGCCGTTGATGCCAACACCGTCACCATCACCTGGAACGAGCCAAATCCTGATCCGTATGCTTCATTCGTGAGCTACTCGGGTATGGTCATCCAGAAGAAGCAATTCGAAGCATGTGCTGGCGCTGCCGCATTGACCGATGCTGCATGTCAGGCTGCCAACCTTGCTCCTATCGGCACCAACGCCTGGAAGTTGAAGGAATTCAAGCCAGGTGACGTAGTGGTGTACGAGCGCAACGAAAACTACCGCGATGCCGCCAATGTCTACTTCGACACGGTGGAAATCAAGGGTGGTGGCGATGCTGCTTCAGCCGCACGTGCCGCTTGTGAGACCGGTGAAGTTGACTACAGCTGGAACCTTCAGGTTCCAAAGGCCGCCCTCGAGCCCATCTTGAACGCCGAAGGCGCCAAGTGTGACGCGTTGGCCGGTGGTTCATTCGGTGTCGAGCGTATCGTGGTGAACTTTGCAAACCCCGATCCGTCACTCGGTGCCAAGCGCTCAGAGCCCGATCAGCCACACCCCGTGTTGGTTGACCTCAAGGTGCGCCAAGCCATCAACAAGGCCATTGACCGCAAGGCCATCGCCGAGAGCCTCTACGGCCCAACCGGCGTACCCACCTGCAACATCCTGGTTGTGCCAGCCGCTGTTTACAGCAAGAACACGACCTGTGATCGCGACGTGGAAGGTGCCAAGAAGTTGATGGAAGAAGCTGGTTGGAAGATCGAAGGTGGTAAAGCAACCAAGGACGGCAAAGCCTTCCCAGCGCTCTACTTCCAGACCTCAATCAACACGCTTCGCCAAGGCGAACAGGCCATCATCAAGGCCAACTTGGCTGAAATCGGTATTGCGGTCAACCTCAAGGCTGTTGACGCCGGCGTCTTCTTCTCAGGCGACCCGGGCAACGACGACACCTTGAACAAGATGTTTGTTGACATCCAGATGTACACCAACGGCCCCAGCGGTACTGACTCAGCGTCATACCTCGAAGGTTGGGTGTGTGACAAGGTCAACAGCAAAGAAAACAGCTGGAACGATGGTAACGACGGTCGCTACTGCAACCCAGAATACGATGCGTTGTTCGCCACCTACAAGAAGGAACTTGACTTGACCAAGCGTCAGGCCATGGCTATCCAGCTCAATGACTTCTTGGTCAACGATGTTGCGATTATCCCATTGATCAATCGCCGCACGCCAAATGCCAAGATCAAGGAATTGAATGGTCCAACCTTCAATACCTTTGACTCCGGCTTGTGGAACATCCACACCTGGTCGAAGTAAGTCCATCCGATACGGGGGTCTCGCACGAGACCCCCGTATCACTATACTGATTCCCCCTTTTTTCTCTAATTGAAACTCCGTGGAGGATTACTCCATGACCCAATATATCATTCGGCGCTTTCTCGTATCGATTCCCACGCTGTTTTTAATTAGCGTGATTATCTTTGCCGTGTTGGCCTTGGCTCCAGGTGACCCTTTGGCGCAATTTGCGCTCAATCCAGCCATTCCTAATTCGACACGTGTGCGCATCCGCGAGCAGTTCGGGCTCGATAAGCCGTGGTACGTGCGCTACTACAAGTGGGTCGGCTCTCTCTCACAAGGTGACTGGGGATTCTCGTTTTCATCCAAGTCACCGGTTATTGACCTCGTCTATCAACGCATTCCCCAAACGCTCCAGGTGGTAGGACTGGCCTACCTTATTGCCATCTTAATAGCGATACCCATCGGCATCATTTCTGCCGTCAAACAATATTCTCCGTTTGACCAAGTTGCAACGTTTTTGGCATTCATCGGGAGTTCACTGCCATCGTTCTTTACTGGTCTCACCCTCATGCTGATTTTCGCCATACGCTTCCAATGGTTTCCCATCGTCTACAGCTCGACCCTCGAGATTGTCAACTGGGAGACCTTTGTGCAACAGGTACGGCAAATGGTACTCCCTGTCAGTGTCTTGGTCGTGCAACAGACTGCCTCGTTGACCCGTTTCATGCGTGCGTCAATGCTCGACAATCTACCACTTGACTATGTGCGTACCGCCCGTGCCAAAGGTTTGGCCGATTGGACGGTCGTCATTAAACACGTCGTTGTCAACAGCATCATCCCCGTGGTAACACTGATTGCACTGGGGATTCCAGGCATTTTTGCCGGTGCCATCATCACCGAAAATCTCTTCCGTGTAAATGGGCTTGGACAACTGTTGGTGACCTCCATTCAGAACTCTGATACCCCTGTCGTCATGGCGCTGGCGTTCATCTTCTCGATTTTGGTGGTGATATTCAACCTCATTGCTGATGTGCTTTACGGTATTCTTGACCCACGTGTCAAATACTAGTGCAGCAAAAGCATGCTAGTGTAAGGTGTCAATATGGCAGTTAGTCAACCTGTCAACGAAGCTGTGAAGCAAATTGCGGATACGCTCCAGAAAAAACCACGCACCTTGTGGGGTGATGCATGGCGGCGCTTCCGCAAACACAAAATGGCGATGTTTGGCGCGGTCACACTCATCATTCTCGTGACCACGAGCATTGTTGGTCCACTCTTGTGGACGGTGCACCGTGACGCACTCGATTTTGTGAACGTGATGAGCTCACCCTACTTCTCGTATCCCGCAGAAAACGAACCCTACTGTGCCGAACAAGCCAAACTCAAGGCCGAAATGGGAGAAGACCCGATGGCCAATACCATGGTTGATTCCATGTGTATTTATCATCCACTCGGCAGTGATGAGCTAGGGCGTGACATGCTCGCACGTGTGCTCTACGGTGGGCGCGTGTCACTCTCTGTAGGCGTATCTGCCATGTTGATTGCAGTGACCATCGGTTCACTGGTTGGTGCGATTTCAGGCTACATGGGTGGCATGATAGACGAGGTCTTGAGCTTCTTCACCAATCTCTTCTTGTCGTTGCCCACGCTGCCCCTATTGCTCCTCACCGTGTATCTCTTCCGTGATTCTGTGACAGCCGTGCTCGGTATCGAGTTTGGCATGTTTATCATTGTCGTCACCATGGTGGGTGTGTTGGCGTGGATGCAGACCGCACGTATTGTGCGTTCTTCGTTCATCTCACTCAAGCAAAAAGAATTCGTTGAAGCAGCGGTCTGTATTGGCGTCAAACAAAGCAACATCATGTTCCGCCATATCCTGCCCAATGCGATTAGCCCCATCATCGTGGCAGCAACCCTCGAAATCGGTGGTGCGATTATCAGTGAATCAACGCTCTCGTTCCTCGGTATCGGCTTCCCACCGGACACCCCCACATGGGGTCGCCTCGTCACAGACGGGAGTCAATACCTGCAGACAGCACCCCATCTCTCGTTGATTCCAGCCGGGTTGATCTTTTTGACCGTGTTGAGCATCAACTTCATGGGTGACGGTCTACGCGACGCCTTGGATCCACGCTCACGTCTGTAACCACGATGGAATCATCACTCCGTATCACCATGATTGCGCCCTTCGGCATCCGGCCGAAGGGCACGCTCTTGGCACGCATGTTGCCATTGGCAAATGCGCTTGCGACGCATGGTCACACCGTACATATCGTCGCACCGCCCGTGCATAATCCCCAGGATGCAGGCACGACCGTCCAACATGGTGCAACCACCGTCATCCATACCGTGTGTGCCACCCTACCCGGCGCACTGGGTGTACTTCAGCAAGCACAGCTCCTGTGGCACGCCACCATGATGACCCAACCACAACTCATCCATCTCTTCAAACCCAAGGGGCACGCCGGCTTGGCCGCACTCTGGGCGAGTATTCGCACCCCACACATCCCCCTCGTCGTGGACTGCGATGATCGTGAAGGTGCCGGTGGCTGGAACGACATGCTGCCCTACCCGGCGAGTGCCAAAGCTCTCTTTGCCTGGCAGGAACGTAGCCTACCCCGCCGCGCTGCGAGTGTGACCGTGGCAAGCCGCACCCTCGAAGGGTTGGTATGGGCCGATGGAGTTCCAGCATCCCGCGTCTTTTATCTCCCCAATGCTGCGGATGTTGCGGCCACATCAGCACCAACACCCAGCCAAGATGCGCATATCGTGCTCTACACACGCTTCTGGGAGTTCACCCTGAGTGACCTGGTGGAAACACTCACTCGCATCGTCGCACAGCGGCCCGACGTGCACATCAGCGTGATTGGCGCGGGGGAACACGGCGAAGAGCAACGACTTGCCACACACATTGCCACGGCCAACATTACCCAACACGTCACCATCCACGGCTGGGTACAACCAACAGAGATTCCCGCCATACTCAGCAAGGCAGGGCTGGCACTCGTACCTGTTGACGACACACTCATCAATCGGGCACGCTGCTCAGCCAAATTACTCGAACTGCTTGCTGCTGGATTGCCGGTTGTAGGCAATGATGTTGGCGAAATGCGCACCTTTGTAACCAACGGCGTCAACGGCATGCTCACGCCACCACGCCAGCCACAGGCGTTGGCCGATGCAGCACTTGCCATCATGACCGACCGCGCACGCTGGCGTACCATGCAAACCGCCGCTTACCACAGCGCCCAACAACACACCTGGCACCAACGGGTATCAATCACCATGGCAGCATATACTATGGCACTGAAAAAGCATCCGTAATGCGCACGATTCTTGCACTCATCTTTGGGCACACCACACCAACCAGGATTGCAGGTATTCTGTTCCCTGGCATTATCTGTGGTATCGCGATCGCTGTTGTTATCGGCACGGCAACATGGGCACACATACTCAGTATCGTGCTAACTATCGACATCGTTGCAGGTGCTCTCTCCAACGCCACACGTGCCACAAATCAGCAGTGGCAACGACTGCCCCGGAGCGCACATGTCCTGTTTGTGCTGGTACATCTGCTCGTCTATCCATATGGATTGTGGTTGTTACCACTACCAACCTGGCTCTTTGGCTGTCTGCTCAGCATATTAGCAATCAAAATTGGCTATTTTGTGCGTGGCAGCGTGCGCCCTACCACATCGCCAAGCCAATCATGAGGGCCAGCACTGCAATCGCAATGTGAATCCACTCATCGCGGAGCATCTGCATATTGAGGCCACGGGCAGGCGTCTCGTAGCGCACACCGCGCCAATACGTGACATTGCCGATCCGCATGCGCTGTCGTAAACGCATACCAAGCATCACACTCTGTGCAATCGCTACTCCCATCATCAACACCGCATTCAACGCCGCTGGCAACACATGATTAGCCGATATCACCAACACCACCACAAATGCAATCGGGGCATACCATTCCCGTGTAATTCGGCGCATGCCAGCATCCTTTCTCGTCGTATCATCCCAACGTCACCGTTTCAACGGTATAATACGCACGTGAGATGAAATTCGTATGAGTGAACCACTATGTCAACCCCGCGTGCCGTCGTATCACGCCGACCATCCTTGGTACTGCACCTTGTGCGCGCAAGCCTATGGCTTGGCGTTATGGTAAGTCTTTATCTGGCGAGTGTGACCTATTTAGTCTATCAACAAGGGCAGACCGACCACACCCAACGTGCCGATGCAGCGGTAGTGCTCGGGGCGGCCGTCTGGGTCGGCAATCCGTCACCTGTCCTCAAAGCACGCCTCGATCATGCCCTCAAACTCTATCAATCCAACACGGTGAGTGTCATCATCGTGACGGGTGGAGTGGGCAAAGGCGACACCATGTCTGAAGCAGCGGCAGGTGCCGCCTATCTCGTTGCCAACGGCGTGCCAGCCGGCCACATACTGCAAGAAACCGCGGGTACCTCCACGTTGCAGAGCCTCCAAGGTGCCGTGGCACTCGCCGCCATCAACAACATTCAGACGGTGCTGATTGTGAGCGACCCCTTTCACATGCTCCGTTCACTCAAAATGGCCGGCGATCTGGGGCTCACCGCCTACGCCTCGCCAACCACCACCTCGCCCATTTCGCGCCGCCCTGCCGAAGAATGGCTGTACATGGTGCGTGAGTCAGTTGCATACACGGCCTATCTGTTTACCAATCAATAGTTATTCTTGGCGAAATGCGTGGATGGCACGGAATGTATGCGCTTGCTCGATTGCATCGCCGAGCGCATTGTGGGTCAGGGTGCGCCCCTGCGTGAATTGCGCTGCGAGGTTGCTCCGTGATGTCTGCGCCCACCGTGTCAATGCCAGCTTCCCCATGGCATAGGCTTTGATGTCGAGAGCCGACACACCAAAGGGATTGTCCACGCCAAAATGGGCGAAGTACCACTGCACGAACATCCAGTCAAAGGGCGCATTAAATGCCACAAAGACAGGGGTACGTGCCACAGCAACCTGCTGTACCCACGCTGCAAAGTGCTGCATGGCCAGCACGGGCAGCACTCCCGTGGTCTGGAGTGCCGTACGATCGAGTCCCGATACCACCAAAGCCGCTGGCACAAAGGCGGTGGAAATGGGTTGCAGCTCGACATAGAACTGCGTCTCTTCAGCGCCGACAACACATGCACCCAGTGACAGCATGGAGTAGTCACCAGGGATGGGACCATCCGCCTCAATATCCACGGAAATCCAGATTTCTGCGTTCGGCATGCACATCCACTCTCTCTAGGGCAACATACCCCGTGCCTGCAGGGCGGCACGATTGACCACCGATTTGGGTGATTCACCGCGGATCATGCGTGCCACTTCAAGTGCCGCATACTGCTGCAACCGCACCAACGACGCCTCCGAGTACCACGCTAAATGACAGGTGATAATACAGTTGGGTACCCCCCGTAACGGGTGATCTGTGGGCATGGGCTCGACATCCAACACATCCAGCGCCGCCCCCGCAATCTGGCCACTGCGCAGGGCCTGTGCCAGGTCGGCACTATGGACCACGCCACCTCGTGCCGTGTTGATGAGATACGCAGTCGGTTTCATCTGTGCCAGCGTGGTGGTACAAATTGTGTGTTTGGTATCCGCGTTGAGTGGGAGATGGACACACACAATATCGCTCTGTGCGAGAAGCGTGGGCATATCGGCGGGCAAAGTATGGTGCTGCGCAAACACGTCCGCACTCACAAACGGGTCATACGCCATCACTTCCATATCAAATGCCTGCACCCGTTTGGCAACCTGACGCGCAATATTACCGAATCCAAGCAAGCCAACCCGCTTGCCCGTAAGCCCAATAATCGGATGAAAGGTGTTGTCGTTCCAGTTGCCTGCCTGCACATCATTGACCACCGCCGGCACTTTGCGCACCAGCGCCAGCAGGAGTGCCAAGGTGTGATCGGCTACTTCCTGTACACCGTAATCGGGCACATTTACCACCATCACGCCATGATCTGTCGCTGCCTGTACATCCACACTGTCGTAGCCCACACCGTAGCGCACAATCATCTTGAGGTTGGGAAGATTTGCAAAGACCTCACGGGTGAGCGGTGCATATTGGTTGAGCAACGCCACCGCATCACCACACTGTGCCACCACGTCAGCGGCACTTTTGCACTGACGGCCAATCACCGTATAACCGAGTGGAGCCAGTATGGCCGTTTCGTGATCGAGGTGCGCATACGTGTAGTCGGTCATGTACACATTGGGCATTCCATATCCTCCTATGTCGTTTTGGGGCGCTTCATGGCGCTCGACTGCATTGCTTCCAAGACAGCAACAATATGTGATACCCAGTCTTTACCCAAAAGATGCCGATTCATGCGCACAAACTGTGGGCCCAGTTTGACCACACGGTCGTTGGGGTAGACCCGCTGTAGACGCAGTCGCACCGCTTCATTGCCGTCTGGCAATCGGATGATGAACTCGTGTTCACTGGCTACTACCGACGTGACCCCAACCTGGAGTGCGAGACTCTTGATCTGCAACCAGGTGAGCAGGTTTTCTACGGGCTCCGGAGGCCGCCCAAAACGGTCGCGCAACATCTGCCGCAACCCCTGCACAGCAGCAGCCGTCTGGGCTTCGGCGAGATGCTGATACGTTGACAAGCGCACCTGGTCGTCGGGGATGTAATCTACCGGTAAATAGGCGGTCAGCGGTAAATCAACGGTCACCAGGGGTGTCACCAGCACCCGTTCATCCACCTTGATTGGCCGATGTACGGGCACTGTCACACCCGCCGTGTCAGCGTTACTACTCGCCTGTTGCTGTTGTTGATCAAAGCGGAGCTTCATGGCACGCACCGCTTGTTCGAGCAGGCGTGAATACAAATCAAAGCCCACCGCCGCAATATGCCCGCTCTGCTCGGCGCCCAGTACGTTGCCTGCACCACGGATTTCGAGATCGCGCATGGCAATACGAAAACCTGCGCCCAGCTCTGTTGCTTCTTGGATGGCCTGTAGCCGCTCGTGTGCCTCGGGCGTCAGCGATGCACCCGGAGGAATACACAGGTAACAATAGGCGCGTTGCGAGCTCCGCCCCACCCGTCCCCGCAACTGGTAGAGTTGTGCCAGCCCGTAGTAGGGAGCATCATCAATGATGATGGTGTTCGCAGATGGCACATCGAGACCGTTTTCGATGATGGTCGTGCTCACGAGCACATTCGTTTTACCCGTGTAAAAATCAAGCATGACTCGTTCGAGCTGGTGCTCACTCAACTGGCCATGCCCCACACTCGTACGTGCATGTGGCACAAGCCGCTGGATGACATCCGCCAGATGGTAAATGGATTGCACACGGTTGTGCACCACATACACCTGCCCATCACGCTCGAGTTCGCGCTCAATAGCATCGCGCATCTGGCGCTCGTCACGCTGAATCAGATATGTTTTGACAGGCATGCGGTCTTCGGGGGGCGTCTCGATGACACTCAAATCACGAATCCCCGCCAGCGACATATGCAACGTGCGTGGGATAGGCGTCGCTGTCAACGTCAGCACATCAATCCCCGCTTTGAGCTGTTTAAGGCGTTCTTTGTGCTTGACACCAAAGCGTTGCTCTTCGTCCACAATCAACAGCCCCAAATCTTTGAAGCGCACATCATTCGACAAAATACGATGTGTGCCAATTAAAATGTCGATGGTTCCCTTGGCCGTGGCCTCCACGATTTCGTCTTGTTGTTTGGCACTACGAAAGCGTGATATCAACTCAATTTTGAAGGGAAAAGCAGCCATGCGCCGACTAAACGTTTCGTAGTGCTGCTGGGCGAGTACCGTCGTCGGCACCAGCACCGCCACCTGTTTGCCATCTTGGATAGCCTTGAAGGCCGCACGCAAGGCGACTTCGGTTTTACCGAACCCCACATCACCACACACCAAGCGATCCATCGGGCGGTCTGATTCCATGTCGTGCTTGACGTCGACGAGTGCCTTGAGTTGGTCGGGGGTCTCCGTATAGGGGAACGATTCTTCGAACTCACGTTGCCACTGTGTATCCGCAGAAAAGGGGTGGCCTTTGCTGGTACTGCGTTTGGCGTAGATGGCCAACAATTCCTCGGTCAAGTCTTCGACCGATTTGCGCGCCTTGCGCTTGGCCCGCTCCCATTCCTGGGTGCCCAGCCGTGTCAGCGCCGGCTCGGCATCACCCGACCCAATATAGCGCGACACACGGTCTACTTGGTCAACGGGCACATACAGGCGGTCACCAGCCGCATAACGCAGGTTCAGGTATTCGCGTTCGATATTGTCAATGGTGCGGCGCACCATGCCATCATAGACGGCGATGCCATGCTCGATATGTACCACGAAATCACCGACCTGCAAGCCACGCAAAAAGGCGGCACGCTCTTGGCTGACACGGTCATCGCGGTCGGCACGTTTGGCTTTGGCGGGGATGCGTCGCTGTGTCCAGCCAAAAATCTCGGCGTCACTGTACAGCGTCAACCCAAGGATGGACGACGTCCAACCAGCATCCACCACGGCGTGTACCACGTGCAAGCGCGTCATCTCGCCACCTGCCTCCATCACCATCTCGTGCAGGCGCGCTGCCTGGGGGGTGACCAACCACACCTCCTGCCCTGCGCCGAGGCGCTTGACGATGTCGGCCACCAACTCTTTCAAGCGACCACCATACAAGTCAACACCACGAAAGAGATCGACAGGCAACGGCAACACCTGCGCTCGTGGCAGGAGCTCGACAAAGGGCAAATCGGCATGCGCCACATGGATGACACACCCCCGGCCGTCGCGATTGAGCATCACACGCCACGGCAATACCACCGTGGGGTACCACGGCGGAAGTTCGGCGTTTTCCACGTGCTGGATACGCCGCTGTTCGTGTTGGAAGCTGTACTCACTGGCCACCTGTGCCACGAGCACCGGCTCGCTCACACACAACGGCGTGGCCGCCGGCAGATAATCGAGCAGGCTACTCAGTTGTTGATTGGGGGCAAAAAACGGTGCAAAGAGCGTCCGCCCCTCGAAGCGTTCATCGTGGGCGAGCCCATCCACGAACTGTTCCCATTCGCTACGTGCTTCGGCACGCAACATGCTCACATCTTGATGTTGCAGCCAGCCCAGCACTTCGGGCAGGCGGTCATGCGCATACTCATGCGCCGGACCAATGGTCACGTCAGTTACCGTCTCCGTACTGCGTTGCGTCAACGGATCAAAGAAGCGCATACTATCAATTTCATCGCCAAAGAACTCAATTCGTAGTGGTTGGGTGGTGCCCAGTGGAAAGATATCCACGATGCCACCACGCCGATTCATGTCACCTGGCTCACTCACCGCTGCCGTGACACGGTAGCCCAGCGCCTGCCAGCGCCGCATCAGTTGCACCGGGTCTACCTGCTGGTTGAGGCTAAGCGCCACACTCGCCGCACGCAAATCGGCAGGTGCCAGGGTGGGCTGGAGCAATGCACGTGCCGACGTGACCACCACCGGTTGCTGCCCATCACTCAGCGCATAGAGCACACGCAAGCGTGCCGCCGTGGCGTCTACGCCTGGCGACATCGGCTCGTAGGGAATGGCGTCATTGGGCACAAAATGGAGCACTTCGCGATCAGGGAGCCACTGCACCAAGTCATCACAGAGTCGCTGCGCATCGTCGGGCGACGCTACCACCACGATGATGGGTGTCGTGGCCACCTGCGCAAACGCCGCCAACCATGGCGCCACAATCGCTTTGCGTACACCCGCCACGTGCAGTTGTGCCGTGTCGCCACACGCATGCACGATGTCGTGCATGATGGGTTGGGTTGCAATCTGTTGAATGATGTACGTAAGTGATGATGTCATACGACGCTGTTATTTCGTCGGTGGACGAGTGATGTAGCGGGTCAACCCCTGCCAACTCATCTCCACCGACGCTCCTTTTTGATAGGCGGCAATCCCGGCCGGTGTGGCTTCGTCACCCATTTCTTCAGTTGCTGCCGCTTTGAGCAGAACCAACTGTTGCGCCGCATCCACTCCCTCCACTATCCACGTACGGATACGTTCTGCCCAGCGCCAGTTGTTTGCATGCACGGCATCCAGATGGAGCTTGACATCGTATACCGGTCCAAAGTGCGTCAAACAGAGCACCTGCGGGTCAACGGCGCGCAACGCGGCCAATGTGCCATCCCATGCCTCAAGATCAATGTCGGGTGGTGGCGTAGCCGGGCGCACATAGCGGAATCCCTGCATGCGAATCCCCGCCGTATCCCCCACAAATGCCACCCCATCGTGCTGCCGCACGTAGACCACATGGTGAATTGCATGCCCGGGGGCATCTAGCACCGTGTAGGTGTGTCCCCCCAGCACCAACTGTTCACCACCTGTGAGTTGCACCATGCGCTCCGCAGGAACGGCTAAAAACTCCCCCCACAGTGTATCCATCATATCGCCATAAATGCGCGTAGCACTGTTGATGAGCCGTGACGGGTCAATCAAGTGGGGCGCACCGCGCTGATGCACATACACGGTCAGCTGCGGATTTGCCGCCACAATTGATCCCACGGCACCGGCATGGTCGAGATGGATGTGCGTCAACAACACGGCGTGGATATCCGCCAACGTCAGGCCATGCTGCGCCAATCCCGCAACCACGGCAGGCAAACAGACCGCTGGCCCCGGATCTACGAGCATGGGTTGTGCCCCCTTGACGAGGTAGCAGGCAATCGTGCCATCACGCCCCAAGTGGTGCGTATCAATCAGAACGATATCATCTGGTAACTGCGGCATGGTTTCCCCCACACGATAACGCCGTCATGATGCCCGACGCACCACAACGGCGTTGGTATGTACACACTGTATCCGCTAACAGGCCTCCTGAATGGCGCGCCATACGCGCTCAGGACGCATCGGGATGTCAATTGACGCCACCCCGAGGTGCGCAACTGCATCCACCACCGCATTGGCGACTGCCGGCGTCGAACCCACCGTAGCCGCTTCGCCGATCCCCTTCACGCCGAGTGGATTGAGTGGCGTTGGTGTTTCGGTCTGATCGAGCACAAAGTCCGGGAAGTTGTCAGCGCGGGGCAAGGCGTAGTCCATCAACGAGCCGCTGATAATCTGGCCGTTGTCGTTGTAGACCACTTCCTCGTACAGCGCCTGCCCGATGCCCTGCGCTAATCCACCGTGCACCTGCCCTGCCACCAGCATCGGGCTGATGCGCGGGCCACAGTCGTCGACGGTGTAGTAGCGATCCACGCGCACTTCGCCCGTTTCGGGGGTGACTTCCACCACCGCCAAATGCGCACCAAAGGGATAAATCAGCTCGGTGGGGCGGAAGAACTCCGTCGCCTCGAGTCCCGATGTCACCTCACCCGGCAGTTTGTCGGTGTAGGCACGCTTGGCAATCTGTGCCAGCGTCAAACTGGTATCTGGCGCACCCTTGACGTGGTAGCGCCCTTCGTCGAAGACGATGTCTGCGGGGGCCGCTTCGAGCATGTGAGCAGCGATTTTGATTGCCTTTTCACGCACCAGCTTGATGGTCTCCACCAAGGCACCACCACCAATTGCTAGACTGCGACTACCCATGGTGCCTTGGCCCATGGGGGTGTTGGCCGTGTCGCCCGATTTCACCACCACATGCTCAAAATCAGCACCCAACTGATCAGCCACAATCTGCGCAAAAGTGGTGTACAAGCCTTGACCGTGAGGCGACGTCCCCGTAAAGACAGTAACCGTCCCATTGGGCTCGACACGCACCGTGGCACTTTCATAGGGACCAAAGCCACACATCTCGACGTAGCAGGCAAAGCCCAGCCCCAACAACGTTGTCCCCTTGCCTGCCGCATAATCGGCTCGGCGCTGGGCCTGTTCGGCCAGCAAGCCGCGGTAGTTGCTAATATCAATGAGTTTGCTAATGGCACGATTGTATTCGCCACTGTCGTATGTGGGACCGGTGGGTGTTTTGTACGGGAACTGCTCGGGCGCAATGAAGTTGACACGGCGCACCTCGGCCGGGTCAAGCCCCAGCTCGTCGGCCACCGCATCCATCATGCGCTCGATATAGTAGGCCGCCTCAGGACGACCTGCACCACGGTACGCAGCCACCGGCGTGGTATTGGTGTAGACACAGTCAATCGCACCATCAATGACGGGAATTTTGTAGACACCTACCGCCATCATACCCGTCAAATTGGGCAAGCCAGCCGCCATTGGGTAGGCACCGATATCCGCAACGATGTGGAAGCGCAAGGCATCCACCGTGCCATCAGCACGCACCGCACAGCTGAATTCACCCACCTGGCCACGCCCGTGCGTGGTGGCCGTCATATGCTCGATGCGCCCTTCCGTCCAGACCAACGGCATGCGGTAGTGGCGTGCCAACGCCCCCAAGGCAGCATCTTCGGGGAAGGCGCCAATCTTGACGCCAAAGCCGCCACCCACATCGGGAGCGACCACACGCAGCAAGTTCTCGTCCATGTTGAGCACTTCGGCCAAGCTGCCACGGTTGAGGTGGGGGGCCTGCGTGCTGCTGTAGATGGTCAACCCATCACCCAGTGGATCGGGATAGGCCAGCACGGCGCGCCCCTCCATCGACACACCAGCCAGGCGCTGGTTGACCAGGCGCCGCGTGACCACTTTATGGGCATTTTTAAACGCTGCATCCGCATCACCGACCTTTTTGGTCCAGGTGTGATGCACATTGCTCTGCATATCCTTGAAAAGAATGGGAGCGCCGGGTTGCTTGGCCTTTTCGGCGTCGACCGCCGCTGGCAGCACCTCGTAATCCACCTGCACGACGCCGACGGCATCCACCGCCACGGCCGCCGAGGTGGCAATCACCGCCGCCACAATCTGCCCCACATAGCGCACCGTGCCAAACGAAATCGGGTAGTGGCTGTGCGGGCGGGCGGCCAACCCGTCGAGCTCACTCGAGCCCTCGCCACTGGCACCGATGGGCATGGGGCCACACAACTTGGCGATATCCTGGCCAGTCACCACGGCTGTCACACCGGGCATCGCCAAGGCCTCGCTGGCGTCAATACTATTCACATGGGCGTGGGGATACGGGGTGCGCACAAAGGCCACGTACTGCATGCCGGCCAACTTCATGTCGCCGACATACGCACCACGCCCCACAATCAGCCGCGGATCTTCTTTGCGCTTGACATGTGCGCCAATCAATGAAGCATACGCCATAACATGAGCCTTTCGCATCTAGGGGGAAATATATAGTGAGTACCGACATACTTTATATTATAGCGCATATAAATGGAGGATGTATAAAAGAGGAAGTTCATAATTCATCGCACGACAAAGCCGCAGCAAGGCTGCGGCTCAATGATGATTTGATAACTGTGTGCGGCATGTATGCGCACCATAACCCAACCAATTTATGTCATGTGAATGATGATGTTAAGACCCCAAGAACCGTACGACCAGTATATTTTGTAACCTTCAAACTCTTCCTGTTGCATCCCGTCTATATCCCGCGTTAAGCTCATAAGATAATTGATATACACGGGAATGCCCAATTCTCGCATCACACACACTGTACCAGCATTCAACGAGTCATTTAATAAAATGAGTGAATGCCCATCATCGTTCAACACCACTTTAACCTCATCAATATAGTCAGTCAATTTGCACTTTGCCACCGCAGCGGTGATAGGCGTCGAAGATCCAATCCCCACTTTGCCCAACAAATCAGTAGCTGCACTACATGACACTAATTGCACACACATGATTGCCATGATCATGATACGCCACATAGTTGAAACTCTCTTTCTCTCTAAACAACAAACGAAGATACTTTTTGTAGTTTACTCCTTATTACGTCCACATATGTGGTTTTGTTTTTTGAAAAAGCTAGGCACTAACGGTGAACTGGTGTCTATTACACACACTCGACGCCTTTCGACACAATTAATGCTCAACCATCCATTATTTGGGAGACAGTGTGCGGTTAAGCGTCTGGGTGAGAGCGATCCAATCGGTGATGGCATCATCGTCATCGAGCCCGGCTTTTTCGACCACCATACACCCACGGTCGAGGGGATTACGGGCGAATGTTATTCGCCCCTACGATGGGGGGGATTACGGGCGAATGTTATTCGCCCCACGAGCGACATAGCGTTCATTCTGGC
>CAZMWB010000021.1:0-38452 GCA_964569955.1 uncultured Klebsiella sp. | reverse complement strand
ACTTGCAAACACTTAAAGGTGTATCTGCACCTAAAGGACAAAAATACGTAGTATTCGCAGTCAATGTCAAAAACATACGTACACTATCATATCTTGGTGAATCTGTGCTGGCGCTTGATTTCAGTGTTATCGATTTGGAAGGAGCTACGCACAAGCTCGCAACAATGTCCTATGGACTTGAAGATAGACTATCATGTGGGTATTTAAGCCCTGGCGAAGAGTGCGGTGGTCAACTTGCGTTCTTGATCCCTAGCAATAGTGCACCAGCACAGGTTGTTTTTGACATGATGAGATCCAATATTGTCTTAGAATTGCGCACCTGGCCAATCAGCTAACTTCACTCCCCCCCCCCACCACACACACCAATCCCCCCTGCCGCACGGATGCGACAGGGGGGATTCATTGTTGCCTAGGCCGCCGCTTTGTGCTTGGCGCGGATATCGTTGATGGCGCGCTCGATGCGCACTTCGTCGCCCGCAGACTCCAGCGGATCCTTGCGCAGGCGGTGGCGCAAGGCCAGCGTCGCCACCCGCAATACATCGTCGGCGGTCGCTTCGCTGCGCTTTTCGTAGGCGGCCAGCGCCCCCGCCGCTCGGGTCAGCGTCAGCTCGCCGCGGTGGCCGTCAATCGCCAACATGGCACATAATTCGGCCGCAGCGTAGAGCGCGTCATCGCTGACATCCACACTAGGCAGCAATTTTTGGGCGGCTTTGATGCGTTTGGCCAATTTCTGCTGCTCTTTGTCCCAGGTGGCCACAAACCCGGCTGGGTCGAGATCAAAAGCGCGCCGGCGCCGCACAATTTCCACGCGCTCGGGGATGCTGGTCACCGTGGTGATGCGGGCATGCAGACCAAAACGATCGAGCAACTGCGGGCGCAGGTCACCCTCCTCGGGATTACCACTGCCTACCAGTACGAAGCGTGCCGGATGGCGCACACTGATGCCTTCGCGCTCCACCACGTTTACACCACTGGTGGCCACGTCGAGGAGCAGGTCAACCAAGTGGTCTTCCAGCAGATTCACTTCGTCAATGTACAAAAAACCGCGATTGGCGCGCGCCAACAACCCCGGCGCAAAGGCCTGCACCCCATCCACCAGCGCACGTTCGATGTCGAGTGCGCCCACCACGCGATCCTCGGTGGCACCCAGCGGTAAATCAACCACGGGGACTGCGCGCGTCGCACTTTTGTGTTTGCTCGGCGCCGCACAATGCGGACACAAGGGCGAAGGCTGGGTGGGATCGCAGTTGTAGGGGCAACCCACCACCATACGCACCTGGGGCAACATGTCAGCGAGCGCGCGCACCGCCGTACTTTTGGCGGTGCCGCGATGCCCCATAATCATCACCCCACCAATGGTCGGGTCAATCACACACAACGCCAGGGCTAGCTTGAGCTCGTGTTGCCCCACAATGGCCACAAATGGAAAAACATGGTGGTGTGTGCTGATTTCTTTTGCTTCGTTGCTGTCGTGCGACATACGTCGCGTCCTTTCGTCGTACTTAGGCTGCATCCACAGCCGTATGTTCGATGGTCATCGGGGTAATCACAAAACGCCGCTCGTAGGGTTGTTGTGCCTGCATGTCGGGCCATTCCTGCGTCGCCCAGGCTTCTACCTGTGTCAGTGTGGCATCGAGCAAGGCCGGCTCGATTGCCCATGTCTCGGGGTCGTTACGGGCGCGCATGCCAGCGATGACATCCGCCGGAGCGGTTGCATCGTGCCATGTGGCGCCAATCACGTCGGCGTGGGCCGTGGCACCGAGGCGTGCCAAAAACTGCTGGCGTGCTGCCCCAGTGCCCGGCGGGCGGATCCCGGGCGACAGTGCCATGATGACTTCGCGCATTTTGGTGCGGATGCGGGCACTACAGGCCTGTGGATCACTCCAATCACGCCCCTCGATGAACCAGCCACCACGCCGGAGCACACGCGCACATTCACGCATGGCGAGGCGCCAATCGCTGGCGTGGTGCAACACGTGAACTGCGAGCACCGCATCAAAGCTGGCATCTGCAAAGGGCAATGCCATCATGTCGGCCACGGCGAGTTGAGCAAGCTGACGCGTTTGTGCAACCTGCAACATGCCCGTGGAAATATCAATGCCGACCACGTCACCCCCCGCCATCACCACTGGTTGCGCAATGCGCCCTGTGCCGATGCCGATTTCGAGGAAGCGTTGCCCAGTACCGACGAGCGCTACCAGCGCCCGCCCGACTGACTGGGAGACAGCGGGCGTGTGCAGATGCAAATTGTCGTAGTGCGATGCGACCTGTTGGAAATCAAATTTGGCCATGGTGTTTACCCTATGCCCCTGCGCCCTGCTCCATGGCACGGGTCAAATCGGCACGTGACAAGGTGCGGAACTGCTGGATGTCCACACTACGCAATACCGCCACGCCGACTACCATCAGGACTACTTCGAGTCCAAAGATGGCAGTATACCCGATTGACGGTGCAAGGAAGCCCGATTCAATCAAGAGCGTCTTGAGGGTACCACTGGCAAACGATGAGAAACCCATGCCAAAGGCCTGTGCCATGCCCCAAATCCCCATGTAGAGGCCGGTTGACCCCTCGACAGTCATATCCATCATCATGGACAAGGCACCCACGTTGTAGAAGCCGGTAAAGATGCCCATGATGACGAGTGCGGGCATGAGCAGGCTTTCCATGCCCGTCAGCGCCGTAATCGTCAGTAGTCCTAAGCCAAAGGCAGTGCCGAATCCGCCAACCAGTCCAATCAGTTTTTTGGGAATACTGGTCACGCTGCTCAAAATCCCCATCACGAGCATACCACCGAGCACGCCGCCACCCCAGGTCGAGCTAAACATGGAGGTCTCTTTGATGGTCATGCCAAAGACTTCGGCGCCAAAGACTTCGAGAATGGCGTCCTGCAAAAAGATACCCACAATCGAGAAGAAGACGAAGCCGAAAAAGGCGCGAACTTGGGTGTTGGTGCGAATCAGCGTGTACGCTACGCCCAACGCCTGAAATGGCGACACGCGGGCAGTAGCAGATGCTGCGGCCAGCGCCGTGAGATCCGCCGCACTGCGTCGTTTTTCAATCCCCAAAATGGGCAGAATGGCACACAACACCACCACCGGCGTCATACGATAGAGTGACTGCATTTCGGCGAACACAAACTGCTCGCTCACCGATACTTTGATGAAAATGGCTGCGGCAATGGCACTAATAATCGTGAACGTCCACACCACGGCCACCACAATGCCACGTGTTTTTTCGTCGGTGACTTCGGCAATCAAGGCGTGATGTGAATCACCGGTGGTCGCGATGCCCACCCCAAACAAAAAGAGCAAACCGAAGCCAGCCACAAAAGCCCAGGTGTGGCCTTGCCCCATGGCAGCGGCAACGTCGGGCAAAAAGACAAACGTCATACTCGCAACCAGGCTACCGATGATGAAATAGGGGGTCCGCCGATAGCCGAGGATGGGATAGCGATCGGCCATACGCCCCACCACCACTTGGAATGGTGATAAAAAGTGATGCATGCCAATCATGACGGTAATCACTACGGCAACAACACCGAGCTCTACGATGGATACACGATTAAAATGACTCGTGAGAATGGCAAACATCCACCCAGCACCGATTTTGGGTAACGCCAAGCGTAGCGTGTTGATGACCCCAGCCAAGACGCGTTTTACTGCACCCATCGTATCCTCCTGTAGTCAGCACTATGCACTACTTTTGACACCAAGCCGGGCGAAATTGCAGAGCATATGTAGTGCGGAGTTGTTACACCCCGAGTATAGCACGCTGTTTTTTGCATCGGTATGCGCTAAAACATACAAACTCCGCATGAAAGTTATACATTATCTCCACAAAAAAACGCAGGGACGGCAATTGCCGTCCCTGCGTCACCGCACCAATGACCCTTATATCATGCGCATCGTGGTCTGTTCATTGGACAAAAAGACGACGCCGTTTTCGGTGACCAACACGTCTTCTTCAAGGCCCACATAGCCCGCCGACGTAATCACACCCAATTCGAGGGTGTAGATGTTGCCCACTTCGACAAGCATGTCGGGGGTATTGCCATAGCGCTCCCAGCGTGGACCAAGCAGTGGACCACCATCATGGCAGGCTTTACCCAGCCCATGCCCAAAGGCGTGCATGTACTCGGGGTAACCGGCATCCACGATGACATCACGGGCAACCTGGTCAACTTCATGCCCTTTGACGCCAGGACGCAGCGCTTTGGCACCTTCACGGATGGCCTGACGCACGGTGTCGAAGGCCCGCTGAATTTCGGCGGGCAAGGTAGTTTCACCGGGGCGACGCACATACCACAAACGCTGAATGTCCGAGCAGTAGCCGTCTTGTTGCACGCCCAAGTCAATATGTACGATATGACCGGGGGCGATTTTGATGTGTTCGCTGGGGACCCCGTGGCCAACCGCAGAATCGGGGCCACTATTGACGATGGGGCAGCCATCCCAGGCCCAGGCCGCAGGCAAGCCACGGCGCTTGAATTCGCCATGGATGAAGTCGCCAATATCTTTTTCACTGCGGCCAACCTGAATTTGTGCAGTTACCAGATTGACGATGTCTTCGGTGGTGTCAATGGCGGCTTTGATACGGGCTATTTCACCGGCAGTTTTGCGGGCACGCAACGCGCTCAGCAGTGGACCAGCGCTCACCAAACGCTCTGCAAACGGTGTCCCCTTGAGGATGTTTTGGAGCATCATGTACATGCCCACTGTCAGGCCGTCGCTGGTTTTGTCGTCGATGCTGTAGTTGAGACCAATGGTGCGTGGGTTCAAGGCGGTTAGCTGTGCAATCAGCGTCTCAGAGATGCCTGCATCGTAGCTTATCACCGTCGGGAAAACACCGTAGGCGTCCACACTGGGGACATCGTAACGTCCCACAATGGCGATGCGTTGGCCGTTTTTAGCGAAAATAAAAGCGGAGGGCCAAGTGACATTGCTACCGATGGCGAGTTCGATGCCCGGGTCCGGTGATACGACTGTTTCACGCGCAAAGGTCAGCCAGCAGTCGAGATCAAACTCGTGCAACAGTTTGCTGGCTTGGTCGGCTTTTTCTTGATAAATTGACATAGACGGCTCTCCTCAACTACTGACCGAAACACTACTGAATCCGTTCAATCAAGGCATACACATCCTGCGCAATACTAACCGCACTCCCATGTGCATCCACACGATAGAGTAGCTGCTGCTGCGTAAAAAACGCAATCAACGGTGCTGTCGTTTCGTGATAGATTTGCACACGACGGAGCACAATCTCTGGGGAATCGTCAACGCGCATCTGCAACACACCACCACGCGCCTGGCATTCGGCGATCGCAGCCGCATCATCAACATGGACAGGGAAAGTGTCTGTAGCGGTCACACACATACGCCGCCCGCTGAGACGTTTGACCACCACATCATCGGCAACATCGAGGAGCACCACTCCTGTCAGAGTACGGCGATACTGCGCGAGAAATGCAGGTAAATACGCTGCTTGAGACATGGTACGCGGGTAGCCATCCAGCACCATATTCTGCTGGGGATCACGACGTGCAAGGAACGCACCCAACACCTGATGCATCACTTCATCGCTGACCAGATTGCCGTTGTTGATCATTGCACCGATATGCTGACCGAGTGCTGAGCCCGTTTCAATTTCTTGGCGCAAGAGCACACCAGTCGAGACCACATCGCACGGCATCAGGCGACACAATTCATTGGCGACCGTACTTTTGCCGGCACCTGGTGGACCAAGCAACACCACATTTGCCCCTTGGACAACAGCCATGACACGTCCTTGTCTATCATGATTCGTTAGGGAGTCGGCGTGGCCTCAGGGGTGGGTGACACGGGGGTGGACGTAGGAGTGTCTGCATCGTTGGGTCCCATGGTCGGCGCAGGGAGCGGCGTGCGATCAACCAACGACGGTACAATTAGCGTCTGTCCAACTTGCAACACGGATGCATCAGTGAGTTGGTTCGCCGCCATCAAATCTTCGATGGTAACTTCGAATTCTTCGGCAAGGGCACTCAACGTATCACCCGCTTTCACGGTGTACATCCCTGCAGGAGTCCCGGTGGGGACTATTGCTTCCGCATAGGCGGTCACCGTGGCGTTCACGTCGAGTGTCGGTGCAGGGGTGATGTAGAGCACGGCGGGGACGGTTTCACGTGGCTGCAATGATTCAATCGGTGCACCACATGCGCTCAAAAACGCACCGGCAATCAACCACTGTTTCACACGAAAAACGCCGAGATGTTGCTGCATACTATCGTCCCTACACACCGTTGCTTCGTTGTGTGACATTATACCATACGCGTGTTGTCAGCAACGAGTCCTGCCTGCACCAGCAAGGGGTAAATGGTGTTGTAGTGCGCATATCGCGTCATAGTCTGCACGTCCATCACCCCTGTTGCAAGCTGACGGGCATAGTGCTCGCCCTGGTCAGCCAACACACCCCGGCTCAACATACGATCGCGAAACGCCAGCTGCAACAAGCAGATCTGCAGCGCGTGCTGCGCATCAACACGCGCTGCATAGCGGGCAATCGGCAATGCCAGTGGCAGATGCAACGCATCGCACTGCTGCACGATGTACGCATCCCGCTCCTGACGGTATGCGGCATCCACTTCGGCGCGGTCACGATAGACGTCGCGCAAAAACGCCGGTGGATATTCGCTCACGCGGATCATCGTGTCAGCAATCCGTGTGCGATGGCGCTGGTTGGGCATTGTCAGATAATCCCAGTACACAAAATCAGCACCAGACAAGGCAATCAAGCCAAGCAATTGCGTGATGGCATAATCGGTATCATTGAGAAAGGGAATCAGTGGTTGCAACGCCACTCCCACCGGGATACCTAGTTTTTTGAGTTGTTGGACAATCTCAAGGCGTGCAAGCGTGGAGTCACACCGATCTTCGAGCCGATGCTGTACCGCCACCACATGCGACACCACGCTGACAATCACCATCGCAAATGAGCGTTGTGCAATATGCACCAACAGTTCTGCATCATCGAGCACGTGGTGACTTTTAGTCATAATCGTCACTGGCTGGGCATGCGCTGCCAGGACGCGCAACACTGCGCGGGTCCGGCGATACTGTTGTTCAGCAGGTTGATAGGGGTCACTTAATTCAGTCAATCCCACCACGTGTTGTCGCGGTATCGTGGCCAGTTCATGGTGCGCTTTGTGGGCAATATCCGCCACCAGGCGCACACTTTCGTTGAGTGGGCGTGGCAGGCTCCACCCGCTACAATAGGCACAACCGAACTCACACCCCTCGTAGATGTGCGTCGCATAGGAAGCCAACGTATGCGGATTAGGCATCGGCTGAGCCGTTCCAAAAAGCGCCGTACGGTTCGTATCCACCACAAAAATGGGCATATTATGATTCCTGAGTTGCTATTTTTTGGGAGACCGTGGTTTCAGATCACGAACAACTTCCTGCATGAGAAGCTGTTCATCCGACAATTCAACAGGCAAATTCATGGCCACACGCCATGCTTCGATTTCATTGGGGCTCAACGGCACTTCCGGTTTTTCGTCGTGATATTCGGCCTTCGTGTTCGTTGTGCGCATCATGTGCTGGATAAACATCTGATTGCTGGTATGCCGCACCCCCACCTGGAGCGCCACATCAATAATCCGGCGATCGTTGCTCACCAATGACCATTCGTGCGCCTTGGGAAATTGGCGCATTTTCCGAATAATCACAGCGTCTGCATCCTGTGGTGATGTGGCAAAATGACACGTGACCCCATACCCGTTGAGTGGTTGATGCTGGTTGTAGACGCCACGGTCGAAGACCACCAACACGTGGCGGCCTTTTTTGGCAGTAGACACACGGCGTAGCATCATGACCAACTTGAATTCATCGTCGTAGTCTTGCAATGAAATCTGACTGACATGGCTCAGCGTGCCGATTAAATTATGTCCATCCACGATAAAGTTCATGGCGCATTCACATCACAAAAAAAGAACGGAGCCGTCCGCGGGGACGGCTCCGTCTACAACCACGTCTCTCTATGGTACCACAACTGACTTGAAGGTGATAGAATCTTCACTCCAGGCAGCCTCTTTGCCCATCCAGTCACGTGCACGTGCACGAAACTGGTATTCGCCACTACCTACTGGCGAGAAGAGCGCCATATTGGCACCAGTGCCACTCTGCCACAGTTGCCATTCACCACCGTTGATGCGGTACTGCACATCGTACGAGCTAATGCCGCTGACATCGTCCACACCAGCCCACTGCACCACGTATGCACCGCCATCCATCGGCTGGATTTCTTGAATCCACGACGAAGGGGGCATCGAGTCGTAGCGCGGCACCCACATCACGGCGTCGAAGCGCACACTCTGGCCATCATCACCGGTAACATCAGAAAGTCTGACACTCGAGCTTCCGGGCATCATGTTGTAAATGCCCAGTGACGCCCAGCGCCCACTCTGCAATGCCTGGTCGAGCCACACATCCCGTTCGGCACCGTTGGTGTTGACTTTGTAGATGGCAGCACGGGTTGCAGGGCGACCACATGGGGGGATGAACGCCATAATTTCGTAGTAGCCGACCTGTGAAATATTGGCATTCCAGGTTGCCGTGTTCTCTGAAAGCTCGGGCTTGGACGTCCCAAACGTCCAGTCATGCTTGCCGTTCAGACCACAGAAACTGTCGTACCATTCGATTTTGGCACTGTTGGTATAGCCACCACTGCCATTGTCCACAATCACGGTACCTGGAGGATAGGCGGCACTCCCCACTGAAGCATCTACCAGACCTGCGGGACCAGGGTCAAGCCCCATCCACAGGAAGGTGACACGCACCCAGGTGTTCGAACGCATCCCCAGGCCGTCCCAGAATGCACCATCCGCAATGTCAATACCATTGCCGAGGGTGATTTTGCGCCCAAACATGTCGAGGCCACCGTTGTAGCCAAACTGCACCGCAGCTTGTGCCATGGGCATACCGACGGGGAGATCACGGTAGAAGCGGCGTTCGGGAGTCCAATACTCGTCGTTCGTATTCCACGGACCAACGTCCCACACAGGCAACACGATGCTCTTGTCTTCGTATGTGACACGGACTTGGAATTCGCTACCGCCGCGACTCGACAACACTTTCCACGAGGGCAACGCCACAAACCAATCCCGTTCCACGATACGATGTCCATTGGCCGTTCGTTTACCAACTAACCCTTCACGGGTGGCACGAATAGTGTAGGTGGGGGCATATCCCTGTTGGAATGCCGGTGGAGCCTCGGTCGGTTGTGGTGCTGAGCTATCATCGGTTTGTGAGCCGTCAGAAATCGGCGGTGCTTCTTGGGCACGCGCACCAAACGGCATAAACGCCAATACCGTGACCAGACACAGTGCAAAAACCCCAACTCGATACCAATTTCGCATGTAGTTCTCCATTGGTGATGCATCAAAAAACCAGTCTCAATACCCACGATGCATCATACAAACAATCGAAACATATGTGCGACACACACATTTCTCACCTACTACAATACCGTTGAAAGCCGGCAATTGTCAAGCAGGGTACATGACAATCTAATGAACAGAAGATGAAAACGCACATGTTAGAGACCACAATAAGCACAAAAAAGCCATATCGCTGGGCATCTGCACCAGCGATATGGCATTATGCAAACTAGGGAGCAACTACTGGTGCAAATGCGCTGTAAATGAGCCGAGCAAACCCACCAATTGCGGGACCTGCGACGTTATCGAGCAGATACCCACCATTGGCCGCAATGTCACGATAGACGTAGATGGCCATCATGAAGTGGCGTTTGTCGGGTGTGGTCACAATTCCCACATCTGCCTGCATGTCTTCGATCCAGCCACTCTTATGTGACACATAGGCCTCTTCGGGTAATCCGGACATCATGCGACTGTAGTCTGCATTTTTGTGCATCAAATCCAACATTTCACCACAACGCTCCGCATTCAACGTTTCGGGGTAGAGTGCCACGAGCTCCCCGGTACCTTGGCTACAGCGGTACAACTCGATAAAGACTTTGGACATTTCCGCAGGCGTCGTACGCAACATGGGATCGGCGTCTGTGTGTGGGGGTGGACCTTCTTGCTTGGGACCACGCTTAATTTCGTAGTTGAGCACGCCAATCAGATAGTCGCGTGCTTCATACGGCATATTCTGGTACGAATGCGCAAGGCCTAATGCGATTAGCATTTCGTTCATGGATTGCGCACCGAGATACGCCGATTCCGTACCTTGTCCGTTGATACTCGTTGCAAGCATTTTGTTCGCAGACAGATTATCACTGTCAATAATCATGCGTTGCATCCAGCGCGTCTGATCTTCATCGAAGGCGGGTACATTCGCATATGCATGAATGAGAATGGGCACCTTCATGACACTCGCCCCAGAAAAGACGGTATTTTCATTGTAGGTGGCCATGACTTCGTTGCGATCGAGATCGTAGACGTAAATACCCACAATCCCTGGCCAGGCGTCAGCCATGGTGTTGATAGCATCCTGGAGTTGCGCCGCAGTGGGTGTCACCAGCACATCACTCGCCTGCAACGGCAACGAGACCTCGGTATCGCCACGTGTCAAGGCATCGAGAATTGCGAGTTCTGCTGCATTGGCATCCACTTGCATGGCCCCACTAGCCACAAACTGACTCATAAAGGGGTCATCACTTGTTTGCAGTGTCACCCCAGATACGGCGGACACCGCACTATTAATGGTTGCTATTTTTTGTTGGATTTCAGTGTTATCAAAACGCACAACTGCCTGCACCGTGCTATTTGCGGACGCTTGCATCAGCGCATCCATCGTCGCATCGCTATCAATGGAACGCGACTTGAATGTCAGCGTGTGCGTGATATCACCTGTTTGGACGAGCATGGTGTGGGGGGGGAGGATCACTGATGCGAGGGTCACCGCCAACTCGCTTCGCGATTGTCCAGCCACCGCACGCGTATCGAGGGTCACACCACTGGCCACACGTGGCTCTGGTGTCGCCGTAGGCGGTTCTGGGGTAACAGTGGGGGGAATGACTGCAGGCGTACCACAGCCAACCAAAAAGAGCATGAGCATGATGGTGGCGAGCGCATGCTGAAGGCGCAACGTATTCATACAGCAGTACCCGATTCAATATACTTCGGCCACAAAAAACCACGGACGAGTGCGCCATGCACTCATCCGTGGCAGTATAGCACAGAAACAAAAGACGCTTAACGGCTATCACTCTTGAGTTCGAGCCACGCCATCTCTTTGTCAGTCAAACGGACTTCACTCGCCGCCATGTTGGCCTTGAATTCGTCGGGTGTTTGGCACCCCACTAATGCAAAGATGTTGAGGGGGTAGCTCATCACGTAGGCGGTGGCAATTTGGGGGATGGTCAAGCCCTTTTCGTCGGCCAACTGCTGTACGCGATCGAGGCGCTTGAAGTTGTCTTCGTTGGCGTAAACTTCCACGGCCAGCTTGTCGAGATAGGTCTCAAATGTGCTCAAATTGTCACGGCGCAGACGCCCCGAAAAGAAGCCACCAGCCAGGCTCGACCACGTAAAGAGCGGCATCTGGTTGGCCTTGTAGTACTCACGTGAGGGTGCCGCGTCAGCCGCACTAATGCTCACACAGCCATCCCAGGGTGGCTTGTTTTGTACGGCCAGCGTAAAGTTGGGGCTACTCGCCACAAACGGAGCCAAACCGTGTTTGGATGCGTACTCGTTGGCTTCAATGACACGCTGGTGGCTCCAGTTCGAACCACCGTAGCACAAAATGCGCCCCGCCTTGCGGTGTTCGTTCAGCGTTTCGACAATTGGGCCAACGGGTACCGACGGATCATCCCGGTGGAGCAAATAGATGTCAATATGATCAATTTGGAAGCGTGCCAGTGAGTCATAAATGTCACTGGTGATGTCCCACGGGGTTACGCGCTTGCGGTCTTGGCTGTGGTGAGCCCCTTTGCCGATAATGTTGAGGCGGTTGCGGTTGCCGCGCTCGCGCATCCAGCGCCCAAAGGTGCGCTCACAGTCGCCATTGCCGTAGACGTGTGCCGTATCAAACGTCGTACAACCCATGTCCAAAATCGCATCAAACAAATCAAAACACTGCGGAATATTCGCAGAACTCAGCGACACACTCCCCTGTACCAAGCGTGACACTGGTAGCGGGACCCCTGGCAAATTTGCATATTGCATGACAGTTCCTTCGTACTGAAAAACCACTTACTCCATCGGGTAGCGCAATCCCCACACGGCGCGGATGCGGTCCATGGCTTCCATGGTGCGCATCGTGTCCGTCCACGACATGATATCGCTTTCGACTTTTTTCTCGCGAATCAGGCGGCCGATTTCGGCTGCCTCGTAGTTGTAGCCGTTGCCCACAAATGGCACGTCGATGACTTCAGTTTTACCCCCAGTGTGGAGGGTGAGCTTATTGGCCGCAAAAAAAGGCGTTTCGATGCGCAAATAGCCGTTAGTCCCCAAGACGGTTGCTTCCATGGGGGTGCTGGTACGAATCGCCGTGGAGAAATACGCCAGCCGCCCACCATCAAACGACATCACCGCCGCTGCTTGTTCGTCTACGCCGGTGCTGCCAATATCGGCAATACCGGTGGCGGCGCGAGCGGCCCCCAGCAACATCACTGAAAAAGAGACACAGTAGACACCCACATCCAATAATCCGCCACCGGCGAGGTTTTTGTCGAAGAGGCGCCCACTCGGGTTGACTTCGGTGCGGAAACCGAAATCGGACTGGATCATGCGCACTTCACCGATAGCACCCTGGTTAATCAGCTCCACGGCTTTACGCACTGCGGGCAAAAAGCGTGTCCACATGGCTTCCATTAATGGCACTTTGGCCGCTTTGGCAGCGTTAATCATCGTGGTAGCCTGACCCGCATTCACTGCAAAGGGCTTTTCACACAAGACGGCTTTGCCTGCCTGAATACAGCGGATGCTATCTTCCATGTGCCCAGTATGGGGAGTGGCCACATAGATTGCATCCACCTCGGGATCATTGGCAAGCGCTGCATAGCTGGCATGAACACGTGGAACATTGAACTTGCTCGCAAAGCGTTGTGCAGACTCCGCAGTGCGTGAGCCTACTGCCACTAATTTGGCATCAGAGAGAGCGGTAAGACCTTCGGCAAAGATACCAGCGATACGCCCAGTGCCCAAAATTCCCCAACGGATTGGTGGTATTGGCGACATTGACTGCTCCTAGTCAAACAATAGAAATGTATGTGTCAGGACATGGCTATTGTACACGCTTTTTACACACACGTGATACAACCCTGAACACAATGTTATCCCTTGACGCCACTAAAAACCACACCCTGCGTAAAGATGCGTTGTGCCAGAAAGAAGAGTACAATCGGTGGCACGATCATCAGCACCGACACAGCCATAATCAGATGTGTATTGATGGTGTAGAGTGAATCAAAGGTCTGCAAGCCCACTGCCAATGTCCACTGGTCTTTGGTGTGCAAGAAAATTAGTGGCTCGTAGAAGTCGTTCCATGCATAAAGAAAATGGAAAATTGCCACCGAAACCAGGGCGGGACGCGCCTGAGGCAAAATGATGTAGAGCAGAATCTCGAGGGGATTGGCCCCATCAATGCGGGCAGCGTCGTCGAGCTCCAGTGGAATGGTCATGATGAATTGACGCAGCAAAAAGACGTCATACGCATTTGCGAAAAATTGGGGCACGATGAGGGGTAAGAGCGTATTGACCCAGCCTAACTCTTGAAAAAAGACGTAAATGGGAATCAAGCGCACTTGCGACGGTAACATGATGGTTGACAGCAATACCAAAAACAAGAGGTCGAGCCAACGAGCACGGAACCGACTAAAACCGTAGGCGACCAACGACGATGAAAACAACATTCCCGCCATGCCCACAAATGTGACCAGCAGCGTATTGATGAGGTACTGCACAAACGGCATGGCCTGCATGGCGTCAGGATAGTTTTCCCAGTGAATGTTGAGGGCATATTGGGCCTGTTGTGCGGCCAAGGGCAACGTAAGTTGCGTTTCCGGTTGTTGCGGATCCACAAATATCGCATTCCCACCTGGTGCTTTTTTAAGCATCAGCATCGTCTTGGTACCGGTTGGCGTCGTAACCGTGTAGACGGGGTAGGTATCACCGTTGTATGGTTGCATGACGAGGGTACGGGGCAACAGCGCATTCGCATCCGAACGAATCTGCGCTGGGTCTTTGAGCGACGTTGATATCATAAAGGCGAGTGGAATCATAATCACAATCGCACCCGCAGCCAACAGGAGTGTGGTCAGCCCTGCGGCTGCCATCTCGATGACACGCATGCTGCCTTGCAGGCGGCGCCAGGTGTGTTGCAAGAGTGCCATAATTACTTCCCCCGTAGTTGTCCTTCGTAATACACCCATGCCTCCGAAGAACGGAATATTAGTGTGGTTAAGAGCAACACAATCACGAATAAAATCCACGCCATCGTAGATGCGTAGCCCATTTCAAAGTAATTGAATGCATTTTGATAGAGATAAAGGTTGTAAAACATGGTGGCACGTTGTGGTCCACCCGATCCCCCCGTGGCCACATAGACTTCGGTGAAATACTGGAATGTGCCAATCAACCCTAACACCAGATTGTAGAAGAGCACCGGTGTCATCATTGGGAAGGTCACCGACCAAAACGTTTGCCAGCGATTGGCGCCATCCACATGCGCCGCATCGTACAAGTCGGTGGGAATTCCCTGTAATCCGGCGAGATAGATAATCATGGAGCCACCTACTCCCCACAGCCCCATCAACACCAAGGCGGGAATGGCCCAGTCTGGGTCTTGGAGCCAGCCGGGGGGATTGGCGATTCCCAGCACATCGCGCAAAAACGGATTCAAGATGCCCATGCGTGGATTGAGGATGCGCAACCACAACAAGGTGACGGCCACGCCCGAAATAATCGAGGGAAGAAAGTAGATGGTTCGCCAAATACGTAAACCGTAGATTTTTTGGTTGAGAAGGATAGCCAACGAAAAACTACACAGCAAATTGAGTGGCAATGATAATGCGGCAAAGTAGAGCGTGACCTGCAACGACTTCCAAAAAATGGGGTCCTTGAGTTGCCGCACATCACCGGTCTGCACAAATTCGGGTAGACCGCTAAAGACGCGCATATAATTGGCAAGCCCCACCCATTTGGGCGGGGTTATAATGTTGTACTCGGTAAACGAGTAATAGAGTGATGCAATCATCGGTCCAAATGTAAAAACCACGAATCCGATAATCCAAGGAACGATGAAAAAATACCCGGCGGCAGCTTCACGCCACGCCAATGACCGAGAGACTCGTGCCATGACAGACCTCGCTTGTTATCACAACCAAACGACCGCGTGCAGGAGCTACACGCGGTCGTGGGGCATTACCAATCAGGCTAGGGATTCTTGGCCCAGTAATCATCGAGAATGGTCTGTACATCTTGATTGGTGGTATCCAACAGCGCGTCCGTGTCCGCACCTGATTCGGTGTAGATGGTGGTGAGCGTGTTGTTCAAGGCATCATTGACCTTGCTCCACTCAGGGACATACGACTCGTGATTGGGGTCATCGAGATAATCAATGGACTGGAAAATGACTCCGTGATCGATGGTTGGGAAGCGCTCTTTGAGCTTGGCCTTGAAGAGCTCCTCGACCGACTTGCGTGCCGGCAGACAGCCGTAGACGGCACACACGTCAATGATTTGCTCGGGTGCAACCAGCCACTTCATCACTTCCCAGGCCGCATCCTTGTTCTTGGCGTTTTTAGGGATGGTGAAAAGGTCCGCATGCACACGCGCAATACGCTCACCCTTCTGGTTGTAGAACAGGGGGGCAATGTCAAACTTAAACGGCAAGCCGTTCAACCCCTCGGACATGTACCAGGTGTGGCTGTACCACATGGCCACATGGCCACCGCCAAATGGGTCACCCGAAGCAGAATCAATGGCACCTTGGCCGGCAGCATCGGGCATAAAGTGCTTTTCGTGGACGCCACTGTGCAACCACTTGGCACCGTATTTCCATTCCTCGGAGTTAACCTGCGCCGACTTGTAGTCGGCACTCGCTGGGCGCCCCTTGTTGGGTGCGCCAAACATGGTCATCTGTCCACGGAAGTCAGTCCAGGTATCCGCATAGCCCCACTGTTTAATATTGGCTGCATCGAAATCGGCACTCGTCGCATTATTGCCATTGGCATCAAGTGTCAATTGTGTGGCCACATTCTCGAGCGCAGTGATATCCCAGGCCTTGTCGTTGTAATCATGGGATGGATAGGGCAACCCGGCTGCATCAAACGCATCCTTGTTGTAGAACAAAAATGACGGATAAAGGCCGAGTGGCAAACCCGCATTGAGGGTGGGGTACTTGTTGAGTGTCACAGACGGACCGTAAAAGTCACTCAGATCGTAGCCATCTTTCTCGATATAAGGGGTCACATCTTCCCACTGATCGAAGAACTGCGCCACCGTGGAGATGCCCAGAGGGCCGACCAGTTGTGGTGCGTTATCACCGGCCACCATTGCGAGATAACGCTCTGTGGCTTGGTCATGTGGCACAATCATGAACTCAACGGTGATGTTGTCGTGGGCATCGTTGAACTTTTTGGCCAAGGCTTCCTGGGCACTGACTTGATCGGGGTCAGTCCCCGTACCAAAGCCCACAAAAATAATGACTTTGGTTTTTTCGGCTGGTGCTGCTGGCTGACTACTGGTCGCACTGCACGCCGCAAGGAGCAACGTACAAATCAGCAACAGCAATGTTGCACGCCATCGTAGAGAACTCATCAGTGAATCTCCTTTTACCTAACAAACGGCATATTGTGAACGTTATACCAGGGGTAGACTCATATTACTACAGCGATATTCATCTGTCTAGATGGCAAAATACGCAATTTAGAAGCAACACAGTACTATGGTATACTGCATTCATTCAGTATTTTTGACAACCAAGGGTTGACGATGCGTATTCCACATTTACCTACTGTTGATGTGCAACGTATCCGAGATATTTCTGATACACGCACTGCACTGATTGTTTCTGCACCGCTTGCATGGCAGGCCGTCGTCGCTGAGCTACACGGCATTTCACACGCCCATATCGTGTGGTGCAGTGATGCCACGACTACCGCGTGGGATCATACCATCGCCACATTGCCCCATCATGAATTCGCCGTCATCTATGCGGTTGGGGGTGGGCTCGCAGTGGATATGGCCAAATACATTGCCTGTCATTTCACCATTCCCCTCATCTGTATTCCTACCGCACTCTCCGTGGATGCCTTTCTTACACCGGCCTCGGGCATACGTCGTGACGGGTGCGTCTACTACATTCCCACCAAGGCACCCGACACCCTCATACTCGACTTAACCGTGATTGCCCAGGCACCTGCGCCTATTCGTGCTGCCGGTATCACCGACGTGTTGTCCATTGCCACAGGGGCATGGGATTGGCAATTTGCGCATGAACATGGCCAAAACCCCACCCACATGCCCTTTGTACCGTGGGCATACGACATGGCACAACACATTCTGCGTACCAGCATGGCATGTGCATCTGCTGCAGGGCATGGCGATCATGTGGCGCTCAAAGAACTGTTCGACATGTTGGCGCTCGAAGTCCAGCTGTGTCATCAGCTCGGTCATTCACGCCCCGAAGAAGGGAGCGAACACTATTTCGCCTATGCGGTTGAATCCATTGTCGGACATGGGATGGCACACGGCGAATTGGTGGGACCAGGCATCCTGCACATGGCAGCCCGTCAGGGACTCGCCGTTGCCCCACTCCACGATGCACTCGTGGCCTGTCATATTCCCCTGCAGCGCCTCTCTCAGACAGCCATTGACCAGACCATGGCACTGTTGCCCAACTACTGTGTCACCCACAATCTGCCGTTTGGCATTGCCCATTTGCCAGTAGAAACGCACTGAGCAGAAAGGAGCGTCGCATGCGTATCGCATTCGCGGGTACTGGATACATCAGCAAGGTACACGCCCAAGCAGCCCGCAATTTGGGGCTGACCCTAGCCGCCGTAGTCAATCATCAACAGGCATCCATGGTGTCGTTTGCCGAAACGTTTGGCATTACCAGGCAGTACACGTCCATGGACGATTTGGTGCGGGATGGTGATGTAGATGCCATTGTAATCGCAACCCCCAACGCCTTGCATGCACCACAGAGCATTCAAGCGCTCAATGCGGGCATCCATGTGATGGTAGAAAAGCCGATGGCGATGAATGCTGCCGAAGCGATGCAGATGCATGACACCGCGCTACGCAACCATGCCACGCTGATGGTGGCGCACTGCTGGCGCTTTGACACGGACGTGTTGTGGCTCAAAGCACGTATGCCAGAGCTCGGACAGGTCGTCCGCACCACCGGCTACGGCATCCACACCCACTGGGGACCGAGTGGCTGGTTTACGCAACAACACTTGGCCGGTGGTGGTGCATTAGCCGACATGGGCATCCACGCCATTGACACGGTGCGGTTTTTGTTGGGCGACCCACAGCCACTCTCCGTGTACGCCAAAATTGGCACCCACTACGGCACATATGACGTGGATGACACGGGACTCGTGCTGATTGAATGGAGTAACGGCACCAACTCGGTGATCGAATCGGGATGGTGGCAGCCCCACATGGACGGACCAGAAGCAGCCACCAAAATATACGGCACTACCGGTTTTGGTCAGATATTTCCCACACGCACGGTACTGCCCAATGCTACACGATCCGATGTGATTACCACGGATGCCGGGTTTCCGTTCCCACGGGCGGCACACTGCCCCCAAGAGCTCTACGATGCACAACTCGCCTATTTTGTGGACTGCGTACGTCACGGTAGCACACCCAACCCAGGGGGCAGAGAAGGCATCATTAACATGCAGATCGTGGATGCCGCGTTTGCGAGTGCACGGAGCGGTGCCGTGGTCAGTATATCACCCTATCACCCCACGAGGTAGCCATGATAGACACCATTTTGCCCATTCCCGACATCTTTCAGGCCAAGCGCATACTGTGCATTCAGCCACATTACGACGACAACGATATTGCGGCTGCTGGTACCATTGCCCGCTTGACCGCACAGGGCAGCGAGGTTATCTATGTGACGGTGACCAACGACCTGATGGGAGTGGTAGACGGATTTGCCAACGACGACGAGGCACGTGTCGCACTCAAACGCGACCAAATGCAGGCTGCTCACATCCTTGGCATCCACCCACAGCAATACTGGCTCGATTATCCGGATGCCGGCGATTACGACTATTTTGCGGTGCGACGCGATTTGCTCAAGTGCATACGCGCCATTAAACCCGACTTCGTGATGACCTGCGACCCGTGGCTGACCTATGAGGGACATCGTGATCACATCCAGACGGGGTTAGCGGCCAGCGAAGCAGTTATGTTTGCGGGACTCACCCGCATCACGTCGTCTGACCCAGCCGTGGATGCCCACTACGGGGCGCACCACATCGCAGGCATCGCCTTTTACTTTACCCGTGAACCAAACACGATAATTGACATTACGTCTACTTGGTCACAAAAAGAGGCAGCCCTGCGTTGCTATCATGCGCAATTTGATGATGCCGGATTAGACGATTTGGTGCATGCATTTGATCGCAAAAGTCAGCAGGTTGCCCAGGGACAGACATTTGCACGTGGCGAGCCCCTCAAAGTGCTCCACACCAGTGCGCTCCACTGTGGCATCTAGGTCGTCAATTTGGCGGTGAGCAATGCGGGCACATCGGGCACCCCAATCGCCTGACAGTACCCGGCCGCCCCCCCATAACGTACAGATAATTCGCTTAATACGCGCTGGATGACGTGTGCATGTGCCACAAAAAGGTCTTCGTAGAGGCGCTGACTCACATAAAACGGTCGTTCGGCTTGATAGCGCGCAATTAACGGGGTGATATTTGCCGTGGTGCGGGTATAATCGGCGATGATATCGGTATGTGATACACCGACCATATCGAGAATCATGGCTGCGACTAGACCGGTACGATCTTTGCCGATGCGACAGTGGAAAAAGAGCCCGTCTGGATGTGTAGCAAGTAACTGAAACAATCGCGCAAATTGGGCTTGATCCGTCTCGAGCATGGTGATGTAGTAGCGCTCGATTTGCTTTAATTGACGCAAATCGTAGGCACGCATGCCGTGCACACGTAATGGTATATGTGCATATTGGAAATCCGCATGTTGCTCGAATGGTGTAGGCAACTGTGTGCGCTCGTGGTGCGAACGCAAATCGACTACTGCGGTCACACCGTAATCATGCAACCATGCGAGTGCGGTAGATGCCAACATGTGTGGCGAATCACCGCGGAGAAAGACGCCTGGGCGGGTGGTACGCCCATCCGCACAGCGCATACCGCCAAGGTCGCGCAGATTGTAGATGCCAGAGAGCTCGATCGCACGTGACATATAAATAGCTTCCATGCAACACACATTCTCCATACTGGATATATGCAACACTACACAACGGCGGCCGGGGCGAACCCCGACCGCCGTTGTGATTGCACACACGCCTATGACACGACTTGTTCAACGACCTCGATGTTGCCCTTGCCGCCATAAAAATCCCACCACGGCTTGGCACCCTTGGCCAACACGGCGTTGAGGGCTTTGACGTTGGTCACACCACGGTCGAGCAACCACTCTTCGAGTGCCCCTGCACCCTTGGTCGCATACACGGGAACACCATCTTGCCACGTGGCACGGCCACACAGTACGCCTGAGAAGTTGGTGCCGGCTTCGGCGGCGATTTCCAGCGTCTCGCGGAAGATTTCGTCGCTGACGCCAGCGCTCAAGTAGATGAAGGGCTTGCTGGCAGCTTCACCGGCCTCGCGGAAATAGCGCATCGTCTCAGGGATGGTATAGGCAGTTTGACCCTTGTAGGCCCGTGTGCCTTCGACGAATGCAATATTCACCGGGACTTCGACCTTGAGAATATCAACGCCGTAGCGGGGCTTGGAGAACTCGGCCATGTAGGCAGTGACATACTTGGGTTTGACTTTGGCAAACTCGAAGCCCTTTTCATCGCCGAGGGCATCGTCGTAGGCCAATGGCTCGAGGAAGAAGGGGATATCGTTGGCCGCACATTCGGCACCAACACGCTCGATAAAGGCATGTTTGATGTCGTTAATTTTCTTGTCGTCAAAGGGATTGTAGTAGAGCAGAATTTTGACGCCGTTGCCACCGAGCTCCACAATACGTTTGACGCTCCACTCGGGAAGCAAGTCAGGGAGACGCCCCTTGACACTCGCATCGTAGCCCGTCTTTTCGTACGAGACGAGCACGCCGGTGCCCACTTTGCGGGCTTTGATGGCATCCATACCGTATTCGGGATCCATCAGAATGGCACTCGAATGTTGGGTGAGAATGCGTGTCACCGTCGCTTTAAAGACGCTCAAATCTTGCGCAGATGCAGTGCCATTCTCACCACGCGCTTTGGCAATAGACTTCTGCAACGAACCGCGTTGATCTGCGGCAGCAGCAGCAATCACGCCGTGTGCATCCGCACAGGCAAGTAGATGATTGTACTTTCCTTTGGTCATTTTGACTTTGGCCACGACAAACTCCTCGTGCGTTAATGCTTAGACAACAACGATAAAGCGATACACCACATAGACCACCGTAGTGGCTAACACTGTCCCTGCGACAACTTGTCCACGCGTATGATTGCGCGTATGCAGGCGTGACCACGCCACCGCAAGGACAATCAACCAGAAAACGGCTCCGAGGCTGCGCGATTGCATCGTTGCAATGGTCGCCACTGCAGCTATCGACGAGGCGTGCATGCTGATTTTCCACCAAATATTAATAATGCCACAGAGCACAGCGATAGCCAGAAACGAGGCAGCTAGCGCCAATACCGAAGCCGGAGCATTATACACAGAGAGGACAATTACTGCAACTGACATGGTCAGGCTACCCATCAGAAAGGCTTCATTGCGCTCTTTGCGATGGGAAATTTCGGGGTCGGTGATTTTCCCCTGCGCCATACGAATTTCGTACAACACTGCAACGGGCAGAATTTGAATGGCCAAGGTAATCAGCACCCATTGGATACCAGAGGCGAAGCCTTGCTCCACAGCATAGGCAGCCATCAGATTACCGGCCAACGCGGCCGTCAACGGGGAGAAGTATTTGGAAACCGCAAGTGCTACCCGGTCACTGGTACTCTGGGCTTCAAGCATAATTTTGGGAGTGGTGTCAACGTGTTGCGACATGATTACGCCTTTGATATGTGACGAGCATCATTTGCAAGCATTTTATAGGCTTGTACGACTTGATGCGCGGCATTGTGCCAACGAAACAACTGTGCCTGCATCGGCCCTGCGACACGCAAACGCATGCGCAAATCGTCATCATTGACAAGTTTCCCTAACTGGTGCGCCATCGCTGTCGTGTCATAGGGATCTACACGCACCGCCGCATCACCAACAACTTCAGGCAAGCTTGATACGTCCGATACGAGTGTCACAGTACCACATGCCAATGCTTCGAGTGGCGGGAGCCCGAAGCCCTCGTACAATGATGGGTAGACGAAGCCCCATGCGAGATTATACAACGCAGGTAGGTCGTTGTCATCTACAAAGTCTACGAATTGTACCATATCCGCAACACCCAGGCGGGCGGGTGCTGCGATGATATCTTCGAACATCCACCCCTTGCGGCCAAAGACGACTAATGGCGGCATGGGTGCCGTGGTGCGTGCCTGAGCGTACGCTTCAAAGAGGCGTACATAGTTTTTACGTGGCTCGAGGGTTCCTCCTGACAGCAGGAATCGCTCAGGGAGGTGATATTTTGCCCGAATATGACCAAGTGATGCGGTATCTATGGGCACGAAGCGATTATCGACAGCCGCATACACGACCTCGATGCGCGCTGCTGCGATATCCAACAAGCGGACGAGATCCGCTTTGGTTGAGTGTGAATCAGCAAAAATCACTTGGGCTCGTTGCAACGATGGCGGGACTGCTTCACGCAGATAGCGCGCCACACCTGGGACCGCACACTCTGGGTGCACCAGGTACGACAAATCATGGATGGTCACAATCCCAGGTTTCCCTGTGGGTGGCAGTACGAAATCGGGCGCATGAACAATGTCTACGGTGCCCGTCAGCCATTCGATGCGCAGTGGCACATGCAGGCGGTGCCAAAACTGTGTCAAGCGCCGGGGTGGCAACGGGATAGCCACCTGTCGAATACTCGTACGCTGAGTCGTTAATTCGGCAAAATATGCATGGTATGGGGGGCGTTGCCCGGGCCACCCTGCGGCATAACAGAACACAAATTCATAATCGGCTGGAGCAATATCACACACAGCACGAATCAACTCACGAGTGTAACGACCAATCCCTGCACCCTGCCATGCCGCAGCCGTCATATCAATGGCAATACGCACCGTCATCGACGTTTACTCACCACATAGAGGATGGTGCCAAAGACGATGATGCTCCAAAAATTAATCAAGCGGTCAAGCAATGTCACTGCAAGCGCAACGTGGCGTGTCACGTGCACCATGGTCACGAGTACCGCAGTTACCGCACCTTCGACGAGCCCGAGCCCAGCCGGTGTAAATGGTACTACTGTCAACAATGACGATGCCAGCGACACAAATATCACCAGTGGTAAAGGCAACGATAATCCCAGGCTATGCATGGAGACAATCACGAAGTAGAGGCGACACCCTTCGAGGAGCCAAATAATCATCGTCAAGCCGATTAATCCTGGTAAAAGTTGTGGCTGAAACGACTGCAATGCGGTGGCCGAGAACTGTGCATACCGTGCTTTAAGTCGCTGTGGCACAAATCGTTCGATGAAGCCACCAAACCAGCGCAAACTGAGTAGCCCAAAGACGATAACCACTACCAGCCCAGCCCCTACGTAGAAGAGCCATTGCATTTCTGCGGGGACATGCGTACCAAACAGGAACAAACCGGATATGCCCAAAAAGGTGAAGAGCCCCAGCATGTCCAGCAGGCGTTCGGCAAACACGGTACCTACCGTTTTGGAAAACGATACTTTGCCGTTGTGTTTGAGCAGGTACCCGCGATACGCATCACCCAGTTTGGCAGGCACGATGCAGTTGACAAACCATGACAGGTAGATGTATTCCATCAAGGCAGGCAACGATGCCCACGTCTGCCGCGCACTGCGGGGAGCCACACCGGTGTGCTCGATGAGCATTCGCCAGCGTAGCGCACGCATGGGAAACGTGATATAGAAAATGAGTAGCGCTAGTAACAGATATTTCACATCTGTCTCACGCATTGTGGCAACTGTTTCAGTAAAACTAATGTCTAGACTACGAAAGATGAACCAAATCAGTGCGCCAGCCAGCGCAAACGACACCCACGTGCGCGGGCGGCGCAAGTTTTCGACGAGCGAGAATCCACGTTCACTAGGTGTGTCACTACGGTTATTGTTAGCATCCATGTTCACGGCGATACCATTCCCAAAACTGAGCCAATCCTTGTGCGAGTGGCGTCTGCGGTTGAAAACCCAATACGGCCTGGGCGCGTTCAATGTTCGCGTATGTACGCGGGGGATCAGCAGCAGGAAGTGGTTGCTCATCAATCACTGCCGACAACCCGGTGACTTCTTCGAGAAGCTGCACAAACATACGCAATTCGACGGGTGCAGAGTTCCCCAAATTAAAGACATCAAATGGGCTATCACAATGCAGTGCAGCCAACACACCTGTCACAATATCCGCAACATACGTCCAATCACGATAGACACCTATCCCCCCATTAAAGAGCGTAATCGGCTGCTGTGCGCGCATTTTGTCAACAAACAAACTCGGCGTCATATCAGGACGCCCCCGTGGTCCATACACGGTAAAGAAGCGCAACACGCGTGTGGGCACTCCATACTGGTAGTGGTACGTATACGCCAACATCTCCGCCGCTCGTTTGGTGGCCGCATACGGCGAAAGTGGCCGGTCAGCGGCCAATTCCTCGTGCCATGGCGTCGGAAGGGCGCCATAGACAGACGACGTGGATGCCAGAATCATCCCCTGGATGCGATGTACCCGTGCCAGGTCAAGGATATGCATTGTAGCACGAACATTGACCTCTTCGTACAGCAGGGGATGTTGCACCGAGTAACGCGGTCCCGCCATTGCCGCAAGATGTGCCACGTAGCGTGGTTGATACTGGGCAAAGACCGTGCTCAGCAATGCCTGATCGCGGATATCTCCACTGACCAGGTGAAAGCGGGGATGGGCGAGTGCAGTCTGGAGATGGCGACGTTTGCGGTCGGGTGCATAGTAGTCGTTAAAATTATCAATGGCAACCACCTGTGCACCCTGCGCGAGCAAGGCATCAACAACGTGGCTCCCAATAAAGCCCGCCCCTCCGGTGACCAAATACGTCATGACTCACCTTCCTGTGGCGGTGGTGACACCTGCTGCACCACTCCTGCCAACGCCAGCACTGCCGCGGTATGTAATGGCAAATAATGAACCTGCAGATATTCGAAGCATTCATGCACGGCCACCGCCACCGCAGTACCACACGCCCCAATCGCCAGCCAGCGTACAATACCCCGTTGCGACAGCCCACGTGCAGCGCGGCGTACTTGTACGAGCCACAAGCCTACATACGCCATCAGACCAAGTATGCCCTGCTCGGCGGCAATTTGGACATAGGCATTATGGGCATGCCCTCGTGATATCCACCATCCATTATACGCAACAGTTGGATAGACACGTGAATAACTACCAGGACCAACTCCTGTTAGTGGCGCCATACGCCACATAGACACACCCGCAGTAAATTGTGCGGCACGTTCCACGGCCGCATATACGTCTGGACGTTGTTGTGCGTCATCACGCCGGATATCTGGAGCATTCACAATCTGGGTGGCACTGCCGAGACGTGGACCAAGTGGAGCTGGGATAAATTGCCAGCCCCCCGCCAATATCACCACCGCACTCACGATTACGACAACAGCAGCGCTACGCCAGATACCTGCAATCAACCACATCATAATAAGCAACCCAGCCAGCGCCCCAATCCACGCCCCCCGAGAAAACGACAACGCCAACGCGGTCACAATCAATACAAACGCCACTGAGACCAGCCAGCGCCACCACGCACGTTGCTGCCACGCCCACAGACTCAGCACCAGTACAAGTGGCCATGCGCCATTGAGATAACCGGCAAACGAGTTGGGCTGGCCGATTGTTCCAAAGGCACGCGTCAGCCCTGTACCTGCAATACGAAAGGCCACCGGGCCAACTCCGCGCCAGCTCTGCACAATGGCAAAAAGGGCTTCGGCTGCAGGTGCCAGCACTAGCACTACGAGTAAGAGGCGCAGATGTGCCCACCGTTGCGGGACTACATACACCACATAGCCGATGACGAGTGCTAGGCCCCAGCGCCGAATCTCATCCACACCACTCCGCCATCCATCGAGGGCAAAGCCGGTCGCCAGCAGTAATGCACCCAGCATACACACACGTGCAATCAGTGTTTCATCGTTACGCCACTGCTGTTGCCGGCGGATCAACCAATGAATGACAGCGGTTGCTGCCAGCACAAGCGTAGCCAACTGCGAATGGCTGAATCCTGCCAGCATCATGTAGTCTTGCATTGGCACCGCAGCAACCACATACAGTACCCCCCACATAAGTACGGGGGTGGCAGCGAGTGTTGGCGCCCACCCTTTCATCACAACTCTCCACGCGCCTGCAACTGCGCACGAAACCACGGAATCGTACGTGCGAGGCCATCGTGGAGCGAGACCTGCGGCTCCCACCCTAATACCTCACGTGCCCGAGAGATATCAGGTTGACGCACCTGCGGGTCATCCTTGGTGCGCATATCTTTACGCACAATGCCGGCACGATTGCCCGTTAATTCATTGATAATTTGGGCGAATTCCACAATCGTGCGTTCTTGTGGGTTACCAATATTCACAGGCTCGGAGTAATCACTCTGAAGCAGACGATAGACACCTTCGACGAGATCGGCCACAAACTGGAATGAACGCGTCTGACTGCCATCTCCGTACACGGTAAGTGCTTCACCACGGAGCGCCTGCTGAATAAAATTAGGCACCACCCGCCCATCACGCAAACGCATACGTGGACCATAGGTGTTGAAAATACGCACAATGCGTGTTTCCACGCCATGGGAACGGTGATACGCCATCGTCATCGCCTCTGCAAAGCGCTTAGCTTCGTCGTAGACACCACGCGGTCCAATGGGATTGACGTGCCCATAATAACTCTCGTGTTGGGGGTGAATTTGTGGGTCGCCATAGACTTCTGATGTGGATGCCAGCAAAAATCGTGCACCCTTTTCTTTGGCGAGCCCAAGTGCCTTGTGCGTCCCTAATGCACCAACTTTGAGTGTCTGAATGGGCAATTCGAGATAGTCAACCGGCGATGCGGGTGAGGCAAAGTGCAGAATGGCATCGAGTGGACCATCCACGTAGATGTATTCGGTGACATCGTGCTTCATGAAGCGGAAGCGCTCATGACCAAAGAGATGTGCGATATTGTCCGCACTCCCCGTAATCAAGTTGTCCATGGCAATGACGGTATGCCCTTCGGCCAGAAAGCGCTCACTGAGATGTGAACCCAAGAACCCAGCACCACCTGTAATCAACACACGCATCTGTCTTGTTCCTTTGCGACACGCACTAATATGCACCCCGCCCCGACAATACGGTGGGAATTGTTTGGAGCATGATACGTAAATCCATCATCACCGACCAGTGTTCCACGTAGTAGATATCGAGGCGTACCATTTCTTCGAACGTAGTATCACTACGTCCAGAGACCTGCCACAACCCGGTCAAGCCGGGGGTAGCCGCCAAGCGGCGTAAGTGCCAGCGCTGATAGCGGGCGACTTCGTCGGGAGTGGCTGGTCGTGGCCCCACCCAACTCATGTCACCATGCACAATATTCCACAGTTGTGGGAGTTCGTCGAGGCTCGTACGACGCAAAAGTTGCCCCATACGGGTGCGACGCGGATCATTACGAATCTTAAAAATCGGCCCATCTGCTTCATTTTGTTCAGCAAGTTCTGCTTTACGCGATTCGGCATCTTCAACCATGGTACGAAACTTATAGACTTTAAAGTGACGCCCATTCACACCGACTCGCGTCTGCGCAAACAAAATCGGCCCAGGTGAATCAAGCTTGATGGCAATAGCAATCAGCGCCGACAAACAGAGCACAAACGGGCTCACCGTAACCGTAATTAACAAGTCGAGGCCCCGTTTAATCAGCCGATTCACCCCTTGAATAGACACATCACGTAGCCCGATCAGGGGTAATCCGTCGAATTCTTCGATGTCCACGCGGTCGAAACTCAGCTCGAACAGATCGGGCACCATGCGGAAATCAACGTCTGCTTGGCGACACGCATCAATGATGCCGGGTAAGCGATGGTGTTCAAAAAAGGGCAAGGCGATGATGACGTGATCTGCGCCATGCTCACGGATGATATCACCTACCGCATTAATCGGACCAAGATGATGGAAATGGAGGGGCTGGGCAGTGGCATCATCTTTGGTTTCATCACGATCAGCCACATAGCCAACCAACGTATAGCCGAGATGTGGCCGCGCCACAATTCCAGCCATCACCGAATGACTCACATCACTATCCCCCACCACCACATAACGGGCTCGATCAAAGCCGCGCGACCAGCGCACCCGGCGCACAAACACGATAATCATGCGTACTAGACTGAGTGATAGCATCACCAGCACAAAGGCGAATGCGATGACGAGCCGTGAATAGTAGAAGGGCCGATAGAGAAAAACGATGATAATCAGCAGTGCGGCGGCCGTGGTCGTACTGTTGAAGATGATACGAAAATGCGCAGTCAGACCGGCATTCGGCGCAAGGCGATACATACCACGTATGGCGAATTGCGCCTGAATCAACACCAATAACAACAAACCAATGGGCAGAAAAGCACTCCACGCCACGTAGAATTCGTTGGGCACTTCACGCACGAGTGCACCAATCCAGCCTGGCCATACCACCAAGTAGCGCAGAGCATACGCAGAGCCCATACTCGCCAGAATCACCAAGCTGTCGAGCACGAAAAAGAGCAGCCACGAGGCATTGCGCGCCATACGCCCCCATGATTTGCTTGTAGGTGAGGTGTGTGTCACTCCGTGCTCCTTATACCCCAACACCGACTACGGAACGTAGTCTTCAGTCCACACCAAGGCGGCTTTTTCAATGTAGACGGTCTGTCCAATCTCAATGCCGTGTTTAATCAGTTCCGCACTAATGCCAGTTGCTTCGAGTACGCGTTGCAGGCGCCCCAATGACTCCGATTGGGCAAAATTTGTCATGGAGACCAAGCGTTCGATGCGCCGTCCATGCACGCGATAGCCGTGTGTAACCTTTTCGATGGTGAAATAATGGTCCCGGCTCGTATCCATCGGCCATTCAAATGTTTCACTGCGTGGGGTACGATCATATGTCAGCGGAAAGGCGGCGAGAAGCAACGCGAGTTTGCGAATCAAGGGCTCGATACCACTGCGCGTGGCCGCAGAAATCTCGAAGACCTCACGCGCTTCTGCACGAAATCGTGCCTTGTATTCATCCGCATATACCGCTGCATCGGGTAAGTCGCATTTGTTGAGTACAATCACCTGCGGTCGCTCGGCTAATTCGGGGCGGTAGAGGCGTAGCTCCTCATTAATCTGCAGGTAGTCTTGCCACGGGTCGCGGCCATCAACGCCGGCGATGTCAATGACATGAACCAAGACGCGGGTGCGTTCCACGTGACGCAAAAAGCTATGACCAAGTCCCACTCCACGATGGGCACCTTCGACCAGACCGGGGATGTCGGCCACCACGAACGTGTCATCGCCATATGCGACGACACCCAAATTGGGAGTCAATGTGGTGAACGGGTAGTTGGCAATTTTGGGGCGCGCAGCGCTCATGGCAGCAATCAACGACGACTTGCCTGCATTGGGAAAACCGACCAACCCCACATCCGCAAGTAACTTCAATTCGAGCTCGATTTGTACCTTTTGGCCGGGCTCACCGAGTTCAGCGATCCGGGGAGCCTGATGCGTCGAAGTGGTAAAGTGGATATTGCCCAGGCCACCTTTGCCTCCACGGGCAGCCAACAAACGCTGGCCGGGAGCCACCAAGTCAACGACAAATGTGTCACCATCAATGGTCGTGCGCACCTGCGTGCCGGGTGGTACTTTGATGGACACATCGCGGCCATCACTCCCATGACGCCGTGCCGTGCCACCGTTATTTCCGGGGAACGCGGTAAACTTATTCTTTTCACGGAACGAGAGCAACGTGTTGACACTCGCATCGGCTACAAGATAGATGTGCCCACCACGACCACCATCACCCCCATCCGGACCACCGCGTGGGATGAATTTTTCACGACGCATGGTTGCCATGCCGTCGCCACCCGTCCCAGCCTGTAGAAAAATCGTTGCTTGGTCAAAAAATTCACCCGACATATCCACCCACGTGTTTCGATAAAAATGCCAGCGCAGGCGGCGCTGGCATCACGGGCACCGATAGGCGCCATGGCGCCTAATGACTACGACCTACTTTTTGGCTTCGTCTTTGGCTTCGCTCTTGGCATCTTCGTCTTTCACCGCAGTGCGAAACGCTTTGATGCTCCCACCCAACGCAGAAGCGATCCCGGTAATACGGCTCGCACCAAACAGCAGGATGATGATAACAAGAATGATTAATAGTTCTGGTACGCCGAGGCTCATGTGGGATCTCCTTCACAATCAACAACTACCACTACGTGGGTATTATACCCCACCACTACGCTCTGTCAACGCCGTGCCACACTTTGGTAGACAGCAAGTGTGCGTCGAGCCGTCTCATACCACGAAAATCTGGCAGCCTGTATCGGCCCCCGAGTCGCTAAATCCGCACGCAACGCAGCATCGGTGACCACTCGGCGCATGGCATCCGCCCACCCATCCACGTCATAGGGGTCTACCTGCAATCCTGCATCACCGGTCACCTCAGGGAGCGAGCTCGCATTACTCACAATTACCGGCGTACCACACGCCATGGCTTCGAGCGGGGGCATTCCAAAGCCTTCATAGAGTGATGGAAAGACGAACGCTGTCGCAGCCCCATACCACAGGTGTTGCTCTTCCTGTGGGATATAACCCACAAATTTTAATTTATCACCGAGCTGTAACCGTTCGGCTTGAGCCAAAATCGGCTCGTAGAGCCACCCTTTGCCCCCACCAATCAACAATGGTACATCTACTTCGTTGGCGATTTTGGCATAGGCATCCAACAGACGGGGGATGTTTTTGCGTGGCTCAAGGGTACCGAGATAGAACAGATAGCGCTCAGGCAACTGATTCCGCTGGCGAAAAGCGGCTAACTCGGCTGGCGACGATGGGCGAAAGCGCTCGTCACACGCATCATATGTGACAGTGACACGCTCCGCCGGCACATTGAGGTGGGTGATAATTTCTTGGCGCGCATATTCCGATACCGTGAAAATATGTGCAGCACGCCGCGCAGACACGTTAATTGCCCACCGCGTATACATGCGATTGATACGCCGAAATGTCTGAGGAAAGAGTATGGCACTCAAATCGTGGATCGTAACCACCGACGGTATACCCGCCAATAGTGGCATCACATTGAGCACACCATGATACACATCAGCCCCCTCACGTGCCAATGAAATCGGTGCCACCAACTGCTCCCACGGGATGCGCACGCGTGGGTTGATGGTGGGGAATCGGCTCGGCCGCACCACAAAATTATGGGGCAAGCCGAGTGCAGCTGCATCTACACCCTTGGTGGTGTAAACTGTGTAGCGATTGTGCGTATCAATGTGCCCCAAGTGATGCAAGAGTGCTTCGACATAGTGCGACACCCCCGCACGACGAAAGTTGGCAGTATGAGCCAAGAGATGTGCGTTTATCGCCACATGCATAGCAAACACTCACTTACTTCTGCGCAGGCAGAATCGGATAATGGGCAATCGTGCTGATGCTTTCACTCGGCCAGTAGACTACCCATGCCGACCCGATTACACGATCATAGGGCAGACCACCCCACTCACGTGAATCACTGCTATTTTCACGGTTATCACCCATCACAAAGAGCATCCCTGCGGGAACTTCCACGGTGCCTGACGCACAGTCGTCTCCCTGATGGCAGTACGTGGGTGCCCCAAGCAGGTAGGGTTCGTCGAGTTGTTGCCCATTCACAAATACCAGCCCATCTCGAATCAAAATGGTGTCACCTGGGAGACCGATGACGCGTTTGATGTAGTCTTTGCTGGGGTCATTGGGGTACTCAAAAACGACCACCTGACCATAGGTCGGTCTACCCAGTGGATAGATAATGTTTGCAGGAACATCGGGGTCAACGAGACGCAACGGTGCATGTAAATCGAAGTGCAAATTGCTGAGTTTGTTGACCAGAATGAACTCACCGGAATGCATGTTTGGTTCCATGCTTTGGCCTTCGATGAGGAAATTTTGCACGACACCGCGTACCAGAAAAAACAAAATCACCACAAATATGACCATTTCAACGAGTTCACGCAGAAAGCGGAACTCGCTCGTGTTTGGCACAGTCACCGTAGAGACTTGTGCGGTACTGAGTTCGAGCATTTGCCGATCGGCGTCACGTTGTTCCCATGGTTGCATGATTATTCCCTCTTTTCAAACACGGGTATCATAGCATACCTAGAGTGTAGCATGGCACAAACTATGCTATACTGCTAACAATTGAACGTCGAATGACGACTACCGAAGAGCACGGCGCACCATCGCCGTCGCCGAAGGAGCAAGCACGAGCCGCCGCCTCGCTGCGAATCTCTCAGGTCCCGCAACGGTAGTCTGACGACCCTCTGGAGAGCCATCACGGCACCGACGGAGCAACCTGCTACCCGCAGGGCACCTCTCAGGTTACAGGACAGAGCCAAGGCACCATCTGCGCACGAGTGTGCAGTGGTGTGTGCTGTCTGTAGCGCATGAGTGGTGCTTTTTTATGGCTAATCCACCCCCATGCGCTCCATCACCCACGTGGCAACCACGTGTATCAAGGAGTGGTATGAGTACACAGCTTCTCAAAACGGTACTCCACGGCGAGCACCTGCGCCTCAATGCACGCATGGTCGCATTCGGTGGCTGGGACATGCCCGTGCAATACACAGGCATCATTGACGAACATCGTGCTGTACGCGAACGGGCAGGCATCTTTGATGTCAGCCACATGGGCGAGTTCTGGGTGAGTGGACGCGACGCACTCGCCTTTCTACAGCATGTCACCACGGCCGATATCAGCCAACTCGGCATCGGCCAAGCCGGGTATGCCCTCTTCTGTCGCCCAAATGGTGGGGTCGTTGATGATTTATTCGTCTACCACATCGAAAATGAGCGTTACCTCCTGGTTGTCAATGCGTCAAACATCTCCAAAGACTGGGACTGGATTCAATCCCATGTGGGCACATTTGCGGTGACACTCCACAATGCGTCCGACACCACTGCCCTGATTGCGCTCCAAGGCCCACACGCCGAAGCACAGCTGGCTACGCTCGTCGGTGATATTGCGGTCACGCTCCCCTTCCATGGCGTGGCCAGTGCCACCCTCGCAGGACATGCGGTCACACTCGCCCGTACCGGCTACACGGGTGAAGATGGCTTTGAGATTTTTAGTACCAACAACAGCGCTGTTGCCATCTGGCGCGCCCTGCTGGCTGCGGGAGCCGTTCCATGTGGGCTCGGCGCCCGCGATAGTCTGCGTTTCGAGCCGTGTTTGGCACTCTACGGCCACGAGCTCGCCGACGACATCAATCCGTACGAAGCCCGAGTGGGCTGGGCCGTCAAACTCGGCAAGGGTACGTTTGTGGGGAGCGCGGCACTGAATCACCTCAAAACCGACTACACACGGCGCGTGGTCGCGTTTGAAGTGACAGGTAAAGGCATTGCGCGTGGAAGTTATGCGGTCCATGCCGTGGATGGGACGCCAATTGGCGAAGTCACCACCGGCATGCCATCCCCCACACTGGGGAAGCCACTCGGACTCGCATTGGTGGCACGCGCCTACACCGCCGAAGGCACCGAATTCGATGTCATTATCCGCGACAAGCCGGTACGGGCTGTGGTCGTCAAGTATCCGTTTTATCAGAGTCGCTACAAAAAGTAAGGAGCACATCGTCATGTCGTTCAAGACACCAAGCAACCTCAAGTACCTCAACTCACACGAATGGATTCTCATTGAGGGCAATACGGCTACAGTTGGGATTACCGACTATGCACAAGACTCACTCGGCGATGTGGTCTACATCGAGCTCCCTGACGTGGGTGCAACTTTTGCGGCGGGTGCCGAATTCGGTGTGGTGGAATCTGTGAAGGCTTCGTCGGAGCTGTATCTGCCTGCTGGTGGTACGGTTGTTGCCGTCAACGAGTCGGTCAAAGAGCGCACCGAACTGATTAACACGGACCCGTTTGGTGCCGGCTGGATGCTCAAAATCACGTTGAGTGGTGATATGGGGGCATTGCTCGATGCCAGCGCCTATGCCGCCTACGTTGATTCGATCAAACACTAAGAAGGATTGTCATGTCACACTATATTTCGATAACTGCCGCAGAACGTGCCGAAATGCTCGCTGCCATCGGGGTGCAAACCACCAGCGATTTGTTTGTGGACATCCCCAGTGCGGTACGTTTCCCACGTCTCAATCTCCCCGACGCCATGTCGGAAATCGCCGTACGCCGTGAACTGAATCGCTTTGCGAGCGCCAATGCAGGGGCACACAGCCACAGCATTTTCCTGGGGGCTGGTGCCTACAATCACTTTGTACCCAGCGCCATTGACAGCATTTTGCGCCGCTCAGAGTTTTATACGGCCTATACGCCATATCAACCCGAGGTCAGCCAAGGCACGTTGCAGGCGATTTTTGAATATCAGAGCCTGATGTGTGCCCTCACTGGGATGGATGTGGCCAACGCATCGCACTATGACGGTGCCACAGCCCTCGCCGAAGCGGCGGTAATGGCAGTCAACGTGTTGCGCAATCGCCGTAAAGTGGTAATTGCACCGTCAATGCACCCCCACTACCGCCGTGTCATCCGCACCCTGCTAGTAGGCAGTGGCATTGATGTGGTGGGTGACGAGAATCTCCAGGCTAGTCTGAGTGACGTGATGAAACATGTTGACAGTAGCACCGCTGCTGTCATGATCCAGAGTCCAGATTTCTTGGGCACGATACACGACATCAAGGCACTCGCAGACGCCACGCATGCGGCAGGGGCATTGTTTGTGCATCATTTCGACCCCATCGCCCTGGCACTCTTCCAGACACCCAATGATGTGGGGGCGGACATCGGTACCGCCGAAGGGCAACCGCTGGGCATCGGGCTCAACTTCGGTGGACCGTACCTAGGGATTTTCACTACACGGAAACAGTTTGTGCATAAAATTGCTGGACGCATCGTCGGGCTGACGCGCGACGTCGACAACACGATGGCGTACGTGATGACCCTGCGCGCGCGCGAACAAGACATCCGCCGCGAACGCGCCACCAGCAATATCTGTACCAATCAAGCACTGATGGCGCTCGGAGCAGCAATTTACATGTCACTCATGGGACGCCAAGGGATGCGCCAAGTGGCCACATTGACCTACCAGAATACACACTATGCTGCGGCCCAAATCGGTGCACTCGACGGATACCAAGTCATTGATAACGGGCCATTCTTCCGTGAGTTTGTGGTGAAATGTCCCAAGCCGGTGGCGCAACTGAATGGCGCACTGGCCGATGTAGGCATCATCGGTGGCTACGACCTCGGTCAGGATTACCCACATTTAACCAATCACATGCTCGTGGCTGCTACGGAAATGAACGACCGCGCCGACATTGACAACTTTGTGCGTCAGCTCAAGGCGCTACGCTAGCAACGAGGAAACAAGCCATGGCAGGAGTGACCATCGACATGCTACGCACCTTGTTGCCTACACACGGCATTATGCGTTATGACAACTCGTCGCAACGCATCACACTCCGTGATGGGCGCGAGTACTGCGTATGGTCATATCGCCAGACAACGTCAGCACAGACCAGTCTCGCCGCACTCGAACGGCTCAACGACGATGATGCAGTACCTGCCATCCGTGCTGCCGATGTGACCGGCCGTCTCGGTGGCGGATGCATGCTTGTGGTGGATGCACCACGAGGACAGGCATTGGCGCATGTGGCAGCACGCCTGACGAGTGACCAGCTCTACGCCATCGGCACACAACTCGGCCAGATTGTGGCACGCTGGCATTTGGTACGCTTCAGTGGTCATGGTCCGCTGAACGACCACACGCATCCCGTCGAAGCCCTCGTTGCACAACGTGTCACCCAGGCAATTACCGCACTCGTTGATGCACGGATTGTCACGCCCGCTATCGGCCATGACCTCACAACAGTTATTCAGGCGTATGCACACATCCCGAGTCCGCATGCCGTCCTCGTCTGTGGTGACATCGCTCCTGAAACGGTATGGGTCGAACGCCAACAACAACGTTGGCAGATTACTGCGATTACATCCTGGAGTAGTGCGCATGCGGGGATAGCCGCTGCGGAGCATGTGCGCATCCAGCACCACTTCGACGGCGAACAGTGGTTCTCGCTCCGCGTCGGCTACGGTGAACGCTACGATGAACAGACCAGCGACATCGGTATGCAACTGCGTGAACATGCCCTACGCGGTGAACGCATCATCTTTACCCTCCAACTCGCAGCCAGCGCTGCCCGCCGTGGCCATCACGACCGTGCACATACCCTGCTTGCACTGGTACAACGCTGGTGTGCCACGTATTCTTCGGAATCATCTTTTTCAACAACAGAGGAAAACGTATGAATCACACATATGAACCCCCACTATTTGAGTTAGCCGCTGCCGGACGCATCGGCGTCAGCCTACCTGCATGTGATGTACCCACCACCCCACTGCCGAGTCATTTGCTACGCAGTGACGAGCTCAACGAGCTACCCGAATTGAGCGAAACGGAAGTCATCCGCCACTTCACGCGTATTTCGCAACGCAACATGTGTATTGACACCACCATGTACCCACTCGGGTCGTGCACGATGAAGTACAACCCAAAAATCCACGAAGAAGCAGCACGCATCCCCGGCTTGGCAGGAGCTCATCCGCTACAACCCGCCGCCCTCAGCCAAGGAGCGTTGCGTCTGATGTACGAATTGCAACGTGATTTGGCCGAAATCTCAGGCTTTGACGCCGCATCACTACAACCAGCAGCAGGTGCACAAGGTGAATTGACGGGAATTTTGGTGTTTAAAGCGTACCACGCCGATCGTGGCGATCACGAACGCACCGAAATCCTGGTACCCGATGCCGCACATGGCACCAATCCAGCCACCGCAGCCATGGTCGGCTACAAAGTCGTAGAAGTCAAAAGTGATGCCCGTGGCAACGTGGACATGGATGACCTCAAGAGCAAGTTGTCACTGCGCACTGCAGGGATGATGCTCACCAACCCAAATACGGTAGGGTTGTTTGAAGAACAGATCCGCGAAGTATGTGCACTCGTGCATGCCGCAGGTGGGCTGATGTACGGTGACGGCGCCAACTTTAACGCCATCTTGGGCATCGTCAAGCCCGGCGCAGTGGGTTTTGACTTCATGCACTACAACCTGCACAAGACCTTTACCACACCGCATGGTGGTGGTGGCCCTGGTTCAGGTGCCGTTGGTTGCACAGCCGCACTCGAGCCATTTTTGCCAGGCCCCCGTGCTGCCAAACAGGGCGACACGTATGTGTGGGAGACGCCTGCCAAGAGCATCGGCCAAGTCAAAGCCTTCTGGGGCAATTTCGGCATGCTCATCCGCGCCTGGACGTACATCCGCATGCTGGGGGCAGCCGGTCTCCGCGAAGTCAGCGAGACCGCGGTGCTCAATGCCAACTACATCCAAGCCAAACTGAAGGATGTCTACCCAGTGGCCGTGGATCGCTTCTGTATGCACGAAACCGTGCTCAAGGGGCAGATTGTGGGGGCCGACGGTGTACGCACACTCGACATCGCCAAGCGTCTGATTGACTACGGCATCCACCCGCCCACCGTCTACTTCCCGCTCATCGTGCCCGAGGCATTGATGATCGAGCCGACAGAAACGGAAAGCAAGCAGAACATGGATCGCTTCATTGACGTCATGCGCACCATTGCCGAGGAAGCCCGCCGCGACGAAGACATTCTGCACCATGCACCCACCAATGCAACCGTGCGCCGTGTCGACGAAGTGCGCGCTGCCCGCAATCCGGTGTTACGCTACACCAAGGATGTCTTTGCGGCGTATTATGCCGAAGCAGGCCATCGCGTCGGGTAGCACAGGGATAGACATAGATATCCATGAGGGACAAGAATGCACACAATTGCATGCTTGTCCCTCGGTGTTTATGACAGTGATGGATGGGATGGTTTTTGGAACATTGATGGTTTGGAACATTGATGCACA
>CAZMWB010000020.1:0-38464 GCA_964569955.1 uncultured Klebsiella sp. | reverse complement strand
GCCGGCAATTTTGGAAAAGCCATTGTTCTGCTTCGTGATTTTGGCGTAGGTATTGGTAAGAATGAACAATTAAAAATTGAACCATAGCAGGGGTGTCATCAATATTGCGCCCCGAAGTATGCGCAGAGGGCATTTCGTAGAACAGTCGTGTTATGGTGTGGCCAGTTGTGCCAGGTAGGCTGCAATACCCTCGACATCGGCAGTTTCAAAATTGCTCAAGACGATGACGGTAATGTCGTTGTCTGTGAAGCTACCGAGGAACGTACGTGTGCCACTGGCCATGCCATCATGATGCACGGCATTCATATTGCCCAGTGGGTAGAGCATCACTCCGAGTCCATAGCGTTTGACCTGAGCGGTGCGCATCATCTCAAGTGTTTGGGGGCGCAACATGCGGCCTTCGGCCAGCGCTCTGTCCCAGCGGAACAGATCGTCAACGGTGGAATAGAGTGCACCGGCGGTATCAAGGGTTGACGAATCAATTGCATCTGCAGGGACGCCGCGGCGCAACCAACCAAACGCGAGATTGAGTCCCGTGCCGTTGTGGCTCCGGTCATAGGCGGTGTCGTTGAGCCCGAGTGGTGCCGTGATTTCGCCGCGCAATAGCTCGTCGTACGACGTACCCGTCACGTATTCGAGAATGGCTCCAAGCAGAATGTACCCCGAATTGGAATACTTGAAACTGCTCCCAGGAGTGAACTGGAGTGGTTGGTCACGAAACCGTGCGATGAGCGCTTCACGGGTAGTGGGGATGGCCTGGGTGGCATCAAAATCACGATACTCGGTATAGTCGGGAATTCCCGACGAGTGCGCGAGCAGGTGCCTAATGGTGACCTGCCCCCAGGCATTGGGACAAGCTTCGATGTAGTTGCAGATGCCATCATCAATGTTGAGTCGTCCTTGTTCGTGCAAGCGGAGCACGAGGGTGGCAGTGAATTGTTTGGTAATGGATGCAATGCGAAAGCGCGTGGTCGCCATGTTGGGCGTGGTCGTGTTGGACATACCGTAGCCGCGTCTGAGCACAATCTGCCCTTGTCGTGCCACGAGTATGCTGCCACTAAACAATCCTGCATTCACGAGATCGCGGATGTGTTGGTCCAAGGGACTTTCCGCGCCCACTGCCCCGACCTCAATCGGGTCGAGGGCGGGTGGTGCGTCGTCATCGAGCACCACGAGTTGAATTGGTGTGATAGTGGCAACCACAGGCTGAATGTTGCCTGGTGGCTCGGGTGTTACACTGGGTATCTGCGGGATATCGTCACTCGTTGCGTTGCTGATCACCAGATTTGGGCTTGAACACGCACTACAGCAAAAAACGATACTCCAAACAATTAAAAAGAAGCGCATGCGGATGATGTGTTGCTATGCTGGCGAATCAGCGAACGATACACGTCTAGAATATCACATCCAATGTTGCTCCAGCCATAGCGTTCGGCTCGCACACGTGCGGCCAGCCCCATTTGATGGGCAACGTGTGGATTATCGAGAATGGTGACCAACTGCTGTGCCAGTGTGGTGGCATCATCGGGTGGGGTGAGGAGCCCGTTCATGCCAGCTTCGATGATGGTAGCAGGGCCACCCGCATTCGTTGCTACTACGGGGCGCCCACTCGCCATGGCTTCGAGTGCTGCCATGCCAAATGACTCGTAGTGTGATGGCATGGTGACCACATCGGCAGCCGCATGATACAACGACAATTGACTCTGTGGGCGCGCCCCCACAAATTTGACCGCATCGGATATGCCCAACTCATGGCGGAGCGCATCGAGGCGACGTTGCTCGCTATTCCACGCCGCAGGTTGGTCGTCGCTAGCCCCGCCCACCACAATCGCGGTGACGTCACGTAGATGCGCATGCGATGCACGAATCAGTGCTACTGCACGAATCAACGCATCAATTCCTTTGAGCGGTTCGATGCGCCCAATCAGCAGTACGAGTGGCGTGGGCTGTGCGGGCAGCCCGAGTGCTGCACGTGCATCTGCCATGTCGTGTGGGTGGAAACGCTGTAGGTCAACGCCACACGGGATGATTTTGATACGATCGGGTGGGGCATCGTAGTGCCAGACCATTTGGCGTAGGTCGAGTGTGGTTGCGGCCACAATTGCATCCGCTTCGCGCATGATGGTGTTTTCGAGTGCAATGCGCGTTCCCGTTTCGCGTTCTTCAGCGCTACGGGCGACGCTGTTTTTCATGGCACCGAGGGTGTGAAACATGTGTACCAATGGGATGCCCAGCTGTGCACGTAGTGCGAGTCCGATGATGCCCGACACGAAGTAGTGACTGTGGATGATGTCGTAGTGGTGATGATGCGCATGGGCGTATGCAATGATGCCATTAATGAATTCATCCTGGTAATCGAGGATGAGATTTTTGTCGTAGGGGGTCTGTGGCCCCGCAGGGAGTGTGACGAGTGTGACACCACGCTCGACTATCGTTTGTATAGGGGAATTGAGCTCTTGGCTCCGGGTGAAGATATCCACGAAAATTCCGCGTCTGCCCAACTCACGACTGAGTTCACGGACATACACGTTCATACCGCCGGCCTCTTTGCCCCCTAGACCAGCCAACGGGCTGGTATGCACACTCAGCATTGCCACACGCATGGAAATTACCCCCACATCTGTTTGGTATCATTCGCTACGTATGTACGCGGTAAACAGATGCATGAAATGACGTTGAAATTGTAGTGTTGTCCACTAGATAACGAGTAGGATGACACCAATTGTCAGTATAGCGCACCATCCTGATACCACGATGAGTGCAATCAACTGCCAGTCAATCAGTTGACGATTGGGCGTAAGTATTCGTTCAAATCCATATACCTGCCAGCGATACTGTGGTGGTGTGCCAGCCTGGATCCACGGGTATTCGTGGCCGATATCAAAGATGAATTCGCTCATCGGTATCACATAGATTGATAGTTCACAGACCACAATCCGGCTGTCTTGGGGAAGTCGGTTGCTAATTTCATCAATGAGTTGCGCCACCTTGGGGATACGTTTCCACTCGGGGCGGATGCCGTTACTTTCTTGATGCTTGTAAACGAGGCGTGGTGTACAGTGACTGTTGAGCCAGTTCTGAGGGACGTGGGCGTGATCGTCGTGGGTGGTGTGGCTGTGACCATGTCGTTGCCACTTCATCTCGAGATGCTGGTAGAGTTGCCCGTTACCCAGACATTCGTGGCAGGACACATGGCCCGTGCCGCGACACACCGTACAGGCAGCTGTTTGTGCCCCATCACTACCGGTGATGGGGCGGTTGTGACAGGTTGGGCAGATGCGTTTGCCATCATTGCAGTGCGGGCAGGGAATGCGCGTCTGGCTCCCCGGTACTACCAGCTGGCCGCGCATATCGGGTTGAGATGGCTGGAGCGTAGGTAGGGTGAGTTGCCAGCGGTCGCCAGTTGTGACTGTCTCGCTGATTGGTTCGTCTGCAAGTGGGCTGATGGTCGTCACGGTATGCGGTTGATACCGTGATTCACTGACCCAGTTCACCGTATAGTGAAAGATGGTGCGATTTTGTATTGACGTAATGTTTGCGCGTCGTCCCAACAGTTTCCGCCGATAAAAGTGTGCGTCCCCCCAGGCATTCATCAGTTCACGGATAATTTCCGGTGTACCTGTCTGTTGTGCAAATGCCAAGCTTTCATTGATAATCTCTTGCTTGAGTGCTACCGCAAGTGCCACTTCGACGGGGTGAGCACTCTGCGAAATGACAACTGGTTCTTGTTCGACAACGATGGTCGTTTGTGCAGTGTGTTTGGCGTAAATACGCTGTAAATCCGTCACTGCTTCGGTGGCAGTCCGGTAGCGCGCGGTGGCATCATAGGCCATCAACGTGCTGAGTACGTCGTCCACTTCACTGGGAATACCACTACCGCCTCGTTGTGTCAGCGTGGGGACGGTGTGGGTTGGCTGGTCATCCCATGGCAGGTTGCCAGCGAGCATTTCAAAGAGCATCACCCCAAAACTAAAAATATCAGATAGATGGAACACGTCGTTGGCGTCGGCGCGTTGTTCGGGTGACATGTATGGTTTGGTGCCAAGCTCATTGACCGGTGATGGACTTGACGGCTGTTGGGTATCGAGGGCAATGCCAAAGTCAATCAGGGCGATTTGTGTCGTGTTATCACTGCCATCAATCAAAATGTTATTGGGGTTGATGTCACGATGAATAATGCCATGCATGTGCACGTAGTCAATCACCGCAGCAATTTGTTGGGCAATGGGCAGAACGTGCTCGATGGGGAGAGTGCGATGAACCTTGAGGAGATGGCGGAGTGATACGCCGGGGGCAAAATCCATCACGATGTAGTGAAATGTTGGCATGATGCCATGATCATAGATACGGGGAATGGCGGGATGCGCCAAGCGACTCATCATGAGCGCTTCACGCTGGAGCATTTGTGTCTCGTGGTCGAGTAGCGTCTGCGACATCTTGATAGCGAATTGGCGATGCGTGAGGCTACGATGTCGCCCCAGCCAGACCCGTGCAGTGGCGCCACGCCCAATTTGGCGCTCGAGCACATAATTGCCGACATTCAGCGATATGGGTTGGTGGGTCACAACACGCTCCCGGAATCTACTAAAACGATGATGATTTGACGACCGGTATTCCCGGTGTGGTGGTGCGAATACGGTACACGGAGGTGCGGGCAGTGACGTAGAGCGTACACAAATCGTCATCGCCCCAGGCCAGATTCGCAGGAAGTTCTGGCATGGCGATGACACCAAGGCAGGTTGCATCCGGGGTAAAGACCCAGATACCAGTTGCGCCAGTCACATAGAGATGACCAGCCTGATCCACTTTCATGCCGTCGGGAGAGCCCGGCTGTGGATGGTCCATGTCAAACACGGTCTGCTGTGCATCGAGTGTGCCATCGTGGGCCACTGCAAAGGAGCGTACATGGCGCCGGCGTGAATCGCCGATGTAGAGCGTTTTTTCGTCGGGTGCAAATGCAAGCCCGTTAGGACGATCAAAGTCGCTCCCTACCAGTAGCATTCGCCCATCGGGATGAACCGCATAAACGCCATTAAGGGGTTGTTCGCGCTGTGATTCATCAATGCCGTAGGGTGGATCCGTAAAAAAGATGACACCATCCGAACGTACGACCACATCATTGGGACTATTGAGGCGTTTGCCGTTATAGCGGTCAACGATGGTATGAGGTTGTCCTGTAGCATCACTGCGACTCACCCGACGATTTCCGTGTTCACATGCGATGAGCATGCCGTGTGTGTCACGGGTCAACCCGTTTGCATGGCCACTCGGGTGGCGCCAACGGCGTACGTGTCCGTGGGGGTGCCATTCATAGATGCAGTTGCCCGGAATATCGGAAAAGCGTAGCACGCCATCACACCACACTGGTCCCTCGGTAAAGAGGAATCCGGTAGCGATGCGTTCGGGCTGACCGCTTACCACAAGTGATTTGAGTTTCATGGCGTATCCTCGATCCACGCAAAGGTGCGGGTGACTGCTTTTTTCCACATGGCATACTGCTGTTCACGGTGAGCAACGGGCATGTGAGCCGTCCAGCGCTGTGCTTCGCGCCAGTAGCGTTCCACATCGGCTAGATCCTGCCAGATACCGACGGCGATACCCGCCGCATAGGCGGCACCCAATGCCGTTGTTTCGGTGATGCTCGGTCGGATTACAGGCACCCCAACCACGTCACTCTGGAATTGCATCAACAACTGGTTGGCCGTCATCCCGCCATCCACACGGAGTTGGGTGATAGGGACACCGCTGTCCTGCATCATCGCATCGAGGACTTCGCGGGTCTGCCATGCGACGGCTTCGAGGGTGGCACGGGCAATATGCGCTTTGGTGATGTAGCGCGTCAACCCGACCATGACTCCACGTGCGTCGCTCTGCCAGTAGGGGGCAAACAGCCCAGAAAAGGCGGGGACGATGTACATCCCCCCACTATCAGGCACACTGGCTGCCAGCGCCTCGATATCGCTACTTTTGGCGATCATGCCCAGATTATCGCGTAACCACTGTACGAGGGCGCCTGCGATGGCGATGGAGCCTTCGAGGGCGTAGACGGCTGGTTGATCGCCGAATTTGTATGCCAACGTGGTCAGCAACCCGTGTTTGGATGGAATGATGGTGGTACCCGTATTGAGCAACATGAAACATCCCGTGCCGTAGGTGTTTTTGACATCACCTGGACGGAAGCAGGCTTGTCCGACGGTGGCCGCATGTTGGTCACCGAGGGCTGCTGCCACGGGGACTCCGGTCAAAAGTCCGGTGGCGTGGCCGTAGACTTCGCTCGACGAACAAATGCGAGGCAGCATGGCACGGGGAATGTCGAGTGCGGCCAGCATGGTATTGTCCCAATCAAGGGTGTGCAGATTCATCAGCAGGGTGCGTCCTGCATTGGTGACGTCGGTGACATGAATGCCACCGTTACTGCCGCCAGTGAGATGCCAAATCAAAAACGTGTCGATAGTACCAAAAATGGCATCGCCACGTTGGGCATCCTGACGTAACCCGGGCACATGGTCGAGCAGCCAGCGAATTTTGGGGCCAGAAAAGTATGTGGCGAGTGGTAACCCGGTGATGTCGCGATAGCGATCATTGCCGTGTGTGCCTGCGAGCGCCTTGCAGATCGCATCGGTGCGCATATCTTGCCAGACGATGGCATTGGCATAGGGTTGGCCCGTATGGCGATTCCACACCACCGTTGTTTCGCGCTGATTGGTGATGCCAATGGCGGCGATATCACTTCGTGTGAGTGTCGCAGCCTGGAGCGCTTCGCCGATGACTTGTTGGGTGCGCTGCCAGATCTCATTGGGGTCATGCTCCACCCAGCCTGGTTGGGGGTAGATTTGCGCATGTTCGTGTTGGGCCACTGCGACAACTTGACTTGTCTGGTCAAAAATCATACAGCGGGTGCTGGTGGTCCCTTGGTCAATGGCGAGGACGTATCGGCGCATATACATTCCCTCTCACGCAACTATTCCATCATTAATGCGTATTATACCATCTGCCCTCTGTTCGCTCACGTCAGAATGCATAAAATTTCTACTTGACAAATATAATAAACCTGCGTAATATCGTGGTAGGATCCTTTTTGAAACACGTGCCGTTCAGGCATAAAGGAGGTGGTGCTCATGGGTAGTAGTCACATGCGTATGGGTATCACCGTTGAGGTAGCCCGTTAACCGAGTTGTCTCACCGGCGATACCCGCCTCCATTCCGCCCGTCGCAGTCATGCGACGGGCGGTTGGTTTTTTCACCCACAAAAACCCTCCCACATAGCACGTGCCATGTGGGAGGGTCTGATGGACTGCAAACTATGCTTTGGCTTCGCGTGCGCGCACTAGTTCTGGCTCGGCGGCAGTGGTGGCTACAGCACTGGCATCGCCACGACCGGTCTGTGCCAAGCCGACCACTAGGTCGTTTGCATTGCCGATGATGGTTGCACCAGCCAACTTGATGTCACTAATGTGGATAGACTTGTCAAATGTGTCAAGGATGCTGACGTCCACGCGGATTTCGCTGGGCAAATTCCCTGGCAATGCGCGTACCCGCAACGTGTTGACATGGTTGTAGAGGGCATCGCCACGATGCACCAATGGTGATACGCCCTGCATGTGCACTGGCACATCAATTTCCACGGTTTCGCTCATGTCAACGGCATGGAAGTCAACATGGATGACTGCACGGCTGACCGGGTGGCGCTGATAACTGTGAATGAACGCAGTGATTGGTTCTTCACCGGCGACGTTGAGCGTCACAAGTGACGTGCGACCGGCGGCCTTCATGACTGCCGTGAATTCACGCGCATCAGCCTGCACGCTAATCGGTGCGAGATGCTTGCCGTACACGGTGGCAGGGAGTACCCCTGTCTTGCGCAATCCGGCGACTTTTTTGCCGGTAACGGTGCGCTTGCTGAGATTGAGCTCAATGGCCATACTGCAAAACTCCTTGTGTCAGTACCTTCGCATGTGCTGCTACGGGATTCCCCAGGCACAAGATGACATCATAGCATATTTGCACTCCGTGCGCCAATCGGCGGAGCATTCGCTTGGTTAGTCAGCGCGGTGTGGTGCCACACGCACCGTGCGTTCAGCGTGATACGACACGAGCCCTGTCGGGCCGCCCTTGATGCGACGGACGCCACTGCGCCGACAGATGTCCACATCTACTGCGGCTTCGCCACGGGCGCTACTGTAGTAGGCAGCGAGGGCGGCTGCCTGCATGATGACATCATCAGTGATGGTGCGGCCTTGCGCCTTGATGATGACATGCCCACCCGGCATATTGCGTACGTGGAGCCAGGTATCGTGTGATTCGCCAATGGTAAAGGTGACCAGCTGATTTTGGTGAGCATTGCGGCCCACATACACAACAATGCTGTTGTCGAGTGGAATGCGCAATGGCGGTTGTGGGCGTACTCGTGCTTGGCGGGGCACATCACTCGTGCGCACCCACCCCGATAGCAAGGCATCACGCGCCACTGATTCGATGGCTTCGAAGCTATCTGCCATGTCGAGGTAGGCCAGTGTATCATCGATGCCTTGGATTTCATCGCTGGCGCGTTGGATGCGTTCGGGTAGCCCGGCTATCGCAGATTTGGCTTTGTCGTACGCTTTAAAACGTTCTTGTGCTTGGAGCGACGGTGGGGTATGCGGCACGAGACTGATGCGTTCGCCGTCAACAATTAGTTCCTGCATGTCGGGGCGGATTTCGTGCATATACGCATAAATCATCTGCCCTTCCCACATCAACCGTTCGAGCAGTTCTGCTTTGCTCATTTCTTGGCGCAGGGCAGCGAGTTGCCGGGCAATGCGTTCACGATGGTCACCGATGCGTGATGCAAGTGCATCACGGCGGCGGCGATAGTCGCCGAGCGTTTCGCGTGGGGTCGCATACGCAATGATTGCATCGTTGATAGTAGCAATCTCTTTGAAGCGCCCCATGTGGGTGAGGTGATAGGCAGCAAAGTGTTGCGGCACGCCATCACTATCGTGGATGATACACGGTGCAGCAGGTGCTGCAAACAGTGCGTGGAGTGCGTGCAAGGCTGGTACGGCATCATCGTTGCCACGGAACGTTGCTTCACGGGCCATTTGGGGCGATACGCCACGATACGCTGCGACGAGCGCCTTAGCGATGGAAGGTTCGAATTCCAAGGCGGCACGTAATGCGCCCCCGTCGTCGTGCAGGGGATGGGCTTTGGTGGGGGCTGGTGGAGGCACGTACGGCTGGTTGGGCAGTGCCACTCGCCGGCTCATCTGGGCAGTCACCCGTTTCACGCATTCGAGCACGGTATTTTGTGCATCCACCAGGAACACATTACTCCGCTGATCCATGATTTCCATGATCAGACGCACCTCGATTGCGGGTTCGGGTGGGTCGTCCGGGTTGCGTGGTTCTGGGTGTTTGGCTATACTGAGCGATATGATGCGTTCGAGTTCGGGTTGATGAACGGCGGTAATGCGCCCCCCTTCCACGTATTTACGCAGGAGCAGGAGCAGTGGTGTGCTCTGGTCCACACCACGGGGAATGCGTTGACTGTGGAGGGCGATGCGTGCAAGCTTGGGGTGCGCCGAGAGGAGCAACCAGCGGCGTTGATGGTGATGATACAACTCGAGTGCAATACTGAGTGGTGATGCAATCACACTATCTTGGATTTTGGCACCGACGAACGATTGTAGTTCGCGGCAAATGGCCATAACGGCAAGTGTATCTATAGTCATGTGAGTAAGTATACCAAGATGATGACACACGACAACGAACTGAATCCGCTGTTACACGGTGAGTCACCGCAACCACTCTTGATGGTCATATCTGGACCGTCGGGTGTCGGCAAAGATGCGTTACTGGTGCGCCTGCGTGAATGTGCCGAAGATTTCCACTTTGTGGTGACTGCTACGAGTCGGCCACCACGTGCGACCGAAATCGAAGGTGTTGACTATTTTTTCTATGATACTGCTGGATTCGAATCACTCATCGCACAGAATGAGCTCGTCGAATGGGCGGAAGTGTATGGGCACTACAAGGGTATCCCTAAACACAGCATCCGCAGTGGCTTTGCATCGGGGCGCAATGTGATTCTGCGCATTGATGTACAGGGGGCAGCCACACTCAAGCGGCTGATTCCCGCAGCAGTGCAGGTTTTTTTGGCACCGGGGAGCATGGACGAGCTCAAAGCACGACTGGCGGGACGGGGTACGGAGACGCATGAGCAGTTTGAGCGCCGCATGGTGCAGGCGGAGCGTGAAATGGCCCAAGTCAAAGCCTTCGATTATGTGGTCTTTAACCGTAATGAACGTCTCGATGACGCCGTTGCGCAAATTCGGGCTATTATAGTGGCAGAACAACAACGAGTTCGCCCGCGCCGTATCGTGTTGTAACACGTCGCACAGAAGGGAAATATGACGATGACCACCATGAATTTGTATCAGCGCTTGCAGCATGACATGAAAGAAGCGATGCGTGCCAAAGACCAGGTGCGTGTGGAAACGCTGCGGATGGCAATGGATGCCATCAAGAAGAGCCTGCAGAATCAAGTAAAACAGGCCTACGATGCAGCAGGCGGTGATGCGAATCCAGCTGCACAGGCAGTTCGTGATTCGGTGTCACTGAGTGAAGTCCAGATGATCGAAATTGTGGCCAAGCAGGTCAAAACACGGCGTGAATCTGTGGATCAGTTTCGGCGTGGCAATCGCATGGATCTCGTCGCCAAAGAAGAACAAGAAATCGCCATTCTCGAGGCATACCTCCCGCGCATGCTTTCGGCGGAGGAGCTCCGCCCCCGCATCCATGCCATCATCCAACAGGTGGGTGCTCGTGGTGCCGCAGACATGAATCGAGTCATGCCTGTGGTCATGCAACAGTTCAAAGGACAGGCGGATGGGCGTGTGCTCAACCAAGTGGTCCGCGAGCTGTTGGGGGCATAAACCGATGCCACGCTGGGTGATTCCGTCACTACAGAGCATGATTGTGCCGGCACAGCGGCACTTACTTCTGGCAGGAATCGCATTGACGCTCTGTTTCTGGCTCGTCTTTGGCATACAACCAGCGTCGCTCGAAGGTATTTCGGTGGGTATCCCGAGTCCCGAGACGATTCAGGCGCAACGGCGTGTCACGTACGTGAGCGATGTACTCACGATACAGGCACAGGAGAGTGCTGCGAGCGCTCCGGGTCTGATCAAGACGCGTACGGATGTCTACGCCATTCCCCGTTTGCGCAACCAACTCGTCACGTTGCTCGATGAGATTGAGCAAGTGCGTAATTCGCGTGATCCGTGGAAAAATCGCGTAGAAAACATTGACACACTCGATGATAATACCCTCGAAGTTGCCATAATTCCGTTTGAAACGGCGCGTTGGTTAGCCGATTTACCCAACTCGAAATGGGACAGACTTCGGACGCAGATTTTGACCATCTACGATCAGGCCATGATTGATGTGGGGAATCGGATTGACGTAAAAGTCCTGCAAAACCTGCGTGAATCAACTATCCCCAATTACATTGATACCGATGCGGACGATATCACGCGGGATGTGATTTTGCGCTTTATTACGCCGTATGTGCAAGTAAACCTGACGGTTGACGAAGAAGCCACCCAACAAGCACAAGCGGATGCACGTGCCAAAGTACCACCGGTGACGGTGTCAATTCAACAAGGGGAAAACATTGTCCGTGCCGGCGATGTGATTACTCCGTTGATTCAGGAAAAATTGAAAGCGGTGGGCGTGCTCAATCCGCAGCAGACATGGCTCCAAATTATCGGTCAAGGGGTGATGGCTGCCATGTTGGTGGTCTTTTTTACGTTGGCGTTGTGGCATGTGGACCGCAATGCTGCCACCCGGCGGGCAGAATTGTGGGCTCTGGTCGTGTTGATGGCAGCCGCAGTTATCATTACCCGTATCAGTGTGGGGATGTTCCCCATCTTGGTGGCAGCGTCGCCAATTGTCATGGCGGCTTTACTCGTTTCCACCTACTACGGGTTGCGTAGCGCCACCGTGACGACGGTAACCATGGGATGTGCCATCTTTTTAATCGCAAATGGCTCGTTGCTTCAGGCCATGCCCCCCGTCATGGCAGCACTAATCGGCAGTATTTTGACCCGGCGTGTGGACCGATCGCAAGTCTTTGTCAAAGCGGGTGGCGTGGCCATGTTGGTGGCATCGTTGACCGCATGTGGGTTGTTGCTGATGCTCGAACAGACCAGCGACTGGCGAAGTGCGTGGCCATTGATTGTGACAAGTGGAATTGGTGCACTGATTTCATCACTGCTGGCCCTCAGTCTGTGTGGTCTCTTTGGAAATCTTGCAGGAATGGTTTCTGGCTTGCAGCTCCTCGAACTCGCACATCCCAATCAACCGTTATTACAGCGCCTAGTGCGCGAAGCGCCAGGTACGTATTACCACAGTATAGCCGTTGGGAATCTGGCCGAAAGTGCTGCAGAAGCGATTCATGCCGACGGTCTGTTGTTGCGGGTGGCGTCGTACTATCACGATATCGGCAAAGTCAAGCACCCCTTTTATTTCACTGACAACCAGAGCGATGGTGTGAATTTGCACGATGCGCTTGACCCGCGTGAAAGTGCCCGGATTATCATTGATCATGTGCGTGATGGTCTGCAAATGGCACATGAGGCTCGTCTGCCGGCCAAACTCATCGAATTTATTGCAACCCATCACGGTACCACGGTAGTGCGCTATTTTTACAATAAAGCGCGTGACGCAAACCTGGAAGTGGATGTGGCCGACTACACCTATCCTGGGCCAAATCCCCACACACGCGAACAGGTCATCATGATGCTAGCCGACGGGGTTGAAGCCACGGTGCGCTCCAAAATTCAGAGTGGTGCCACTGTATCAAAAGAAGGTGCAACCGTTGAATCAATTGTGAATTCGATTATTGATGAACGGTTGCAGAGTGGTCAACTTGCACATTCACAGGTGACGCTCCACGATATCGCGCGTATCCGGGAAGCGTTTATTACCACACTCAAAGGAATTTATCATTCGCGGATTGACTATACGCCGGCCACGCCGCGTCTCAACGGTGAGCCGGTGGTAGAGCAACAAGGACACATATGAGCCAATTTCTCGTGGACGTGCAGTGTGCCGATGCTCTTGATGCTCGAGTGGTTGATGTTGCGTTGATTGAACGCGCCGTACGCATGACGCTCCAACAACAGCAAGTCAGCGATGCATACGAGCTGAGTGTGTATGTGACTACCGACGTTGAAGTACACCAACTCAATCGTGAATATCGCCAAATAGACAAGCCCACCGATGTGCTCTCGTTTGCAGATGACGGTGCCGAAAGCCCCTTCGTGTTGCCCCCTGGAATGCCACGCTATCTCGGTGATATTGCGATTTCGTGGCAACACGTTGTGCGGCAGGCCGCCGAGTACGGGCATAGTCACGCACGTGAGCTGGCATTCCTGACTGTGCATGGCGTGTTGCATTTACTCGGGCACGACCATGAACGGAGTGCGGCCGATGATGCACTCATGCGTCAGCACCAAGATGCCATCATGGAACTGCTCCAGTTACCCCGGACGAATACACCATGACGCGCACTCCTCGCCGCGTAACGCTATTGGCCTCATTCGGCTATGCCTTGCGAGGCATCTGGTTGGTGGCACGTGCCGAGCGCAACTTCCAAATCCATGTAGTGGCGGTGCCGTTCGTCGTAATAACGGCCTATTGGGTGCAGTGTACCACCAGTGAGTGGGCGATTCTCTGCCTCGCCATGGGCTTGGTGCTGGTGGCCGAAGCACTCAATACTGCTATCGAGTTAGTGGTTGATTTGGTCAGCCCCGAATTCAACACGTTGGCAGGACACGCCAAAGATGTGGCTGCAGGTGGAGTATTGCTGGCGGCTATTACCGCCGTAGCAGTCGCACTCTGGATATTGGGACCGCCGTTGTATCAACGGATCTTCGTATGAATGTGCTCGTGTTGTCACCATATGCCCCATGGCCACCGTACGGTGGTGGGACCATGCGCATTTTTCAGTTGTTGCGGGGTATCGCCCAGCAACATACGGTGACCTGTTTGTCGTTTGTTGCTGATTCAGGCGCCATTGCGGCCTGTGCAACGCAGATTGCTCCTGCTACGCTGGTTGCGGTGGTGGGGCCAGCATCACGTTCACTCCGCCAACGAGCCTGGCAGATGTTCACCAGTTCGTTACCTGATATGGCACTGCGCAATCGGGATGATGCCTATATGCACCACCTCATCCAGTTGCTCGACACGCAACATGTTGACGTGGTGATTGCCTTTAGTATCGAGATGGCACCCTATTTGCAGGTGGTGCGTCAGCGCGGCATCGCCACGGTACTCGATGAGTTCAATGCCGAGTACATCATTCAGAAACGGGCTGCCATCACGGATGCGCGCCAGCCGCGCCGGTGGCATGCGGCCATGTATTCGTTGGTGCAATGGGTCAAATTACAGCGGTTTGAAGCGCGTGCAGTAGCGCAGGCCGATGCAGTTACGGTGGTGTCGCACGAGGATGCGGCCATGTTGCAACGCCTTGTTCCGACACTTGCTACGACAGTGATTCCCAATGGCGTGGATACGGAGTATTTCGCTCGGGGCAGCGTGATCGCCACGCACTATCCGCGTCCCACAATCGTCTTTAGTGGGACACTCGACTATCGGCCCAATGTGGATGCCGTACGTTGGTTTGTCCACGAAGTCATGCCACGCATCCGTCAACAGGTCGCCGATGTGGATTTTGTGGCGATTGGTCGGCGTCCCACTGCTGAGCTGTATGCGATGCAGTCTGTGGGACTGGTACAACTCACAGGTGAAGTTGCGGATACACGCCCGTATCTGTGTGGCGCCGCAGTGTATGTGGTTCCGATGCGCATCGGTGGAGGCGTGCGCCTCAAGGTGCTCGAGGCCATGTCGTTGGCACTGCCAATTGTGAGTACCACACTCGGTGTTGAGGGGATTGACGAGCTGCCCGCGCAGTGTTGGGTGCGCGCTGATACGCCGCAGTCCATGGCGCAGGCGATCGGTGACATGCTGATGCAGCGAACTACCACTGCTGGAGCGCGCGCCTTTGTGGTCGCACACTACGATTGGCAGGTGATTATTCCGCGGCTCCTCTCGTTGCTCGATGCGGTTGTATCACAATCGCATAGGGGTAGAGTATAATATTTGTATTCCACGTACACGCATAGTTCTGACGAGAAAGTTTGCATGATGAATGATGCGCGAACCCAAATGCTCGAACGCATGTATGAAGATGAATCACTCGTCGGCGATTTAGCCGGTGAAGATGCGACACGGCTGCGGCAGTGGGCCATTGCAACGGCGACACAGTATTTGCAACGGAGCGACATTGACGATGCAACGCTGGCCAACACGATGCGCGCAATCCGTACGGCGACGCGTGTAGCGGCGGGAAATGGTGGCAACCCGGCCACCGCCCAAGCCCACCTCGATCAGTTGTTGGCTGTGCCCAGTACTACGATGGCAATTCGAACAACTCCACTGCAGCCGCCACCCGCACCCTGGTGGCGACGCATTTTTTCATTTTGGCGTAAAGGATAAGCGACCATGACACGTAAAAAACCGCGTGATACGACAGACAAAAACAATATTGTGGCAATGATTGCACAAATCAAGGACTGGCGTGTTTTACTGCTTATCATCGTGGTCATGTTGATCGTGTATTGGATTAGTCCGCCCCAAGAAGTCACCGCTCCACCCAGCGATACACCCGATACAACAGAAGTTGAGCAGGTGCCCAACAATCAAACCCAACTGGTGCAACTCTTTAGTACGACGCCAGCACTCGTTTACCCGGATAAAGCAGATGCACGGACGAAGCCCCCACTCTACACGGCGTTCCTTAAGGACATCATGGCAGCCCAAAAACGCATTGACATTGCCGTGTTTGACATTGATTTGCCCGAATTGGGGCAGGAACTCATCGCAGCGCAGGCGCGTGGGGTGGCGGTGCGTGTGGCCTTTGACGACGAAAATCTCGAAGATGCTCGTGTGGCTGCCCTGATTGGTGAGTTACAAGATGCGGGTATTGTGGTACAGGGTGATGGACGTGAACCGTTCATGCACGAAAAAATCGCAGTCGTTGATGAATCCATCGTCTGGACAGGCTCGTGGAATATGACGATGAACGACACCTACCGCAACAACAATTTCATGTGGCGCGTGGTGAATGAATCCATGGCTACCCGCTACAGCCAAGAAATTGACCAACTGATGTCAGGGACGTTTGGTACCTACAAAACCAGTTATGCACCACATCCCAAAGTGCCGCTTGCTGATGGGCAAATCGAGTATTTTTTCTCGCCAGAAGATGGCATTAATCAGTATGTGGTGGATGCCTTGAACAATGCACAATCTGGTATCTACTTCATGGCATTTTCATATACGGATAAATTTATCAGCCAAGCCATGATTGATGCGCACAACCGAGGGGTGCGTGTACAAGGGGTGATGGAATCACAAAACGCCAATGGTACGGGTGCCGTGTTTACGACATTAGCGGAGGCCGACATTGACATTTTGCGTGATGGCAATTGCTATATCATGCACCACAAGACGATTATCGTGGATGATGAGTTGGTTATCACTGGCTCGTATAACTTTACCAAAAGTGCCGAAAAGAGCAACGACGAGAATCTGATGATGATTCGAAGTCCACAACTCGCCACGCTGGCCATGGTCGAATACCAGCGGGTGCGCACACAGGCCGAAGAACCGCTGACGTGTGGTCGCTAGGCACCTTTTTCTGACGAGATAGATGAGGTATGGTGTGACAAAACTGGCGAAGATAATGGCAGGACTTGGGGGCGTTTTGGCCGTTGTGTCGGTGTTGAGCGGGCAATCTGCTGCATTTGTGATGGGGCTGCTCCAGGGAATTGCAGAATTTCTGCCGATTTCATCGTCAGCACATCTGATTCTCTTGCCATGGTTGTTTGCCTGGGAAGATCCACTCTTGCACTCGTTGACTTTCGATATTGCGCTCCATCTAGGGACGCTGGTGGCCATTGTGGCCTATTTTTGGCCGGACTGGCTCATGCTATTGCGTGCCGTACCACAGCTTTTGAAACGACAACAATCGCCCGCCGTTATGATGGTGTGGGGGGTCGTGTTAGGAACCATACCTGCGGGTCTGCTCGGCGTATTATTCAAAGATGTCATTGAAACGTCGTTGCGACAACCCGTCCAAATCGCAGTTGTGCTAGCAGTCATGGGAGTCGTCATTGCCGGTGTTGACGTGTATAGTCATGCGCAACGCAGCCTCGCCCAACTGACCTATCGTGACGCCATTTGGATTGGCCTGGCGCAGTCGTTGGCGTTGATTCCCGGTGTGTCCCGCTCGGGTGCAACCATGAGCGCGGGGCGGTTGCTCGGGTTCGATCGTGTGGCAGTGGCGCGTTTTTCGTTTTTGCTGAGTATGCCGATTACGTTAGCCGCAGTGGTGGGGAAAATGCCCGATCTGCTGGCGATTCGTGGCGATGATGTCGTCACCACGCTCATTGGGGTGGTAACTGCGGCAGTCACAGGGGTACTGGTGATTGACCTGATGTTGCAGTGGATTCGGCGTATCGGATTTGTTTGGTTTGCCTATTATCGTATCGTTTTTGCATTTGTAGTAATCGCTGTTTGGGTTATACGTGGGTAAGGTGTACGCATGGATATATACACGAGTGGGATATTGCGGCAACGTTTGGCAGCGCTTGGATTACATGGTCGTGCCCTCGATGCTGCATTCGATGCGACTGCGGCGGTCATCGATCCCGATGATTTACGCATCGTGGTTACCGGGTTGGGTGTGGCCGCTCCTCTCGGTATAGGTGTCGTGCCGTTTTGGCAACGCATGTGTGCCGGTGAAAGTGGCGTCGGCCTCGTACAGGGACTCGATATCGGTGATGCGGCGGTACGCATCGCCGCCCAGGTGCCCGACTTTGTGCCCCAAGACTTCATGGACGCCAAAGAGGCACGGCGTTTGTCACGGGCGAGTCAACTCGCAATTGCGGCTGCACGGAGCGCCGTGGCGGATGCACAACTCACCATCACCGACGACAACCGGCATCGCATTGGGGCGATGATTGCCGACGGATCATCTTCGGCATTTGACACGGAACAAGCCGTTGAAACGATTATGACCCGTGGGGCGGCTAAAGTGAATCCGTTTTATATCACCCTTTCCTTGCCCAACATGCCGTCATGCCAAGTCTCCATTCAGCTCGGGTTAACCGGCTTTAATACGACGATTGCGACGGCGTGTGCTGCGAGTACCCAATCAATAGGCGAAGCCGCACACGTACTGTTGCGTGGTGATGCGGATGTCATCCTGGCAGGGGGCAGCGAAGCACCCATTGCAAAACTCGGCTTAGCGAGTTTTGCGGCAGCACGTGCCTTGTCAATGCGCAACGATGAGCCGACGCGTGCGTCACGACCATTTGATGCCAATCGTGATGGCTTTGTGCTGGGCGAAGGAGCCGGTATTTTGGTGCTTGAGCGTCTGAGCCACGCCAAGAAGCGCGGTGCACCCATCATCGCAGAATTATTGGGTTACGGTTCGACCAGCGATGCCTACCATGTGACATCACCACACCCAGAAGGACGTGGTGCTATCCGCGCCATGCAGCTTGCCATCGGTAATGCGCAACTCACCATTGATGACGTTGATCATATCAACGCACATGCGACGAGTACGCATATCGGGGATATTGTGGAAACTGTCGCCATCAAGCAGGTCTTCGGTGCACGCGCCTATCAGATCCCCATTACTGCGTCGAAATCAATGATTGGTCATTTGACGGCAGCGGCTGGTGCGGTTGAAGCGGTTGCAACTGTCCTCACCCTACGCGATCAGATTATTCCGCCGACCATCAACTTGGATCACGCAGATGCGCAATGCGACCTCGATTATGTGCCGAATGTGGCACGCCCGGCGCAGGTGCGGGTTGCACTGAGTAATTCGTTCGGATTTGGTGGAATCAATGCGGTAATCGTGTTGCGTCGTTGGGAATCGGTGTAGACGTGGATACGGCAAATGCGACCACAACATGGGGGATTGTCGGGCATCATTGGGCTATTGAAATGGTGCAACAGGCAGTGGCCGCGCAGCGACCTGCCCATGCTTATCTCATCAGTGGTCCACGGCATGTTGGGAAATCGTTGTTGGCTCTGCGCATCGCGCAGTTGCTCAACTGCGAAGCGCGCCAGCTGGATCCCTGTGGCCTTTGTCGCACGTGCAAACGCATTGCGAATGGCAATCATCCCGATGTGCGTCATGCGAGCTTGGTGACACAAGCGGCGGCGCTCAAAAGCGACGAGGCCACACGCCAGCGTGATTTGCGCATAGACACCATTCGTACTGCTTTGACCGATATCGCGTTGCGCCCGTTCGAGGGGCGGCGGCGCGTGTTTCTCATTGACGATGTCGAGCGCTTGAGTGAGGGTGCTGCAAATGCCATGCTCAAAGTCCTCGAAGAGCCGCCGCCCCATGCAACGATTATCTTGGTGGCGCATACCGCCGGGGATGTGATGGCCACCATCGTGTCACGGTGCCAGAGCATCAAGTTGCGTCCTGTGGCCCGTGATGCAATCGCCTCCTGGTTGACCACACAGGGTATACCTGCCGATGATGCACACACATATGCGGCATGGAGTGAAGGATTGCCCGGTTTGGCACATTACTATGCGCAGAACCCGGATGCGGCACAGCAACTCCAGCAACAGCTCGATGATTTGTTGGCACTGTCAACTCGTCCACTCCATGAGTGTTTTAAGTGGGTGGAAGAACGCAACAAGGCGTTCCGTGGTGGTGAGCAGAGCGATGTCTACGAAACGCTGACCCTGTGGCAACGCTGGTGGCGTGATGTGCTTGTGACTGCGGCCGGATTACCGCATGCAGTCACATGGGTCGACCGCAAAGCAGAGCTACAACGTGTGGCGAGTGGCACTGGCGTATTGCCTGCCGCACAGTTTGTCCGCCTCCTGACGCAGGCTGTTCGGCAGTTGCGTGAAAACGCCAATCCGCAATTGGTATTCGAACACCTGATACTCCAACTCCCAGATCGTCGCTGAGTGAAAGGATGCCACGTGTCAACACCGCCAGCCATTGTTCTTCAAAACGTCACCAAGCGCTTTCAGCAAGTGATCGCCGTTGATGCAGTCAATCTGGAAATCCGTGACGGTGAATTTTTCTCCATGCTTGGTCCATCGGGATGCGGCAAGACGACCACGTTGCGTATGATTGCCGGATTCGAGTTCCCCAGCGAAGGTGCCATTTATCTGGCTGGAGAACATGTTGAGCGTGTTCCCGCCTACCAACGCAACGTGAATACCGTCTTCCAGTCGTACGCCCTTTTTCCACATATGACGGTGGCCGAAAATGTGGGGTTTGGCCTGGAGATGAAGGGTGTCAAACGGAGTGAAATCACGGCACGTGTCAACGATGCACTTGCCATGGTACAGCTCCAACAATACGGTGCCCGCCAGCCCAAACAACTCTCTGGTGGCCAACAACAACGCGTGGCACTTGCACGCGCCTTAGTGAATCGCCCCAAAGTGCTCTTGCTCGACGAACCGTTAGGCGCGCTCGACCTCAAGTTGCGCAAAGAGATGCAAATCGAGCTGAAACGTCTGCAACAAGAGGTGGGTATTACATTCATCTACGTGACCCACGACCAAGAAGAAGCCTTGACGATGAGCGACCGGATTGCGGTCATGAATCAAGGGAAATTGTTGCAGGTTGGCTCACCCACTGAAATCTATGAACGCCCGTCGTGTCAATTCGTGGCCGATTTTATCGGCGAAGCCAATTTTCTGCCAGGACGGGTGACGCACATTGAAGGAAATTATGCCACTGTGGCTATCAACGATGCACTATCACTGCCGGGGCTATTACAAGGGCCGACAACGGTGGGTGCCACGGTGACACTGGCCATTCGTCCCGAAAAGCTGCGGTTGCTGGTGCAACCACCAGATCATGTGGTCACATTGCCGGCTGACGTGGTACGTGTCTTGTATATTGGCAGTGACACGCGGCTCACGGTAGCGGTTGCGGGTGGCATGACCATTGACGTCTGGGAGCAAAATAATCGTTCGACGCTGGATCGTGATGCCTACTGGCAACGTGGCGAGCACGGCTTTGTCAGCTGGAATGCAGACAACGCCCTCGTCCTGACACAATAGGAGTCCGATTATGACTATCCGCTCCGAACTCGAACTCCCACCCGCACAACAACAACTGCGTCGCCGGCAGCTGCGTCTGCTGTTGGCACCCGGCCTTTTTTGGTTGGTATTCTTTTTTGTGATTCCACTGGTCATCGTAGTGCTCTACAGTTTTGCATCACCGGCACCTGCAGGACGTGGTGTCATCTGGGACTTTAGTTTGGAGAGTTATACCACGCTCTTCAGCAAAGAGCTCTATGTCAACGCCTATTGGCGTTCGCTGGTGGTTGGCATTCAGACGACCGTGGTCTGTCTGTTGCTCGGCTACCCACTCGCCCTGGCCATGGTGCTTGCTCCACCCGATCGGCGCATCGTGTTGCTCTTTCTGGTACTCATCCCGTTTTGGACCAATTTCTTGGTGCGGACGTACGCGTGGATGCTGATTTTGAGCAATAACGGAATTATCAATTCAGTCTTGGAGATGATCGGGTTTGCCAAACAAATCCTCTATCCTTCAGAACTTGCAGTGCTCATTGGCTTGATTTACGGCAATTTGCCATTCATGGTGTTGCCCCTCTACGCATCACTTGCACGCTTCGACTTCACCCTCATGGAAGCGGGGAGTGATCTGGGAGCCAACGGGTGGTGGCGATTTTGGCGCATCATGTTCCCCTTGACATTGCCGGGGGTGGTAGCTGGTGCCGTGTTGGTGTTTATTCCCACGGTCGGGCAATTCGTCGTTTCCGACTTGCTTGGTGGTGCCAAAGTGGACTTGTTGGGTAACCTGTTACAACGCCTATTTACCCGATCGAATCCACCAAACTGGCCACTCGGATCTGCCATGGCCGTCGTATTCATGGCACTTGTCACACTCGTCGTGATTATCTACTTTCGTGCCACAACGGAGGATGATCGATGATTGACTTTTCCACTTCAACCAAGGTTGTCCCTGATTCGGGTCGTCACACATTGGGGCGGCGGCTGCTCGACGTACATGCGTGGCTCGTCTACGTGTTTTTGTATGCGCCAATCATCATCCTTGTCATCTTTTCGTTCACCCAAGATGGTTTTGGTGTGCGTTGGACGGGGTTCACGCTCAAGTGGTATCAGCGCTTGTTTGACGATGATCGCATGATGGCTGCAGCGCTCAACACCTTGTGGGTGGCCCTCTTGGCTACGATTATTTCGACAATTTTGGGCACACTGCTGGCGTTGGCCATGGAACGCTATCGCTTCCGTGGGCGAGCAGGGCTTGATGCCTTGTTGTACCTGCCGATTGTCATTCCCGAAATCGTGATGGCGCTTGCGTTACTCGCATTCTTTTCATTTGCGTTTGGAATCGTGGACGCACTCGTGGGCGTCAAGTTGCGCATGAATATCTGGACGGTCATTTTTTCACATGTGGCCTTTTGTGTGTCATTTGTGGTGGTGGTGGTGCGGGCAAGCCTCAAGGGATTCGATGTCCGCCTCGAAGAAGCTGCAGCTGATTTGGGTGCTGACCCGACGACGACGTTTTGGCGGGTGACACTCCCACTTATCATGCCAGGGGTGATAGGTGGTGCCCTGTTGGCATTCACGTTGTCGCTCGATGATTTCATCATTAGTTTTTTTACTATAGGACCAGGCACTAACCTGTTGCCGATTGAGGTCTATGGGCGTGTCAAACGAGCCATTACGCCGCAAATCAATGCAATCTCAACATTGATGCTGTTGTTGTCCATGCTCTTGGTCTTTCTGTCACAGTTTGTGCAACGCAGGAGAGCATAGAGTGGCGATAATCAGTGGTGTGGAGCTATAGGCAAAAGTAGGTTTTTTTCGTTATACTACTGATGTATTCCATCGTGAAAGGACTGCGCAATGAAACACGTGTGGCGATTGATGTTACTGACCACGGTCATCGGGATGTTGGTCGCATGTACGGCGGCTCCTGCGCCAGACGCAACGGAGAACGCGGATACTGCGCCTGTCGCAGATGGCGTTGACCGGAGCAAACTGGCCAAAGAACTCTACTTTTACAACTGGACAGACTATGTGGACCCGCAGATTTTAGCCGATTTCGAAGCCGAGTACGGTGTCAAAGTAATTCTGGACACCTACGATGCCAACGAAGACATGATTGCCAAGGTGGCCGCGGGTGGCTCTGGCTACGACATTGCGGTGCCATCCGACTATGCGGTACAGACGATGGTGAGTGCAGGTCTTGTCCAAGAGTTGGATTTGAGCTTACTGCCCAACTTGGTGCATATCGAGCCCACACTCCTCAACAAGTACTTCGATGAAGGCAACAAATACTCGGTCCCGTATATGTACGGTATTTCGGGTATTGCATACAACAAGTCTATCATCGAGGGAACGCCAGATAGTTGGGCATTGATTTTTGAACCAGCTGCCATGGAAAAGTATGCAGGGAAGTTCAGCATGCTCGATGATGAGCGTGAATCACCAGGTGCTGCGTTGCGCTATCTCGGTAAGTCACTCAATGAAACCGATCCCGAGGTTTTGAAGCAGGCACAAGACATTCTCACGACACAAAAGCAGTATTTGGCTGCATACAACAGCAGTGACGTGAATCGCAAGATGTCGAGTGGTGAATATGTGATGGCCCATGCATGGAGTGGTGCTGCCATGCAGGCACGCAACGGTTTGGAGGGTGAGTTCGAAGGGAATCCTGATATTGGCTTCTTTATCCCCAAAGAAGGCGGGATGATCTGGATGGATAACATGGTGATTCTCAAAGATTCACCAAATGCCTATACGGCACACGTCTTTATGAACTTTGTGACCCGCCCTGCGGTATCGGCGCAAAACACCAGCTACATCGGGTATTTGACCCCCAACAAGGATGCGGTACCGTTGCTGGACCAGACGGTGCGTGATTTGTATGCAGAAGGCTTTGCTCCTGATGCAGAAGTCTCCAAACGCTTGGAATGGGCCGTGCGTAACGAAGAAACGGCGATTTTCAGCGATGTGTGGACGGCAGTCAAGGGCGAGTAGTTATTGGGATTCCGTGGAACACGGGGGAGTGGTATGCCACTCCCCCGTGTTCACGTTGTGTACACGACGGTGTGCATGCAAGTGCCGTATACTCTGGTCAGGACAAATGAACGACTGGAGTTTCTGATGTTACCAACACAACTCACCCTCGGCCCGTTGGCACTGCGTGTCCACAACATTGAGCGCATGTATGCGTTTTATGCACAAGCCTTGCAACTCAAACTGCTGCACCAATCGAGTGATGATGGTTCGTGCATGCTCGGCAGTGAGACACAACCACTGTTATACTTAATTCCTGATCCCACCGCACAGCCTGCGCCGCGTGCCGCTGGACTCTACCATGTGGCATACCTCTACCCGACACGTGCTGCACTTGCCACAGCCATCCGCCATTACACGTCGTTGGGGTTGCGCATCCAAGGTGCATCAGACCACGGCGTCAGCGAAGCGTTTTATTTGGCAGACCCTGAAGGCAACGGCATTGAAATGTATGCTGATCGTCCTACTGCGCAGTGGCCACGTGCCAGCGATGGGTCATTGGCAATGGTGACTGATCCGATTGACGTCAACAGCATCATGGCCTGCCCTCACGAGGTGGCAGATCCCGTGATAGGACATATGCATGTGCATGTTGCCGATCTCGCTCGTGCCCAGGCCTTTTACCACAACATTCTTGGCTTTGATGTCCTACAGCGCTACGGTGACCAAGCAGAATTCGTCTCGGCCGCCGGCTATCATCATCACCTCGGCTACAACGTGTGGCGGGGGCGTAACATTCCACCAGCACCTGCAAATGCAACAGGCTTGATGTGGTGGACCATCAATTTGCATGATGCACATGCCTATGTCGCACTCAAAGACCGCTTGCAGGCGAGCAATACATCCTTCGAAGAACATGACGATGCCCTATGGGTGCGTGATGGTGACGGTATGGTAGTGCGTGTGGTATCGTAATCTGCTGCACGGTGACAGGTACAGCCTACGATGCATCGAAACGAAGGGATAGAGGAATGACACTGCCACTCACAACAATGCGTGTCCTCGATATGACCCGTGCCTTGACTGGTCCCTATTGCACACAAATGCTGGGTGATATGGGTGCGGATATCATCAAAGTCGAGCAACCGCATGTCGGTGATAACTCACGTGCATGGGGACCACCCTTTGTGGGCAGTGAGAGTACATACTATCTGAGCATCAATCGCAACAAGCGCAGTATCACGCTTGATTTGCGGCATCCTGATAGTGCCGAGATTATGCGTAGTCTTGTCGCACAATGTGACATTGTCATTGAAAACTTTGTCCCTGGTCATATGACGAAATTCGGTTTTGACTATGATGCCTGTAAAGCCATCAAACCGGATATCATTTATTGCTCGATATCAGGGTTTGGTCAAAACGGCCCCGACCATGGGCGGGCAGCGTACGACCAAGTCATCCAAGGACTCGGGGGCATCATGAGCGTCACAGGGCATGCCGATGGAGATCCAATGCGTGTTGGCATAGCCCTTTCAGACTTGATGAGTGGCATGAATGCGGCATATGCAATTCTTGCTGCGACGATTCATCGGATGCGTACTGGCGTCGGACAATACATCGACACATCATTGTTGTCGGGGCAGTTGGCCATGATGTCGTATCATGCGGCAGGATATTTGGCGACGGGGAATGTGCCTAAGCGCACAGGTAATCACAATCCGGAGATTGCACCCTATGGTGTCTATCAGGCCAACGATGGTTGGTTTAATTTGGCAGTGGGGACGAATGTGTTGTGGCAGCGCTTTTGTGATGCGCTGGGGGCAACGCTCCTGCGTGACGACCCACGCTTTGCGACCAACCATCAGCGCTCGGTGAATTATGTGGCGATGAATGCCGAACTTGACACGATTTTTCATCAGTACACCACCCGCGAGCTGCAAGACATCTTGATACCTGCAGGGATACCCATCGGCGAAATCCACGACATGGCCAGTGTGTTTGCCGATCCACAGGTCAAGGCGCTCGATGAAGTGGTCACCATTGCGCATCCTATACTCGGTGATATTCGCGTGGTAGGTGCACCCTATCGCCTCAGTGAAACGCCGGCCACTGTGCGCCATCATCCGCCATTGCTTGGCGAACACACGGACGAAATTCTGACTGAGATGGGCTTTGAAGCAGGCAAAATCGCTGCATTTCATGCATCGGGAGTATTGGGGTAGGAGTCTGTCACATCATTCACATATCGCTGGTGTGGTTTAGTGTGGCGCCACAACACGTGGTTTGATGATCATGTACCCGGTACCACCCAGCATGACGATACTGCAACCGAGAAATGTGAAAATATCGACGCCGTCGGGGATAACTTCCAGTCCCGTCAACAACCCGACGACGAGAAATAGTGCGAAACACCCACCAAGCAGTAAAAATGGAGTGTACCCCCACCCACGTCTGTTTGCAATGATACAAAGAATGACAATAGCAACAACGATGAAAAATACGGGATTCATGTGTACCTCGATTAATTGTGATAACACGACATAGGGGATGGGCGTGTCCTTGTTGCTACGTAATGAATAATGCGCTGGATGTGTTAATCGTTTACGCAATGAGTGTCTGTATGATATGGTGTGATAGTTTTGTGGTGTGGTGATGTGTGCTGTGAGCGTAAATGTGGGAAACATGGAGTAAAACAGTATGTGAAAATCCTCATATCACAAAAAATTCCCCGTTGAGTATTTGTGTGTAGGTAAAGTAGGATGAGTGTGGAACATCGGACATTGGCGTTTGTACAGATTCCACCAAAAAGGAGAAGGAACAATGCGAGCCAAGCAAACAAAGTCGTTTTGGCTGACGCTGTTGTGTGTGGCCATGCTCGTGCTCACCGCATGTGGTGCCACCGCACCCGCAGCGAGTGAACCGACAGCCGCTCCAGAGCCAACGACTGCCCCTGCGCCCGAGCCCACTGCTGCGCCTGAGCCCACTGCTGCACCTGTAGCATATGTCATCAAAATCATGACGTGGCATGGTCCTGACAGCAACACTGGCTATTATGACGGGTACAAACAGATTACGGATGACTACACGGCTGCCCACCCTAATGTGACCTTTGAATTTGTCTATCAGCCACTCGACGGTTACAAAGAGTTGCTCGATACGCAGTTCGTGTCAGGGAGTGCACCGCATATCATCCAAATGCAGCCGTGGATGTACGGTGAATACGCCAACAAGGGGGTGTTGTACAACCTCAACAACGCCTACAATGCCCAGAGCGCCTACGCCGATGCCCCCCGCTGGATCGACACATTCTCGGGTGGTGAGGCTTCATTCGCCGGCATTCGTTCATCCAACAAGTACGGTGGTATTTTCTTTGTTCCCAACGATAGTAACGCCACCATGTCAATTGGCCAGCCGATTTTCTACAACAAGGACTTGTTCAAGAAGGCTGGGCTTGATCCAGAAAAGCCACCACAGAACTGGGAAGAATACCGTACTGTGATGAAGGCTTTGAAAGCGAGTGGTGTTATCCCCGTGGCTGCCGACAACGGGCGCTGGGTGGGCTGGTCATTGGGCCAGGTCGGCTACCAGTTCGGTGAAAAGTACGTTGACCAGTTCTACGATGCCAAGTATACTAGCGCCAACCGTGGTGTGGAATACTACTGGGACAAAGTGTATCTGGCGTTGGCAAATGGTCAGCTCGAAAACGCTGACTACTACGACGACATGCTCACCATTTGGCAAGACTACGCGCAGTACTGGCAAGATGGTTGGACAGGTACTGCCGAAGCAGATGCCCCCAATCTCTTTATGACGGGTCAAGCTGCCATGCTTCAAGCCGGGTTCTGGGATTTCCAGGGTTACTCAGATTTGATTGGTGATAAGTTTGCGTGGGGCATCTTCCCGGTGCCGGTTATCACCAGCGAAACGTCGAAGTACGCCATCGGCAAGTACAATGCGCCACCCAACACACAAGACTACGGCTTTACGGTGAATGCGACCGTCGAGCAAGACAAAGCGCTCGAAGCTGTCGTGGTAGACTTCTTGCAGTACTTCTCGAGTGTCGAAGCACAGACCAAGTATGTGGGGATTGCCAAGTCATTCTCGCCCGTGGATGGGGTGCCGATCCCTGATGAAATCAAGGGTTTTGTTAACCCCAGCGACAAATCAACTGCCGTGGAGGTCGTCGGTTCGTCGTTCATCGAGTGGGGTGATGGTGCCATTTGGCCAGGGCTGTCACAAGACTTTTTGATGGGCAAAATCAGCCTCGAAGACTACAAGACCAACGTGGCCGCACTTTCACGTGATGGCTCCAAGGGATACGTCGAGGGGATGATTGGTGCCGATGGTTATGCCCCGCAGATTGCTGCAGCAGAAGCCAAACTCGCCGAAATGAAGGGTGACGGTAGCAACGAGTTGATGGTCAAATCTCAGGAAGCGACGGTAGAGAACCTGAAGTTGCGCCTGGAAATGATGCAGACCTACTACAAACCATAAACGCAATCCCAATTCGTGATGTGGCATCTCGTCCGAGGTGCCACATCACCATACCAGGAACGAGGTGCACGATGACGAAGCAGTCAGCGCCGCCCAAGGGGTCTTTTTTTTCACCAACACGGTTGTCGCGGCGTCAGATGTGGATCGGCTGGTTGTTTGTGGCACCAGCGCTGTTGCTCAATCTCGTCTTCGACTGGTATCCCATGCTCGAGGGCATTGTCCGGTCACTGTATCGCTGGAACGGCTACAGTACTGCAGAATACATCGGTCTGGAAAACTTTCGCAAAATCTACACCGATCGCGTCTTTTGGACATCGGTCGCCAACATGCTCTTTTTCTTGGTGACGAGTATCATGCTGATGCTCCCCACTATTATTACGAGTGTGGTCCTCTTTCGCATTCGCAACATGCGCGCACAGTTCCTCTACCGCGTCCTCTTCTGCATCCCCATGGTGGTGCCGTGGATGGTTATCATCCTGATGTGGCAATTCATGTACAACCCGCAATATGGGCTCTTCAACCATCTGATTGAGGCACTCGGGCTCCCCGATATGCGCCAAACGTGGCTGGGTGACAGTGATCTGGTCAAGTGGTGTTTGGTCTTCATGGGGTTCCCGTTTGTGACCACCAATGCCGCATTGATTTATCTCGGCGGTCTCAAAAGCGTCTCTGATTCGGTATGGGAAGCAGGTGCCCTCGATGGAGTCGGTCCCATTCAAAAGTTCTGGTATCTCGAATTACCGCTCATCACGGGGCAATTCAGTTTGAATTTAATCGGCACGATTACGGCGGCTATCACCGGCTATACCACACAATTAATCCTCACTAAGGGTGGTCCGGGATTTGCCTCGATGGTGCCTGGACTATACATGTACTTCTCGGCATTCAAAAGCCAAAAATACGGCTATGCGGCAGCGCTCGGTATGGTCATGTTTGTCATGTCACTTCTTGTAACACTCATCAGTCTTCGATTTGTGCAGAAAGATGAGCAAACAGTATGAGTACACTCGCACCACGCCGTCGTCCATTACCACTTACCATCGCCGAATTCAGTAAACATCTGCTCATCGTGGGGGTGTGCGTCGCACTGCTCTTCCCCATGCTGTTGATGCTGGTGATGTCGCTCAAAAACAAAGAACAAATCGTCTTTGAGTTTTTTACAATCCGACCACCGTTTTATGTGGAAAATTATGCAATCGCCTTCGGATTTATTTCGCCGTTCATCATGAATAGCGTGTGGATGGCGTTGGCGTCAACCGTTCTCACAGTGGCGGTAACCGCACTTGCCGGCTATGCCTTTGGTAAGTTGGAGTTCCCCTTTAAACGGTTGCTCTTTTGGATTCTCTTTGCCAAAATGATGCTGCCTGGTATTATGAATTTGATACCGTCGTTTACTCTGGCCTGGAAACTGGGCATCCTCGACACCTCATTGCCCGTCATCCTCTTTTGTGCGGGGACGTCACAGCCGTTTTGGGTCTTTGTGATGCGTACATTTGTGGCACAACAGCCCCAAGAGCTCTTTGAATCAATGCGTATTGACGGTGCCAACGAATGGCAAATCTTCCGCTTTTTGGCCTTTCCGCTGCTACGCCCCATGGTGGCGCTGATGTCCATCAACGTCTTTGTGTCGGTGTGGAACGACTACATCTGGCCACTCGTGACCATTCAGTCGTTCGAAAAACGTCCACTGACTGTCGGATTAGCCTACTTGACTGCCGCTCATCCCGGTGACTACGGCATGTTGACAGCTGGTTATGTGATTGCGGCGTTGCCGTTGCTAATCTTGTTTTTCGTCTCCATGAAACAGTTCATCGAGGGGCTGACTGCAGGTGCCATCAAGCTCTAAGGAGATGCCACGATGCATCCGATACTCATTGACGATATTGACCAGTTGCGCCAGCGCATTTTGGCCAGTGATGCACACGATGACCGCTTGCGCGAACTCTGGACGTTGGTCAAGGGAAGTGCCCAAAGTGCGCCCTTCGATTTCCCGTGGTTTACCCCGTTTGTGGCCCTCATCACTCGTGACCCGCGCGACATCGCCAATGCGGCCGAGGTGCTGCGTCGCTACGTGGGGAAGCTCGACAGCATGTACTTTTCACCGGGACTGCAATTTCACTTCTGGTGTTTCGCCTTTCCCCACGCCAAGTGGTGCCTCTACTTTCAGTGGTTATGCACTCTCGGCGCCTTCAGCGACGATGAGGCACAGGTACTGGCTGCGCAACTCATTGAGTATCACTTTGTCAACTTTTTGTATGGGCTCCGCACCAAACCCGAGCCGGAATGCGTGGATAATCAGGCCCTGTCGTTGGCACTGAGTACCACACTGGTCGGGTATCTCTTTGCACAGGCACCCTATCACTCCGCAATGGCAGAAATCATGCGCGACGAAGGGTTGCGCCGCTTGCCAGGCATCATCGGCGACATGCCTCCCTCTGGGTATAGTGGCGAAGGGAGCTCGTACATGGACTGTGTCAATGGACCGGCCATCCCCCTCGCCATCGAGCTGCTCCAGCGCATTACCGGACAGACCGATCTGCTCCACCGCCAACTCACCCCCAATGGAGCGACTCCCTACAGCGTGTTGTTGATGGTGGCCCGTGAGTGGATGCCGGGTGGCTTGCTGTTACCGTGGGACAACTACGGCTATCAGTTTGGGGTGCGTGCCCCCCTCGCCTATGCGGCGCGCATGACGGGTGAGCCCCTCTTTGCCGATATCCTGCAGCACGAGTGCATTTGGAGCTACGACATCGGTACGGGGTGGGCCTACGATGACCTGGTCTGGACACTCATCTGGTGGCCAGACCAGCTGTACACGCCGGATACACCGGTATCACGCAGTTGGTATGAACCCGACATTGGTGGGGCATTGGTGAGCATGAATCGCCATTACTATGCCATGCAGATGTGGGATGATTCGACCCCCGTGGTGCCCACGCGGGCACACGTCAATCCCAATGCAGTGCTGTTTAACGGCTACGGTGTGCCCCTCTCCGCTGATGGTTCGCCCACGCCGCAGGGGACGCCACGCTTTCGCTTCGCGGATACGGTGCGACGGGTCACTTTTTTTACCATGGGGCAAGAAGATGAGTACAACTATGGTGACGGATGCGGTGGTGCCCATTCCATAATGGTGGTGGATGGCTGGGAAGGCTTGCGCATGCAGACTGATGCGCCGCAGCATGCCACCACGAGTGCCGATTTGTCGCATCACACCATGGTGTGTGATGTGGCACCCACCTACCAAGAGCGCTGGCCCGACATCGTGCGCATGCAGCGGCGGACGACGCTGTGCGCGGATCGGTTTTTTATCATCGAAGATGTGTGTGTGGCGACACAACCACACCAGTGGACGACGCGTTTCTTGTTGCGCCCATCCTTTGTGGCACAGCCACACGGTGCCAAAATCAGCACACCCGAAGGCGTCACCCTCCACCTCGTACCGCTGCTGGTAGATGCGCCGATGCACTGCGAATTGGTGACTGGTCATCCTGCCAAACCAGATGCGGCGTGTGGCATCGTGGATTTTGTGACCGAGGGGACACGGCACCATCAACTCACGCTGGCATGGATTGCCACGACCCGCCGGCGTGGTGCAGCGATTCGTCAGCTGGCGGCGGTTGCTGATGACGCCGACACGCTGACACTGGCAACGGCGCGCCTGTTGCTGGCACGGAGTGCGTTGCGCCTCGATATGCGTCTGCCCGCCCACATGGAAGTAGCAGTGCCCACCGTGAAGCGCTGGTGGTATCACACCAGCGTTGCCAAACCACACGATGCTGCCTGGCTGCAACTCCCACTAGGCATGATGAATCCGCAACTCTGGTTGGATGGGGTGGCAATTGATTTGACACCATGGGCTGTTTCTGGTGAGCTGATTGCGCCGCACGTACCTATCCCAGCAGCGCGTGATGCCGTGGATCCGCTTGAAATCGTGCTGTGCGTAGATGTGCCCATTAGTCACTACGAAGGTGGTGGTGACGGCACAATTGGCCTGAATGGTGGTTTGTGGTGGGTGCATCCGTGTGCCGAGGAAACCGTAGTGTCGTGGCAACTGCAGACCGACCAGGTGCACATTCAGAGTAGTGAACGCACATACGTGGTGCCATACCACCGTGCGCACTGAGGAGAGTTCGTATGCAACGCTATCACGCCATGGAAGCACTCTTTCGCGATACGAGCCTGATTGCCGATGCCAGCATGCACGCCGATTGGCGCATGCGCTATGCGGCTGCACTCGCCATGGCGCAGCACCCTGACCCGCGCTGGCTACCGCTGTTGGCGCGTATGCTCGAGATTGAAGCACAGCGCCCGCTCTACACGCAGCCGCCAGCGCGTTTTTCGAACGGGACGGGGGATACTCGCATGGCCGAACAGATCGGCCCCATTGACGTCTTTTTTGATGCCGACTACGACGACGCCACTTTGGATGCTTGGCGCTGTCGTGGCCGAGTGCGGCAGGCGGTGCTGTTTGCGATTGCGGCGATTGGTCACGCCGATGATGCCCTACTCGATGTGCTCCACGGCTATATTTTCGACCCACACGAAGACTTCACCGTCAAGGCGGCCAGTGCTCGGGCACTGGGCATGATTGGTGACCCGCGTAGCATTCCCGCCTTGCGTGAAGCACAGGCATTCGACGAATGGTGTACCAACCGTGAAGCAAGTAAAGCGTTGCAAAGGATGCAGGTATGACACGACTGCTCAGCATTGGAATCGCATCACTGTGCGCTAAACCGGGTGACCGGGCAGGAAATCTGGCGCAACTGACGTGGGCAGCACAGCAGGCGGCTCGTACGCAGTGTGACCTGTTGCTCACCCCAGAAATGAGTGCGACCGGCTATGGCGGCTGGCCCGACATTGTGGCCTTGGCGGAGCCGGCAGGGGATGGTGCCATCTATCAGCATCTGGCCAAACTCGCCTCCGAGACGGGTGTGGTGCTGACGGCTGGATTCGTGGAACAGGCGGGAGCACAGCACTATCTGGCACACTACGTGGTCTACCCCGATGGGCGTCATGTGGTACAGCGCAAAAACCGCGTCACCCCGCGTGAACATCCCCTTGATGCCGCCGTAGCGCTCTACTTCGATGACAGCGAGGATATCGGGCATGTGGCGGCGGCTGATGCCTACTGGCAGTTTTTTGACGTCAACGGCGTGCGCTGTGGCATCGTGATTTGTGCCGACCTCGGTGTCAAAGATGTTCACGCCTACTTCCGTGATCAACGGGTAGAATTAATGCTCTTGCCCACCGGGGCAGGTGGGACGCGCCCAGAGCGCATGAGTGATGCGGACGTGGCCACACCAGAGGGGATGAAACGCTACTACGACAGCATGGTCTGGGCCTGCTTTCCGGGGGACGGCATCACGGCCTGTATGACGTATGGGCGAGCGTTGGCCGCGGTCAACATGTGTGGCTACGACGGACGGCACTGGTACCACGGTGGTCAGGGCTCCATCATTGACCGCTTCGGCGATGTCCATGCCGTGCTGCCTGGGATTCAACTCTTGGCACGGCAACGCCCACGTTTTACCCATGCACAGATTGATTTTGATGCCAGTTGATGATACGGAAAAGGACGCACCATGTCGCGAATTCGCCTGGCGGTGGTGGGGCTCAACTTTGGGAGCTGGATGATCGAACACGAATTGCTCCAGGGTGCAGGGGCTGCCACCATGCACATCGTGGCTGTCTGCGACCTCGATGCAGGCAAAGTGGCGCACTGGAGTACGCAGCTCGGGGTGCCTGGATTTACGGACATCAGCGAGATGTTGCAGCACATCGCACCACAGGCGGTTGCACTCTTTAGCGGGCCAGTGGGGCGTGCCACACTGATTGCACGCATCATCGCTCACGGGTGTGATGTCATCACCACCAAACCCTTTGAAGGTGATACAACCGCAGCAGCAGGTGTACTGGCACAGGCGCGTGCACTAGGGCGGGTGGTGCATCTCAATTCGCCAGCCCCCAGCATGCCGCCAGACATTGCCCAATTAATTGCGTGGCGTGACGCATACCAGCTGGGTGAGCCGGTCGCGTATCGGGCCACCACATGGTGTACGTATCGTGAACAGCCCGATGGGAGCTGGTACGACGATCCCCAGCGTTGTCCGGTAGCTCCCATGTTTCGCTTGGGGATTTATCTCATCAACGATATCGGCTGGTTTTTCCAGGGTGTGCGCCAGGTCGCCGTACAACAGGCACGCATCTTTACCAAGCGCCCCACCGCGGATAACGCACAGCTGGCAGTGGCATACCAGAATGGGGCGTTGGGGAGTATTTTTGCCTCGTTTTGTGTGGATGACCGCCAGTACTACCGTTGTGCGCTGGAAATGAATTTTGCCCATGGCACGCTGTACCGCAACATGGGACCATTGGCCGCAGAGACGACGGATGTGCAACTCGCAGTGGTGACGGTACAGGAAGGGCGCCAAGAGATTGTGCATGCCACGACTCCCGCTCAGGGTGCCGGCTATCAGTGGCATGAATTCCAGCATGCCGTACAGGCGAAACAAAGCATTGATGCAGCATATGTTGCGCGTATTCTTGCTGGTTTACAGATTCTCGATGCGATGCAACAGGCAGCAGAGGCAGTATGACACCCATTGGCATTGGTCTGTATGGACACAATGGTCACCAGTTGGCCAGCGCTGGCGTGCTCAGCGGTGCGCATGTGGTAGCAGTGTGTGATGTGACGAATGCGCCAGCAGGGATGACTCGGCATGCATCGCTGGCAGCCTTACTCGCCGATGCGCGGGTGCAGCTGGTGGCGATTTGTGCGCCACGCCGCGCCACCCAAGTGGATGCAATTCGGCTGGCGTTGTGTGCAGGCAAGCACGTGATTGCCGAAAAACCGTTGGTGATGCGCCATGATGAGCTCGACGAGGTGATTGCACTGGCACATCAACAGGGGTGTCAGCTCTTTGATATGGCAGGGATTGCCGATGAGGCACCCTATGCGGCCATTCCTGCATTGTTGGCAACTGGTGTAATTGGGGTGATTGGGCAGATAGTGGTGCGCAAATCCTACCCATATGCTGACTGGCGCCCCCAAGACGAAGACGTTGATGGTGGGCTGATTATGCAGAGTGGTATTCATGCTATTCGTCTAATCGAGCATTGTGCAGGGCAACGGATAACGCATGTGTCTGCACTGTCGTGTCAGGTAGGTAATCCGGTAGCACGTGGCGGATTGCAGATGGCAGCCACCATGCAGGCGCACCTTGCAGGGGGTGGCATAGCGAGTGTGGTGCTCAATTACTACAACCAGCGTGGTGCCCAGCGCTGGGGGGATGACGAGCTCCGCATCTACGGCTCTGGTGGGCTGATTATGACTGATGGTGATAGTGGTATGCAGCTGGTGACGGCGAATGCCGCGACACCGATCGTATGCGCCACACAACCACCGTACATGCAGCGGGTGGTTGATTGTGTGCGTGGTGTGGCGCCACGGCCACGCCCGGTTGTACAGGATTTCCATGCCACGCATGTAGTGATTGCGGCACGGGCGTCAGCAATGCAGGGTGGGGTATGGTTGGCGGTGCCAGATTTTCACGTATAATGGGGGGCACCAATGACACCACCGAGTTATCGTGCAGGGGAATCAGCGATGCCGCAGGTCATTCTCGCCGATGATAACATTCAAGCACTTGAAGGACTGCAACGCCATATTCCCTGGCACGATACGGGATGCGTGTGTGTGGGGACCGCCCAAAACGGTGTCGAAGCCCTAGCGTTGTGTCATCGCATCCAACCGGATGTGGTGATTACCGATGTCAAAATGCCACAGATGGACGGTATCGAGCTCTGTCGCCAGCTTCATGCACATTATCCAGACATGCATCTGATCGTGATTTCTGCATACGACGATTTTAGTTTTGCGCAACGGGCCATGGCGGCAGGGGTCACCAATTATCTGCTCAAACCGATGAACAGTGAAAAAATCGCTGAATTGACACAAATGTTAACGGCATATGCACAACGAACTCAGCGTCATGCGGCGCACCTGACGGCTTTTTTTTCTGCACGTGAAATGGCAGATTTACGCCAGGCCTTGACCAAGGCAGATGCGACACAAATCGCCGCGTTGTTGGTTGCCGTATTACCCGCTCATGCTGATGATGTGCGAATAGCCAAAGAAATGGCAGTCAATGTGGTTGCATTGCTCTATCAACAGTTGCCACAGCTCGGTTTGCCCGCGATGGTTGATGGGGTGACACTTGATACGAGTTTGGCACATGTGCAGACGATTCGTACGGTAGCAGCGGTACACGATTACGTGCAACAGTTGTACCAGTGGGTATGCCAGCATGTGGCCACGCATCGCAATCCGTCCACGGAGCAAATGGTTATGCGTGTCCAGCAGCATATCAGCACGAATTTCCACGATGCCCATATTTCAACGTACACCATTGCACAAAAGTTTCACCTCAGTCAAAGTTATCTCTGCCAAATCTACCGGAGCCATACCCAGACGAGCATTCACACCCGTATCACGCAGTTGCGCATGGAGCGGGCATGTGCGTTACTCGTGGCGGAGAGTGGCATGACGATTGCGGATGTGAGTCGGCAAGTCGGCTACCTCGATGCGCAATATTTCACCAAAGTGTTCCGTCGTATCAACGGGCTCACCCCGAGTGAGTACCGCGAGCTCGCACAACAGTCATGAAGCGCAATACGCTGCTCCGTCGTGTTTTTCTGTTGGTGAGTGGACTCTTTTTTAGTTTGCTTACCATAACGATAATCATTCTTTCCTTTTTCTTTTCCAATCTTCTCATCGGTAATGCTGAAGACTACGTGCGCCTGATTATGCAGCAGAATCAGCGTATTGTGAATACGGCACTTGCGCGTGTGGATGAAGTCGTCGTCGGGCTCAACAATGATGCGTTCATCTACGAACAGGTGGCTGTGCCATTGCGCAGTAATGTGGATCATGCCATCTCACGCCAAGAAATTTCGCGCTATTTGACGCGTTCGGTCTACGTGCCGTTGCGGCGTTCGTTTCGTCAGGTGAACTACTGGCTCTTTCTCAACGATGCCTATCCACATAGTGCTCTTTATGCGACGTATTCATTCCCGGCAAACCGCGTGCTGACGATGGCACAGGCGCGGCAGATGCATTTTTATACGAGTACACAAGACGCACAGGGGCAAGTGCGTTGGTTTATGCAGGCCGACAAGCCACAAAAAATCTATGCTGCGGTGTTGATTCGTGGTACGTTCAGTGCAGTGACAATCCCTGACATTGGCATGTTGCTCCTTGAATTCGATGTGGCTGATGTGCTTGGGACAGAAGAGCGTGCAGGGAGTGACCAGTCGGTTTACTACATGGTTGATCCACAGGGGGGAATTTTTGCGGTACACGAGTCTACCCAACCGGTAGCTGTTACCCAACTTGGCACTGTGCTCACTGAGCGTGGGTTGTTGGCCAATCGGAGTATGGCGTATCAGACCACACGTACCGACACCAATCTGTACAGTGTATTGTTGCTCGATTCGGGGTGGTGGCTGGTAGGGGTGACCCCCATTGCCGAAATTACCACGCAGGTCTACCGTTTAAGTGAATTCGTGATTCCTTTGTTGCTCATATCCATTGTGGCAGTGTTACTGGTATCGTACATGATTGCACGCTCAGTGGTTCAGCCCATTACCCAGCTTGCTGCCACCATGCAACAAACCACACAGCAATCTGACCTGGATTTGGTGATGCCGTTGCGCCCACAGACCATCGAGATTGCACATCTCTACGATGCCTACAACGCATTTGTGGTGCGTATCAAGCAGCTGTTACGCGATGTCTATTTGACGGGTATTAGTGTTAAACAAGCTGAAATACGCGCGTTACAAGCCCAAA
>CAZMWB010000019.1:0-40174 GCA_964569955.1 uncultured Klebsiella sp. | reverse complement strand
AAAGCACTCGAGACCAAGTTTACTGTCCTTGATTCGCTCAACACCAAACCACGCACGAGCTACATGATCAAGTTCACGAACTCCAATCCCGAGCTCAGCGGAAAAACGGAGTAGCAGATGCAATCATCACAACCGCTCAAACCACCCGTCGTTGAAACATACGACGAATTACTCGGGCCAGGGGAAACGTACACGTCTGTGACCGCCAAAATCGGTGACATCGTGCTCTACCCGTTGCTCAAGACGCCGTGGGGCTGGATTGGTGGCTTTGTGGCCGCTGGTCTCTTCCTCATGCTCTATTTGTACTCATTGGCAACGCTCTTCACCGTGGGTATTGGTATCTGGGGTATCAATATTCCGGTGGCCTGGGGCTTCGACATCATCAACTTTGTGTGGTGGATTGGTATCGGTCACGCCGGGACATTGATTTCGGCCATCTTGTTGCTCTTCCGCCAGGATTGGCGTACATCGATCAACCGTGCCGCCGAAGCCATGACCATCTTTGCAGTGGCCTGTGCCGGCATCTACCCGTTGGTACACACGGGGCGACCGTGGCTCGACTACTGGTTCTTGCCCTACCCGAGCACACTCGGCATGTGGCCACAGTTCCGGAGTCCACTGGAGTGGGACGTCTTCGCCATCTCAACATATGCCACGGTATCGGTACTCTTCTGGTTTGTGGGGCTCATCCCCGACCTCGCCACGTTGCGAGACCGGGCACAGCATCCCATCGCCAAAATCTTCTACGGCATATTGTCACTGGGCTGGCGTGGGGCTGCCAAGCACTGGCAGCGCTACGAAATGGCGTCATTAATTCTGGCCGGGTTGTCCACACCGCTCGTGCTTTCCGTGCACTCCATCATCTCGTTCGACTTTGCAGTTTCACAGTTGCCTGGCTGGCACGTCACCGTCTTCCCACCATACTTCGTGGCCGGTGCAGTCTACTGTGGGTTCGCCATGGTCATCCTGTTGATGATCCCCATTCGGAGCTGGTTTGGATTACATAGCCTGATTACCATGCGTCACTTCGATGTCATGAGCAAGGTCATGCTTGCCTCAGGCTTAATTGTGACCTACGGTTACTTCGGTGAGATTTTCTACTCGTGGTATTCGGGGAACATCTACGAATACTACCTGATTGTGAGTCGCACCACCGGGCCATGGGCATGGTCGTACTGGGCGTTGATCCTCTTCAACGTGCTCGTGCCACAATTGTTGTGGTCCAAAAAGTTCCGCACCAACCTACCCGTGCTCTTCTTCATTTCGATTTGTATCAACATTGGGATGTGGTTCGAGCGGTGGGTCATCATCGTGCTCAGCCTCAAACGTGACTTTATTCCCACGTCATGGGGCGTTTACACCCCCACGTTCTACGACTGGGCTACCTACATCGGGTCGTTCGGGTTGTTCTTTGTGCTCTTCTTCTTGTTCGTGCGGCTCTTGCCGATGGTCGCCATCTTTGAAGTACGCGACCTCGTCCACAAGACGGAGCACAAAGCGCACGACAAAAAAGAAGGTCATGGGCACGCTGGTGCATAAGGGGCGTGTGCTGGCAATTGCCACACACCACGGTTAATGAGAGGTTTGCATGTTCAAACGCAAGTCAAACGCAGCAGAAGCCGCATCCGCCGCACCAGCCACCTATGGCATCATGGCGGAGTTCAGCGACTCAGATAGCATCATTGCTGCTGCGTACAAGGTACGTGACGCCGGGTACACCGTCGTCGAAGCCTACACGCACATCCCTGTCCATGGGCTTGCAGAAGCACTCGGACACCGGCCAACGCGGCTACCATGGGGAGTGTTCTTGTTCGGGCTGTTGGGTTCGAGTGGGTTGTTCGGGTTTATGACCTGGGTGAATGTGGTTGATTACCCGATGAATATCGGAGGTCGCCCATTCTTTAGCTGGCCGGCATTTATTCCGATCACGTTCGAAGGAATGGTGCTGGGTGCAGCGTATAGCGCCGTTTTTGGGTTGATTGCAATCTGTGGCTTGCCACTCCTGTATCACCCCGTCTTCAACACGCCTGGATTTGAACGCGCTACGCTGAATGGCTTCTTTTTGTGTATCGAAGCCAAAGATCCGCAGTATGACGCTGCAAAAGCAACGACGCTCCTCAAGAGCATTGGTGCCACTGCCGTCAATGAGATCAGTGAGTGAGGAATCCATGCAATTGACCAAAACTTCACTCCAGCGGGGGATGGCGCGATTGGCACTGTTTGCGGTGCTCGGGTTGGTGTTGGCCGCATGTCACCTCGACATGTATGACCAACCCAAATACAAGGCACTTCAAGCCAGCGACTTTTTCGCTGACGGTGCATCGGCTCGTCCGTTGGTAGATGGCACAGTCGCACGCGATCACTTGCAGCTCGATGAAACAACCATCGGCCGCGTGGGTGGCGACCCGAGTGCCGAGTACATTACCACCAATCCCCTCACCATTGACGAGGGAGTAATGGCTCGTGGTGCAGAGCGCTACAAGGTCTACTGTGCATCATGTCATGGCGCCAAAGGCGATGGCAAGGGTCTAGTAGCAGGTCCCTATTCCAAGGGTCCACTCGGACTCAAGCCACCGCCCCTCTTTGATGTGGCAGCACTCAAAGAAATGACGGCCAAGGGTGGCAACTTCAACCTTGCAGATGCGCCTGACGGGTACTACTACGACGTGATTACGCACGGTGTGGCCAACCCCGCCTACGACGCAAGCAAGCCCATTAGCGGTGAAAATTCGCCCTACACCATGTTCCCGGCGAATTTCCGCATCCAGAAAGTCAGTGATCGCTGGGCCATCATCGCGTACATTCGCGAGATGCAAAAGAACCCACCGGAAAAGTAGTGTGAGCCGCTCGGCGGCGGAATCCGCCGCCGAGCAATCGGTAAGGAAACAACTGTGGCAGAACAAACTGACAACCTGCGCGCAACTCTGAACACGATTCAGCAACGTGCCCTTATCGTCGGTGGCGTCGCCCTCGCACTAACGGCTGTGGGGATTGCGCTCAGTTCGACGAGTCAGGTACTTCAATCGTACCTATTTGCCTTTCTTTTCTTCTTTGGAATTTCTGCTGGGAGCATGTTCTTGCTCCAGCTCCAACACCTCACCAGTGGTGTCTGGGGTCTGATGATTCGACGCTTCACCGAAGCCAGCGTACTAGTCATCCCTTGGATGGCAGTCCTGTTCATCCCGATTGCTGCTGGGTTGAGCTTGCTCTATCCGTGGACGGATCCACACGTCCTCGCCGAAGAAGCGGTCGTTGCAGCCAAGGCACCGTACCTCAATGTACCGTTCTTTTTGGCACGTACCGTCTTTTATTTCGTGGCGTGGTACTGGCTGGTTACTCGGCTACGCCGCTTGTCAATCGAACAAGAAAACGCACCCAAAAGCGAAAGCGTGTCGTTCCGCGACAAGCTGGCAGTCACCAGTGGTCCCGGCTTGGCCGCACACATCATGATCTGGACATTTGCGGCCACCGACTGGGGTATGTCGCTCGAACCAGCCTGGGCATCGTCCATGTACCCAGTTGCTTGGATGGTCGGCCAAGTCCTCACCAACTTCGCCATCTGGATTATCGTGCTGTGGATGCTGTCGCGCAACAAACTACTCGGGTACGAAGTACCCGTGGACCGCTTGCACGACCTCGGTAAATTCACTTTTGCCTTTACCGTGTTGTGGACCTATCTCAACTTTTCACAGTACCTCATTCTCTGGTCAGGTAACGTGCCGGAGTTCACTCCGTGGTACTACTACCGGTCACATTACGGCTGGGAATACATTTCGATTGCGCTCATCTTCGGGCACTTCTTCTTGCCCTTCTTCTTGTTGATTTCGCGTCACACCAAGCGCAATTTCAACGTGGTATCACGCATCGCCATGTGGATTGTAGCCATCGAAATTGTCTACGTCTTCTGGTTGATTAACCCCGCATTCCACCACAAGGGTATCCACATTCACTGGACACACTTGACGGCGTTTGCAGGTGTCGGTGGCATGTGGATCTACCTCTTCTTGCGCTACTTGAAGCAATTGCCACTGCTACCGCCCAACGACCACCGTATCCCCGAGCTCGAAGCGCAGCTCAACGACCATGGCCATGGCCACGCACCCGCTAAGGCTGCCAACCACTAGCTCATGTCACAAGAGCGCCCAGGGAAGAGATTTCTTCCCTGGGCGCTCTCTGTATTTCCTTATGAGCCTCTCATGATTGATTCATCATCATCAACGACAATAAATACATACCAGATGAGGTACTCCTCATCACCCTCAGCGCCGATACCTCTTCTTCCTCATCATCCTCTACTTCCCCTTCCCTCAGTGAGCACACGGCGATAACTCACTGAGGGCTTCTTCTTTTTTGCACTAATTCACACACAGATATACATCACCCCCCTACGATGCGCCATTGCATCATAGGGGGGTGATGGGGTACACGCAAATTAGTTGCGGCTATCGGGCATGTGTGAACGCAGGTTGCGCCGTGACAACATCTCCATGGCAGCCAACAGCGTGTCAGTGTCGAGTGAAGAAGCCTCAGCTTGAATCTGCAGGCGTGTATGCGTACCACGAATACCCAGATCCTGGAGCACTTGCTGTGCTTCGGGAATCTGCGTCATGACGTCGTCGCCGAATGATTGCTCAATGTGTGTGTGGTCCATGTGTTGGCCTCCTTGCCAATCAAATTACTAACCACCCTCATCATAGCATATGTTTTGTATATTTCAACCAACATGCATACTTATTTTTTGTGCATTATATACAAATTTCCACAAATACACTGTGTAACACCATCTAATAAATCGTCGTAGTCACATGGTATGCGTGATACGATGCACAAAAATCAGGTGATGAGATATGATTATTCACGAGAGGAGGGCATCAGCGATACGCATCTATTTGCCGAAAGGGCTTTCTCGTGATAGGATAGCACAGCGTAAGTCAAATGTGGGAGTAACACGAGATGAGTATTTTGGTAGATCGCAATACCCGCCTGGTCGTACAGGGTATCACTGGTCGCGAAGGTGAATTTCACACACGCCAAATGAAGGCCTACGGCACGAACGTGGTAGCTGGTGTGGTTCCAGGACGCGCTGGACAGAGTGCCATTGATGGCCAAGTACCGATCTATAATAGCGTCGCAGATGCAGTACGTGAGCAGGGTGCAAACACGTCAATTATCTATGTTCCTGCTCCTTTTGCTCCGGACGCCGTGCGCGAAGCCGCAGCTGCCGGAGTCAAGCTCATTGTCTGTATTACCGAGGGTATTCCTGCCAACGACATGGTAAGCACGTATGCCTTTGTCAAAGAAAAGGGTGCACGCCTCGTCGGGCCCAACTGCCCAGGGCTCTTGACCCCAGGACAAGCCAAGGTGGGCATTATTCCGGGCAACATTGCGACCCCTGGTCCGGTTGGTATCGTCTCCAAAAGTGGTACGTTGACCTACGAAGCTGTAGATGCACTCACACGCATCGGGCTCGGTCAGAGCACGATTGTGGGCATCGGTGGTGACCCAATAATTGGCACCAATTATATTGATGTGCTCGAGCAATTCCAAGCCGACCCTGACACCAAGGCGATTGTGTTGATTGGTGAAATTGGTGGCACTGCCGAACAAGATGCAGCACGTTACATCAGCAAGCACGTGACCAAACCGGTGGTAGGCTTTATTGCAGGGCGCACCGCACCTGCTGGCAAGCGCATGGGGCATGCAGGTGCCATCATTTCCGGTGGCGAAGGGACTGCCCAAGAAAAAATCGAAGCGCTTCAGGCCGTTGGTGCCAAAGTGGCAGAATTACCCACGGACATTGCACGCCTGGTCAAAGAATCCATGGGACTCTAGGGAAACGCGTTGGTACACGTGCGGCGACATACCGGTTAGCGGTATGTCGCCGCTTGTCTTTCTGGGGAGGATCTACTATGACTTCACATCTCTGGTACGAAGATTATACGATTGGTGAACGCTTCGTCACCCCGGCACGCACCATCGGCGAAACGGAAGTGAGTCTGTTCGCCATGCTCACCGGCGATTTTAACCGCTTGCACACTGATGCAGAATACATGAAAGATTCCATCTTTGGCGAACGCATTGCACATGGACTGCTCGGGATGGCGATTGTGAATGGGCTCAAATACCGGACTGCCATTAACCCGGATAGTATTGTGGCGTTTCTGGGGGTGAATTGGAACTTTGCTGCACCCATCATGTTCAACGATACCATACACGCAGTCATGCAGGTAGAAAGCATGCGCGAAACACGCCACGCTGACCGCGGCATCATCGTGTATGCCGTAGAGGTGTGCAATCAGCGTGGCGACGTAGTGCAACAGGGAACCATGACCATGATGCTCAAACGGCGCAACAACGCCGAATAGTGCTTATTCGAGATAGGCTTGTAGACGAGCACCAAGCTGTGGTGAACGCAACTGGCGCAACGCATCAGCTTCGATTTGACGGGTGCGTTCGCGCGTAATCCCAAACGCCACCCCGACTTCCTCGAGTGTGCGGCGTTGACCATCGTGCATGCCATAGCGCATCTGCAGAATAGCGCGTTCGCGTTCTGGTAGTTCGTTGAGCACGTTGGCCACATCAATTTGGAGCATGTGCCGAATGGCAATATCGTTGGGTGAATCGCTATGCTCATCGGCGAGCAGCTCGCCGATATGCCCCTCACCATCGTTACTAATCGGCTGTTCGAGCGAAATCGGCTGTGCAGAGGCCTGGAGCAGGCGACGCACCTTACGGTCAGAAATACCCAATTCTGCGGCGACCTCTTCGGGCGTGGGTTCACGGGAAAGGCCTTGCTCGAGGACGCGTGTAACCCGGCGCATCTGCCCAATTGCATCGCTGAGATGCACAGGCAAGCGAATCAAACGGCTCTGCTCTGCAATGGCACGTGTGACCGCCTGACGAATCCACCAGGTCGCATAGGTTGAAAACCGATTCTTGCGCAGGATATCGAATTTTTCGACGGCGCGCATCAAACCGATGTTGCCTTCTTGCACCAAATCCATGAACGACAGCGGACCACCGATATACTTCTTGGCCACACTGACCACCAAGCGTAAATTTGCTTGAATCAAGCGGCGACGGGCATCGCTGCCATCCTCGACCCGCCGATTCAGCGCACGCATGTCGCGGTCACTGAATTGGGTGTAGATTGGTGTCTGTTGGGGCACGGAGTGCAACACCCAGTCCACGAGCTGAATCACACGATCAGGGAACGCAGTGACTATGCGCTGTATAAACGGAGTGAGCACCACCATATTACTCTTGAGCGCGAGTAAGCGTACGCGTTCACATTCACGCAGTAAGTCAATCTGTTCGGACAGATCACAGGGTGTGGTCGTCACAATTAAGGTGTGGTGACGTTGTGCATGTGCCAAGAGATAGGGCAATGTGGTGAGTTGGCCACCATGCTCAATCCAGCATGTCAACCATGATTCAAGTGAGCGGGCCTGTGGCAGAGCGTGTACGAGTTGCGCAGCGTGAGCGTCAATGTCGCCTTGAAACACCATGGAGACGTGCGCATCAAGGACATCACGCGCATAGACACCGGCTTCGATGCGTTGTGCCAAATCAACTTCTTGGCTCGCATTTAAGAGGGGCACTTGACCAATTTCGCGGAGGTACATCTGCACGGAGTCTTCAACGAGTGATTCCTCATTGGGGGATTCTTCGATGAAGGCATCAGCAACTTCGTCGTTCCACTCTTCACCAGGATCAGCGTGCAAATCGAGCTCTTCGCTTTGATAGGGATTCTTCTGCATACGAACCTCGCTATCGCATACAACAATCGCATTCGTTGTTATGTACTACGCAAGGCTACGTTATGTTGGATGTATGCAACGCGCCCCGTGCACTCTGTACGATTAACACGGGGCGCAAGCACATACGTTATGTCACTTACTGACGCCGTTGCACCACATGCCGTGCAATGGTCTGGAACGCATCAAGTGTCGTCTCGTCCGCATAGGGGGTAAGATACGCGAGCCCACGTGTAATACGCTCATTGGCAGCCACATAGGCGGCCTCGATCCCACCAACCGCAGTAATTGCGGTAATCATGTCGGGGACGAGTTCAGCGGGTACATTCCCCTCAGTGACACGCATGAAGAGTGGCTGTGGATCACGATCATGCGCCAATATGAGTGGCAGAGTGATAGTCCCCTCTCGCAGGTCGTTGCCTGCCGGTTTGCCCAGGACGGATTCACTTTCAGTCATATCCAAGATATCGTCAACAATCTGGAAGGCTAAACCCAGCTCGTAGCCGAATGCACCAAGCGCCGCAACAGCCTGTGGTGACCCACCAGCCACTGCGATTCCGGCACGACAGGCAGCCTCGAACAAGACGGCCGTTTTGTAACCGATTTTGCGATAATACTGTGCTTCGGCAGCTTCTCGCGGGGTAACCAAAGATACCGGGTTGAGCTCACCTTCAACCATACATCGCGCCGCATGCACATAAAACCCGATAATCCGCTCGTCGGGCTCAAAGGCGAGTTCGCGAGCAGCCACTCCAAACAGATACGACCCGAGTGCCAGGGCCACATCTCGGTCCCAGGTGACATGCACCGTCGCACGACCACGACGCGCATTGGCATGATCCACCAAGTCGTCATGTACGAGCGATGCAGCGTGGAGCAATTCGATGGCAACTGCTGGGTGCTTGGCACGTTCGAAATCATACTTCCCGAGACGCGCAGAAAGCAACACGAGAATGGCACGCAAGCGTTTACCACCGGCACTCACCGTGTACGCACCCGCATCGCGTAACAACTGATTGTTCGACTGAATCCGATCAAGCATTTCTGCTTCGACACGTTGTAAATCGTCAGTTAAACCGACACGACGCAAGATGTCATTTATTTGATGTTGTGAAAGACGCGACACTGCGCTTCCAGATGCTACTGATTGAGGCATCGTCACGCCTTTTCCATGATTTCAGACCACCAGTTACCACGCCCCACGCACGACTTCGAGTTTACTCAAATGGGCTGCTTCGCTGAGGCTGGCCAAATAGGTCAAATCGCTACCGTATTCAATTACCGAAATGCTCGCATTGGTTACCCAAATACGATTGATGCCGTCCATGTGCATGCCAAGTGCGTCAGCAACGAGAATTTTGACAACCACATCATGGGTAGACACCAGCACCGTCTGATCTGGGTGCTGTTTGATGATACGCTCTTTGAAATCAAGCACCCGCTTAAGAATGTCGCTAAAGCTTTCGCCACCCGGCATATGTGAGCGGGTGGGTGTCATGCGCCACTCCCGTAGACCATCACCATATTTGGCGATGACTTCATCAACCATCAATCCGGCCCACTCACCGTGGTCAATTTCGATGACAGCAGGCTCAACCACAAACGGGGTATCAGGGTGGTAGCGGTGCACGGCTTCGCCAGTGAGGCGCGCCCGTTGCAACGGACTGGCGTAGATGGTGTGGAACGACTCAGAACGCAAGCGCTCTGCGAGTGCTTCGGCCTGTTTGACACCCATTTCTGACAGTGGTGCATCAAATTGCCCCTGATACCGGCCAATTCGATTCCACTCACTTTCACCGTGACGAACAACAACTAGTCGCATATGGTATGCTACTCCACAGATACAGTAGTACTACTGATTATTATACAACGCGATAGACGACAATGCACACAGACTCATCACAGCCACTCATGCCACAACTCCGGCAGGCGCTCGACAAAGCCGAACCGCTCGCACTCATCTATCACGAGCAGCCCGACGGTGCACAACAGCTGATTACACTCGTTGATCATATCAACGCACTCAGTGCACAGTGTGACGCATCTGGATACGACATTTCTGCAGAACACGTGCGCATTGTCGCACTCAACAGTCGTGTTAAACGCAATGCGCGCCGCATCATGCAGGCGATGGCGACGCAACGTGCATCGACGCCAAGTGGCATCAGCGCCGAACTCGAGCTCCTCGTCCAACAACAACAGCACCAGCAACGCATGCGCCTGATACGCATCATCCTACTCGTGGTGACGGTGATTGCCGTCTGTTGGTACGTGGTTACAACCACCCCACCCAGTGCCGACACCACCGCCATTCTGAATGCGGTTGCCGCAGACGATTACGCGACCGCATACACGTTGGCACAACGTGAAGCTACTACCTTTCCAGACGACCTGGAATCACAACTTTGGTTGACTGTCCTCGCCGAGTATTATGGTGAGAGCACGGTGGCCACACGTGCATGGCAACGTGTCCAAGAAATCAACCCGTTACAGGGAACCACGCTCTACATGCGCGGCAACAATCGAGTACTTACCAAGCAATTTTCCGGTGCAGAAGCGGATGCCACCCTGTTGCTCAGCACCACGGCCACGCAACCCGAGGGGCTCTTTCTGCGGGCGAGCATCGCCGAAGCACAGGGGGATGTGAATCAGGCGATCGCACTGATGCGCCAAGCAGCAGAGGCCGCAGACGCCGCCAACCGCAGTGAATTTGCCGTGTTGATTCGGATTCGCATGGGTGGGCTGATGCAGTACGGCATCCCTCAAAAACCCTAATCGCGTTATTCGTCGAAAAGATCTGCGATACTCGCTTGCGCGGATGGTGCAGGCGGTGACGATGCGTGTGAAGTCGTGGTCACGCCCGTGCCCATGGCCTGGTAAAATGCTTCGTCGTAGGCGCGGGTACGCACCACCACAGGCATCGGCACCGCATGTCCGAGAATCAGACACTGTTGACGCGAGTCGAGTGTGGCGAGTACGGTGCGCAACGCACCTGAGCCGCTGACACCGGTAAAGACTGCATCTATGTCTTTTTCGTCGTTGAGCAGCGCAGTCACACGACTGCCGAGCTGACTCATCACATCGCTATCAATGGACGATGGGCGTTGGTCTACGACCAGCAATGTGACGCTATACTTGCGCATCTCACGCGCAATGGTCCCAAAAATCGTTTGTTTGGCCGCAGTCGGATTGAGAAACTTGTGCGCTTCCTCGATGGTAATCACCAGCTGTGGTGGTTTATCAGCTTTGTTTTTGCTGGTCAGATAGCGTTCTGTTTTTTCGCGCCAACGGGCATGGATTTTGCGCGTAATGATGTTGGCAACCAGCATGTAGTCTATCGTGTTGTCAAAGCGCCCAAATTCAAGCACCACGTGTTGCTTGTTCATCAAGTCATCAATGAGCGTGTCCACGACGCCATTCGTCTGATTGGTGACGTAGCCACGCCGACGCAAGGCTTCGAGTTTGCGCTTGAGCGCACTGAGCGAACCGTAGTGTGTGCCCGTACGCTGTGCAAATGCCTCGATTTCTTCGGGTGGCATATCGAGTAGTGTACGGAGCCACGCATCGTGGAACTCATCAATGAGTCGGTACGCAGATTCTGCGGCAGTCGCATTCAAATTCAACTCATCTTGGAGAAGCAGGATGTCTTCGACTTCGATTTCGTTGAGGCCAATACGAATTTCTTGGTCATACTGTGCACCACGCCGGCGCGTTGATTCTGCATCGAGCGTATAAATGCGCACCACGGGTCCGAATATTTTGCGCAATCCTTTGACGAAGCCCCCTGCTTCCGACGACGCATCACTGGCATATTCGGAGTGCATGTCGAAGATCAGATTGGCAGCCACATTGGCCTTGATGGTGCCACTCAACAACAGGCGCGTCAAAAAGCTCTTGCCGGTACCACTTTTGCCAAAGACACCATTTGAACGCTCGACGAGCCGATTCAAGTCAATACACACAGGCACATTCATGTCGAGTGGGCGACCAATTTCGAAATGTGTGGCATCTTCTTTGCCAAACACGCGGGTGAAGTCGCGTTCATCGGCATCAAATACGGGAGAGAAATGGGCCGGGATAGTTTTGACGGGGAGCAATCCCTCGCTGACGTCACGGGGGAGCATTAGTGACGGGCGCAGTGCAATATTGCCGTAGGTAGCAGTGCCGACGAGTACCTCTTGTAAAAACGCATCATCGCTGGGAGGGTCAATCAACACGTTGTTGGACGTTGCAGCAAGCTCGACATCGGTAAGCATGGCAAAAAATTCATGCTGCACCCCTTGGATGAGCAAGAACTGACCGACACGCAGTGATTCGATTGTTTGGGAGGCATCAACACGAGCCATCAGCCCGTCAGCCAAGGAGCCACTCGTAATTACTCCGAGACGCTTGCGGTGTTCCACGGCATTACCTCCGTACTACACATACCTGTAGCGTCATTATACCGTATCCCCGTTGGTACGCAGACCAACAGGAATACGGCTGTGGCAGCTCAGCGTGGCATACGCCGTAACGGGCGTACTGTGCGGCGGGCAGGCATGCGGATGACCCGTGGTGACCGCTCAGAGACATCGCTCGGGGTGGGTCGGCGGAGCTCGATGGTATCACGGTGGTACCCCAACGTGACCATGATGTCGTTGAGATCTTGGGCTGGCGTCTCACGCAGGACCAGGGCATCATCGTCGTACTCGATGATGATACGACGCATTTCGGGAGTCAGACAATGATGTGCACCACCACGACCAGCAATCATCTGCTGATATGCGCCAATCCCAAAAAATGCCAGCACACTCTGTTCGCCGTTGGCAGGCAAAAGCAATGGAGCCTGCCCAGAACGTGGGTAGTAATCATCGGTGTCGCAGGTATAGCGACCGGCCAGACGCACCGGACGCACGGGCAAATGCCAATTATCGAGTGGCAACACGATGAACTGCTGCCCTTCGACAATCAACGTATCGGGCAACGACACCATCAAACTCCCGTTGAGCAGATACCAATCGGGAGCACCACCACGACCAGCCTTAACCGCACCGACTTCCATCAGGTAGACGCTGTGTGAGGCCACTGTGTAGCGACCAAACTCACCGACCAAGTGCGGTACGGCCACACCGGCATGGGCACACGCCTGTTGCATACCCTTCATCACCCCTTGCAAAAAGCCCTGGTAGTCGAAGGTGAAATCAATGGCGTAGGCATCGGTGGGCATGCCGCCACCAAAGTTGAAAAAGGCCAAATCGGGAACCTGCGCGGCTAGTGCGGCATAGGCGTCCACAGAGGCGCCAAGCCGGATTTGCCACAACACGGCATCCTCCATTTGGCTCCCCACCATAGCGTGGTAAAGCACGAGCCGATGGGGTGTACCCTGGAGCATCGTAACCGCTCGTTGGATTTCATGCGGGGTCAACCCGAATCGTTCACCACCGGGGTGATCGGCATCCACATCACCGATGTCAAAACGAGCCCGCACACCCAGCAACAGTGGTTGGGTACAGTTGTGAATCAAGTAGTCGAGCTCAGCAAGATCATCAATGATAGGCACAATCCGCTCGTAGCCCGCATCACGGAGTGCAATCATGGCGTCACGGTACACGATGTCTTTGGACCCATTACAAAACATGTAACGGTCGTTCGCCAAAATACCTTGGCGCCACAGCTGATGAGCGATGATGATATCTGCGGATGCAGAGGTTTCGTAGTGTGCACCAGATTGCAATGCGGTGCGTACGACTTCTTCGGCGAAGTTTGCTTTGGTTGCATATGCAAAAAAGAACTCACCGGTATAGTGTGTTGCTTGCCGTGCATAGGCCACCTTGGCATGCATGGCATCAATTTGGCGGGTAATCAGCGGCAAATAGGCCACTTCGAGTGGTGCACCATATTGCTGAATCAACTCATTGAGATTAATGCGATCATCTAAAAACAACTGCCCATCGCGACGGCTAATGAATCCGTTTAATCGCCCGTCGGCAGGTACGCCAAACTGCTGGCGCATGTGTTCGATATAGGTGTGATCGTTCAATTCAGACGTATCTCCTTCTCAACAACGAAATACATACCAACGGCACTAATCACGGTGGCGCAAACGAACGACCATGAAACTGGCATGACGACTCGTCAGCCAACTCGCAGAGGGAACCAACGCATAACGGCTAAGCGCCGTCCGAATCCAATGAATCATCATAGAATTCCTCCATACAACAACGAAACCTGGGTAGGTGTTCGTTGTCACATGCAAGACGGTTGGTCTAGTATGTACACTGTCGGGAAGGAAAGGGAGAGGAAACTAACTACGGTGCAAACGCGCGCCCATACGCAACCCGTCAGCGGTGACAACGCCACCTATGAGATTGTGTGTGCAAACGTCCATACACCCTCATGAAAGCCTACTCGGTGGTTCTCACGACTACTCACATTGGAGTCACAGAACACTCGACGGTGATTGCATACATCACCAAATCGCCGGAGGCAAGAAACCTCGGTAAATACATTACCGACTCCGTATTGTAGCAAGTTTTCAGACAATGTCAAGCACTTTTTTGATGGTAGATTACTCTGCATTCCAATGCGCTATTTCATCATCATTAAGACGTGCTAAAATACATCATCCATAGCAGAATGGAGCCATAGATGAGTATCGCTATTTTTGGAAGCATCAATATGGATCTGGTTGTACGTGCCGCACACATTCCCGCCCCTGGTGAAACAATTCTCGGCAGTGATTTTGTCACCGTTCCCGGTGGCAAAGGAGCGAATCAAGCGGTGGCCGTGGCCCGACTTGGTGGCGATGCCCACCTGATTGGAGCAGTTGGTGATGACGGCTTTGGGAATCACCTCTGTGCGAGTCTGAGCGGGTACGGCGTCAGCATTGCCCAAGTACGCCGCCTCCCCGGTGCATCGGGTGTAGCACTGATTACCGTTGATGATAAAGGGCAAAACAGTATTGTGGTGGCCTCGGGGGCGAATATGCGCATGCAACACGAGATTCTCGACAGCGTAGAGCAGGTGCTTGCCACGTGTACACATCTCCTGGTGCAACTCGAAGTCCCCCTCGAACTCGTGGTTGCCACACTCCAGCTGGCAAAACGACGTGGAGTGACCACGGTGCTCGACCCGGCACCAGCCCCCACGGCAGCATTGCCTGACGAGCTCTATCAGCACGCAGACATTATCACGCCCAACGAACACGAAACACACCAACTCACCGGCATCGTGCCCGATTCCGAGACACAGGCCCGGGCAGCCGCAGATATTCTCCATGCACGTGGCGCAGCGCATGTCATCATCAAGCGTGGTGCACACGGGGCGTTCTGGAGTCACGCTGGCCAAACACTCAGCGTCCCCGCCGTCCCGGTGGCCGTCGTAGACACGGTGGCTGCCGGTGATTGCTACAACGGTGCGCTTGCATGTGCCTTGGCACGTGGTGAGCACATGCCCGGCGCGATGCAGTATGCGGCAGCAGCAGCAGCCATTGCAGTCACACGCCGTGGGGCACAGGGTGCCATGCCCACCGCCGCAGAAGTAAGTGCACTACTCGGATGATTCGCGCGGATCGCGGCTCCGTGCTTTGGCTGCACGCAAGCGGTCGAAGCGCGTAGGTGGTGCTGGTGATGCGGGCGACGGTGGCGCCGCTGGGGGTGTGGTGGGAGGCGATGCAGGCGGTGTAGCGCGCAAGCGACGCTGAAATAACGACTGCGGCGCCACAATCCCACGGCGCAGCGCAATTTCAACCACAAACAAGCTCATTGCACCCAATATAAACCAGACTGACAGGTCACGTGTGGCTGTGGGGCTGGTTGTGGTAGATTGCCAGTATGCGGCATCAATGCGCGGCATAATACGACCACCAGTCCGATTGGCAATGTCTGCGAGTAACGCATTGCCATCGCGTGGAGCGAGTTCAGTGCGGCTGGCGAGAATCACGCCACGTACCACAGTTGCGGTGTCGTGCGTGGCACGAATCATATATTCACCACTGGCAATATCACGAATCTGCCCCGACCATTGTTGTACGCCACGTGCCTGGAGTGGCACTGGAATAAGCCGACCCTGTGCATCAATGAGTGCCACATCTGGTGGTGATTCAGCATCACCACTCGACAGCGCAATATCGAGGATATCATCATGCCAAAACCACGACACGTCGAGCGAACGATCATCCGCAGGGAGCAACGGAGTCAACAACAAGGGTGCAAATGCGGGGAGCGTGGGTAACGCAGTCCAATCACGTCCCCAGCGTGTCCCCAAATCGCTGGCCCACACCATACTTTGACCCCGGCCTACACGCCGGAGCGCCCAAAGCGGCGTCAATTCATCGATTTGCATCAGCACCCGTGTATCTGGGTGGGCGGAAGTGCGATTATAGCCGTAGACTGGTTGTACCGTGGGGAAAGCGGCCAACCAAGGATCAGTGGCAACACGACGTGGTGTCACCACATCCTCGACGATATCACGACTCGCAACTCGCGTCGTATCTTCGAGGAAAACGTCAGCTAGTTGTTGGGGGTCACTGACCTGATAAGCAGTGCCATTTCCGAGTGTGGCAAGGCGCTGTAACGTGGCAACATCGGCATCTGGTCCAAGTGCGATTGTGCTCAGCGACACATTTTGGGCGCGTAATTCTTGCACAATCGCATCAGTGGGAGATGGATCCATGCCATCCGAGAGCAAAATCACATGACGCACGTCCCCACGTAGGGTAGGAGCCTGTGCTGCTGCCAACGCCAACCCGGATGCAATTGACGTACCGCCATCACTTTGCACGCTGCCAAGCGCCTGCGCCACGACATCATCATTGGGGAGTGGTTGCGGTGCTAACGCCCATGCTGCGCTATCAGCAAAAAATGCCACCCCCACCGTGTCACCACGTTGCAGATTTTGGATGGCACGAAAGGCGGCTTCTTTGGCCAAATCGAGCATGCTCAATTGTGCAACGCCATCACTCATGCTCCCACTACGGTCAATGACTAGCAGCAAGTCCATTTGTGTGCGTTGCTTTGCATCAAGCGGCTCAAGCGATACTGCGGCCACCTCAGCAAGTGGAGTACGCCGGAAGCCACCCGCACCAAAACTATCAGCGCCACCAATCCACAAAAATCCTTTCCCCAGCGTTGTCACATTTGTTGCAATTTGGCGCATGACTGCAAGTGGCACATCTCGTGCCGGTGTGTCAAAGAGCACTACCACATCGTGTGACGCAAAATCGGCCAACTGGGTGCTAATTTCACTGGGGCGTGCCACGGTCACTTCAACACCGATTCGTTGCCAGGCTTCGACGAGTGGGGTCACACGCGCTACCAGATGCGCAAGGACCAGGATACGCGGAGCGCCTCGTTGCTCGACAATGACGTCTTGGTGATTATCGTCGAGGAGGGTGTCAGCACTGGCATAGACGCGAAACGTCAAACGATGAATGCCAGGGGACAACGCGGGAATCGTCACCTGTTGGCGTTGCATACCCGCACTCAGCGTGAGTGGTTGCCTATGCAACTCGCGACTGCCGTCGCTAATGACCAGTTCAGCAGATTGATTACGGGCACTCTGGAGCAACAGGGTGGCAACCATGCCCCCACTGCCACGGATGCGCTGTGGGAGTTGGACTTCTGTCAATGCCAAAAACGGTGGCAGCTGCTGTGTGGTAAGCGGTACCACATCCACCCGCACATTGCGGGCAAGCATACTCTCGCTGATTTCTTGGAGACGACCACGTGTTTCATTGCCATCAGACAACAGCAACACACGTGCCTCGTATTCGCCCGGGACCAATGACGCTGCCAACGTGACTGCATCAGCGAGTGCGGTAGCCTGCGTATCTGTCATGAGCACCTGCGAGGTATCACGGAGTGCAGGTTGTGGGAGTGCTGCAATCAACGAATCAGTAGCCACATCCACGATTCCGAGGAGTGCAGTGGATGGCTGGGTTTGCTGGAGTTGAGCAATGATGCCGGCTTGCTGTTGGCGGGCATTCGCATCCATGGATGCCGAAACATCGCGTACCACTACCAGTCCTACTGCCGCAGGGGGAGATACATGCATGGGTGACGCCAATGCCACCAGTACAGCGAGTACAGTACCCATACGACAGAGCAAGGCCCACGAATTGCGCACATCACGTCCCTCGTGAGGCATCCGCCACCACCACAAAAGGAGTATGGCAGGCAGACTGACGAGTAGCACCCATGGCGTCGTGAAGCTCAGTGTACTCATGTCACCCTCCGCATCCACCAGGTGAGCGCCCGTTCACCGAGCAAGAGCACGAGACTAAGCCAGATACACCATTGCCGTAGTGAAATTCCAAGCTGCAGAAGACCGGCATCCGTAGCAAGTGTCGTTGCGTTGCGATGGGTTGCAGATTCCCATGGTGCCAACAGATTTGCCACATACCAACGGTCGGCAATACGATATGCACCACTATTTGTTATGTCTACTAAATACCATTTTTGGTTGATTTGGGTCATACGTGCTGTTGCTGGCAGTGGCTGTGAAACAAGGAGAGGAGCTGTCGCATCCTCCACAGTGTGGACCGCATACGGGTGGCCAGTTTGCATCGAATCACTCGCTGTTGTCGGTGCTAAGTAGCGCAACACGTTGCGCACGAGCAACGGGAATTCGACACGCAGGGGAAGATCGGTATGTGTCAATGCAAAGCCGAACACAACGTGTGCGATTCCGCTATCAACGCCCACATATGCATGCGTCCCAAGTGGACTTTGCAACCAGCGTTGTGCCCAAATCGGTGTTGTCAGCACCGACGCAGTCACAATTTGTGTGCTCTGTAAATCTACGTCCTGCGTCAGCAATGCGGCATCCCCTACAAGTGTGGGTGGCGTTAAAACGGGGAACGTGGCAAGACTAGTGGGTGGCGGATTGATAAGCCAGGTAGGTATGCTGCGCTGTATGGGCAGGGTAGCTGGTGAATCAATAATCGCAATATCGGCATCAGCAAGCGTTTCCACTCGTACCACGTTGGGCAAAATCTGGAGTGCCGCAGGAAGGAAGCGCGTATCCGGGCTCTGTAGATAGACACGGAGTGCATTCTGCGTCGGTTTACGCCACCAGTAGACATCGTCAGCAGCTAAGGCATCCGCACTATCTGGCTGCAGTGATGCCACCAACACATCGGGCACTACGGGCATACGAAAGGTCCACGTAACACTTTCACCAGCACGTGGATTCACATAGGTTGCATCATATAGTCTGCCGGTTTCATCGCGTAATTCGAGGAGGCGCGCACGGTCTGGCACCGGACCATCGGCGACCACACGCACCATCCCCTGCCAGCCAGTAGCGTTCGATTGCACAGTCACGCCCTCGATGAAGTGATTTGGCGCATCACCACCAATCGGCACAAGTTGCCAGCCCGTAGGCCAAACGGACGCTTGCCAGAGTGTAGCATCATCGCTGATGATGAACATATCGCTACGCTGATTGTCGAGTGCCTGGAGCTGGGGGATGAGTGCGCGCATATCGCTGGCAACGTGCACCGTAGCAAGTGCATCAACGAGACGATGCGCATCAGCCCGTTCACGGAGTTGATTTCCACGGATGAACATGCGCGCATTGACGTCCACGATGGTAAATCGTGTCTGTACGGGAGCACGTTCAATGAGGGCATGTGCGTGTTGCTTGGCAAGTGTAATACGCACCCCTTGTGGGGTCTGTGCACGCATACTGGCACTTGTATCCACCACAATCACCCGTGTCGGCTGTGGTGAACTCGCCGCCCACACCGGCCCTGAAGCTGCCAGAAGCAACACACTGCCAATGAGCATGCGTAACGCAAATAACCACCACGGCAACGGCCACATCCACGGCCGACGGCTCCGTTGTTCGGCAGTGATGAATTGCCAGAGGTGCAATGACGGGATATGCTGGCGCGTCGCCTGATGACGCAAGAGATGCCATACCAGCAACGTGGCGAGTAATGGCACCCCCACCCACCATACCCATGCATCAATGAAACTCACTGGCACACCTCACTAATGGTATGCCACAAACTTTGCTGCGAATCCACGAGATGATAGGTAATACCATACTGCTGGCAGGTTGCACGTACGGCATCGAGGTGGTGCTGCAGTGCATCACGATAGCGCGCACTCAGGTGCGCATCAATGGTCAGCGTACGCTCTTGCCCTGTTTCACTATCAACAAGAGTTATTTCACCGGTATACGCAGGAGTACACTCTTCGACGTCGAGGAGATGGATGACGATGCCATGATGACTCACTTGTGCCAGGCGGTGAAGCTGTGATTGCCACTCTGCGTGCCAGAGGTCGCTACAGAGTATAAGCGGTTGCGGCTGGACACGCATTTCCGGAAATTCGAATGGGTGCACGGGTGGTGTGTCATACAACTGCATGCAGTCAGCAATCCACTGTTCGAGATGTGACACTCGTGTTTCTTGCTGACCAGCGATGAGCTGCACAGCATTGAGCTGACTGATGGTGATGACACCCAGTGCTGCTACCATCCGCACCGCGGCTCGCCATTTTTGTGGAAATGCAGTCATGGACGCACTCGTATCGAGTACAATCCGGAGCCGGCTTTGTTGCATGGGGTGTGGTTGACGGACCATGGCTCGTTGGAGTCGGAGTGTAGCCGCCCAGTCGACCCAGCGGATGTCGTCGCCGGGCTGATAGCGGCGCATGAACTCAGGCTCGCTCCCCCGTCCACCGTGTGTTGCCGGGTGGGTGGCGGCCATACTGCTCCCGCTTGCACCATGCCAAAGCCACTCCTGTTGGCGTAGCCATGCGATTTCATCCGTTTGCAAGAGTTGTGACATGAGCTCCACCTTTATGGGAGTGGTACCTGTGCCATGATGTCGTTGATGATGGCATCGCTCTGCACCCTGGAAATTGCCGCTTCGCGGCGGAGCACGATACGATGCCGGAGTGTTGGCAACAACACCTGCTGGATGTCACTCACATCAACGTGGAGGCGCCCCGCACAGACTGCCTGCACCTGTGCCGTACGCACAATCGCTTGTACTGCACGTGGTGATGCGCCATAGCGCACCAAATCACGGACTACAGCGATGGGGGAATGCTCGGGATGGGTGGCATGCACGATGAGTGCACAATAGCGCAAGAGTGCATCTGACACGAGTATCTGTTGACAGACAGCGCGGATATCGTGGAGCGTGGGAGCGCCAGTCAAGCGCGTCGGCACTGCGGGTGGTGGGAGCGCTTCACGCCGTGCAATTTCGACAAGATCGTCAACGAGTGGAAATGGCACGTTGATTTGCATCAGGAACCGGTCACGTTGTGCTTCGGGTAGCGGATACGTGCCTTCCATTTCTATCGGGTTTTGTGTGGCCATCACCAAAAACGGCTCTGGCAAGGTGTGCGTGGTGCCAGCAACGGTCACCGTGTGCTCTTGCATGGCCTCGAGAAGTGCGCTCTGGGTACGGGGCGTAGTGCGATTGATTTCATCTACCAACACGAGAGAAGCAAAGATTGGCCCCGGAGCAAAGCGTAGCGTGTATTGCCCTGGTTGACCGTCAAAAAGCATCATCGTGCCGATTACGTCGCTGGGCATCAAATCGGGAGTACACTGCACACGGCCAAACGACACGCCGAGGAGGTGTGCCAACGTGCGGACCAACGTTGTTTTCGCGAGCCCTGGTGCACCCTCGAGTAGTACGTGACCATTGGCACACACGGCAGTCACTAACTGATGGATTACCTGTGGCTGACCAACGATGACCTGTGATAGATGGGCACTGATGTGTGCGATGAATTGTTGGGCTGTGTGTGGATTCATGGTGCCTGCTCCTGGAGTACCGCAAAATAATCGGATACGGTCTGTTGGGCAGACCACGACACGTGGGCGTCAGCAATTGCCTGGGTCGCCTGTTGTGATGCACGGTCAACCACATCAGCGTACGTGTATTGCACCGTCGCAGGTGCCACACCACCGCCACTCGTCAGTGTTTCATCGCCGTTCGCACTCGCGTTACTCGTTTGCACAGGGAGCGTGACCACTGCTGCTGCATCGAGTTGTGGCACAAACAGCGTCACTTGTGATGCGTTTGTCCCACCTGTGCCACCACTACCATTCCCTGCTGCACCACTTGCGGTACTCGCCGTACCACTGCCCGATTGATTCTCCGTGTTACCTGACTGGGCAGTGCCACCAGGCTGTCCAGTGGCTCCTTGCGCATTGGGTGCGGTCGTCCCTGGCGCCGCTGACTGACCTGATGGTACGGAAGGTGCCGTGTTGGACTGTGCGGTCTGTGCGGTCTGTGCCACGTGTTGTGTGCGTTGCTTGGCCTGCGCCAGCGCGTTTTGCCAGGCAGCCCGCGCCTGTTGTTGGCGTACAATCTGCGCCTCGAGCTGCTGGTAGGCGTCAGGATCACCGGCTTGGGCACGCGCATGGGCATCAGCGAGGGCCGCATTCATGTCAGCGGGAAGTTGGGCAGCTGCCTGCATCAACACGTCGGTGGCCTGTGCCGCATCTGGTGCCTGTTGGAGGGCAGTGAGAAAAGCATCGAGTCGCTGCACCTGTTGTTGATTGTTGGTCAGTTGTTGCTCTGCTACGTCGAGCTCCGCAAAAAGTTGCTCCGCATCTTGGGCAGTTGCAATCTGCGCGGCCTGTTGCTGTGCGGCAGCGCTGGTAGTCACGGGTGGCAACGAGCGCAATTGCGTCGCGAGCGATTGGGCGATGTGCTGTACCTGTGCCTGTGTTGCGAGCTGCGCATCAAACGGGGTTGGCATCATCAGTGCGCAGATACCGACAACGAACCACACCACCCATCCCTGCCAGATGTGGCGCCAACCTAGGGAGAGCTGGTTGGCCGATGTGGCGGCAATAATCGCCAATGTCTGACGATACTGGGGGGCGGCCAACGGGTATTGTGCGTGCATCGTGGCATAATCCACGGCAGTCGTCACACTCGATGACCACGTATAGGCGCGGTCGAGCTGGCGCCAGATGGAGGGCGCACGGCGTTGCCGCCACCACCACACCCCACCCCAGACGATTGCAGTTGTTCCGACCAGGGCACCATACCAGACCACACGCTGTGACACCATCATCAGCTGCACCATAAGCGCCAGACACAGCATGGCCACGCCACCCACCCAAGCACCCACCACACTTGACGCAAGTACGGATTGGAGCAGCATGCGCACACGATGTGCGTGGGTGTGTTGGTAAAGTTGAGCCACCAGCGGTGACATGCGTTTCATGAGCATTTACTCGTCAATGCGTTGCCATTCAATCTGTTCTTCGCTACGGTCGTTACCACGGTAATCACGCCAAAACCATGTGCGCCGACGTCCCTTGATTGTGGTACGACGCGCTGAAGCAGGATGTTGCACGGCAGAGTCATTGTGACGTGGCACCAACGCGCTACTCACACCACGAGTCATGGCACGTTGGACAAGACGAATGACCACTTCAACTGCCACTGCAGCCATACCCATGGCCACACCGCGCACAATAGGGTGGTGCATGCGTTGCCGAATCACCGCAGGCAACCATTGTGCGGACCGCACCGGTAGCATGCGCTCTAGGGGAGCTCCACACGTAGCGCAGTAATGTGCTGAAAGCTGTTGGGCGGCACGACACGACGGACAGATACGTTCGACGGCATCACTCATTTGCAACCTCCTGCCATGAATCAGTGACACGAGTCACGGGAGTCGTATCACAAAAGAGTGGCACATCGTCGGCCACTGCAGTTTTGATGTAGGCGAGTCCAATGATGCCAAAGCGGGGTGACACCGCCACACGCGTGACCACACCAGCGTCACGCCCATCGGCAGTACGCAATGCGGCTGGCGCATCTACCAATGTTGCAAGCGTGATACGTTGGAGTTGTTTGGCACGGCGGCCACGACTTTCCATGCGTGCGATGATTTCTTGCCCGACATAGCACCCTTTGTTGAAACTAATAGCATCCTCGAGTCCTGCTTCGAGTGGAATGTACTCTGTGCTCAACTCATGCCCAAATGCGGCTACTCCGGCTTCAATTTGCCACTGGTTGAGTTGGTCGGCAGACAGCGCCGGAAGAGCGGAAGTTATCACATCGGCTTGCCCTTGCGGCACCACCACACGCCACCCCGCCCCATGGAGCGGCGCAATGGGACTACACCAGCCATGCGCAATCCCGTTGCGATGGGGGGCCACGTGCCAGCGTGCCAACACCGGTGGTAATGCAAAGTGCTGTGCGACAAGCGCCGTGGCATCACCACCATAGATGGCGAATTGTTGGTGGGTACGCGCAGCTGGGGTCAGCGTGACTTGGTCGTTAAAAAAGATGTTCTTTTTGATGTGACTGTAAATACTCGGGCCTTGGTCGGCACTCGTAATCACCCACACAACATCCTCGATGCGCACCACGTGGAGCAGATCAATGATGCGCCCAATTGGTGTAGTCAATACCGTCTGTTGTCCGTGTAGCTGTTGCAACGCCACCACATCGTTGGTCGTAAGGCGTTGGAGCAACGCAGCAGCATCGCGCCCTGCCATTAGCATGCGCCCAAATGAATCTTCGTTGTGCCACATGGCCATAGTAGTTGTGTGCGCAGTATTCATGGTATGATTAGCCTCATGTAGACAGTCGGTAGAACAGAGTATCCAATGGAAACAGCAACAGCACGTGGTCTGTATTGGGTCATCGGCCAGTTTGTGTTGATAGGCGTCATCGTACTCGCCACATTTGTAGACCCGTTCAAATACGAAGCCTCAGTCGTAGCACAGCTCAGCGCGGGGATATGCATCGTGGCGAGCATGGTCTGCATTGTGCTGGCATTTCGCCACCTCGGTCATAGTCTGACACCCTTTCCCAAACCACTCGCCACCGGCACGTTGGTCACACGTGGTATGTATGCTATTGTACGACATCCTATCTATACTGGTTTGCTGCTCGGCTGTGTGGGACTCACCTTGTTTTCACAAAGCCCAATAGCCCTACTCGCAACCATCACGCTCAGCATATGGCTCAACTTCAAAGCCAACTTCGAAGAAACGTGGTTGCAGCGTCAATACGCTGAATATGCCGATTACCGCAGACACACCAAGAAATTCATCCCGTTTATCTGGTAAGAGCACACATGCATATCAGCCCTGGTGCGTTACACATACATACTCACTATTCGGATGGCAGTGGCACCATCCCCGATATTGCACATGCGGCACAGCAAGCTGGACTCGAGTGGATTATTATTACCGACCACGATACCCTTGATGGCCGTGCCGAACAAGGGTGGTACGACCGCGTGTTGACATTGGTTGACCAGGAAATAACCCCCTTTCACAACCATTTTCTGGCACTCAATCTCGATCATGTGGTAGCCAGTACACTGCCACCACAGCAGTTCATTGATGAAACCTATGACTCTGGAGGGTTTGGCATCATCGCGCATCCCGACGAACAACGCTACAACGACTTCAAGGGTATCTATCGTTGGGACGATTGGAATATCAACGGTCCGACACGCAGTACGGGGCGCAGTATCGGAATCGAGCTATGGAACTTCATGAGCGATTGGAGTGAACAGCTCACTCCGACCAACAAAGAGTGGATTTACGCATTCCCACGATCCGCACTCAAAGGTCCCACCAAGGCGACCATTGAATGGTGGGATGCTCTGAACATGGCCGGTAAACGCACATTTGGGGTGTGGGGCGTAGACGTACACGCATTTCTGCGTCCTTCCCCTTTTGGGCGATTACAAGTCTTTCCGTACAAGTGGGCATTTGAAACACTCACCACCTACTTGTGGTTACCCGAACGACTTTCCAATAACTTTACGAATGCAATGCGCATGGTATACGGTGCACTTGCCCAAGGGCGAAGCTACATGGTCAATCGTCTCGATGGTGATTGTGCCAATCTCGAGTTTTATGCGTTTCGTGGCGCAGAACGCTGGTATGCCGGTGACATTGCCACGCTACGTCAAGGTGCAATCACCATAAAAATTGATTTAGGCGTCAACACTGATGTCCGGTTGATTCACAATGGTACCGTGAAATTGCAATCAAACCGATCCATTTTGACCACCATCAACGAGAGCGGTGTGTATCGCGTAGAAGCCATCAAAAAGAATCTACCGTGGGTCTTTAGCAACCCCATTTACATTACACGCTAGGCATGACCACACGGATGGGGACGGGAGTAAGCAAAAAGAGTAGCACGACCACCATGAGGCATGCTAGGAGTACCCGCCAGCCCCCGATTGGGGTGATGTCGTCGTAGGGGGCAGGGTGGCGCGGATTGGCTAGCGTCGCAATTACACCCCATACCAGCCACGTATTGTCCACAAACACACCCAACAACACACAAAATGCAATTGCGCCGTATGCCACGTAGACGGCATACCGTCCGAGCACGGCATATGCCACGTGACCGCCATCGAGTTGTCCGATTGGCAACAAATTGAACATGGTCACGAGTAGCCCTATCCAGGCCGCAAATGCAACATCACTGAGTTGCACATCCAAATTATTGGCTGGCAGAATCTGCCCGAAGACGGCAAATTTGGCCAGCAAATACAACGCCGAGTTCCCCTCTTGCATGTATCCGTCTACGGGGAGCGGTCCCACCGTGGATTGTGCCAATCCATAGAGCAAGAGTGGCACAGCTACGACGAGCCCGGCAATCGGTCCTGCAACGCCCACATCAAAGAGCACGCTCCGATCCTGCATGGGTTCTCGTTGGACGATGACTGCACCCATGGTCCCAGTAAAACTCAAGGGTGGGGGAAGTGGGATGAAGTAGGGTAAACTCACCGAAGCACCCCACCAGCGCCCCACAACATAGTGCCCCAACTCGTGGGTGGCCAAAATCCCGAGCAGCGTGGCCGCAAATGGGATACCTGCCCAGATTTGTCCCGGCTGTGCAAAGACATCGATGCCCTGGTAGAGTGCCCCAGCGGCTAAACACGACAAGATGGTAGTCACGAGCAGTGCGAGCGCCAACCAAGGGCGTGTATCCGTGATGGGAGGCACACCGACGATGAAGACCAATTCGACCGCTTTGGAATGTGGATTACGGCGTAACCATACAGTAAAACCATTTGCACGCGCACGGGCTTGGACACTGCGCAACAGGATTGCACTCGCAACAAGCGGCGTCACCGTCGCAATAACTGCACCGTCTTCTTCGCGAATGTCGTGGACGGTACAAATATGCTGTGTCAGCGCATATACGTCAATGATTTCTCTCGGACTCAACGGATGGGTAGTCGTCATACACCCCTCACTAGTCAGTTGAGCATATTATACCGCTTATAGGTGCATCCTCAGATGAGAATTTGATGCATCAGCATGTGCAACGTGGATTTACGTCAGACCACACATGTTGCATATCTGTACGCGTTTGACGTACGAAACTGGTAAGTATATTGCATATTAAAAAGCAGCGACGTATAATGAAAAGAGCATGTCCACATAGTTTTGCTATGGTGAGAACATGCTCGCAGATTCTAATGGAGGAAGTGATGCGGAAGTCAACATTGGTTGCCTTGGTAGTGATGGTCATTGCGGCTGTCATTTTGCCGGCATGTGGTGGCAACACGGCAGCACCAGCAGCCGCGTGTAAGGCGGGCTTGGTCACTGACGTTGGTAAAATCAACGACGGGACCTTCAACCAGTACGCATTCGATGGCTTGAAAAAGGCTGAGGCTGACCTCGGCATCGGTATCAAGTACATTGAAACCCAGGCACAGACCGACTACGGCAAGAACATTCAGTCGTTGGTCGAAGCCAACTGTGAAATCATCGTGGCTGTGGGCTTCATGATGGGTGATGCCGTTGCCGAAGCTTCAGGCAAGTACCCAGAGACCAAGTTCGCCATCGTTGACTTCGCCTACGACCCGGCGTTGCCAAATGTGCGCGGATTGGTCTTCGCCGAAGACCAGGCTGGCTACATGGCTGGTGCCTTGGCTGCGTCAATGAGTCAGAGTGGCACGATTGCCGCCGTCGGTGGCATGGAAATCCCACCAGTGCAGAAGTTCCTCAAGGGCTACGAAGCTGGTGCCAAGTCAATCAACCCCGATGTGGCCGTAAAGTCTGTCTACATTGACAGCTTCGTGGACCGCGCACGTGGTGCTGAAGCCGCCAAGAGCTTCATGTCAGAAGGCGCCGATGTCATCTTCGGTGCTGGTGGCCAGACTGGCTCAGGTGGCATTCAAGCCGCTGCTGAAGCCGGTGCATACGTGATTGGTGTGGACCAGGACGAATACGTGACCACCTTCCAAAACGGTAGTGCACCTGGTTCAGACAAGATCATCTCAAGCGCCATGAAGCGTGTTGACCAGGCCGTCTTCTTGACCATCAAGGACGTCGTGGATGGCAAATTCACCAACGGTGTGGCCGTCTATGATGCCAGCAACGGTGGTATCGGGTTGGCTTCATACAACAAGGCCGACGCCGCCATTCCCGCCGATGTCAAAGCCAAGATGGAAGAAATCTTGAAGGGCTTGGCCGATGGTTCAATTACCACAGGCGTGACCCTCAACTAGTACGCACCACTGGCATACCACGGCGACCAACCAACACGTTGGTCGCCGTGGTGTGTGCCACGCCTTCTTTCCACCCACACGACAACGGATTCACCATGCAGCTCATTGCGCTTACACGCATGATTTCGCGCCTGTTGCGCCACTACGACGTTCCTGCGTCTCATGCACGGATCGTGGCACGTGCGATTGCGGACACTGAAGCACGTGGCATTGAGAGTCATGGCATACGTAGATTACCCAATTATATCGAGCGTCTACGTACTGGTGCGATAAACGCACATCCCCAGCTACGCTGGCATAGCACGCACGACGCTACTGCGGTATATGACGCAGATCATGCCTTTGGGCACGTAGCAACACATTTTGCATCACAGCGCTTAATAAAAATGACACGACGTCTGGGTATTGCCGCGATTGGTATTCGTCACTGTGAACACGTCGGAGCCCTCGACACCACCCTACGTACAATCGTATCAGCACAGCTGGCCACCCTACTGTTGGTCAATACACCAATAGCAATGGCTCCCCTCGGTGGACATGTGGCAATGATTGGAAGCAATCCCATTGGAATTGGGATTCCCGGCATATCCGAACCGCTAATGATTTTCGATGGTGCGACGACGAGCGCATCGCGAAGTAGCGTTGTTGCTGCAGCAGCCAATGACACATCGATTCCACTTGGATGGGCAATTGACACAAACGGGCACGCCACCACCGACCCCCATCGTGCACTTGCTGGCGCCTTACTACCTGCAGGTCGCCTCGGCTACGGCATTGGACTCGCTATTGCATTGCTGACTGGTGCCATGATCGGGGGAATAAGTGACGATCAACTACCTTCTTTTTTGCAGGCACCACATCATGCGGTACCAACTAGTGTCCTCATGATTGGGATTGACCCAATGGCATTTGGTGGCCTAGCACAGCTGCATCGTGTTGGCACGTCGTTTCTCGCACGCATTCGCATGAGCCATGGAAATCCACGTATACCCGGAGATAATCGCCAGCAACAGGCAATTTCACCCCATAGTAAGGCGTTAATTGCGGAATTGTTGCGTACACACGTGGAATGACTTGTGGTATGCTACATGCACACCGCCATACATATGGAGAAGTCTATGACACCCGTCTTAGAAGTGCGGAATCTCACAAAACGCTTCCCTGGTATAGTGGCCACAGATGCGGTGAACTTCACGCTCGAAAAAGGGGAAATTCACGCGCTCCTTGGTGAGAACGGTGCAGGCAAATCAACCCTGATGAATATGCTCTACGGCTTGTACCGACCTGATGAGGGGCAAATCCTGTTAAATGGTCAAGAAGTACAAATAAACGGTGCAAATGATGCAATTGCACGTGGCATGGGTATGGTACATCAGCATTTCATGCTTGTCCCAACATTGACTGTCACAGAGAATATCATCCTCGGCAACGAAGTCGTCAAGGGTATGCTCATCGACACTGCAACTGCTGAACAACGCATCCGTGAATTAGCCACAACATTTGGCCTTGACGTGCCTGTTGACGCCTATATACAAGATCTTCCAGTGGGTGTTCAACAACGTGTCGAAATCGTCAAGGCACTGTATCGGAGCGCCGATGTACTTATCCTTGATGAACCTACTGCGGTGCTCACACCACAAGAGGCAGATGATTTGTTTGTGGTTATCAAACGACTCAAGGCACAAGGGAAATCAATAATCTTTATCAGTCACAAACTTCGTGAAGTTTTGGCAATTGCCGATCGCATCAGTGTACTCCGACGAGGCAAATTAGTCGGGTCAACCACCCCAGCTCAAGCCAGTGAAGCTAGCCTAGCAAGTATGATGGTGGGGCGTGACGTTGTCTTGCATATTGACAAATCACCCGCACAACCTGGGAGTGTTATCCTCGATGTAGCCCAGCTCAGTGTGCGAAATGAGCGTGGAAACACGGCAGTTGCCGATGTGTCATTCCAGCTCCGGCGCGGCGAAATTGTCGGGATTGCTGGTGTACAAGGCAATGGTCAAACTGAACTTGTTGCTGCCATCACGGGCATGGTTACCACTTCGCATGGGCAGATTGTGCTTGATGGTGAAGCTATTACCAATCAAGGGACCAATCGTGCTATTGATGCAGGTATGGGGCACATCCCCGAAGATCGCCATCATCACGGATTAGTGCTGAGTTACTCAATCGCGGACAATATGGTGCTCTCTGCATACGATACACCACCGTTCGCCCGTGGTTTTATCATCGACGAGCATGCCATAGCCCAGCAAGCAGATACCCTTGTCAAACGGTTCGATGTGCGTACGGCAAGTAGTAATGCCTTGGCGAGCACGTTGTCTGGAGGTAACCAACAAAAGGTGGTCGTAGCCCGTGAACTTGCCCGTCCACTCAAAGTACTGGTGGCTGCACAGCCAACACGTGGGCTTGATGTGGGTTCAATTGAGTTTATCCACAAAAGTATCGTGGCTGCCCGCGACAGTGGCACTGGCGTATTGTTAGTATCCGCAGAACTCGACGAAATTCTTTCTTTGTCGGATCGCATCTTGGTGATGTTCCGTGGTCAAATCATCGCAGAAATCGCTGGCAAAGATGCAGACCGTAACCAAATCGGTCTGTTGATGGCCGGCGTACGTGGCACAGGAGCTGAGGCATGAGTAGCGAACACACCCCATCCACCGTTGGGTGGCGTATCTGGGCAACGACATTACTCGTACCAGTCCTGGCGATTATCACCGCACTCGTCATCGGAGCGGTCATCATCGTACTCACGGGTGCAGATGTTGTAGCAGCGTATGGAGGACTCTTCACGGGTGCAATTGGCAGTCCCCGCGCCATTGCCTATACCCTTGTCGAAGCCACCCCGTATATTTTTGGTGGCTTAGCAGTGTTGATTGGCTTTCGTGCGGGGCTTTTCAATATCGGCGTCGAAGGACAAATCGCTGTTGGTTCAATGTGCGCTGCAATTGTGGGTGCATTTGTATCACTACCACCAGTACTCCATGTGCTGGTAGCATTTTTGGCTGGTGCCGCAGGTGGTGCAATCTGGGGAGCAATCCCCGGCTGGTTACGCGCACGTACTGGAGCTCACGAAGTCATCACCACCATCATGTTTAATTACATTGCCATTCGTGGTACCGATTACCTCATCAAGGTACCGTTTCTCGACCGCGAATCATCGTCGCAACGCACACCCTATGTTGCCACCACCGCAGAAATTCCGTTTTTGTTTGGGGAAGCATATCGTCTGCATGGCGGATTTCTGATTGCGGTGGCGGCCACTTTTGTAGTGGCCTGGTTGTTACAGCGCACTATTGTGGGATTCGAAATCCGCACTGCAGGTGCAAACCCAGATGCCGCCCACTACGCCGGCATGAACGTGTCGCGCACCATCATCATTACTATGGCGTTGAGTGGACTGATGGCGGGCATGGCTGGAGCAGTGCAAGTCCTCGGACTCGAACACAACCTGAAGGCATCATTCTCGGCGGGCTACGGCTTCGACAGCATTGCCATCGCACTGCTCGCAGCCAGCAACCCGATTGGGGTAATCCCGGCAGCCATCTTCTGGGGGGCATTGCGCAATGGTGCAGGCCTGATGCAGCTCAACAGCGGTATCTCGATTAATCTCATCAATATTATTCAAGCACTTGTGATTGCGTTTGTGGCTGCCGACCAAATCGTGCGCCAGATTTATCGCATTCGCACCGCCCGCGGTGAAGGCATTACGCTGAGCCGTGGCTGGGGGCGCTAAGAAGCGAGGCAACCATGCAAACCCTGTTTACACGCGAACGAATCATTGCCATAATTGGCATGCTGACTGCAGTGGCACTCTGGCTACTCGTACAACAATCTGTCCCGGGTGATGCTATTTCGACACTTCGTATCCCCTATGCGTACGGTGCTCCACAAGATGCACCACTCATTGACATCTTGCTCCCCACTGCTACAAGTATCTACACGTTGGCAAGCATTCTGGTGATCTGTGCAATCTACTTAATTGTTGCCAAGCGAGCCGATCTCGCTGCAGCATATATGGGTGGAGTCATTGCAGTCGTCATTTTCAGCATTCTACTAACTGCAATTGTCAATGACCGCACCGATATCGTGGATATGCTCGGACGCATGGTCAGACTCGCAACACCAATCGCACTCGGTGCCATCGCTGGTATCCTCTGCGAGCGCTCAGGAGTCGTGAATATTGCCGTTGAAGGAATCATGCTTTTTGCTGCTTGTATCGGATTCATTGCAGCCCTCGCATTTGCCAATCCGTGGATGGGACTCATCGTCGCTATTCTGGCAGGTGGCGCCATCGTCATGGTGCACGCAGTGCTGTCGCTCCACTACAAGACGGACCAGATCATCAGTGGCACAGTGATAAATATTCTGGCTGTTGGTGTAACAGGATACTTGCGCACGAGTGTCATTTTGCCCCTGCAATCAACGGGTGGGCGTGGAGCATCGTTGCCTCAGATGAACATCCCGTTATTAGGTGACATCCCAGTCATTGGACCAATGTTTTTCCAACATCGTCCCATCACATATTTGATGCTCATTATGGTGCCACTTGCTAGTTTAATTCTGTTTCGTACGTCGTGGGGATTACGCACCCGTGCCATTGGCGAACATCCACGTGCCGCAGATACGATGGGCATCAACGTCAACCGGCTCCGCTATTTTAATGTGTGGGTGGCGGGGATGATTGCCGGACTCGCAGGAGCCTGGTTTTCGCTCGAAGCCAGTTACAATTTCGACGACGTGATGACCAACGGTCGTGGATTCATCGCCTTGGCAGCCATGATTTTTGGCAACTGGACACCCTATGGTGCCTTGAGTGGTGCCTTGCTGTTTAGTGCGGCTGATGCCTTGCAAATCAAAATTCAAGGCTTCGATTTTGCGCTTCCATCGCAGATTGTACAAATGCTACCCTATGTCATCACCGTGGTGGTACTTGCTGGGGTGATTGGCCGCGCACGACCACCTGCGGCCGTAGGCAAGCCGTACGAGCCCTAGGCTTAGTAGGGGAACAGTTGCTCGACGGGCACCATCTGCAACGCACCAATTGGGCACGATTGCACACACGCCTTATCGTCATACCCGGCGCAGTGATCGCATTTATCTGCGCGTACCAATGCGGATGGTGGCTGGTTACTCAGCAGGGGAATAGTTGCGAGCACACGCGTTAACTGTCCGCGCACACTCCGATCACGTGGTTGGAGCGTTACCGCCTGATACTGGCATGCACTGACACATGTACCACATCCGGTACATGTGTCGTTGTTTATCACCAATGTGGCCCCCTGCCAGGCAATCGCATGGACGGGGCATGCATCAACACACTCTGGTGCCACACGACACTGCCGACAACTATCCACGATGACCTGCCCGCCATGCATGATGCCGTCATATGCCAAGCGTGCCGTACCGTGGCGGGTGGCACATGCCGTCACACAGATGCGACACTCTGGGGGACAACGCTGTGCATCGCGTACAAACACGGTGTCACCACGGCGTACCCCTTTAGACCAGACGGCATCGAGTTCTTCGTTGAGTGATGCCAAAAAATCCCGCCGTCGCGATATGGTCAACGTGATTACAGAACGAATTTCGGGATGATCGGTGAGCAATGCCAAAAAGCGCTGACTGGGCAACGTCATAATGATGCACGGTGTCGCAGCCTGGACGTCGTCACTGGCAGGTGCGTCATTCATCAACGCCATCGCACCAAAGAAGTCACCCTCTTCAAGATGCCCATTCACCTGTTGGTTGCGCTTTACCACGCACTGACCAAACTCAATCACATGCAGTCCATTTGGCCGATTCCCCACTTTGACGATATATTCGCCTCGTGGCACATCGCGCACAATGAATTGCTCGATTAACGCGGCACGTTCGTGTTCGTCGAGCGGCGCCAAAAAAGGCACTCGTGCCAGCGTGGCTTGGACCAAGCGGGTCCGATACATGGTGCGTAGTTGGAGCATCAGCTGCGGGAGTTGGTGTTGCTCACGCCGCAACAGATCGTGAGGAATCTGCAATAGTTGACACACCGACTGTGCCACCACACTGTTGCCACCAAAGCGATTGCCAAAAAGTGGACCCTCGCCAAACATGGTTCCCACGGGGAGCCGACCGAGTGACACTTCCCGACCGTTGCGATCGTGTAGATTCACCATGACGACCCCTTGAATCACGATAAACAGGTGATCATTGGGCATGCGTTCGGTTAAAATCGTCGCTTTATCGGTAAACACCCGTAAGACGGCATGCCGCCCTAACAGCCGCAATTCGTTGGGGGGCAATTCGTTGAGCGCTGGGATGTCGCGTAGTGCGGCCATACGTCGTTCGTCACGCAATCGGCGTTGTTGGCGCGGTAACGGTTCATGAGTGGTACGTGGTGCCATGGCATTCCATCCCTTTTATCCCAGCGTCCGGTCGAGGGCACATACCGCATGCAGGAGCGCATTTACTCCGGCTACGATGTCGACATCTGCGGCAAACTCTTCAGGGCAGTGACTCCGTCCATCCTTGGTACGCACAAAAATCATCGCCACAGGCGCAATCAACCCGATCATGCTACCGTCATGCCCGGCACCACTCGGCAAGTGCAGCACCGTTGGGCTCCATGGTGCTACGGCATCGGCAACGAGTGCGGTATACCATGGGGCAAACGTGAGTGGCGGGGAATCTTCGTAGGGGGTGACTTCGACATGTACACCACGCAGAACTGCAGCGGTATGCAGTGCGTGCATACATTCATCCCAAATGGCTACCACTTCTGGCCAATGCACGCTCCGCATTTCTAGACTAAAGCGCACATAGCCGGGAACCACGTTGGTTTGATTGGGCGAGAGTGTGAGTGCCCCCACTGTGGCCACTGTACCCGGACGTGCATGTGCAGCATGCTCTGCGGCCCGAATCACATCTGCGGCAACCGCTAATGCGTCGTGTCTGTGGTGCATCCCTGCAGTCCCCGCATGGTCGGGACGCCCACGACAGATGATATCGCAGCGTCGAATCCCGACGATACCCGTCACCACGCCAATGGGCACATTGGCAGCCTCGAGCACGGGGCCTTGTTCGATGTGCAGTTCGAGATAGGCACCAATCGTACCGGTGGCGCGGAGCGGACGGGTCAACACATTGGGGTTGCCCCCCATGGATGCAATACACGACGCAACGTCACCCCAATCGGGCACTTGGCGGCACAGAAATTCGTCACTAAACCCCTGAGCCATGGCGGTGCTGCCGATGAGCGACCCAAGCGGTGTTGACTCTTCGGCCATGAAATCCACGACTTCGATGGAGTGTTGCAGGCGCATGCCATGCGTCTGTAATGCGCGCACGACGGCGATAGCCCCCAACACACCAATTGCACCATCATAGCGCCCCCCCTCCATAACCGTGTCGGTATGTGACCCTAGCATGATGATAGGGGCATCGGGGCGCAACCCGGGATAGCGACCGATAAGATTGCCACCGGCATCCATGTGCACGTCGAGCCCGGCGGCCTGCATGCAGGCGCGCACCCAGGTGCGACTGGCACGGTATGCGTCGGTAAAAGCGCGCCGTGTGGTACCACGACTTCCGGGCTCGACGATGGTGGACAGGGCGTCGATATCTGCGATGAGCTGTGTTGCATCAACGGTATGCATGACTGTTACACGAGTAAATCTATCGCATGATGGAGATTGGTCACCGTGATGTCTCGTGCAGTCGTACTAAACACCTCACCATCGAGGGCCACAGGCAAATCGTTGTCGCACTGGATGCGAATTTCACGCACTGTTGCCATGGTGACTTCCTTGAGATTGGTGTGCGCCCCCTTTTCGATGATGGGAATATACTTGAGCACTTTGGGAACACTCAGCATGTCCACCATGCACACATCGAGGATGCCATCATCAATGTGCGCATCAGGCGTCATCAAAAAGCTTGCACCCTGATTACGCCCATTTGCGATGGTGGCAAACATCATGGGGCGTACAATCTTTTGATCGTTGTAGCTGATATGCATGGGGAACGGTTTGTAATTCATCAGTGCCCGAAAAATGGCCAAATAATAGACGGGCCAGCCCGAAATCCAGGTTATTTTGAGGGCTTCGGCAGCCGCCTGTGCATCAAAACCGATGCCAACCGCATTAATCAGACAGCGCTCACCTTGGCCAGCAATCTTGACCAATCCAAGGTCGATTTTGCGGCGGCGCATCTGCTGCAAGCGCTTCACACCACCGACAATGTCATCGGCATCCACGGTTTCGAGCACTTTGATAAAATCACTGCCGGTCCCCATCGGGATGATGCCAAAAGCCGCATTACGACCACTCTGCTGGTTGGCGTGGTAGACACCATTGACCGTCTCATTGAGGGTGCCATCCCCACCAATCCCAACCACGACTTCGGCACCACGCAGGACTGCATCACGTGCGATATCAATGGCGTGTCCACGTGCAGTGGTGAGAATGAGCTCGTACTCGATACCTGCGGCATCCAGGGCACTCGTCAGCTCATCTTTACGCCGACCCGCTTTGCCACGTCCAGCCCACGGATTCAAAATGACCGTTGTCTGTGCCATAGAATGACTCCTATGATTACTTTCTACAAAACAGTGTGATTGGGCAAATTATACCGCAAATGTACCAAGCTGATGATTGCAACATTTTCATCACATCTATCGTTATGTAGTACGGTATCGCGCCAACAAAGGAAGCCTGTAGACATGCAAACGACCACCATCAACAATTCCCCCCATATCATCATTCGCATCATCTGGTTTATCTTCATTGGACTGCCGCTTAGTGGCATCTGGACTACAATTGCGTGGTTCCTGTGTATCAGCATTATCGGATTGCCCTTGGGGCTTATCATGCTCGACAAGTTGCCATACGTGAGCACCTTGCGCGGTGAAAAGTTTACTTCCACCGTCAATCAACAGGGGAACACCACCATAAATAGTATGGGTCAGTATCCGTTTGTAGTACGAGCCATCTATTTCCTCTTGGTTGGGTGGTGGCTGAGTGGATTGTGGCTTGGCATCGCCTGGTTACTCAGTAGCTCCATTATCGGCATTCCCGCCGGGTTCTGGATGATTAATCGTGTACCTGCCGTGCTCACCCTCGACCGCAATTAATCCATTGCCTCACAAACCTTGCATCAGCCCCCATCTGCATTTGCAGGTGGGGGCTGTGTTACAATCATGACACACAGCAACCGTTACCGAGGAGTCAGACAATGACCATTGATGTGTCATGGGCACGGAGCCAATTCCCCGCCTTGCAAGAGCAGGTCAATCATCAACCTGCAGTCTTTTTTGATGGCCCTGGTGGCACCCAAGTCCCACAGCGTGTTATCACGGCCATCAGTGACTATTTAATCCACGCCAATGCCAACACGCATGGCGTATTTCTGACCAGTCAACGCACCGATGCCGTCATCGAGGCATCACGTCACGCCATGGCTGATTTTTTGGGGTGTGATGCCGACGAAGTCATCTTTGGCGCCAACATGACCACCCTCACCTTTGCGCTGAGTCGCGCAATTGGGCAGACACTCCAACCCGGGGACGAGATTGTGACAACCCGCCTCGATCACGACGCCAACGTGGCACCATGGCACTCCCTCAAGGAGCGTGGCGTTGTCATCCGCGAAGTTGACGTGGACGTGGAAGACTGCACGCTCGACATGGAAGACTTTGCCCGCAAAATCACTGCCAAAACCAAACTGGTTGCCGTCGGATATGCATCAAACGCCGTTGGCACCATCAACGATGTGGCTCGCGTTGTTGCCATGGCCAAAGCAGTCGGTGCCCTCTCATTTGTGGACGCCGTTCACTACGCACCACACGGGCCCATTGATGTCAAAGCGCTCGACTGTGACTTTCTGGCCTGTTCGCCGTATAAGTTCTTTGCACCGCATAGTGGTACCATTTACGGCAAACGCACCCATTTGGCCAGCTTGCACCCATACAAAGTGCGCCCAGCCGGCGACGAAACACCCGGCCGCTGGGAAACAGGCACCAAAAACCATGAAATCATGGCCGCAATCACCGCAGCCATTGACTACTTGGCCGATCTCGGTAATCGAAGCAACGGCACACCATTTGCCACCCGACGCGCTGCGGTGACACATGCCATGCAGACAATCCAAGCCTACGAGCGTCAGCTCAGTGACTACATGATTCCGCGCTTGATGGCGATTCCCGGCTTAAGCTTTTATGGCATCACCGATAGCAGTCGCTTTGGCAATCGAACGCCCACAGTGGCGATTCGCATGGCCAAGCACACACCGTCAGCGGTGGCCAAGCACCTGGCAGAAAAAGGTATTTTTGTGTGGGCTGGCAACTACTACGCGGTTAATTTGACTGAACGCCTCGGCCTCGAAGACAAAGGTGGCATGGTACGCATTGGACTCATCCACTACAATACTACTGCCGAAGTCGATCGCTTGATTGCAGCCCTCACCGAATTGGCATAATAATCCCACCACCATCCCACCGCATTCGTAGTACACATCTGCGTATGCGGTGGGAGTACTATTGCAAAAATGCATAAAAGTTGTATAGTTTTCTAACACTGGTATAAATCACAATTGTTGAGTGGAATAACCGATGCGACAGCTACTCTCCGTTATGTTGATAAGCAGTATGTGCGCGATATTACTCCATCAATCGCTTTCGTATGCGGCTCCCATATCGCAACCACAGATAGATGTGGTTGGTGGTAATGGTGGCTTCGAATTTGACAATGTTGGCACTGTGCAAGCAACCGGATGGGGATTCACCGCAACGCGCATCGAACTCGGCAACGCGAGTATTTTACGTTGTCCTGTTCCCGATTATACGTCGTACCTCGACTTTCAGCTCATGACAGGCACAAGCACGCCAAACAACAATAACGGGCTACTACTGAGCTATTCGGCACGTGGCGAGGTCGTAAACACCGAAAAAGCGAGTGGTGCCAACGCCTATGGTATGACATTGACTACCAGTGCGGGTTCAAACAACCGCAACTATGTGGCATACGGTCCACGCCTTGTAAGCACATCCTTTTCGGCTACCGCTGGGCAAATAGTCACCGTTGAGTTTTTTGGGTATGCTAATAGTGGTGACATTGCACTTGTCGAAGCGTATCTGCTCGACGAAAATAGCTGTGACATCACACCGATTCGGGTCGGTACCGTCTACGATACCATTTGGGGATCAAATCTCCACTATGGGACAGTACTCTTCAATCAGGCACGTGCAGAAATCCCGAGTACGAGCAGCTATAAAATCGTACTAATCGCCGGCACCTTTGACCGCAACGGTGATGGAAATGCAACAACGACCGTGTATGTGGACAATGCCACATTTGGCAGCGAGCAACAAATATCATTGAGTGGTACGTTTCCCAATCTCTATATTGGGCAAACCTACGATCTCAGTACAAAGAGCACAGTCGATACTGGTCTACCCCTCACCTATCGTGCCAAACCAGCCTCCGTGTGCACCATGGTGAGCGCCACAGTGTTGCGCTTGATGGGTGCAGGGAATTGTCATTTACAAGCCGTACAAGCCGGCAACAGTACCTATGCGGCATTTACACAAGGACGTACAATAGATGGAATCCCAAACAAATCGGTAACTGCAACATTTACCAACACACGAACATCAACAAATACCCCAACGTCAACAAATACGCGTACCAACACCCCAACGTATACGCATACTAAAACGCCAACACACACCAAATCACAGACAAATACATGGACGCACACACACACGCCCACAGTCACTCGTACACCAACGTTTACCCGAACTAATACATCAACGTTTACCCATACCACTACCAATACAATAACCAATACAAGCACGCCGACATCGAGCAAAACCAATACCCACACCCGTACAAACACATATACGCCGACAAATACACATACGCCGACTGACACGCCAACACCATCCAATACAAGCACACATACACCCACACGCTC
>CAZMWB010000018.1:0-40725 GCA_964569955.1 uncultured Klebsiella sp. | reverse complement strand
AACCGCATTGCCGATTTCCCAGCCAAAGCGCGCTGCCTTGATGGCAAATGCCATGGCAGTGACAGCAAGCCCCACACCTATTACCACACCAATGACGGCGAGGACTGTCCCCGCTGTCTTCATGGTTTCGACTGTTTCTTTGACCGCTTTAAATGTTAATTCTGCTAATTTGACACCGTATTCACCTGCTTTTATGGATTTGCCGAGTTTGTAGTATTCATTGACGATTTCGAGAAGACTGATGACAAGATCGGCAGAATTGAACGATATATCAAAGGCCTGTTTGTTTTCGTTTATAAAACTATTTTGCCCGAACGTCCCCATTCCCGTTAACACAACCATTCTCGCTACAATCAGCACTGAGCCAGCTATCTTTAGACTGACTTGCTTTTTATTCATTTTGTCAAAGTCATTGGTCGCATCAAGTATGGTCTGAATCACTGTGACAATTTTATCTCCGGTTTCCAGAGAACCTTCGACGCGTTTCTCCTCGGAATCTGAATCACTGTTTTCTTCTTCGTTAAGCCCAATTAGACTCGCATAGTCGTCGATAAACTGTGCAAAGAAATCGCCCCACGTGGTTGTTGGATTGTCTCCAAATACGGCAAGAGAATATTGCGTAGCAGTATCGGCGATATCTTGCGCTGAAAATGTTTTGGCATGCGGTGACACAAAGACTGCCATAAACACATTTGCCAATGTCACCGCACTCTCTGTCAGCTGGGTCGCTATTTGATTGTTGGTGATTGGTGCCGATGTGACTGGTGCATACGGCGTAATCAAGTCGATTTCATCGCGCATTTCATCACGCGTCAACACCTGCCATACCCATGTACTTTGATCTGATGCTGATCTTTGTACTACCTTGAAAATTTGACCACTGATACTCCGTAGCTCACTCGCCGCCACATCGGCGAGTGATAATGTACCAAGATTTGACAGTGTTGTTGTGCGTTCGTTATTACTCTGAGTGATGATTGCAGCTGGACGACAACGCACGTCAGTGTGCAACGCGCCATTGGTTACACAGTTCTGTTTGAGTTCATTGATTTTGGCACTCGTGCAGCTCGTACTCTGTGAAAAGTTGGCACAGATTCGTTCATCGAGGATTTGTTGTATGTCAACGGAATAAATCCGTACGCTTTCGGTGCCCGTACCATATGTTTTGTAGGTCGTCACAAAACTTGCCAAATCCATCCCATAGTTATTCGTGCGCAACGCTGCGTTGGTGCGTGCATCGAGCAAATGACGAATAGATGTCTGCTGATTGGCGGGGTCGTTGATACGAAAGCGTGGAGTGCTTACAAACGCTTCATCCAGTTTGGTATGAACGGTGACGATTTCTTTACGCCGCTTGTTTGCAGTTGTAATCGCTGGTTTTGATGCGTCTTCGACAATGACGGCTGTTTCGTGTGGTGCAACAGTGTCGTTTACCGAAGCTCCACTCAGTAGCCAATTGCCATAGTAGGTCTGTACAACACGTACTTCTTCTTTTCGATCATCGTCTGCACAATCAGGGTCAGGTTCATCATTTTTCGGTGGACAGTAGTCTTGGACTGACGAAATTACCCACTGCAGACGCGTTTTGTGAGCATCCAGCCAATTACTCCCGTTGCTCTCGTAGTACAGTGTGGCACTGTATGCGACCCGACTCCCCGTGCTGGGGTCTTCGACCGGGTAGAGTGGTACCGTCAACACGAGCATACTGGTGTTGGTGCTGCCGTCACCTTTGCGTGCATAGGCCGCACTTATCCCATATGCTTGCAATTGGTCAAAATCGAGCCACGACGGTCGTATATCGGTACTACTTGCTGGTGCACATGATCCGCGTGCGACACAGTCGTTGAGTGGCAACCCTCCGTATTGGGCGGCTCCAATTGGCACTTGTACTTCGAGCGCCGCATTAATGCGTATGTCACCTTTGTTGGACTGGGGATCTTCTTTGTACGGAGAATTTAAGTAACTCGCAAAAGTTGAATCGTCTGTACGTTGAATCTGACCACTTTTGTCGTTGCTTGGCCAATCATGTACCGCATTGTGCAAATACATGTGTTTGTATGGGCCACCTGGTTGCGTTGTGTCGAGATTGATGGGAACAATCTGCAGTTCTACTACGAGTGGTCGTACTGCCGTGCTTGATGCAATATTTTCGACCTTGAGGTTGTATGGAGCTGTTTCGGTAAACGGTTGTGATTTAAATTTATGCAGGTTGTTACTATAATCTGCGCCGACAGCGGTAACGTATACTTCTGGGCTGCTATCCACCGCGTCTCGCACGTCGTCGTTATCGTTATCTTGGTCGAGAAAATCGGGAATACCGTCGTTTTCACTGTCACGACAATGACGGATTTGTGCAATCGGTGTAGTACTGGGCACCATGTGCTCAGGGCATTCTTGCCCATCAAACAAACCATCACCGTTGGTATCATACGAAAGTGGATTGCTGTAGAGCTGTAACGTGTTGCCGTTGTAATTGGATGGGACGGTTACTTCGATAATATCCGGGATGCCGTCTGAATCAGTATCCGGATTGCGTAGCTTGGTGCCGATTTGAACTTCGGCAAAATCACTCAGCCCATCGTCATCCGTATCCCGATTGTTGAGGTCAGATTGGAGCAAATATTCGGTTTTGTCGTCGAGTCCGTCTGCATCACTATCGCTATTGTCTTTGTTGCTCTGTAGCCGTGTTTCTTCGCTGTTGCTCAGACCATCATTGTCGTTATCCGCCGTACTGCTACTGCTATTGCTCCGTGCGAATGCGGGGCGCGTGTTTGTTTGCTGACCATTTATTGCTGTACTCTGCGCACCAGCCAGTGGTAGTGCTAGCCCCAGACCCTGGGTTGCTGCTGATGCAAGTGGAGTGAATTCCACCGTGGGTGTTGATTGTGTATCACTTGGTGGTGCCCGACTCTCTGTTGCTGCATACGTTTTGGGAATCGAACTAAACGGTTGATAGAGTAGCATCCCAACGACGATAATTGTCAACGGCAGGTAGATACGCCGCCGCATAAAAAGAACGATGATGCCGAGGATGAGTGCCACGCACACGATCAGAATACCCGCAAACATGCGTGTTGAGTCAATCGTATGCATACCCAAATACTGTGCCAGCGTAGCGAATGGCTGATTCATGACGCGCCGCAAAGCGAGCCCACTTCTCGCATAATTCGAATAGGTGGTCTCAATGACTGTGCGTGCTGCGTTGACCTGAGGCGTGGCAGGAAAGGTAAGCTCTAGAGAAACACTACGAGGTAATCCATCGGTATCGATTTGCATCGTCCCCGTGCCTGTACCTGCACGGAACTGTTCGTTTGTACTGACATCGCCCCATTGTGCGTCGTGTGTTATGCCGTGTTGACGATCAGCTTCAAGCGAGCGTTGCATTTGCTCCGCAAACGAATTGCCATCAAATGTAAATGCAAAAATACGTTGTTGCGCATCCCGTTGTGAAACATCCCCGATACCTGCCAACAACGACAACATGTTGAGTTGGCTGATTTGAGCCGTGTTAACGGGGATCCAATCATTTCCTTGGCGCGTATATGTTCGTCCACGCTCACGCCGGACTTCAAGCACTTTTGCAGCATTGAGCACGTCGGTGATGACGATATGGCTACTCTGGGCCGACTCATCAATGTGCCCGTCAATGCGAAAGCGCTGATGTTGTTCTTGCATGCCCGCATTGCTGATTGCAGGGGTAAGTGACGTATATTGATCAACTGTCGTTGAAATATCGTATGCACCACTCAACTGAATGGTCTTCCATGCGTTTTTTACTTGTTGGGTAGGGGTTAAGGTACGTGCTACTTGTACAACAAGTACAGATGCGCTGACTAGAATACTCACAAGTACTGTAAGGAGTACAACCACGGTCCTACGTGACACCGGCATGCATAGACTCCTTGCGTAACGAGTATGAAGTTCGTTGAGATGTTGTACAGATTAAACGATTATACTCTGACAAGTGATAGAAGTCAATGCATGTTCTGCCTATTAACCACTGAAATTAATACGTATTTTGGTTTTTGTGCACTGTAGAACATAACTCGATGATTTGTGCATCACGTATAATACGCATAACCGTGTAATTACGAATGAACGAGGACGACATGCGCAATGATGCTTCACGTCGGTACGGTGTAGATGCCACGCAAACTGCATTCCCCCTTGGTGGCGTTGGCACAGGAAACGTCTCCATCGGTGTACGTGGTGATTTACGCGATTGGGAAATCTACAACACTCCTGCCAAAGGCACCTACTTGCCCAATACGTTTGTTGCTATAAGTGCTCAACCGCACGGTGGCGAGCGTGTTACCCGCGTTGTCGAAGGTGCCGTGCGTGGCACACACGCTCTTTCACATGGCTATCACCCACACACCGGTATCGGGTTGCCCCGCTTTGCGCATGCGTCACTGGGGGGTACCTATCCCATCGCAGAGTTTGCCGTGCACGACGATGCCGTCCCCGTCACTGTCACGCTCGAGGCATTTACACCCTTTGTACCCCTCGATCCTGTTGCTTCGGGTATCCCATGTGGCATCTTTCATTACACACTGACCAACACCAGTGCTGTCGCCTGCGATGCCACCCTGGTCTTTTCGCTGTACGATGCGTGTGACCCCGTGCAATTCGACAAATACGGCAACCTGATTGGGAATGGTGGAAGTCGCATCCAGCGTCACGTGGACAGCGGTTGGCAGGCCCTGCACATGCGCCACAACGGCGTGACCCGTGATGACGCCAATTACGCCGAACTTGCGCTTGCCACCACGCACCCGCAGGTCAGCTCCCGCACATCCTGGTTGCGTGGTGGTTGGTGGGATTACGTGCAGGACTTCTGGGACGACTTGCACGGCGATGGTGCTCTTACCGATCCCGCCTACCCCGACCCTACCCCCAAGGGTGCCAACGATACGGGCTCGCTGGCTGCCCACGTCACATTGGCACCGGGTGCGAGCCAGACCATCACCTTTGTGTTGGCCTGGTATGTGCCCAACCGCCGCCTGACATGGGACAAACCGCAGGCACCGCTGACGCAGAATCACTACGCCACACAGTACGACTCCGTGCTAGCCGTCGTACGCGATGTGCTGACTCGCCATGATGTCTTGACGACCACCACGCGCCAGTTCCGTGATGCTATTCAGCACTCAACGCTCCCCGAACCCATCCGCGATGCCTTGGCGGCGACCATCGTGCCGATGCGTTCGACCACCTGTTTCTGGCTCGCTGATGGCAACTTCTACGGTTGGGAGGGGTGCTTCGACGACCTTGGCTGTTGTGCCGGCTCGTGTACGCACGTATGGAGTTACGCCTACGCCATGGCCTACCTCTTCCCGCAGCTCGAGCGGGTGATGCGCACCATCGAATTTACCGTCGAAACCGAAGACGATGGTTACATGCTCTTCCGCACCTTCAAAAACTTCAACGAAGAATTCAAGTGGGGCTGGGGTGATCAACGTCCCGAAGCCTGTATTGACGGCCAAATGGGTTCCGTGCTGCGTGTCTGGCGTGAATGGCAGCTCAGTGGTGATCGCACCTGGCTCTCTGCCCTCTACCCCGGGCTGGTACGCGCCGTCGATTACGCTGATGCCCACTGGGATACTGACCGCGACGGCGTGCCCGATGGCCGCCAGCACAATACGTACGACATCGAGTTCTATGGTGCCAATCCGCTCAGCACCCTCTACTACCTGGCGGGGATGCAGGCAGCGGTGGCGTTGGCTACGGTGATGGGCGATACGACAAATGCAACACGCTGGCAAGATATTGTGACCCGTGGCCGCGAGCGCTTCATTGCGCTGTGTTGGAACGGTACGTACTTCGTGCAGGCCATGGACGATGTGGATGCACAGCGCTATCAGCACGGTCAAGGTGTGCTGACAGATCAACTCCTCGGTGCGTTGCATGCTACGTTGCTCGATTTGGGTGATGTGGTGCCCGTACACATGGTGCAAGGCACGTTGGCACAGATTGTCACGCACAACTTCCGTACGTCGTTCCATGCCCATGCCAACACGCAACGCACCTATGTGCTCGAAGACGAGCATGGCTTGGTGCTGTGTAGTTGGCCGCACGGGGGGCGGCCACGCTTCCCGTTCGTTTACTCCGAAGAAGTCTGGACGGGCATCGAGTACCACGTGGCTGCCCACCTCATCGCCACTGGTGATGTGGCTAATGGCGTGAAATTAGTCGCTGCCTTGCGCAAACGCCACGACGGCCGCATGCGCAATCCGTGGAACGAGGTTGAATGTGGCCATCACTACGCCCGCAGCATGGCAGGCTGGATGCTGTTGCCGGCGGCAAGCGGCTACACCTGTAACGTGGCCGAGGGCTGGATGCGTTTTGCGCCACAGCCAGCGCTGACGGAGAGTGGTGAATTTGTGATGCCGTGGTTTAATCAGCGTGGCTGGGGTACCTATCGCCAGATTCGCCGGAGTGATGGTACGTGGCAGGTAGAAGTAGTGACGCTGGGTGGTGATATCAGCGGGATGCGGATTATCCATCCGTGAGGTAGTGAAATGTAAATTGTATTATGGTATTTGGTATTTGGTTCGCAAAACCGCCACAGTGTGAATGCTGTGGCGGTTTTGTATTGTGGTCAACCATAACTATCGTTATTAACTATGGTGTGGCGGTGCGGGTTTTGCTTGCAGGAATCGGGTATGGCACAGAAGTGCGTGTGCTTGTTTCTGGGATTGGATAGGCGATAGCTGATGCAGTTACCGTGGGTGTGCCGACTGTTAGTGTACGTGCGATTGCTGTTTGCGTTTGGTTGTACTGCATGCGTGCCGTTGCTGTCAATGTGAGCGCATACATCGTTGGGCTACGCCGTGCCAACATCGTTTGCGTTGAACTGAGCGGTGTGCGCGTATTAGAGGATGTGCGGGTGGGGCTTAAATACGCTGTCGCTGAAGGTAACGTCGGTGTTAATGTGATGGTGAACGTTCGTGTCGAAGATAGCGTTCTTGTGGCAGTTGCACTCCGAGTTACACTTCTTGTTGCGGTATATGGAGTAATGCCCGGCATCGTAGCTGTGGTTGTGGCGGCCAAGGCCGTTTTACTTTTGGCAAGAGTGGGCGTTAGAGACTTCGAAGGCGTGGCAGTAAATGTCTGTGATGCGGTAGGTGACGCGCAACTCGTAATGCTTTCACATGGGGTGGGTGCAGGGATTTCGATACCAGCAGGCGGATTGGTACTGTTGTAAATTTGGGCCACTGTCGCTGCTGACACTGCACTGTCATACACCATCAAATCATCAATTGTGCCTTCGTAGTACGTTTCAGCGAAATTCGGAAATCCTGCTGGAGTATACCCGACCATGAGAGGCGCAGAAATCGTTTGTATGTAGACAGCAGTGAGAGAGCTTTTCAGTGTGCCATCAACATAATATGCAAGTGTACCATTGCGTGCATCGAAACTACATAGATAATGATGCCATTCCTCTTCATCGGTGAGAGGATCTGTGATCTCAAATGTGCCTGGTTCATCATTTTCCATCGTTGTCCATGTACATCTGGTTGAAAATTCACCTAAATCTTCGTTATAGAATTTCCCCATTCGTATGCCTGTGCCATTGCTATTGAGATGTGATATGACGGACTGTCCGTCAAAGAGATTCATCGATTTCTCCCAATACGCGATGCTGAACCCATTGGGAGTTAGCGGTGTATCAATTCGTAAGCGTTGGTTGCCCATGAATGTGGCCGCAGTACCATCATGGTGTGGATCTTCTTGCCAGAGTGGACACATACTGTCATTGCTGCCGCAACGCGTCGTACTTCTGTTAGGCGCAATACTTTGTAATTGTGTTTCATACACGAGTCCACTGATTGTGTGCAGTTCGGTTATCAGACCTGTATCAGACTGGGTGAGCACCCGATTGATGATATCGAGTTGTTGGATATCTCCTGTCAGACCGGTCATGTTGTCGTATCGGCGGCCGATAATGAGCGGTGCTGCTGGTGGGGTAAATGCCCCTTGCACGACATCTTGACCGATGATTTGTGCATCGCGCCATAGGGTGCGAACACGTGATCTGGGATCGTAACTACAAGCGTAGTTATGCCATCCTTGGTCAACATACCAACTGGTACTGCGTAAATCATCACCATAGAAACTGCAATAGGGGCGATTTTCTTTGTCAATCCCTAACACCAAGTATTGGCGTACCCCACTTGGATTGCCAATACTTGCGATGACATCCGGTCGATTTAGACTGGTGCGTTTTACTGTAGCGCGCATGGTGAAGGGGATATTGCTAAGATTGATGAGATTGGAAGAAATCAACTCAGTATTGCGATTATTATTGAAACTGAGGTTGGGTGTGTCACTTGTGTTGAGGATAGGGCAGGCCTGCGGTGAACCGCAGGCGAAAGTAACGGGGGGACTGGAGATGACTACTTCGGCAAAATGGAGTGTCTCGATTGCATTCAATTGAATGCGCACATAGCGTGCTTTTGTGCCAGGAGTAAATGTTGCAACTTCGGTTTCAGTTGCAGCGGTATCACATGCAGTTTGGTTATCACAGATGAGTGATTTCCAAGTGACCGCACGTGTTTTGTTGTTGGCAATGTTCGTTGATGTTGATAAATCAACATTACTTAAGAACACGATTGCGGTATTCAGTTTATTCATACAGCAATCAACTCGATTATGGACAGTGACGCTACTAATATCCTTCACACTGCCTAGATCGACTTGTAACCACGGATTCTCTGATTCTAAAGTGTGGATGATTGAGGAATTCTCAGGGTTGGGGTTATACCAAGAGCCATCCGTATTACCATCAATGGCCCGATTAGCATCGTGACCATCAAAAACCGAAGACTGTTTGGCAGTCAGTCCAGTGTTGTAGATTTGGCCAGCACTTTTGTATGTGAGTGGTTGACTGAAATCAGACATCGTAAACCATGCAATTTGGTTGGCAATAAATGATGCATCATTTGCACGTGGCGTCATGGTGGGGACTACGAGTCGAGTGGCACTCGGAATAGGTGTAATAGTGCTAGTTGTACTTTGTGCATTGTTATCAATTAAAAGCATGATTTGGCGATTACCAGTTGCAATTCCTGATATACGATGGGCTTGATTTGCTGTATCAAGTGCGTCAATCGTATTGTTTGGGTAGTCACCCCATGCTACCGCATCACCGGTATTGAGTAATACGATGCTTTGTTGTTCGCCGGCACTAATTGAAATGACATTGCCTTGGGTGGCTGCGTATGGTACATCTGCTTGACCAACATCGTGTTGATTTGCCCCCCAGCTGTATATTTGTCCAGTATCGTTGAGTGCAATGATGTGATAATCTCCCGCTGCAATATCGGTAATATTAATAGCGGCACTCGGAATGCTTTTGACTCCTTCATCGTTGTTGTCAGCAAATACATGCACTGTTCCGTTACCCAGCAAAACAGCAGCAAAATCTCGCCCGGCGGCAATATGCGTAATATTGCTCATTTGTGGAATCGAGATTTGATTCGACCAAATACGTCCATCAAGTGTAAGAATAAGCATGTGCGTGCCACGGATCGAGATTTCATCCACATTAGTTCGAAATGCCGTGGGTATGCTATTGGTGATGTCATACGGTGTTGTGGGATCGTCGTTTACACAATATGACCAGGCACGAACGGTGCGGTCGAGCCCGAGTACCATTCCATAGTTGCCTAATGCGACATGATGATTTGCGGCGGCAAACATGTTGGGGATGTTACAGAGCAGGGCATCTGCTTGACGGGTCGTCGTGACTAGCCCGGTGCCATCAAGTGTTGCGCTGATTCCGGGGGCGATAGCTACTTTGCTTTTGTTGAAGCTGGCAATACTACTTGCACTGCCACCGGCAATTGTGATGATTTGGGCATGGATGGGTGGTACTTGCGCCGTTGCCACTACGGGGATGACCGGTGCCGTAGGCGCTACCAATGTGCTAGTGGGATTTGGTGCTTCGCCACCTTGGATTAAGACTGCACTGAATCCGGCACCGCCAGTCACTTGGAAGGGATTCCACAAGCCTGCAGGAATGTTGGTCTGACTATTACCATTATTGCCCCACCCAACTACTTGAGCGTTATCGTTAATAGCCAAGATTTGCATACTACTTGTACCGATTTGTTGATAGTAGCCTGGAGGAACAATGCGTTGGTTATCGTCGTTTTGTCCGACTACAATAATCTGACCAGTTGCCAACAACAATATGCTATTTTCATTGCTTGCTGCAATATCAACGACATTCGTGTAGCTACTTATTTCCGTTTGACCATGAGTATTGCGTCCCCATGCGATGACCGTTTTGTCGTATCTGAGTGCTACAGTATGCCATCCAGCCGCCGCAATTTTGGCAACTCCACCTAGGAGTGGTTGAGTGCGTTGCCCAAAGGAGTTGTCTCCCCAGCTTTGCACGGTACCATTGCTCAATAGCGCAACTGAATGGCGTGCTCCTGCAGCAATTTGAACCACATTGTTGAGCCCTGGTGGTATTGTTGACTGACCGGCATCGTTATTGCCCCAGGCCAATACTGTACCGTTACCACGAAGCGCCATAGTATGATTGGCGCCTGCTGCCAGTGCCACTATACGTAATGTGTCGGTGAGTAATCGCGATTGTTGTAAGTCGGTGGGTACATTAATTTGTTGAAAGCGATTATCGCCCCATGATACGACAGCACCATCGCTACGCAATACCGCAATGTGGCGTGCTCCAGCTACAACTTGACGTAACTCGCCACTTGCAGAATCTGGGATTGTGGCGATGAGATCGTCGCTCCCCCACACACGCAAATATCCTGTGGTATTGAACGATTGTGTGCCGCGTAGTGTGAGGTCTGTAACAGGAGTGGCTGTTGGTATCAACAACTGCGAATCAACTGGTGCTACGCCAACCCCAAAGACATGGTTATGATGTGTACTTATCTGATACATGTTTGATGGGAGTGCGGTTGCATTTTTGTTTGCATACGTAAATACATTGGTTTGGCGTGAACGTCGGTTGAGAATTATCCCCCACTTTGTGACATGTATCGAACGTAAACCATCCATACTTGGAACTTTGACGCATGGGCATCCGCTACCAGAAACGTTTACTGCTTGGCCTGTCAGGACCAAATTATTCACTGCTGATCCAAACAGTATAAGCTCACCATCACTACGCAATGCACCATATAATTGACCAGTGGCAAATATGCGCATGACACTACCTGAAACTCGTGTCGGTATTGAGATTGACTTTCCCCATTGATAGACCGCACCATCGCTACCCAGCGCAAACGAGCTATCGGCACCCGCTGCCACACTTACGATATATTTGGTGGTCACAATTGATGAAATAGTGTTGCGTTGGTTGGCATCCCCATAGACAAATACTTTTCCATCGTTGCGTAGCAAAAGAGTGTGACGATCACCGGTTGCAATCTGGGTGATATTAGTGAGTGCACCTTCTATAGGAGCAGTACGAGCCGCAGGATCGCCCCACATTACCACATCACCGTTATTTTTGAGTGCCACACTATGATTGAGTCCGACTGCCACTTGTACCACATTTGTGAGTGGAGGAATAGTGAGTTCCCCCTTCATGTTTGTCCCCCAGCCAATCACACTACCTGCAGAAGTCACTGCCAAGGCATGATGGTCGCCGATGGCGACCTGTGCAATGCCTGAGTTTGTGCCATTTGGAATACGATCGAGTTTGTATGGTGCATTTGCCCCCCAATTTACAATTTGACCATTATCACCGAGAACAGGACGTGGTTGCGTTGGAGCAGCAATTTTGACTGTATTGGTGGATGTAGGTGTGTTTGTTGGTGTAGCGGTCTTGGTCGATGTGGGGGTGGATGTCGATGTAAATGTACGTGTTGATGTTGGAGTATTGGTATCGGTAGCAGTTTGAGTCGCCGAGGATGTTTGGCTCGGCGTATTGCTTCTCGTTTGTGTGGGTGTATTAGTGCGTGTTGCAGTCATACTCGGTGTCGAAGTTTTGCTAGCGGTGTTAGTACTGCTTGCAGTCGGTGTGGGATTGCTTGAAATCCCGTTAAAGAGTGTAGTAATTTGCAACTGTGTCAGTGCAGCATTGTACAGCGTGACTGAGGAGATCATCCCATTGAAATACCGAATGCCGCTACCGTAATCGTTGCGTCCGATTTCGGTTCTGACAGAAGGAGTGTTCGGAGTGACCCCTGTGAGTGTATAAATTTGACTTCCATCAACATACACTCTCAGTGTTGTTCCCGATATTACCAGGACTGCCTGATACCAAACATTGTCGTTGATGGTGAAACCGGTGTCATACCACGCTACTCCTCCATAAAGAACAAAGAGGCGTTTGTTTGACACAGTATCAGAATTGACAGCCAGCCCATAACCATTTGCATAAGCATCACTGCCATTGTATGCAATTATTTGGCCTAATTTGCTTGCGTTTGATGTATTAAACGTTGCTTGTAGTGATACATTACTTTTCGTATTGGTGACGAGTGGTCGTGTGAAGTAATCATTTAACCCATCGAACCGATAGATACCACCGCTGATATTGGATACGAATAACGGGCCGTTACTCACGGTTGCCGGAGATGTGCCGTCGTATGCAGAGAAATTTTGCGACAATCCTGTTTGATCGAGCCATAGTCGTTTATCACTGATATTTGTCATTTGCGCTGCACATACTGCTACAAATGTCTCAGCGATGTTGGTTGTGCCAGGGCATGATTTGGGACCAGATTCACGAATGATGACTACTCCTGGGTACCCCGTCCACCCACCTGACATATAATATCCACCAGCAGCACCATCGCCATAATTGGCGGCCATTGTACCAACGTTGAAATAACTCCCCCCTCCCCCGCCGCGCCCATATGTCATGGCACTGCCGGTAATGCTTGAACGATAACCTGCGCCACCCGCACCTCCGATAGTGCTTAAAAATGTGCCATTACCCGCACCTCCTTGTCCGCCGCCGAGATTTACCAGGTTGGGCATGTAATTGATTACACCTACTGCTGGGATTGCTGCACCTCCGAGGCGAGTGCTCGTTGCCCCACCATTGCCGCCAGTAGCGATGGTAGTTATGCTGGTATCAGGGTTAAACACCGAACTTATTCCACCACTGGTACCATTGGTAGTCAATGAATATGCATATGTTCCACCTGCACCCACCGCAATAGTCAATGTGCTACCAGGTGTTACTTTTTGCGAAGCATACACAACTTGGCCACCACCACCACCACCACCAGCGTTATAGCCGCCACCACCACCACCAGCTACTACAAGCATGTCAATTTGAAAGGTGTTAGCAGGAACAACCCATGTACAGCTTCCCAGTCCGGTAAACCGGTTGACATTTGCTCCATTTACTACACTAGTGCTTGGGGTACAGGCTGCTTGAGGTTGGCTAATCCGATTCGCTGGCTCAGCTGGATTTTGACGTTGTAATGACGTACCACTACGCTCAACAGATGGTTGCGCCGGCGATTGAGCAGCAGCAGTGATATTACTACTCCACAGACTGCTCATAATGGTGCTGATGATAATGAAGGTACGGATAAAGTGATTATGCATGACGGTGCTCCTTATTTACCACTAATGGTGTTGTTTAGATCAACACCGTCAGCATTTACACGACTAAGGAATGGGATAAACTGCTGATAGTAGTGCAGATGAGTATCAAATACACCGGAATAGCTGGTACTCCCTTGTGCATTTGTAATCTCGATGACGTATCGATATCTCCGCCCTAGTAATAATCCGGTAAAGCTATTCTGCACGGTAAGGGGTGTCAGACTCGCTTGGCGGGTAAATTCTTGGGTATGCGAGGGAATCATCTGGTTGGTCAAAATTTGCGTACTGTTGAGCGCAATGGTGCTCGTTCCCGGACAACAACTTGGTGTGCTATTCGTTTTGCCCCAGACAAGTACCATTCCGTCTTTGGTGATGGCTGCGCTACTTTTCGCGTTCGCAGCAATGTAGATGACATTTGTAGCACTTATGGGCACTGTGGTTTGTCCGAAGCTGTTGTCGCCCCACGCAACTACTGTCCCGTCTGTACGTAATGCGATGCTGTGGTTATCACCTGTCGCAATTTGACTGACACCATTCGTGGCACTTATTGGGATGGTGGTTTGATTCAAACTGTTATCACCCCAGCCATATAGGCGCCCATCAGATTTGAGTGCAAGACTGAATCCGTTCCCAGCAGCGATTTGGCTGATTCCAATCGTAGCGCTAATGGGAATCGTCGTTTCACCATGAGTATTACTGCCCCAACCATACAACGTGCCCGATTGGAGTATTGCCAAGTTGTGCGTTGTCCCAGCAGCGATATAAACCGCAGAGTCACTTATTGGTAAGGTGACTGTTTGCGCTACTCCACCAGGCATGTAATCGGTAATGACGCCACTACTCGTAAGCGTCAAAAGATGTTGGTTGCTACTATCGCCCAATGCAAATTGAACGACGTTGGAAATGGGCGTGGTGAGTGAAATAGTATTCGCGTTTGTAAGTGCCCATGTCGAGAGTATGCCATTCCGATTGAGTGCAACTGCAATGTGATCATTCATCTCAAGCTGTGTAAACAACGTTGATTGGAGTGACGTGCTGATTTGCGCTTGTGCTGCCGTGTCAAGCACACCATTACTTGCCCACATCGTGAGAGTGGTATCAGTGATTGGTGCGGTACTATCACTGTCAAGGCTTATGGTTGTCTTTACACTGGCCGGTCCACCACCTGTGTTTATCTCATACTGGAGTAGTGATGTGCCAATGCGCCGGGTGACAGGGAAGCTCACATTCATGATTGAAGGCGAAGTTATTGACAAGATTGACAGCGGGTAACTATCAGTAATTCGTTGATTTCCTGCAGCATCAGTTGCCACAAACTGGACTCGATGCTCTCCGCTAAGGAGTGTGCTCGCGTCAATCGGTAATTGCCACGTATAGGTACTGGCATTCCGATTGAGTAAGTAATTCAAGCGTGCAGTATCCGGGCTGGTGGTTTGTTGCACGGTTACGTTGAGGGAACGTACGAGCTTGTTTGTGTCGTAGATATTGGCGGTGATACTACTCAGGCTGCCACCATCATTTGCGGTACCTTGGAATACCGTAGCCTGACTATCAGGGAGCAATGCAGTTGTTTGTTGATTGATGGTCATGTTTGGCGCAACGGTGTCAATATTGAGTGCGACTGAGCGCCAGGTGCTCGCGTTATTGGTGCTATCTATGCTCCAGATATCCAATGTACGCACTACATTATCTTGCCCGGCTGTGTCTTTGATCGTGTAACTCCACGGGGAATTAGTGCTCACACTTGTACCGGCACTCGTCAATATGAGCGACCAACCTGCAATTGTGCTAAACGTCTCATCGCGTTGACAGGCCAATAACAACCAAGTACCGTTCATCGGTTCACCACTAAATATCGCCAAACTGCCATCCGGTTTCACATTGGTAGCTGGTCCATTCAGATCAACGGTTGATGTTAGTGTGGTGGTATCGGCGCTGGCGCTATCACTGAAACGTGCATGAATGTTGACGGTGTTGCCGCGGTTCGATGTGAGGAGCGGTGTAAATGAACCCGACGGAGACTGTAGCCATAAATTGAGTTTATGGGCATCCGACGATAAGACCTTCGCTTCTACAGCCACGTTACTTACGCGGTGTTGAACTGCAGCACTAGTGATGTTGATTGGCAGTGCCGTATAATTTCCCAAATCCGTTTCAGCACACGGCTTTGCTTCTACCTGCGTATTTGTGACTACGGTGTCACTGACCACAGATTGATTGATGGTGGGGTTCACCGTGCTGCCAAAATCACAAACTGCGGTGTTTCCATCACACACTTTAATGCGCGCGTCGCTCGATGTGTCGCTTATGACACCGCTAAGGTTGATTGTGGTACCACCCACATAGCTAGCAGCAAACATGGCTTCGGTCTGCATACTAAAAGTAAATTGTGGTGGGGTGATATCAACTACTGATCCGTACCATGCACTCCACTGGCTTTGTTGATTATATTTATCACTGGCTCGGAGGCGATATTTGAGCGACGTGACATTACTAGCGATGGTAATCGGGCATGACCAGCGTCCGGCTATTGCTGCACCACAAGAAATCTGTTGCGTAGTCGCTGTGTTGTTTGTCGTGTATTGCAGATAAACTGCCGTCACGTCAGATTCATCGGTGACACTGCCGGTGTACGTCATTACACCTGGTTTGATGATTGCTTGATTGTCTGCCACGATTTGGCTCGGTGCATTTGAATCTATAGCAACTGCAGTGTTGAGCCACTCAATGGTACGCGCTTGATTGATGTTGGTGGTAGTGCCGTCATCGGTCAAACGCACTTCGAGCTTGGCAACTTTGGCCGTGTTTGCACGATCAACAGCTGAAGCTTGTGCTTTATTGATATCAATTCTGGAATTTAGTGTGATAGACACTGTAGAATTCGCGGGAATCGGAGCGAATTTAATCAGTTCATAATCACGAATGCCACTATTACTGACAGTATGGTAATCATAGATACCGCCACCAATGATGGCTACCGGTGGTGTACCACTACTGTTGGCATCGGTCAACCAAATTCCCCCATACGTTTGCACAATTCCATACATGGTGCGTGTCGGGTTGTTGGTAGTGTTTTGAATGGTGAGCGTATATTGAACAACTGAATTATGCCCTACCAATGGGGCCTGTTCTGTGGCCAATGTACTTGCAAAACTGTCAAGGAAAGCGGATCCCGTGTTGCTTACTGTGTCATACTGGTTCACCACAGTACACCAGCTGTTATCACTCAGTTTGCTACACAGCACGCGTGTTTCGTCGACAATCTCACTAATCGCATCCGGATCTGTGTTTGCAAAACTATCAGCGATTGCTCGATTCGTGACGCCATTTGGGGAACTCGTCAACGAAGCAATGACGCGTGTGGTATCAGGATTCATAACCGTGCTACTTGGGCAAACGCCTGATGAGGCATTGCTCCAGCCATAGCCGTTGAGCATCGGCGCGATGGTGATTTTACCGGTTTGTTCTGTGCGTACCGGATTTGTGTTGGGGAACGTGCTCCACGGTAAAAACGTATTAGGCTTCGTGGCAAATGCAACTACTCCAATTGGTTGCCCTACTACATAGCCAACCTGACTAAACAGTGCCCGAATGTCTGTTTGCTTGATGCCCATCTCATCGGCGTAGCGGTAGTTGGGGATAACGCCCTCATCTACCCAGTTGCTACCGTTCCAACGCAGGATTGTTGCAGTGGTTCGATTTTTGACGTAGATGACATAGTCAGCACCTTGGACGCTACTCGTGCGTATCCCCTGTTGGCTGAGACGTAATCCTGTTTGGAATTTATTGACATAACTTTCCAGATTACTACTCCCACCAATAGTGCGTGCAGCCATGTTGACTGGGAGGGTGATATATGATTCTCCCAATGTGACACTATCAGTAATGCTTTGGGTATAGATGTCGGGGCGATATGCTTTGACCGTGCCACCTGATTTGGTGTCAAGATAGATAAACAGGCTCCCATCCATATCCCAATCTGCCCCCTGCCAGTTGAAGCGTAGCGCTTGGCTATCCCAAGTCGTGGCAAAGCGTTGAATGCCGATATCGGTGGGGCGACGGTCTTCACCCAGCGCTGCACAACCATTGTTGACGAAGCCACGGTATGTGGGCTCGTTGGCGTTCATCAGGGTGTAATCTGGAGTGGTTGGTGCGTCAACATATATTGATGAAAGAGGAGTGGTTGCTTCATTTCCGATGACATCACGCAATCGATGTCTAAAGGCCAGCCGACTCGCCTCAAGTACCGTCAGTGGCGCAAACCTACCGGCAGGCAATGTCATACCACTGCTTGGCAGAGTCACAGTATACGCTGTGGATCCATTCACTGTACCCACAGTGTATTCGAGTTGATTCAAGACGATATTTGAGATATCGCTGATTTTGCTCCATGATACAGCGAGATCTGCCGTACTCGCATTGCTGACGAGCTGTTCTGGCGCAAGCGCAGTTGTAGTACCATTGAGTTTGGCTGTGACTGCCAAATCGCTTGCTATCGGTGCAGTCGTATCAAATCGAACTGTATAGTCTGATGTGGTGTTACGCCCTGCAATGTCCCTCGCGATAATCCGAAGCGGCAAGCCTTGTGCGTCAACTGCACTCCGATTGTAGGTTGTCGTAATCAGTGTACTATTCCCTTGGGATTTACGCGTATAGGGAATATTTGTATTGGTTAACTTGTTGATAATCTGTAAATTGTCGAGACCTACATCGTCTGTTATTACCATCCGAATCATATACAACTCGTTGACCAATTGAGTTGCACCAATGACAGGATCTAACAGACTGATTTGTGGCGCGGTTAAATCTACCACTGTTTGCATGGTGGTGCTCGTGGTGATTGAATTGCTATCCGTAAGTTGTGTCGTAATGGTATATTTGCCACTCGGTAGATTCAATGCAAAGATATGCTCAATTGATTGAACTGGATCGGCTGAATCCATTTGTGCAACTTGTGTGTTGTTTACCGAAATGGATATATTGCTGATGCCTGCAGGAGCTTCGGCTCGTACCTGCAATGATTGTGTTGGTGTTGTATAGTAATTCGCTTGATTGATGAGCTGAATACTTTGCTGAATGGGCGGTAATTGATTCAGTATAGGTACGGAGCTCGTACTTGAGGGTGCGTCGGTGCAGTTAAAGAGTAAATCACATGCACTTGTTGCCAAGCGAGCATCGCTAATTTGGTAACCGAGTGCATTCATCGTGGCATTGTTTTGTGTAAGCACGACGACAGACTGGCTATTGCTTGCCATCCGCATCGGTGTAGGTTGAATTACTTGCGTATCTGCTTCGAGAACTGCTTGTGCTCCGGCTGTTGAAATCAACGAAATCCGCAGATTTCCTTCGAAGTTGCTATCCGTGCTAAGCAAGAGTAACTTGTTCTCACTGTACTGTGCTACATCAGTGATTCGGTACCACGATACATTATCATCACTCTGTGGAGAGGTATGCATATATACGTTACGCTCACTTAGCGTGGGATAGAGTGTTGCACTTCCACTGAGTACTGATTGGATTAACGGCACTGTGCGTAGTGAATTGGCTGATGTTGGTGCTGTTGATTGATCATAGGGTTCATCATCAGTGATGATATGCAACAAATTACCAAAAATCTTGACACGGTGACTGTATCCAGCCGGAGAATACTGCGCAATTGCATCAAGCCCGCCTGATGCATCAATACGATAGATGATGACCCCTGCAGCTCCGTTGGCGGTGACCACAATGTCATTTTTTGCGGCGATATCATAACTCTTTGATGCGACGCCCACCGTACTTGTAGCTCGCGTCAAGTTACCCGGGTTACTCACGTTAATACTTATCAGATTCGGCGGTGTGTTTTCATCAGTCAACACTGCAAATAGATCTGCATTACCTGCACCACTGGTAATCGCAAGATTGCCGATTCTCGTATCGCGTGGTAGTTCAATCGGAAGTGTCCCTAACAATATTGGGGTGAGTGGTGTGGTGTTCACGTCAAACACTTGCAATGTGGCCAGTGTGTTTGCGGTGCTTATGACGTACAACTTGTTACGGGATTCATTCATGCTCAGTTGTGTGACAATACCGGGCACTGTGATCCGATTGAGTAGCATTTCACGCCCAGATTGCACATCAACGGTGACGAGTTGATTGTTACTGCCCATATAGGCATAGCGTAATCCATAGGCCAACGCAGTTGTAGCACTTATCACCTGACTGTTGGTCTGGATGATATCAGGACTCGCGTTCAACTTACACTTGCCTGTGACCGTGGTAGGGGTGGAGTAGGTGCCATCAAAGAAACTCATGTGTTGTAAGTACCAAAGCGAGTTCGGCTTTTGATTTTCAAGCTCTAGCTTGGCGCCACACGGAGTATCGATTTGTAGCGGGTTAATATTGCGATCGGTGATAGATACCCAATAACTACCAGCATATTGGGTTGCATTTACACGTGGTGCATAGGTGTCAATATTACCGTTCCATAACGGTGTTTCGCCAATACTGAGTTGTGAATTGCCATGGGTGTCCTTGGCCATGCTCTGTATGCTTGCATTGGCTTCAATGCCATTGACTTGTGAACGTTGCCAGTTATAGCCGTCATAGCGCTGCGTGAGCGTACTTTGTTGCCACGCCATCGCCTTGAGTCTCGTAATATCGTCATTATTCAAGGCTCGGCGATAGATACGTACATCATCGATGATGCCGCGGAACGTGCTACCGATTTTGACTACAGGGGACGAAGCGATAATAACTTCGTTGATGGTCAATGAACGCATACCTGTGGCACGAATATTTACTTGTGCACCACGTATCCCACCGGAGATAGGGATGGTGATGTGGTCAGTTACCGCCTCTGGGAACGATTGTGACCATTGCATGACCCCAGTGTTGTCGTAGATTTCGACGACAAAGTTATATAATGGTTGATTGGTAACCCGACTATAGATGATGATTTTATCGATGGGCTGGTTGGTATTGTTTCTAGCAAACCAGATTGGATTGGTCATCAACGGTGTAGTAATGGATGTATTGAGATTACCATCATATGCGGCTGAACCATCTATCAATATGCTGTCGCCGTTTGTAGCCAAGGCTGATCGCATTTTAGTGGTATAAGCATTTGGTACGGTAGCACGGTTTAGCACGAGTGTGCCGACACTCGTAAGTGTGTTGGCGACGCTGATCCCATTCACATACAATGTGGCCGTACTTCCGTTGGAACTGACAACGAGATGACTCGCGTTTGATGTGGGCACTTGTGTACTCGCCTCGAGCACAATACCTGCCATGACAAATCGCGGTTTGCCATTGTTTAGTGATAATTCGTAGGTATACCCGTTATAAACACCTTTAACAATAGTTGCCGTACTACCACTTATTTGTGGGGTCACCCATGCAGATACACTCCATGGTTGATTGTACTCTGCAAACGTAAGCTGATTATTGTCATAATGGACGACCTCGTCATTCCCATCAAAAGCGAGCGCTGCAGTTCCAACTGAGCCCATCACTGACGTGAGATGCTCGTCAGCACTGGTAATACGGCTTGGCAAATGGTATGGCGAATCGTCAAGCGTGATGGCGCCTATGCCCACATTGGCGTCATCAAATGTTTCATGGTACACCGTGCTATAGCCAAAACTATAGGAATTGACTTCATTACTGGATAGTGCCGTAGTAAAGACCGCAAGATCATCCAATTGTGTGTGTACTGCTGCGGTGGTGATGCCAACAATGTCATTATTGACGGTGCTGTTTGTTACTGCACCAACGCCAAGCATTGCATCATTCCAATCACCAGCGAGTATTTTTGCGATGATGATGATGCCATCCACGTAGACACTGATTTCATGGCGTAACACGAGTACACCATCTTGCATCACCGAGGCACGTCGAATGGTAATGACCAAGGCATGCCAGTCGTTATCATCAATGACAAGCGCTGATTCAGCCGCAGTGAGGAGCATCGTTGTTTGATTATTCACGGTAACTGCAAGCTGTTTCGTTTCCTGTTGGTACACAACTTGGAGCGCCAATGAATTGGTATTGCTAATCGGATGTGCCCATGCAATTACTCCTGATTGGGCATCGGGTTTGATGCGTACGCGGAGCGCAATACTGCGTTCTGTGCTAGGGCTGGTTTGTAACAAGTACCCTGTTTCAAGACCATCACTGTTGCGACTGAACGCTATGGCATTACGTGCAAACCCATCCCGTATCTCAGGGCAGGTCCACGGTGCAATGGTTTTGTCGGCGACACAGCGCGTACTACGGATACCATTGAATGCATCTACCATGGGTAAAACTGCCTGATTCATATGCATATAGAAATCAGTAGTAAGCGTGAGCCCATCGAAATTGGTGAAGCCATCATCCTCGATTGCTAATCGCGTATGGTGCGTTGCTACACCACTCCCGTTACTCAGGGGCTTGCCGATGAGGTCAATGGGTGCGAGTTGGAATGGAGTCACGATGACATCATCAATACTCCCCTTGAAAAAGTCTTCTTTGGCAGTAGACAACGCACTCGATTGCATTGCGCCCAAGACAATATCAGATTGCATTGGCGGCAATGGCGCATTGATGATTGCTTTTGACAACGTGCTTACTGCAGGCGTGTTTTGCATCGTCTGTAAGTTTGTTCCATACGTCAAACTCATCGTAGGCACAGTGCCATTGCGATATTCGCTGTAGATGAAGTAGTACCATGTGTTTGCGATTAGCGTGGCAGGGGTTACGACACTGGTTGTTCCGCGTTGAGCGGTGACTTTGAATGTTGTGCCTGTTTTATCTGCTCTGATGCGCAAGCGTGGATTACTCGCAATGCCAGTGCTTAACAGTGTACCCACGTCATTGATTTTGACTGCAAAAGCGATGCTGAATGTGCCAGTGAGAATCGTCGCTGCGTTGGCTATCGTGAGTGATTGACCGAGCGCATCTATGTTGAAACGGGCTACGCGTCGGGCAACATCTGTGGTGTCGGTTGCAATGACAGGGCATTGTGTACAACTCGTGTTGTAGCGATTATCAGCACGATTATCAAATACTTGCGCACCGTCAGGAGCTTCGAAATCAAGGCGTACTCGTAACCCTGCTTGTATCGGTGAACGACCATCACTTAAATCCGAAATCCGTCCACTGATGTTCTGGTTCCCCACGAAATTTTGTTCGCGACTATATGGCGATGGGTAGCTAATTGTGTCATGTGGCGCCGTACCGTCAACCTCAATCATGTTGCTGTCATTCGCTACCATGATTTCACTGCTGATATTGCCCACAGCGTCACTGACAATGGCGCCAATCTGATAAAATCCCGATGGATTTGCAAAAGGCAACGGGACTATCGCTACCCACTGCCCATTTGCGAGTTTGGCTGGTATGGGCAAACTATTGATGGTACGCCCACCAGCATCCTTGATATTGACCCGTAATTGCGCAACACCGCTCCCAGGTGCATTCCCTGAATTCGCCAGAACCGGATCGCTAGCGCTCAGAGTGAGCAACAATGTGGGGATTGATTGATTGATGTCACGAGTGATTGTGTAAATACCTGTCGGCCGCATCAACGAAGCAGTCGGAGCTGTCGTATCAACAAGGATGGTAGTGCTACTTGCTCCTATATTATCTACTGCATCGTACGCATACGCTTGTAAGCCGTATTTGCCCTCAACCGGGATGCTCTGATTACTACTTACGGCAAACGTGGGACAATAGGCACTGCCATTGACTGCATCAATACACGCAGGCGCAGGAATATCTATTTTGCGCGGGGTCGTAAGTACATTCCCTGTTTCGCTCAACGTGCTCGTAATGGTCGCGCTTACACGGGTCACATATGAAGATGGGTCATTCGTGTTGATGATGAATTGGATGGGTAGGCGTGCGACGTATGTTGGTTTGGTGATACTAACCGTTGGGGTGTCTGCGTCAATCAACACACTCGCTACCGTTGCTTTGGTTACTGATTGGGAAAACTGTGAACGAGCAATCTGAAAAATTCTCGCATCAGCAATGACGCTTGGGGTGAATGTAATGTCATCAATTCCCCCTTTGAACATTTCGCTAAATGTCGTGCCAATCAGTTTGCCCCCAATGCGTAACTTGTATGTTGCGTTTGTTGTAAATGCTGCTACTGCACCAGATGCGCTATCGGTGATTGTGGTATCCTGTGTGCCGTTTTGGAAATATGTAATCCCTCCAGGTCCAAAGCTAAATGAGATTTGATTCCATGCTGGGGGTAAGGCACTTGTGGCAGTAAACGTGCGTGTTCCTACGCTGACTTTAACTTTGCCATTAACCAACTGTACCTGGAATGCATTGACACCGGCACTCGTACCGTAGTGAAGCAGTGTCTGTGTCCCCGTGGTTGTATCGGGCTTGACCATCATTTGTATGCTACCACCGGCCTTAATCTCATTCATCAGCGTAGTGCCGTTGCTTACTTGGAGCATGGTGCTTTTGCCGTTAAATAGATTTGCAATGCCAGCCATTCCAACCGCGTTACCCACTGGGCATTCTGCACCTGGAATTTCAGGAATATTGCAGCTGGCAGCATATTGAAAGCGCTGAATCCCCGCTCTTCCTGGTACATCATCCGGCAATGCCACCACATCTAATTGGGCCGTATTAGTGATGCCATCGGTGACGCTAATCCGATTCACGCTGATGGTATTTTCAAAGGTGAGATTCCAGTTAGGTGAACGATTCATCAATGCAATGACATCATTTTGCGTCGTGGTTCCGAGTGCTGTAATAGAAATCTCATCAATATCGCCCGCAAATTCTTCACCGATGGTGAACGCGTTACTCTCGCCGATCAACTCATTCGTGTTAAGTGCTGTCGGCTTGTTACGTTGTGTAATTGTGCCATTGATGCTGACATACTCTCGTCCATCTGCATAACTTACTAACACGTGTGACCACATATTGAGTGGCAACACGCCAGTGGAAAGTAAGGGAGTGAGAGGTGTGGTATATACACAGGTATTGACACACGGCTTGTATGCTTTTTCGAAGCTGAGTTTCCCATCGATAGTGATTCCGACCCGGGCGACCTGTTTGTTGACATCACCACCAATGAGCCACGTGTTGTACTTGCTTGGGCGTACCCACATGCTAATAGTGTAGTCTTTGGTATTGACATATGAAATGTAATTTTGACTTGTTGTGCTTAACTTTAGAGGGTGAATACTTTCGAAGTGAATTGCACGATCATCACGACCAGGTACGCCGCCTTGTGGACAGTCACTAACACACGTAAGTGCAAAGGCTGTGTTCTGAATATCACTGTATGTATTTGTACCAGTGGGTTCGTTCAAGGTGAATCGTAGCTCACTCACCGGCGAAACAGCTGCATCGTTATTAATCTGGGTTGCGTTGAGTGCTACATTGTGCACTTGGAAATTGCGCATGGCGCCATTCAACGACGCTGTAGCATTGCTCAATGCGCCGATGAACATTGTACGTGGCTGTTCAATGACGGTGGGTTCGACAGTTATGGCGAGACTTTGATCTTTGATACCATTGATATAAATCGCACGTTCGGTAGCGCTCTTGACAAATGCCACATGATACCAGCGATTGCTTTCGAGACTCGTATTACTGGTAACAATATTCGCCGGATAATTGAATACAACCCTACCATCCTTTACCATTAATCGTAGTGGTGTTGTGTGGTCGATTTTGTCAGCCATGATGACATGGTCACCACTTACCGAATTCAAGCGTATCCAGGCCATAACGGTGAAGGAACGTTGATTATCGAATGTGGCTTTACTAACCGTTTGCGATAACGAGAGTTGCTTCCCTGCTGTGAAATTAGCTCCATTTTCGATAATAGGGCATGTATTAGTTTGGTTACACGGCATTACACCGTTATGTGCTGTTATCTCCCCTACATGCAGATAATTATGTAGATGGACATATCCATTATCAAGATGTCCTGGGTTACGTATGAGTAGGTAGCGCGCAGTGGTGCCTGCAGGGAACCTCACCGTCATCACAGGGTTAACCGTCGAGCATGTGGTGGCTTGATTATCGCAGCCGATATTACGCCATGTTTTTGCCGCACTTTTTGTGGCGGCCAGCGAGATTTGGCTCGTCAATGGGGTGTCGCTCAGAAACAGCACCGCCCCTGTAATTCTGCTTTGGCAACAATCTTGGCGATTCGTGACAATGATATCTTGGATGCTTTTGCTACTGCCAAGATCAACTTGTACCCAAGGACCAGTAACGTCCCACATGGTGTGATTAAATGTTGCAGGATTGTTATCAAGCACATTAGATGCTGGAAAATTGCCAGGTGTATACGATGTATTTTGTTTTGCAGTGGCGCCTGCTAATATCGAACTGAAACGGCTCTCTGTACCCGTGAATGGCAGACAGATGACGCTAGTGGCCGCCGTGCAGTTATCTGGAGCAGGTGGAATTCGTTCGAAATTTTCATCAGGCACGATGACCTTCATACGTGCGTCCACATTGACGGTGAGTTGATCTGATACCGGCGCTTGGTTGAGTGTCACGCCAATGGTATCAAACAACAGATAATTTGCGATTGCTGTGATCGTGGTGTCGCTCACTGCGATGCGATACATGCGTAATTTGCTTACTTGGATGCCAGTGTTCTGTTGAATACTAATCGGGTCTTGGCCTTGCAATAAAGCCTTACTACCAAGTTGGTTGCTGGTGCTCTGTAGAGTTTGGCCGCTTGCCCGATGCACACTCAGTGTCAACATGCCAGTATTGTACCGGGCTGCAATGACGTAGGGCACATTCAGTGCCATACTCCCCGTGGTGGTAACTGTTTTGTCACCCAACGTCAGTGTTGCTACGCCTGCATTGACCCAAAGTTTGAGGCTATTCCCATTACTAAGTGCAGTGCCAGTTTGTAAAATCGTTTGCGTGTTGCTTGATAATACGACTTTGCTAATAATCGTGAAGTTTTGTTCTGTGAGTAATGCGGCATACCCTTCTGGGAGTTTGTAGCTGAATCCACTCGGGCCCGTTTGTAATGATACGGCTTGGTTGAACCCGAACGTACTGTAGTCCGTTAAATCACTGCCATTCCTTGGAATACATGCAATCAGACTGGGATCTTCACATGTTTTGGCTAGTGCCAAGATTTGGCGTTGGGTGAGGGCTCGTGAGTTGATTTGTACATCACGCATGCTTCCTGCAAACGAATTAATCCCTGCATCTTTACCAATCCGTAAGCTACCATAACTACCAGGGTAAGCAATTGGTGAACTATCACGCTTTACTAAGGTGCCGTTTACATATATTTGGCGTATCTGTGACTCCATCACAAATGACACATGACTCCATTGGTTGAGCGGTATTGCACTATCCGCAGTGAGCGTAACGGTACCCACTGTGAATTGTGGTCGCTCGAGGTTTAGTCCGACGGTCAGGAGAGCATTTGTATTGGTGCTGTTTGCAATGGTGCGTGATACCGTTGATTGCCCTTCAGGGCGCACCCAGGCCGAGATACTAAAGTCGTGGCGACTAATGTTGTTCCCAACAATGGGGCTTGTTTGTAACGTAGTCGTGGTTCCAAACTTCCAACTTTTTTCCGTACTGTTAAACACCGGGCATGCCACGGTAGTTGTACATGTCACTGGGCTAGATGGTACCGTTCGATTATTACCCGACAAATCGTTGAATTGCATCGGCACACTAGTGGACGTTTCATCGAATTTTAGACACAATTCGGTTGCGCCGTACACGCAACTATTTGTGTAACTGGATGGTGTAGTCGCATAGTTGATTTGTCCAGGTAATTCGATTTCGCCATCAAACGAAGTGCGTGCAGTTGCAGCCAATGAAGTTTCAGTCATTTGATTTGAATGAAAGCCATTGGCGTTCGAGACTCCACTAACCGTTGTGTATCCTTGCATGCTGCGACCGAGTAGTTTATTGGTGGCATTGACCGAGGTGATGATTCTATCACCGGGGCGTACAATCAAGTCACTACTGTTCGGTAGCAAACCATTGGCGAGTTGGAGGATCTCTTGAGCACGTAACCCTACTTGGTATACTGCCATATCATCAAAGCCGCCGGTATACGCAGCTACAGTTTCAGCACGTGTGTTGCTACAGCCAAAAATCCAAAAACAAAGCCGTTTGGCTTCAGAAATGGTTACTGCGGAGGCAATGGTGAAATCATTTTTGGTGAGATCTAAATCAGTGAGGCGGTTTGGGACATCAGATCGGCTTTGCTCTACCCCATTGATGTAAATGACCAAAGACTGATTACTAAAGGTTATTGCCACATGGCTCCATACATTTATGGGAGCCACGGCGGGGGACGTAAAGTCAACAATACCTCTCACAGTGGCAATACGTACGCGAATGTTACCGGTGGGCGTACGGAAAACGCCTAATTGGCCTGCTTGATTAACTAATGTCTGAGTGGCATTTCCGCTTGGGTTAATCCATACAGAAACTGTGAATTGACTGTCGAAAAATGACTGCAACCCACTTCCTGCATTCAGTGATTGCGTCCCATTAAAATCTAATGATGGATTCCCCGGTCGTGGCGTGCGCAAATTTTCGCTGGGGCAGAGTTGTACACACACAACACTACTTACAGCGATGCCCGCACCACTAAATCCAGATGCACTTTTACTTTCGAATCCAACTTGTAATAGTGGCTGGAAGACCTCACGTGCACTACCTGCTACACTCAAAATGTCTCCGCTGTTTTTGGCATATGGACTCCAGCCGAGTACCTTTTCACGCAGATCGATGATGCCGTCATTATCAGCATCAGCACTGTTGGGGTCTGAACCGGTCCAGGTTACTTGTGCTACGCCGTTTACAATGGCATACGTTACATCCCAGCCACCTACGAGATTACCGTCCCGATTAATGTGGACGACCTCTTCACCGTCAAGCAGCCCATCGCCATCGCTATCAGGCATAATTGGGTTGGTCGTAAATATGATTTCTTGGCTATCGTTGAGTCCATCGTTGTCACTATCAGCGACATACGTCAACGTGCCGTTTGCGACCTCACGATTATCAGCAACACCATCACTATCAGTGTCGCTGGTGTTATCACGGCTGTTGTATTTGATTTCGAGGTCATCGGTGAGCCCATCATTGTCGGCATCTTTGAATTTGGGGAAGCTGAGCGTGTCGGTATCAGCCGACCAGCTAAAGGTGTACCCGCTATTTTTCGGACGCATTGTGATGAACTCATCGATGGTCGTTGGAAAAATATCATACTTCGTCTTACTGTCTTCATTGATGTTTATGTACTTCGGATTTGCTGTGTGTGTTTCGATCCAACAGACAGGTATCGGAATAAAAAAGAATGTCAATATACATGTCTGTTGTGGTACTTTGGCAGTTGTTGACAAATACATGTCAGGCATGGTTACGTTGATGCCTGATTCGCTAAACTGCGTGGTTGCGTGCAACACCACACTTTTACGGTAGGTATACGTTTTTTCCCCGTCAGAATAATACATACAACCAGATTTCGTGGTATCACAATAATTGTTCGTTTGCCACGATGATAATTGTGACCCGGTTGAAATGCTATAGGCCATGTTTTGTTGCGTTGGACCATAGGCGTAATTGAAGGATGCTTCACGAGTATCTTGATTATTCCATTGCCAAAAGTAGGGTAGCGCCATCCATGTTGATGGGAATGGCATCCGTTCAATATAGTCGGTGACTACCAGACCACTCGTAATACTGTTTCCGATACGGAAACCTGCTGTTGCGTTTGTTAGACCAGAATCATCGGCCATTTCTACTTTCATATAACGAGACCACGGATCATCGGGGTCAACTACGATATTCGATGCATACGGCGAAAATAGATTGGCAAGAATCCCAGTGACACCTCCACACAACCACTTTGCCGCAGTACTACGCAGTTCTTTTTCGCTTAACCCAGAACACGCAAGTGCGGCGATGGCATCTATTGCGGCAATCACGGCACCAATCAACTGACCGACGACTGGGATAGCACTTAACGCTAATACAAAGGCAATCGCTAACGTAGTGCCAATCATATTCGAAATGGCATTCCCCTTCTGCCAGCCGTATTCTGCATTCACGGCTGCCATAATACCAAATACGACGGTAATTCCAACACCCACCACCGCACCGATGATGCCGAGTGTCTTGGCAGTTTTAGACATGGCAGTCGAGACTTTCGCGACAGTGCTTACTGCGCTGCTTGCTGCTTTGATTCCACCCGTCGCGGCTTTTGCTGCATTGAACACTTTGACCGCGGTGACTAAATCGGTAGTCGCCTTCGTTGCCAAAAGAGCGTATCCTGTGATATTCAACCCTTTGGCTATATCCGATTTACCCTGAGCATCGGCAATAGCCCCACCAACGAGAAACGCTACGCCGACAATCATCATTCCTGTGCTGACCGTCCCAACGAGTCCTGCATTCCTTAATTTGCCCATATTCGCGGGATTTTCGAGGATAACTCCACGGATAAATTTTGAATCGAACTGCTTAAATCCTTTTTGAATTGCAAGTTTGGTAAGTTTGTTTCCTAAATTCGATGCTTTCTGATATTCTGCAGTAACTGCGACTCGCGTATTTTTAATGAGTTGATTGATATCCGTCTGAAAATCAATATATATGTTTCTATTAGCGTCGCCCCAATTGTTTATGCTTGAGTAAGCAAACGTATTGACTGTAATGCCTGAAATCAGATTAGGCGCAAGTTTACCCGGATATGCAGTCGAATCATTTTCAGCAAATGACATAATTCTTGTCATAGCTAACTGTTGCTGGAACACATTCCATTCCGTGTCAGTCATGTTGGCTGGTGATGGGTTTGCCGTGACCCCTTGGCCTTGTTGAATGTGCACAAATTCAGTAGCCAAATCATCTGTATCAACTTGTTGCCATTTTCCGGCTTTGATTTTAAATATTAAGCCTGTTCTGACGCGCGTTATGGTATTGTCAACTCCACTAAAATTGATGTTGTCACCACCATCGAGGGTAACCGTACGATCGTTGTTTTCGGTGAGGATAATGAGCGCAGGTCGGCATGCCACCGTCGTTTTGTTTTCACAGTTGTTGCGGAGTGTGGTAACGGTTGTACAATTCGCTGTTTTTCCATCGTTACGACAGAGCGCATCATTGAGCATTGTTGGGATTTCGGTGCCACTCAATTTAAAGATGTCATACGACGTATCATAATTGAACGACTTGACTAATGTGGACGTCTTATTGATGCCATATGAACTTGTGTTCGGATTGGTACTGTTTCGTGTATTGTCAAACAAGAGCGGAATAGATTTGCTGGTGTCCGTACCATCAATTGACAAGAATGGTATGGTCACAAACGCATCTTTGAGAAATCCGCTGAGTTGATAAATCGAGAGACGCCGCTTGCTGGCGTCAGTTACGTCCGGCTTGGTGCTATCTTCGGCGATAACGGCCGCCTTGACCCCCGAGCTTTCAGTGGCACGCATCCCGATGAGTTTCCAATCTCCGTAGTAGTTCTGTACGACCGTTGATGTCTCAATCCGCTCATTGCTTTGGCATGTGGTTTTGGCTGCCGGGCAACTGTCTTGAATTGCAGATACAATCCACTGCATGCGCATCTGATGATTATTGAGCCACGCTTGTGCACCAGTGGCATAGTACATCGTGCCTGTATAGGCGACGATGCTACCAGCTTCGTCATAATTGGGTGTCAGCGGTATGCTCACGGTGACTTCGGTATTCTTCGTGGTTCCCTGACCGTCAGTGCTCCAGCCTACATTCATGGCAAACGGTTTTGTTTTACTGACATCAACACATGACCTGTTGTCTGCGGAATTCAGTTTAATCGTATTGGCAATACTACTCGGACACGTCATCGTGGGTAAATTCCCATAATTACTACTACTGATGGGAATGCGAATTTCCAGCATCGCTGTCAGACGCATATCGCCATTGTTGGCAGTTGGATCTGTCGAGTTATACAAGGTACTCGAAGCAAATGTAGTGTCTCTGCCGCGTTGCACCTGGCCTTCGTTATCACCAGTTGGCCAGTCATATATCGCATTATTGGCATACAACAATGCGCTGTTATTTGGACGAACTTGAAAGTCTACTAAAAGTGGTTTGACACTCGTAGAAGTGTTAAGTACTTTAAATGCAAATGGTGCGGCATCTGTGTATATACTGTTGCTATACCGATGTGCGTTGGGATTCAAATCATACGCATCACTTACTGCATCGCCGTCGTTGTCATTCGTCAAAAAGTCAGGAATACCATCACTATTGGTGTCATCACAATTGGATGATGTGTTATCAAGCTTCGCACTACATTCGTAGCCATCAGGAGTGCCATCATTATTACTGTCAGCTGCGAGTGGGTTTGAATAAAACTTATTGCTTGTTCCAGAGTATTGACTAAAACTGGTGACCTCTATAAAGTCGCTGAGTAAATCGCCATCAGTATCGGCTTGACTTGGATTGGTGCCCAATTGTACTTCGGCGAAGTCGTTGAGTTTATCATTGTCTTTGTCTGCATTGCGTGGATCTGTGCTCAATCGCACTTCATCATAATCGCTGAGCCCGTCATTGTCGCTATCAGCATTGTTTATCAACGTACCCAAGAGTATCTCATCACTATCAGGTAATTTGTCTTTATCGGTATCCAGCTCACCGGCCACTGCACGGGTGGAACTCAGTGTACGACTCGTGCTGGCATTCCCGATGACTGTTCCACTACTCGAACTTGTACTGGCAGACGGCAGTGCAATACTTGCTACTTGATTGAGCGGTGCAATGAGTGGATTGAATTGAGGCTGTGTTGGTGCATTTTCTTCTGCTGATGGTGGTGTATTTGGGTCTTGTGATTCAGGCGTGTTGTTTGCGCTGTTTTCCGCGTAACTGCGTGGAATACTGCTATATGGCTGGAAAACAATCATACCAAGCGCAAGCAGAGTTATCGGTAAGTATAGGCGCTTGCGAAACACGTGTACCATACTACCGGTGATTATCAGTATCAAAATGCCGAGCATGCCAAATGTGAAATCCCGTATGACTTGCGTATCTGTGCCAATCAGATTGCCAATCATTGTTAGTGGATTATTGGCTAACTTTTGTAAAGCGAGTCCAGTACGTGCATATGCAAAAAATGCCGTTTTTATGGTGGTTGTGGTACGCCCTGTTTGTTGGTCGCCAGCTTGAACTAAACTCAGCTCCATTGCAGTGGGTAGACCATCATTATCAACAGTAAGCGTGCCATTCCCTTTGGCTGTACTAAATTGATTTGCTTGTGCTAGAGCATGCCATTCATCGTTGTATTTAATACCATTACGTGTATCGGCTTTTAATAATCGAACAAAATGATCTGTGAACGCAACACCATCAAACCCGAATTGATATGTGTTGGCATCTTGTGCATTGATTTGCGCATTTGTAACGCCTGCCAGGAAACTCAACGAATTAATCATTCCCATACTACTTGAGGAGGTAATTCGCTGCCAGCTGTGACCTGCTTGTCGCATATACGTAGTACCACGCTCGCGTCGTACTTCAAGCATGATGCCATTATCATTGCCGATGCTGATGTGACTACTCTGGTTTGATTCATTGATGTTGCCATGAATCACGAATTTTACATGCCGACTCGGCCGTGCATAGTTGGTAATTTGGGGTACATATCCGCTCACCTGGTCTATTTCGCTGCGGAATTCATACTGTCCACTTAATTTTGCAATTTCTTGTGCGGATTCTATGCGTTGTAACGCTGATGTGGTCTGGCCAGCAGCAATGGCGAGATACCCAATAATAGTCACAATTGTTAGGCTTGTGATTACCATGATTGCAAGTGTACGAAAACGCATAGTGTGCTCCGAATTTGCTAGCGGAAATCTAATGATGAAATAAATAATGAATTGTATACACACGGATGAACTTATAATATATGTAGATATTGTGTTATTTACGTGTAAATCAAACGTATAATATTATTGATATATGAAAAAGACATGTTTATTTGTATTTGCAATTTCAGAAAGTTAATGACGTTGATTTTTTGCGTTATATTTCGACGAAAAAAAGAAAACGCTGTCTGTTATTGTGAATGTATGGGTGAGTGACGCATTACTCGGAGGATTAGCTAATGTCAACACGTGCGCGTGCATACAACCCGGATATTGACAAAGAAAGCATTAATCGCATTATGCGCAATGCGTTGATGCGTCTTCACGGACAGCATATATTTGTCGCAGAAATATTGAATGCGTTGGCGAAGGATGAACGGCTCCGGATGACACGCATTAAATTTGATGATTGGTTTATGACGCGCCCCAATCGGATCATCGTAGCGCCAATGCCGATATTCGTTGGTGTTATCACTGTCATGTTTCGTTTTGATGCACAGGTGCTGAGTTGCCAAGAATTAAAAGAATTGCTTGATGCACGGTGTGTACCGACTACATACATTCATCGATTTGCGCGGCTACTCCCTGTACATGAACAAGAATCATTTTTTGCACTCTATGGATTTCGATTGATTCAACAACCACATCAACTCTACGGTCAAATCGAACTGTTACATCAGTTGCAAACTCAGCTTGAACACAAAAAGTGTGTTGTAGTCACGGGAGAGCGTGGCATCGGTAAAACGACTGTTGCTACTGAATTAGCACAGCGCTATGTGGCGATGCACGGTGCAAAATACCTCGCGATTGATTGTTCCCGTGTCGACTCGATTGCGAATTTCCTGCGTACTATTGGTTCTTACTGCGACATACACATTGATGAAACTCATGACCTCCAACAACGACTAGAGTTACTTTTTGCGACGAGTGAATATGTAATAGTGCTCGATAATATTGACTTGAATCTGATTTCACTTGAAGGGCTTTATCGTATCATCAAAAAAATGATTGCACGATGTGTGATTATCGTTGCAACGGAGAACCATTACGCGTCTACGGCATTTGAATTCTACGTTTATACCCTAACCGGATTACCATATGCCAGCCACGATAGTCCGGCGGTCCAACTGTTTCACAATACGGTGATCGAATCGAATGGTCAACCTGTGCCCGTAACCCATATGCGCTATTTATGCGAGAAGGCGATGGGGAATCCGCGCGCCATCATTCGCTATGCACATGCACTAGCACGCAACATCAGTGTGGCAGCTGGTGAAGAGAATGTGCTCTTTGAGAGTTTTACGGCTGTTGAACGAAGTATTCTGTGTATCGTTCACCTCCTTGCTGGTCAGAGTTCTATGATATTTACGCCACAGTTGATTGCCCGATTTCATGGTTTGTCGGTGCGGCATATCCAAATAGTCATCGAAGACTTGACGAAGCAATTTTTTCTACAGGTGCATGAAGATAAACAGACACTATCGCTGACGCATGAAATGGATACGTTGATTCAACAGTTTGTTCCGGTGAGTGAGTACAACCAGTTACTGACACAATTCACTGAAATGTTGTTGGATGTTGAACATGTCCCGGCATTGTTTTCCATCGCTGATGATTCATGGTTGGCAAATTGGCGTTTTGCAGATTACAAAAATGTATTAACCATTATCAGTGCCTGTGTTACGCATCGGCTTGATGCAATCGCATTGCGCTTGATACTCTATTGGCATCCGCAATTTATCATCCATGGCTTAACGCATCAGGCCATCGTCGTACTTGAACAACTAGCTGACAAATACAATGATGTCCAACAGCATAAATGGGTACTGTATACATTAGCGATGTTTTATAGTGAGCGTGGTTTCTATGAAAAATCGCAACAGTGTTATCACGTGCTCAAACAGCTCATGAAGACGAGTACGGATGATTTTCCAATTGAATTGTTGCACCAGCTGTATGCACTCGTGGGTATTAATTCAGTAACAAGTATGGATGACATGCAACGATTGCTTATTCCTATTCCCACAAACCACACTGCAGATCGTACCATCACGCACTACCATACCGCTCGCGCATATGCAATCAATGCCCAACTCTATTTCACCATGACCGACTATCAACAGTCCATGCGCCTATTTGATTTGGCGATTGTCCATATACGTCTGCTCAACGACACGGTGGCTACTGTACAGATTCGCAACGACAACGCCGTGGTGATGCTCTTTTTGGGGTATCATTCGCTTGCACAAGAACAATTTGTTTCGGTCATCGCACAATACCAACAGCGCCAATTAATGTTGCGCGCCATGCAAGCACAGTTGCGACTCGCATTATCGTATTTGCTCGTCCAGGATATTGCTGCATTACGGACATTGCTCGCACAATCCATCGAACCTCTCGTCGCCGTTGGAAACATGAAGGATATGATGTACTTTCTCGATTTGCACATCGGCTTTTTGATTCATCTCGGGCAGTATGCGGATGCATTGACCTTAGATGCCCGCATAACGGAGTTTCGTCACCAACGCGCTCTGCCGCGTGGCAAAGTGTTTGATGAGGCACTCGGCAAGTCGCGAGATTTTCTTGAGCAATATTTTGCTACGAGCAACGATACACCGAAGCCACGGTTTTTCCACCCATCAATGAACACGTTTGACGTGCTTGTAGCATGCCGTCATGTATATGCATACACCCCTGCGTAGTGCGATGTGTTGCCACGTACGTGTGGGCGTATGACCAGTATAACGCCCCCCCATGCACAACATCCGATGCGCACGGGGGGGGCGTTGGGTGCGAATTACAAGCGGATTTCGCGGGCTTCGGCGCTGGAGCGGTAGCAGGCGTCAATGACCTGTGTGCGGCGTAGGCCATCTGCGGCGGATGGAATAGCCGGGGCGCCGTCGAGCACCGCTTCGACGAAGTTTTTGATGACATCCACGTGGCCACCACCCGGCTTGATGTTGGGCACCAGATCAACCGGTGTGCCATCTTTTTCATCATAAAAAATGCGTACCGTCTTGACGTTGTTGTAGTCGACTACTTTGAGCTCTGCGCCACCTTCGGTGCCATACAAAATAATCCCGAAGTCGTCGCCATTGGGACCGTGTGTAGCCCAACTCGTTTCGAGATGCAACGTGGCACCACCATCGAGGCGAATCATCGCCGTGGCCAGGTCTTCGACACCGTAGTTGCCTTTGACTTCTTGGCGGATGCCCGCACTGCCCTTTTGGCCACGGGGCCCGAATTCGGCGTAGGTGGCTGCCGTTACCGCAAGTGGGGTAGGTTCGCCCATCAAGTACATGGCGATGTCGAGCATGTGCACACCCAAATCAATCATGGGGCCGCCGCCGGCCATCTCTTTGTTGACAAACCAGCTGTTGATGCCGGGGATGCCAGCACGGCGCATCCAGTAACTTTTGGCGTAGTAAATGCGCCCCAAGCGCCCACTGTCAATCATCTGCTTGATGTACTGCACATCGCTGCGTTGACGATGATTAAAGCTAATCATCAGCGTTTTGCCGGCGGCTTTGGCGGCTGCAAGCATGGATTCGCCTTCGGCAGGTGTGCGTGCCAGCGGTTTTTCGACCAACACATGTTTACCGGCCTTGAGTGCCGCAATCGTGACTTCCGCATGTAACCCGTTGGGCACACAGACACTGACAGCGTCAATGTCGGGCTGGGCGAGGAGCTCGCTGTAATCACCATAGGTGCGTGCGCCGTAGGTGGCAGCCAGTGTTTTGACGCGCTCGTCGAGTCCAGCGATGGCAGCAATGGTGACGCGAGACTGCTTGGCGTACCCTTCGGCGTGTGATTTGCCGATGCCGGCACCGATAATGCCGACACGTAACGATGCATTTGACATAATACCTCTATTGCGCATAAATTGGCGGACACGGTAGAGCAGGATACTCATCAGCGCGGATTGCGGATATCTTCGATGGTGCTCGGGTCGCTGACGTGGTCTGTAAAGAGTACACCGTTGAGATGGTCAATCTCATGTTGGATGGCGCGTGCCAGTAGCCCGGTCGCGCGCCGGATGCGCAAATTGCGCCCCTTGGCATCACGGAATTCGCAGGTGACCCAGGCAGCACGTTTGACGGGGGCATAGCGCCCAGGCAGGCTCAAACATCCCTCGGAACCGGTCATCGTGCCCTCGCCCAGCTGCGTAATAACCGGGTCGAGCATGGCATAGAGTTGCCCCGGCTCAATCTCGACGATATTGCCGTCTTTGCGCTTTTCGTGGCGTGCTGGGATGCGGATGACCACGAGGCGCTGGGTGATGCCCACCTGTGGCGCTGCCAACCCTACGCCGTCCACGGCATCCATCGTCTCGATCATGTCGTCAATCAGGGTGTCGAGTGCTGGTTTGGGCATATCCACGGGCGTACACGTGGCACGCAGCGTGGGTAGGTCTGCAGGATTTTCGATGTCCAAAATACGACGTACGGCCATGAAGTAACTCCATCACACACGGGCGTTTTTCCCGCATTCATCATACCATTTTCAACTATAAAAAGAAAAAACCACCCACGAATAATCCGTGGGTGGTGCAGTGAAATGGGATTAGTACCAGAACATCGGCTTGCCGAGGAAGTCCTTGACTTTGGCGCGGTAGGCGATGGGGTCGTAGAACTGGTCAATGTCCACGCGCTTGACGCCCTGGAGTGGGGTGTCAGCGGGCACAGTGGTGTAGACGCCGTTTTGGATGGCGACCATCAAGCCGCTGTGACCTTTGAGCAACTGATCCACAGCCATGTTGCCGTACGAGAAGCCGGCCATGCGGTCAATGGCATCTGGGGCACCAGAACGCATCAAGTAGCCGACCTGCTGATTGACGATATCCACACCGGTGATTTTTTTGATGGCGTCACCGGTAATCTGGCCGATACCGCCCAACTTTTTATGGCCGTAGGCGTCTTCTTCACCGTATTCCACCGTCTGACCGTCGAGCATGGTTGAGCCTTCGGACATCACACAAATCGAGTAGTTGGACGGGCTCCGGCGCCGGTCTTCGACCAGCTGGTGCGCCAGTCGCTCCACGTCGAAGGGGACTTCGGCGAGAATGGTGCGGTCAGCATCAGCCAAGAAGCCAGCCACTAGTGCAGTTTCACCACAGTTGCGCCCAAACAACTCGACGACGGCAATGCGCTCGTGTGAGCCGGTGGGGGTACGCAGGGCGTTGATGAATTCGACGCTACGGGTGATAGCCGTCGAAAATCCCAAACAGTAGTCGGTGCCGAATACGTCGTTGTCCATCGTTTTGGGGATGGCGATGACGCGTACACCCTCTTTGTACATGCGCACAGCGTATGACAGCGTGTCATCACCGCCGATGGGAATCAGCGTGTCAATACCCAGGTGTTCGAGCACCTTGAGGACGTGAGGTGTGCAGTCAGCCGTGTTCTTGGGGCCGCTGTAGGCGAATTTACCCTTGAGGAAGTCGGGCATCATCTTTTCGTTGACACGCTGTGGGTTGGTGCGTGACGTGTGCAACGTGGTGCCACCGTAGCGGTCAATGGTGCGCACGTGGAGCGGAGTCAGCGGTGCCGCCCACTCTTCGTTGCCTGCCGGGTTGTCGAGGTTGTAGTTGAGTAATCCACCCCAACCGCGCTTGATGCCGACCACTTCGATGCCAGCTTCGGCACAGCGGTTGACCACCGCTTTGATTGCCGGATTCAAGCCGGGGACGTCACCGCCACCCGTCAAAATACCTACGCGCACTGGTTACCTCCATCAATTAAATACATAGCTTGTACGTCATCTCTATCGCCAACTCACGCGTATCGTGAGGAGTCGTTTCAGTCAAAACACCGACGCCATGCCGAGGCTATCCCTCGTACCATGAGCGTCGGTGCTCGTATTGAAGCGCGTGCAGTGATAGCCTAAATTTGCCCGCCACCACCACCGAATCCCATAATACCACCCTTTGTCATGGCGTGCACATCGAGGAGCTCGTCCACGCGCTCGCCACTGAGTAAGCCCTTTTCAACGACCACTTCTTTGATAGTCTTGCCAGTGGCCATTGACTCTTTGGCGACGGCTGCCCCGTTGAGGTAGCCGATTTCGCGGTTGAGGGCTGTCACCAGGATGGCGTTCTTGGCCAACCAGCCATGTGCTTTTTCACGATTTGCGGTCAAGCCAACCACACAGCGATCGGTGAACGCCGTCACTGCACCAATCATGACGTGGAGCATCTCGTTCAGGTTGTGCGCGATGATGGGCATCATCACGTTGAGCTCGAGTTGACCAGCCTGTGCTGCCAATGCCACCGTGTGGTCACACCCCTGCACGTGGAAACAGGCCATGTTGAGCATTTCTGCGAGTACCGGGTTGATTTTGCCGGGCATGATGCTCGAGCCAGGCTGCACAGCCGGCAGGCGCAATTCGTCGAGCCCTGTGGCTGGCCCCGATGCCAACAAGCGGAAATCGTTGGCGATGCGGGTCAGTGTAATACACAGCGTGCGCACTGCTGCCGAAAAGTCAGCAGGATCGGCCATGCTCTGCATTGATTCGAACAGGTTGCCCGATGAACGCAAATTCTGCCCGAGCAGGCGACTGAGTGTTACCACCATGCGTGGATGATATTCGACGTGTGCGTTGAGCCCCGATCCGGTTGCCGTGCCACCGATACCGAGACGGCGCATCCGTTCCGCGGCCGTTGCAATGCGTTCTCGGTCGTGACGTACCGCCAGGGCGTATGCACCGAACTCTTGACCGAGGGTCACAGGGACTGCATCCTGCAGGTGGGTGCGCCCGGATTTCACCACATCTGCAAATTCGTCGGCTTTGGCTTCGAGTGCATTGGCCAAACTGTCTATCACACCGAGGAGCTCATTGACCCGCCACAATACGCCGAGGCGGATGGCGGTGGGGATGGTGTCGTTTGTGCTCTGTGCCATGTTCACGTGGTCGTTCGGGTTAACCGGTTTCTTGGCATCCTCGAGTGTATATCCCAGAATCTGGTTGGCACGGTTGGCGAGCACTTCGTTGAGGTTCATGTTGTGGCTGGTGCCAGCACCCGCTTGGAAGGGGTCTACCACGAACTGGTCGGCATGATGACCGGCCAAGACCTCATCTGCTGCCTGAATAATCGCATTGGCAACGGTTGCGTCGAGTAATCCGAGGTCGCGGTTGACTTCGGCGGCTGCTCGTTTTATGGTCGCCATTGCCCATACAAATGCGGGATACGGCCGCATACCACTCACTGGAAAATTGATGACTGCGCGTTGGGTTTGTGCCCCGTACAGCGCATTGGCTGGGACCTGAATTTCTCCCAGCGAGTCTTTTTCGGTGCGAAATCCTTGCGTCATCGCGGTAATTCCCTTAT